>NZ_JCASIF010000004.1:0-398770 GCF_059686055.1 Telluria sp. ZB4P34 | reverse complement strand
GATCTCGCCTTTGGCGTACGCCTCGAGCACCTTGGCGCGCTCTAGCTCTTGCATCGTAATGCTCCCGGACTTGCTCACACTGGACTCCAAACGATTCGGAGTCGACAGCATGAGCTATCTAGCAAAAGCGGACATTTCAACTTTGCTAGATCCGGACATTACAACTTTGCTCTAACAGGGTGGGCGGATTCTCCGCCCACGCGTTCAACTACCAACGAGATCGGCGTGCCGTGGTTTGAACCTGCAAGCTATCACCGCGTGGGCGGGAGACCCGCCCACCCTACAAAAAAAAGCGGCCAAGGCCGCTTTTTTCACGAACGTGGGAACGCTCAATCTTCCTTGCGCAGGTGCGGGAACAGCAGCACGTCGCGGATGTTCGGCGAGTCGGTGATCAGCATCATCAGGCGGTCGATGCCGATGCCGCAGCCGCCGGCTGGCGGCATGCCGTATTCCAGTGCGCGGATGTAGTCGGCGTCGTAGAACATCGCTTCGTCGTCGCCGGCATCCTTGGCGGCCACCTGGGACAGGAAGCGCGCGGCCTGGTCTTCCGGATCGTTCAGCTCCGAGAAGCCGTTGGCGATCTCGCGGCCCACCATGAACAGCTCGAAGCGCTCGGTGATGCCCTCGCGGCTGTCCGAGGCGCGGGCCAGCGGCGACACCTCGACCGGATAGTCGATGATGAAGGTCGGCTCCCACAGCAGGGCTTCGGCGGTCTCCTCGAACAGCGCCAGCTGCAGCGCGCCCAGGCCGGCGGTGGCGAAGGGCTTGACGCCGAACTTCAGCAGTTCCTGCTTCAGGAAATCCATCGAACCCAGCTGCTCAGGGGTATAGCCCGGCGCGTACTTGTCGATCGCTTCGACGATGGTCAGGCGCTGGAAAGGCCTGGACAGGTCGAGTTCGCGGCCGCCGTAGGTGAGCACGGCGCTGCCGTTCGAATCGATCGCGGCCTGGCGGATCACCTGCTCGGTGAAGTCCATGATCCACTTGTAGTCGGTGTAGGCCGCATAGAATTCCATCATCGTGAATTCAGGGTTGTGGCGGACCGACACGCCTTCGTTGCGGAAGTTGCGGTTGATCTCGAACACGCGCTCGAAGCCGCCCACCACCAGGCGCTTCAGGTAGAGCTCAGGCGCGATGCGCAGATACATTTCCATGTCCAGCGCGTTGTGGTGGGTGACGAAGGGCTTGGCCGCGGCGCCGCCCGGGATCGGGTGCAGCATCGGGGTCTCGACTTCCATGAAGCCGTGCTTTTCCATGAAGCGGCGCATCGACGACATCGCGGCGGTACGCGCCTTGAAGGTGCGGCGCGTGTCTTCGTTCATGATCAGGTCGACGTAGCGCTGGCGGTACTTCGTTTCCTGGTCGGCCAGGCCGTGGAACTTGTCCGGCAGCGGGCGCAGCGCCTTGGCGATGAGGCGCAGCCTGGTCACCTTGACGGTCAGCTCATCGACCTTGGTCTTGAACAGCGTGCCTTCGACCCCCAGGATGTCGCCCAGGTCGTAGGAACGCAGGGCGTCCATGGCTTCCTCGCCGGCGGAATCCAGGGTGACGTAGATCTGGATGCGGCCCGATGCGGACGGGCCCGAGCTGTCCTGCAGGGTTGCGAACGCGGCCTTCTTGCCGGCTTCGCGGCGCAGCATCATGCGGCCGGCCATCACCACGTTCACGGGTTCGGCTTCCAGTTCTTCGCGGGTCTTGCCCTTGTACGTTTCGACCAGGTCGGCGGCCTTGTCCTGGGGGACGAAGTCGTTCGGGAAGGGATTGCCCTGCTGGCGCAGCGCGGCCAGCTTGGCGCGGCGCTCGGCCATGATCTTGTTCTCGTCGAGCGCCACGACGGGCGACTGGTCTTGGTTTTCCGTAGTCATGATTGGATTGGGGTCTTGTTAGTGTCAGGCGAACAGCAGTTCGGCCTTGAGTTCGGTGAAGTCGCGTACGACGGCGATGACGTTATCGAAGCCTTCGAAGCTGGACGCGGGCAGGGTGGTCGTCAACACGACGCAGCGCATGCCGGCGCGGCGCGCCGCTTCCACGCCGAGCGGCGCGTCTTCGAACACGATGCAGTGCTCGGGCGCCGCGCCGCACAACGCGGCCGCTTTCAGGAACACGTCGGGGTGCGGCTTGCCGCGCGCAACATCCGTCGCGCCGACGATCGCATCGAAATGGCGGCGCAGGTCGAGGCCGTCGAGGGTGAATGCGACGTTGGCGGGCGGCGCGGCGGTGCCGACGGCCAGCTTGACGCCGTTCGCCCTGGCCAGCGTCACCAGCGCGTCGAAGCCGTCGACCGCCTTGCGGTACGGCGCGTACAGCTCGCGGTAGACCGATTCCTTTTCGTGGTCGAGCAGGGCGAGTTCGTCGTCCGTCAGGTGCTCACCCAGGTAGGTGCGCATGATTTCGCGTCCCTGGCGGCCGGCGGTCGCGCGGAAGAAGTCGTCCGCATCGAGCACCTGGCCGCGGCGCTCGAAGAAACGCAGCCACGAGTCGGTGTGGAAGGCCATGTTGTCGACGATGGTGCCGTCCATGTCGAACACGAAGGCGCGTGTCGCGTTCGTCATTTATACGCCCTGCTTGAGCGAAGCGGAGATGAAATCGTCCAGGTCGCCGTCCAGCACGTTCTTGGTGTTGCCGGTTTCAAAACCGGTGCGCAGGTCCTTGATGCGCGACTGGTCCAGCACGTAGGAACGGATCTGGTGGCCCCAGCCGACGTCGGTCTTGGAGTCTTCCAGCTTCTGCTGCTCGCTCATGCGGTTACGCAGTTCCAGCTCGTACAGCTTGGCGCGCAGCATGTCCCAGGCCTCGGCCTTGTTGCGGTGCTGCGAGCGGTCGTTCTGGCACTGCACCACGATGCCCGACGGGCCGTGCGTCAGGCGCACCGCGGAGTCGGTCTTGTTGATGTGCTGACCGCCCGCGCCCGATGCGCGGTAGGTGTCGATGCGCACATCGGCCGGGTTGATCTCGATCTCGATCGAATCGTCCACTTCCGGATACACGAACAGCGAGGTGAACGAGGTATGGCGGCCGTTGGCCGAGTCGAACGGCGACTTGCGCACCAGGCGGTGCACGCCGGTCTCGGTGCGCAGGTGGCCGTAGGCGTATTCGCCGTCGACCTTGATGGTTGCGGTCTTGATGCCCGCGACCTCGCCTTCGGACTGCTCCAGGATCTCGGCCTTGAAACCCTTGCGTTCGCAATAGCGCAGGTACTGGCGCAGCAGCATCGAGGCCCAGTCCTGGGCTTCGGTGCCGCCGGCGCCGGCCTGGATGTCGATGAAGCAGTTCGCGTGGTCCATCGGGTTGCTGAACATGCGGCGGAATTCCATCGACTCGATGATCTTCTGGATCGCTTCGGCATCGCCGCCGATCGATTCAAGCGTGTCGTGGTCGCCTTCCTCCTTTGCCATCTCGAACAGGTCGCTGGCGTCAGCCAGGTCGGCCCTGGCTTTCTCGAGCGTCAGCACGACGGCCTCCAGCGCCTTCTTTTCCTTGCCAAGGTCCTGGGCCCGCTTCTGGTCGTTCCAGACGGTCGGGTCTTCGAGTTCCTGGTTGACCTGTTCTAGTTTCTCCGACTTGCGATCGAAGTCAAAGATACCTCCGAAGTTCGGCTTCACGGCTGGTCAGGTCGTTCAGCAGGGCGGAAATGGCATTGATGCGTTCAGCTTCCATGGTCTCGGCAGTCTCTTGATAGGTTGAATCGAACCCTAGATTATACCCGAAGGCGTATCAGGAATCGGCCGGCGGCGCCTGTTTGCTTGCTTCCTGCCTTCTTGCTGCCTTATCATCGCCCGGTTCTGACCTATGGATTCATCATGTCCCTTCGCTTTTCTTGTAAATTTTCCATCGCGCTACTGTCGATGCTGGTCTGCGTCCCCGGCGCCGCGGCCAAACCCGCCAAGGCTGGCGCCACCACCACCCTGGCCGTGCTGGAAACCACCGACCTGCACGCCAACGTGGTCGGCTACGACTATTACAAGCTGGCGCCCGAACCGTCGCACGGCATGGACCGTACCGCCACGCTCATCCACCAGGCCCGCAAGGAATTCGCGAACACGCTGCTGCTCGACAACGGCGATACCATCCAGGGCACGGCGCTGGCCGACTACCAGGCCCAGGTCGAGCCGCTGCGCTGCGACCAGACCCTGGGCATCTACAAGGTCATGAATGCGCTGAAGTACGACGGCGCAGGCGTCGGCAACCATGAATTCAATTATGGCCTGGCCTTTTTGAGCCAGGTGACCGGCAGCCGCTTCAAGGTGGCCGGCGTCGACCAGCCCAGGCGCTGCGCCGGCCCGGCCTTCCCGATGGTGCTGGCCAACGTCTACAGCGCCAGTACCAAAAAGCCGCTGTTCAGCCCCTATGCGATCATCGACAAGCAGGTTGCGGCGGTCGATGCCGCCGGCAAGCCGGTGCGGGCAATCGTGCGCGTGGGGATCATCGGTTTCGCCCCGCCGACCATCATGGAATGGGACAAGCGCTGGCTCGAGGGTCGCGTCTATACCCAAGGCGTGCGCGAGGCCGCCGAACGCTATGTGCCGGAGATGCGCCGCAAAGGGGCCGACCTGGTCATCGCGATCTCGCACGGCGGCCTCGACGCCAGCCCGTACACGCCGACGATGGAGAACGCGAACTGGTACCTGGCGCAAGTACCGGGGATCGACGCCATGCTGCTGGGCCATTCGCACCAGCTGTTCCCGAGCGCCGACAGCACCGCCGCGCAGTTCAACTTGCCGGGCGTGGACAAGGCCCGGGGCCTGGTGCACGGGGTGCCGACCGTAATGGCGAACCTGTGGGGCAAGCACCTCGGCGTGATCGCGCTGCACTTGCGGCACGACGGCAAGCGCTGGCAGGTAGAAAAGGACAAGACCCGCGTCGAGGCGCGCGCCGCGCAGACCGGCGCCAAGGCCTTCGTGGATGCCGACCCGGCCGTCATGGCGCTGGTGCAGGAAGAGCACGAAGCGACCATCCGCTACGTCAAGACGCCGGTGGGCAAGACCGACTTCCGCATGTCGAGCTATTTTGCGGATGTGGGCGACGTCTCGGCCCTGCAGGTGATCAACCAGGCGCAGGCCGACTACGTGCGCAAGTACGTCGCGGCCAACCTGCCGCAATATAAGGATTTGCCGGTGGTGTCGGTGACGGCGCCCTTCAAGAGCGGCATCGCCGGTCCGGCCGACTACACGGATGTCAAGGCGGGCGACCTGGCCCTGAACAATGCGGCCGACCTCTACCTGTACCCGAACGCCCTGTATGCGGTGAAGGTGAACGGCGCCCAGCTGAAGGCCTGGCTGGAAAAGACGGCGCAGCGCTTCCATACGATCGATCCGGCCAGGACTGAGCCGCAGGCGCTGGTCAACCTGGCCGTGGCCAGCTACAACTTCGACACGGTCACCGCGCCCGAGGTGTCCTACGAGATCGACGTCACCCGGGCGCCGGGCGAGCGCATCCGAAAGCTGGCGTGGCGCGGCAAGCCGGTGGCGGACGCGCAGGAATTCCTGGTCGCGACCAACAACTACCGCGCCAGCGGCGGCGGCCACTTCCCGGGCCTGGACGGCAGCAAGACCGTGATCGCGTCGCCCGACAACAACCGCGACGTCCTGATCGCCTATGTGCGCGAGGCGAAGGGGCTGACCCGGGCCGCCAACGGCTCGGCACGCAGCTGGCGCTTCACGCCGGTCAAGACGGCCGGGCCGGTGGTGTTTTCCTCCGCGCCCGGCATGGCGGCGCTGGCCATCGATGCCGGTCTGCACAACGTCAGCCAGATCGCAGCCGACGACGGCCGTGGCAAGGGCACCGCCCTGTACGCGATCGACCTGTCGCAATGAAGCGCCTGCTGGCGGCCGTCCTGGCCCTGACTATGCTGGCCCTGCCGGCGCTGGCCCAGCACGGCGACGAAGCCGACCTCGCCTTCCAGCGCGCGCTTGCCCACCGCGAGAGCGGCAATGCGCCGCTGGCGGCGCACTGGCTGGGCGTGGCCGCGGCGCGCGGGATGCCGGAAGCGATGTTCCTGCTGGCGACCATGCTGCTCGAGGGCGCGGGCGTGCCGAAGGACGAGGCGGCTGCCCGGCGCTGGCTGGAAGCGGCGGCGCAGCTGGATTATCCGGAAGCCTGGCAGCAGCTGGGGATGCTGGAAACGGATCCGGAAAAGGCGGCGCAGTACATGCGGCGGGCAGCGCATGCGCTGACGCACCGTGCGGAGGGGAAGCGCTAGGTAGTTGCTGCGAACTTGGCCGAAATAACGCCAGTGGCGCTATTTCGGCCTGCGCGGGAGGGGATCCAAGCTTGGCAGCGCTGCCAATAGCTCCGCTTAATGCAGCTGCTTCTTCTCCGGCTGCACCAGCACGAAGGGACTCACCACCGATGCCCACAGCGTCGCATCGGCTGCAGTCCAGGTTTGGGCCTGCAGGTCGCTGACCTTGGCAAGCGCGCCGTCGTTCATCCACTTCATGATGCTGTCCTTGTCGTCGTGCGCCACGCGCAGCGCCACATCGATCAGGTCCAGCTCCTCGCTCACGTAGATCACCGAGCCGCTGGCGAAATGGCGCGACAGCTCGCTCCATTTGACGCGGCCGGTCTCGCGGTTGATCTTGTCGTGCAGCTCCAGGTCTTTCTCGGGATTCGTTTTCATACGCTTCGATCGCACTGAATGGTCTCGACCGCAGGCTGCGGCGAGCCCGCCCATGTTAACCGATAGGTCTGCGCCTTGCGCACATTGCCCACCAGTGCGGGGCGGAAGCACGCCAGGTTGGTGCCGTTCGGAGCGCGCACGCTCGGGTAGATGATGCCCATCGAGCCGCGCTCGAGCAGGGCGGCGGCCAGCGCCTGCGAGGCGATGTAGCTGTCTGGATCGAGGCAGTCGCGCTGCGCCTCGACGCCGCGCAGGTCGTGGAAACCCGCGCTGAAGTCGGCCAGCAACAGCTGGTAGCTCACGCTGTCGTCGAAGCGCCGGATCTCGCTGTACTCGACCGTCTTGTGGAAGATGACCTCGCTGAGCGCCGTCTCGGCCTCGAAGGCGCAGTACCAGGCGCCGCGCTCGCCGTCGTTGAAGCGGCTGCCCTCCGGGCGCGCATAGGTGAAGGCAGCGTTGATGATGCGGAAGTTCGGCACGCCGAACACCAGTTCGTCCACCCCGATCCCCGGCAGCAGCCCGGATTCGCCGCGCAGGCGTTCGTTGGTGGCGTTGTCGAGGTCGAACAGGTCGCGCAGCACGGCGTCGCTCTCGGCCAGCGGCGCGAGGACGGAATCCTCGACGTCGGCGAAGCGCGAGGGTATCAGGCGGCAGGTGTCGTACTGGCGCAGCTGGGTGAGTTTGTGCAGCAGCGGCAAGATCAGAGACCTCCGCGGCGCGCATCGAGCAGCTTGCGCACCGTCTGCATGGCGATCAGGCCGCCCGCCAGCATATAGGCGAGCGGGGTGCGGCCGGCGAACACCGGGTTGGTGTTGGGAAGGTGGACCCATTCATCGGCCAGCTTGTCGCCATACAGGATGTGCAGGGCCTTGTAGATGCCCAGCAGGTAGGACACGCGCGTGATGCGGTCGACCTCGAGCACCCGGTCGGGCTGCTTCTTCCAGTCGTAATACGAGGACGAGGACAGGCCGCCCAGCAGTTCACGCGCCTCTTCGTCACGCACGCGCCAGACAGCCGCCAGCTTGAAGAAGCCCAGCAGGGCCGAGCGTGACAGGCGCTCGCGCTCGGCCCGCGAATTCAGGTCCACCAGGGTGGCCGGCTCGAAGCGGCTTTTCGGGTAGGAGTAGGCAAGGCTCATGATGTTCTCCGTATTTGGAGTGGTTATACTCCGATTCCGGAATATTGGCAACTACCGGTTGTCAGTGGTGTGGACCCATGACAGAATCGTCGGTATTGCCATACAGAAAATGCTTGAGGAGGTACACCGATGCGCCTGCGTTCGCTTTCCGCTCTTGCTGCAGCCCTGACGCTCGCCGCCGCAGCCGTGAGCCCGGGCGCCTGCGCGCGCGATGCCAATGCCGATCTCAAGCGCGAGGTCTTCGAGGCCGAGCGTGCTTTCGCCGCGACCATGAAGGCGCGCGATTTCGAGGGTTTCAAGCGCTTGATCGCGGACGAAGCCATTTTCTTCGCCGCCGAAGGTCCCTTGCGCGGCAAGGCCGCGATTGCCAAAGGCTGGCGCCAGTTCTACGACAAGCCGCAGGCGCCGTTTTCCTGGGAGCCGGAGGAGGTCGAAGTGGTGGCCTCGGGCACGCTGGCCTATAGCGGCGGGCCGATCTACAACGCGGCGGGGCAGCGCATCGGCCGCTTCAATTCGATCTGGCGCCTGAAGGCGCCGGGGCAGTGGGAAGTGGTGTTCGACCGCGGTTCGGATTTCGGGCCGCCGCCGCCGCGCAAGAACTAGCTCCCGGCTGGGCCGCTGTCGCCAGCGCCGTGCATGCCGCGAAACAGGGCCGGGCTCAGGCCGAAGCGGCGCACGAAGGCCTTCGATAGCTGCCCCGGACTCGCATAGCCGGTCCTGGCGGCGATTTCCTTGAGCGAGGCGGGCCCAGGCAGCAGCACGCGGGCGCGGTCGAGGCGCATGGTCTCGATGAAGCGCGCAGGCGTCTGTCCGGTCGCCTGCGTGAACTTCCGGTGAAAGCTGCGCGGCGACATGCCGGCGCGGTCGGCCAGCAGCGCCACATCGAGTGCACCGTCCAGGCGCTCGCCGATCCAGTCGACCAGTCCGGCAAACTGTCCCGCGGACCCGGCCTGCGCGTCCAGCACCGCGCTGAATTGCGACTGGTAGCCGGGGCGCCGCGCATACACCACCAGGGTTTTGGCGACCGCGTGCGCGACCGCCTCGCCGAGGTCGCGCGCCACCATCGCCAGGCACATGTCGATGCCCGTCGTCACCCCTGCCGAGGTCCACACCCGTCCGTCCTCGACGTAGAGCGCATCCGCGTCCACGCACAGGCCCGGATAGGCACGGGCCAGCAGTGCGCTGCCTTCCCAGTGCGTAGCGACGCGCTCACCGACGACCAGGCCGAAATGCGCCAGCACGAAGACGCCGGTGCACACTGAGCCGTAGCGGCGCGCCCCGGCGCAGGCATGCGCCATCCAACGGCCGAATGCGGCGTTTGCCGCCACTGCCTGCAATCCGCGTTTATTGCCTCCGCCGACGAGGACGGTATCGAAGGGCGCCGTGCCGGCAGCCTGTGCGGCGTCGGTCAGCAGGCGCACGCCGCTGCCGGCCGTGATCGCGCCGCCGCCGGGCGACAGGATGTGGACGCGGTAGCATGCGCGTCCCGCCGCGTCATTGGCGGCCGCGAACACGCTCGCCGGACCGGTCACGTCCAGAACCTGGACGCCGTCGAAGGCGATCAGCGCAATATGGCGAATTAGGGGCATTGGCAGGATTTAACCGCACACTGTCATTCCTGACAAGCCCCGCTCTCTTAGCATGACCGTTCCCCCACACCGAGGAGTACACCGTGAGCGAGCAATGCCGAATCGGTTTTTTGCTGTTTCCCCAGGTAACCCAGCTGGACCTCACCGGTCCGGCCCAGTTCTTGAGCCGCATGCCGGGCGCCAGCCTGCATCTGGTCTGGAAGGACGCGGCGCCGGTGACGACCGATGCCGGCTTCAGCATCAATCCGACCACCGTGTTCGCCGATTGCCCGCAGCTCGACGTGCTGTGCGTACCCGGAGGCTTCGGCGTGACGCAGCTGTTGGGCGACGGCGACACCCTGGCCTTCCTGCGGCGGCAGGCGGCGGGTGCGCGTTACGTAACGTCCGTCTGCAACGGCTCCCTGCTGCTGGGCGCGGCCGGCCTGCTGCGCGGCTACCGGTCGGCCTGCCACTGGGCGTGGCGGCAGCACCTGCCGCGCTTCGGCGCCATTCCGGTGGCCGAGCGCATCGTGCGCGACCGTAACCGCATCTCGGGCGGCGG
This sequence comes from Telluria sp. ZB4P34, assembly GCF_059686055.1. Lineage (NCBI taxonomy): Bacteria > Pseudomonadati > Pseudomonadota > Betaproteobacteria > Burkholderiales > Oxalobacteraceae > Telluria > Telluria sp. ZB4P34. The sequence continues at coordinate 388,886 of NZ_JCASIF010000004.1, read as the reverse complement.
CGTGACGGCGGGGATCGATTTCGCGCTGGCGCTGGTGGCGGAGCTCAGCGGCGAGGAGGCCGCCCGGATGCTGCAGCTGGGATTCGAGTACGACCCGCAGCCGCCCTTCGATTGCGGCAGCCCCGAACGTGCGGGGCCGGGCCGGGTGGCCGCCTACGAGGCCGCGCTGGCGCCACGCATGGCGGCCGCGGAAGCGCTGATCCGGCAGGCTGCGCTGGAATAAGCGAGCCGGCCGGCATCATGCCGGTTCCGCGTGCTCCACCAGCAGCTGCACCTTGGTCACCCCGTTGTACTCGTTGGCATCCAGCCTGAACGCCACCCGCGCCCGCTCCGGCAGGCTGTCGGTGTGGCCGAACCAGATCGCGTCAAAACGCCGGCCGTTCTTCTCGAGCAGCAGCTTGAGGTGGCGCTCCTTCAGGATGCGCTGGCTGACCACCCGGAACTCGTCGCAGAACACCGGCGGCGCGAAGCCCTGGCCCCACACCTGGCCATCCATCTCCTCGATGAACTGGGTCGAGTAGAACTCGTCCTCGAGCGGTCCGTCGGTTTCGACGATGCGCTCCAGCTGCGCCTCGGTCAGCCAGGCGCGCCCGACGGCCTCGAAAGCCTGCTGGAAGCTGTCGAAGTGGTCCGCGCGCAGCGTCAGGCCGGCCGCCATCGCGTGGCCGCCGAACTTGTCGATCAGGCCGGGCACGCGCTTGGACACCAGGTCGAGCGCATCGCGCAGGTGAAAGCCCGGGATCGAGCGGCCGGAACCCTTGATCCAGCCCTCGCTGGCGGGGGCGAAGGTGATCGTCGGCCGGTAGAATTTTTCCTTCAGGCGCGACGCGACGATGCCGATCACGCCCTGGTGCCAGCCGGCGTCGAACACGCTGATCGTGCTCGCGCCCGAGGGTTCGAAACTGTCCAGGTGCAGCAGGGCGGTGTCCTGCATCTCGGCCTCGATCTCGCGGCGCTTCAGGTTGATCTCGTTGAGCTGCTGGGCGATGGCCCAGGCGCGGCCGACGTCGTCGGTGACCAGGCATTCGATTCCGAGCGACATGTCTTCCAGGCGGCCGGCGGCGTTCAGGCGCGGGCCCAGCGCAAAGCCCAGGTCGAAGGGCGAGGCGCAGCGCGCTTCGCGCCCTGCCACGCGGAACAGCGCGGCCACGCCGGCGTGCATGCGGCCCGCGCGCATGCGCCTGATGCCCTGGGCCACCAGGATGCGGTTGTTGCAGTCGAGTTTGACGACGTCGGCGACGGTGCCCAGCGCCACCAGGTCCAGCAGGCTGTCGAGCTTGGGCTGGCCCTGTGCGTCGAACACGCCGCGCTTGCGCATCTCGGCGCGCAGCGCCAGCAGCACGTAGAACACCACGCCCACGCCGGCCAGGTGCTTGCTGGGGAAGCCGCACTCGGGCTGGTTCGGGTTGACGATCACGCGCGCCGGGGGCAGGGCGTCGCCCGGCAGGTGGTGGTCCGTCACCACTACTTCGATGCCGCGCCGGTTGGCCTCCTCGACGCCGTCGATACTGGCGATGCCGTTGTCGACCGTGATGATGATGTCGGGCGCTTTCTCGCGCGCGGTGAGCGCGACGATCTCCGGCGTCAGGCCGTAGCCGTATTCGAAGCGGTTCGGCACGATGTAGTCGACGTTCGCTCCCATCATGCGCAGGCCGCGCAGGGCGACCGCGCAGGCGGTGGCGCCGTCGCAGTCGTAGTCGGCCACGATGGTCATGCGCTTGCCTGCCGCGACAGCGTCGGCCAGGAAGCTCGCCGCGGCCTCGATGTGGCGCAGCGCGTTCGGCGGCACCAGGGCCGCCAGTTCGCTCGACAGCTCGCGCGGGTCGGACAGGCCGCGCGCCGCATAGATGCGCGCCAGCACCGGGTGGATCCCGCCCTGGCGCAGCATCTCGGAGCTGCGGAACGGGCAGGGCCGCGTGGTGATGCGGGTTTGGCTGCGCGTATTGCTGCGCGTATTGCTGCGCGTCGTGGTGTGATTCGTGATGCTCAAGTCAGTCGTTCCAGGTTCGGGCGGCGCCAGAAAGTGCGCTGCGCTATCGCGGTCGTGGTGAATTCGGCAAGGGTGTCGCGGTTGCTCAGCACCAGGCGCAGGCGCTTGACGCGGCCCTCCAGCAGCGCCGCATGCAGCGGCGCGAACAGCTTCTCTTCCAGGTGCTGGACCGCCTGCACCCAGCTGCCCCAGTCGTTGGCGATCGCGGCCTCGGCCAGCAGGCCGACGATGACGGTGCCGTCCTGCGCCAGTGCTTTATCGAGGCTGTCCAGGCTGTCCAGGCAGTGGCTGGACAAGCCGCGCATCCAGCCCGGCACATGGATCCCGACCAGCCGGCCGGCTGCCCGCCCCGGGCCGGAGGCGGCGCCCCACAGCCAGAACGAGTTCACCACCGGCAGGCGGCGCGCCTCGCGGGCGGCATTCACCGGGTGCGCATGCCACAGCATCTGCACTTCGTTCTGCAGGCGCCGCAAGGGCAGCGCGGGCTTGCCGCGCGGGATGAAGTCGGTCAGGTCCATGCCGGTGACGGTATCCGGCGTGGCGGTATCGACCTCAAGCCAGTCGTCGGCGCGCAGGAACCAGGTCTGGGCGTCGCCGTACAGCAGGGGATGATTGATGTCTTCGCACAGCGGGCGCGCCGCGTCGTACAGGGCCCGGCTGTCGTCTTCGCCCAGGTCCAGGTGGCGCAGGTCGGCCATCATCGAATGGCTGCGCGCGATCTGGATGTGGGCCGGGTTGACGATGAACCAGGCGCCGTCCGCCGGGTCGAGACCGAAACCGCGCATGGCGGCGGCGGCAAAGGCCGGCTGCCCGCCGGGGGCCAGCCCGAGCGTGCGCGCCAGCCACCCCTCGTGCGGCAGCGCGCGTGCTGTATCGCCGAGCTGCGCGCCGGTGCGGCGTGCATGCGCGCTGGTGCGGGTGAGCAGAGAGGCCAGCGCCGGGGTCTGCAGGGCGCGCACCAGGTCGGGCGCGAATTCGGGAGGCGCCAGCAGGTGGGGCAGGACGAGCGTAATGTGCGACATACCGCTATTCTAGGGCAAATACGGGGTGCGCGAACGGTCGTGCTGCGGCCGTGCCGCGGCCGTGTTCGCCACCTGCCGCACGCGAACTGCTTTCTTTTGCGCCATGAAGCGCCGATGTCTGGCAAACTGTCGGGTTGGCAAACCAATAACGTCATTAACGTCGCGATCCTGATTTCATGAGTCTCACCCACAAGCTGCCCTACGAATGGCAGGTCGGCCTGCGTTACACCCGCGCCGGCAAGCGCAGCGGGCGCAACAGTTTCATTTCCTTTATCTCGATGGCCTCGGTGGCTGGCATCGCGCTCGGCGTGGCCGCGCTGATCGTGGTGCTGTCGGTGATGAACGGCTTCCAGAAGGAAGTCACCGCGCGCATGCTGTCGGTGCTGGCGCACGTCGAGGTCTTCGATACGCGCGGCGAGATGCCCGGCTGGCGCGCGGCCAGCGAGGAAGCGCTGCGCAATCCGGCGGTGCGCGCCGTGGCCCCCTTCGCCGAGGCCCAGGCCATGCTGCTCAGCGAGGGCGTGATGAAACCGGTGCTGCTGCGCGGCGTCGACCCGGCCCGGGAGCCCCAGGTGTCCGACGTGGTCAGGCACATGCGCGAAGGCCGCTTCGAGGCACTGCGGCCGGGCTCGTACAACATCGTGATCGGCCGCGCGCTCGCCAGGTCGCTCGACGTCGCCGTGGGCGACCGGGTGACGCTGCTGATGGCCTCCAGTCCCGCAGCCGAAGGCGGGCAGGGCGCCGCTGCCCCATCGTCGAACACGCTGCCGCGCACCCGGCCGCTGACCGTGGCCGCGATCTTCGAAGCGGGCCACTTCGAATTCGATTCCGCGCTGGCCTTCGCCAACATCGAGGACACCCAGGACCTGGCCGGCGTCGCCGCGCCCGCCGGCATCCGCCTTCGCCTGGCCGACATGCAGGCGGCGCCGCGCGTGGCCGCCGAGCTCCAGCGCAGCATGACGGGCGAACTGTTCATCCGCGACTGGTCGAAGGTCAACGCGATCTGGTTCGCCGCCGTCCAGTCGCAGAAGCGCATGATGTTCATCATCCTCACCATGATCGTGGCCGTGGCGGCGTTCAACCTGGTGTCCACGCTGGTGATGACGGTGCGCGACAAGCAGTCCGACATCGCCATCCTGCGCACCCTGGGCGCCTCGCCGCGTTCGGTCATGACCATCTTCATGGTGCAGGGCACGCTGGTGGGCGTGCTCGGCGCCGTGCTGGGCGTGAGCCTGGGGGTGGCGGTCGCGCTCAACATCGACGTCATCGTGCCCTTCATCGAGCGCAGCTTCGGGGTGCAGTTCCTGTCACAGGAGGTCTACCTGATCAGCGAGATGCCATCCGAGCTGCGCTGGGGCGACGTCGGCTGGATCGGCGGCGTGGCGGTGCTGCTGGCCTTCGTGGCGACCCTGTACCCGAGCTGGTCGGCGTCGCGCGTGAAGCCGGCCGAAGCCCTGCGCTACGAGTGATACCTTTTTTAATGCAATGAACTTATTTACACCTTACTTACCGCCACGGCCGCGCCTCCCATGGCACACTGCGGGCTCGCGCAACAACGACGGAGACCATGAGACTCACCCAGAATCTGCCCTATGAATGGCTGGTCGGCCTGCGCTACACGCGCGCCGGCAAGCGCAGCGGCCGCAACAGCTTTATCTCCTTCATCTCCCTGATCTCCGTTTCCGGCATCGCGCTGGGCGTGGCTGCCCTGATCATCGTGCTGTCCGTGATGAACGGCTTCCAGAAGGAAGTCACGGACCGCATGCTGTCGGTGCTGGCCCACATCGAGGTGTTCGACGACAGCGGCAGCATGGCCGACTGGCGCGCCGCCGGGCAGGAGGCCATGAAGCACCCGGCGGTACGCGGGGTGGCGCCTTTCGTGGAGACCCAGGGCATGCTGGTGGGCGCGGGCGTGATGCGCCCTTCGGTGATCCGCGGCGTGCTGCCCGGCGAGGAACCGAAGGTGTCCGACATCGCCAGGCAGATCCGCCAGGGCAGCCTGGCCTCGCTCGAGCCGGGCGCGTTCAACATCGTGCTGGGTTATGCGCTGGCGCGGGCCTTGGACGTCGGCGTCGGCGACAAGGTGACCATGCTGCTGGCCAAGGGCCAGGTCACGCCGGCCGGCCTGCTGCCGCGCAGCCGCAGCTTCACCGTGTCCGGCATCTTCGAAGCCGGCCACATGGACTTCGACGCCGCGCTGTCCTTCATCCATGTCGAGGACGCCCAGCGCATGGAGCGCCTGCCGGCCCCGATGGGCCTGCGCCTGCGCGTCGACGACATGCACGACGCCCCGCTGGTGGCCGCGGAACTGGAGAAGTCCATGCCGGGCCAACTCGAGATGCGCGACTGGTCGAAACTGAATGCCAACTGGTTCGCGGCCGTACAGACCGAAAAGAAGATGATGTTCATTATCCTCACCCTGATCATCGCGGTGGCCGCCTTCAACCTGGTGTCGACCCTGGTGATGACGGTGACCGACAAGCAGGCCGACATTGCCATCCTGCGCACGCTGGGCGCCTCGCCGGGTTCGATCATGAAGATCTTCATGGTGCAGGGCGCCCTGGTCGGCATCCTCGGGACCATCGCGGGCGTGGGCGGCGGCGTGCTGGTGGCCCTGAACATCGATGTGATCGTTCCGTTTATCGAAAGCCTGTTGGGAGTGCAGTTATTGTCGAAAGATATCTACCTGATCAGCGCGGTGCCATCCGACCTGCGCTGGCCGGACGTGTTCAAGATCGGCGGCGTATCCGTGCTGCTGGCGTTTGCTGCGACCCTGTACCCGAGCTGGGCGGCGTCGCGCGTGAAACCTGCGGAGGCGCTGCGTTATGAATGAATCATCCACCCCTGTCCTGTCCTGCCGCGGCCTGGGCAAGACCTTCAGGCAGGGCGACTATACGGTCAAGGTCCTGGACGGCATCGACTTCGCCATCCATCGGGGCGAGCGCGTGGCCATCGTCGGCGCTTCCGGGTCCGGCAAGTCGACCCTGCTGCACCTGCTGGGCGGTCTCGATACGCCTTCGACGGGCGCCGTCACGCTGCTGGGCGAGGACTTCGCCGCCCTGTCCGAGACGCGCCGCGGCGAGGTGCGCAATTCCTCGCTCGGCTTCGTCTACCAGTTCCACCACCTGCTGCCGGAATTCTCGGCCCTCGACAACGTCATGATGCCCCTGATGATCCGGCGCGAAGGGCGCGAGCAGGCCGTGCAGAAAGCCGGGGCGATCCTGGGTCGCGTGGGCCTGGGCAAGCGCGTGGTGCACCGTCCGGGCGAACTGTCGGGCGGCGAGCGCCAGCGGGTGGCGCTGGCCCGGGCCCTGGTCACCGAACCGGCCTGCGTGCTGGCCGACGAGCCGACCGGGAACCTCGACCACAGCACCGCCCAGGCCATCTTCGACCTGATGCTGGAGCTGTCGCGCACCCTCGGCACGGCCTTCGTCATCGTCACCCACGACATGGAACTGGCGCGCCGTTGCGACCGCGTGTTGCGCCTTACCGAGCACGGGCTGCAGGCCGTGGAAGGCTGACAGGAAGACGACATGTGGATCGACACCCATTGCCACCTCGACGCGCACGAGTTCGGGGCGCAGTCGCACACTGTCGCCGCCGAGGCCGGGCAGGCGGGGGTGGCGATGATCGTGGCAATGGCGGTCGAACGCGGTAACTTCGAGGCGGTGGCCGGCCTGGCGGCGGGCGCGCCGAACGTGAGCTACGCGCTCGGCATCCATCCGATCTGCGTGCCGCAGGCGCGCGACGAGGACCTGGACGTGCTGCGCGCGGCCGTCGAGACGGCCCTTGGCGACCCGAACTTCGTCGGCGTGGGCGAGATCGGCCTGGATTATTTCATTCCGATGCTGTGCGAGCCGGCCATGCGCGACAAGCAGGAGCGCTTCCTGCGCGAGCAGCTGCGCCTCGCGCGCGACTTCGAGCTTCCCGTGATGCTGCACGTGCGCCGTTCGCAGGACCAGGTGCTGAAGCACCTACGCCGGATCCGTCCCCCGGCGGGGATTGCGCACGCCTTCAACGGCAGCTTCCAGCAGGCGCAGAATTTCATCGACCTGGGTTTCCACCTGGGCTTCGGCGGCGCCATGACATTTACCCGGGCCTTGCAGATCCGGCGCCTGGCGACCGGGCTGCCGCTGTCGTCCATCGTGCTGGAGACCGATTCGCCCGACATCGCACCGGCCTGGGTCCACCCGGGCCGCAACACGCCGGAGCAGCTTCCCCGCATCGGCGCGGCGCTGGCCGAGTTGCGCGCCATCGGCGTGGACGAGGTGCGCGAGGCCGTCTACCGGAACACCCTGGCGGCGATCCCGCGGCTGGCCCCCATTCTGGACAAATAGCCAAGTAGCAAAGTAGCAGCAACTGCGCCTGGCGGGCGCAATCCCCGCGCAGGCGCTTCCCACGACCGCGGTGTCGGGCTTTAGTTCGTTTGCAGCGCTGAGGCAACACAAGGCTGCAGCCGGTCCGTTCTGCCAAGATGCACTCTTCGCTGCAGCCGCAGCACGACACGACGGAGAGTGATTTGGACAGCGCGAGCGAATTCCTGCGGATGCTCAGGCACGAGAAATCGCTGACCACCGCCCACCGGCCGATCCGGCTGCGCCTGGGCCATGCGGACCACCTGGCCGGCGAACTGCTGCTGGCGCAGCGGGTGCAGGGCCACGAATCCGTCTGCGGCGGTTTCGAGTACGTGATCACCTGCGTGGCCGACACGCCGCGCCTGCCGCTCAAGGAACTCATCGCACTGCCGGCCGAACTCCAGATGGTGACCGACCGCGGGCAGCTGCGCGGCATCTGCGGCATCGTTGCCGAGGCGCGCGCCGGCGACCACGATGGCGGGCTCGCCGTGTACCAGCTGGTGCTGCGCGACGCCCTGGCCGTCATGGAAAAGCGCGTCAACAGCCGTGTGTTCCGTTACCAGAACGAGCTCGAGATCGTGCAGCTGCTGTTCGATGAGTGGCGCCAGTCCAACAGCGTCATGGCCAGCGCCTTCGATTACGAGCTCGACCCGCTGTTCGACATGCGCCAGTATCCGCCGCGCGAACAGACCATGCAGTACAACGAGTCCGACGCGGCTTTTGTCCGCCGCCTGCTCAAGCGCCGCGGCATCGCCTGGACCTTCCGGCCCGGCCGCGCGCGCGCCGGCAGCGCCGACCAGGAACCGGACGATACGCCCGCCCACACCCTGGTGCTGTTCTCCGACCCGGCCTCGCTGCCGCGCAGCGCCGCGGGCACGGTACGCTACCACCGCCTGGACGCCACCGACGAACGCGACGCCATCGTCTCCTGGTGCGCCGCCCGCCGCCTGCAGCCGGGCAGCGTGACGCGCCACAGCTGGGACTACCGCAATCCGCTCGGCGCCCAGACCATGAGCACCACTACGCGCAGCATGGCCGACCAGGGCCGCAGCGGCAATGCATTGGCCGCGACGCTCGACGACTACCTGGTCGAGATGCCGCACGCCGGCAACGACGTCGAAGACCACTGGCGGCTCGGCCAGGTGCGCATGAACCGGCACGAGTTCGATACCAAATGCTTTCATGGCGAGGGCAGCGTGCGCGACCTGTGCGCCGGCGAGTACTTCAGCCTGAGCGGCCACCCCGAAATCGACACCCACCCGGAAGCCGAGCGCGACTTCGTCGCGACCGCGGTCTGGCTGGAAGCCGAGAACAACCTGCCGACCGACCTGTCGGCCCGGGTGCGCCGCCTGCTGGGCCCCTACAGCCCGGAACGGGCGATGGTGGCGCCGAACGAACACCCGGTGGGCGGCGACGGCGTGCGCGTGCGCATGCGCTTCGATGCGGTGCGCCGCGGCACGCCGCTGGTCCCAAGCTTCGATCCGCGCAGCGACCTGCCGCATCCCCAGCTCCAGAGCGCGATCGTCACCGGTCCGCCCGGCGAGGAAGTGCACTGCGACGCGCTGGGACGCGTGAAAATCCGCTTTCCCGGCATGCGCGCGGCCGATCACAGGCATGCGCACGGTGCCGGCGCCTCCGACACCCCGGCCGATTCGGCCTGGGTGCGGGTCGCCTCGAACTGGGCCGGCAGCGGACCGGGCGCCAGCCGGCAATGCGGGACCCTGTCGCTGCCGCGCGTCGGCAGCGAAGTCCTGGTGGCCTTCCTGGGTGGCGACCCGGACCGGCCGGTGATCCTCTCGCAGGTGTTCAACCAGCGCGGCGAACCGCCGGCCCTGAGCGTGGCCGGCGGACTGCCCGGCAACCGCTACCTGTCCGGCACCCGGACCCACGAGATCGGCGGCGTGCGCGGCAACCAGCTGCGCTTCGACGACACCCGGGGCGAGATCAGCGCCCAACTGGCGAGCGACCATGGCGCGGCCCAGCTCAACCTGGGCTGGCTGACCCAGCCCAAGGCCAAGGGCACGGCCGAGCCGCGCGGGGAAGGCGCCGAGCTGCGCAGCGACCATGCCGTGGCGATCCGCGGCAAGCAAGGGGTGTTGCTGACGGCGGAAGGGGCCACGTCGGCCCAGGGAACGCAGCTGGCGCGCGCCGGGCTGGTCGGCCTGGCCGAACTGATGCAGGGCGTGGCGGACGAGGTGGCCAAGCTGGCGGAACAGCACACGGACGACGAGCCCAGCGCAAAACGCCTGGCCGACTTATCCAGCAAGCTGCGCCGCTGGGACGCGGGCTCGAATGTGGCGCCAGGCGACAAGGGCGGTGAGCCGGTCGTCGCCGTCACGGCGCCGGCCGGCATCGTCCTGGCCAGCCAGGACAACGTGGCGCTCGGCTCCGAGAGCCAGCTCGACGTGGTGAGCGGAGGCGACGCGCGCACTTCCGCCGGGCGCAACATCTTCCTGCGCGCGGCGCGCGGGATCAGCGCCTTCGCCCAGGCGCTCGGGATCAAGCTGGTGGCGGGGAGGGGGAATGTGCTGCTCGAAGCCCACCAGGGAGCGGTCGAGGTCAAGTCTTCCGGCAAGATCAGCCTGATATCGGCGGAGGCGATTCACATCGAGGCGCCCGTGGTCCGGATCATCTCCCAGGGTGCCCAGACCGACTGGTCCGAAGGGGCGATCACCCAGCAGAGCGCCGGGACGCACACAATCAAGGCGAGCGCGGTCGTCCGCGGCGGGGCCGGCGGCGGCGATCCGGGCAAGCCCGATTTCGCCAGGACGGCGCTGAAGACGGATGAACGTCTTGTCCTGCGCCATCTCCAAACGCGGGAACCGATTCCATTCCAAAATTACATTGCCCACCTGAGCGACGGCAGGACTGTCGAAGGCATCAGCGATGAACATGGACGCACTGCGCTGGTGCTGAGCGATACGCTAGGGCCGGTGCGATTTGAGCTGCTTCCATCGTCTAATTAAGCTGTCGGGAACCGTCATGCGTGAACCGACCAGGCCATTGCCTTCGCTCGTCCCTCTGCCGCACGGCGGCTGGGAAGTAAGTTCGTATATGTCGTCGGTCGACTATACGATTCGCGGCCTTGGGCTCATTCCTCCCAATACGATCGTTCCCGTCATCGTCGTACCCGGCGTAATGGGTACGAATCTGCGTGCAAAGCGCAAGCCGCGTCTGGGGCGAAAGCCCGATGAGCGCAACGAAATATTGCCTCCGGGTGCGGCTGCGTGGCGACCGCCGAACGACGTACCGACAGCACTGCGCGAATCAAGGAACTGGGACAAGCTGGCACCGCGGGACCGCCAAAAATGGTTCGAGCGCGCTAGCTTGGAGGTGGACGATAGTGGCCCTATACTTGTGCCGGAAAGCGAAGACGGCTATGTCCTCAAAGAATCGGAGCTACGCGCTCGCGGCTGGGGCGAGGTCCATCTTGGTTCTTACGGCCTTCTGCTGTCCACGCTACAAACCCGGCTGAACCAAACCTTTGAAACGGACGAAAGGACGAATCGCCGTTCCATCAAGCCCCACTGGCAGCAGGCCATGGGGTATGACCCTCGCAAGTGGGGTGTCCGCGATGTGGCGCCGCTTACCATAGCGCATCTGGAGAAGCATGCAAAGCAATACTATCCCGTGTATTGCTTCGGATACAACTGGCTTAACGACTGTCAAACCTCGTCGGAATTGCTGGAAAAGCGTGTCACGGAAATCATCGACTACTGGCGTAAAGCAAAGAGACATTGCGACAAAGTGATTCTTGTGACGCATTCGATGGGTGGCCTGGTTGCGCGTGCATATGCAAAGCGGAATCCTGACAAAATCGCTGGTGTTATTCATGGGGTGATGCCGGCCCACGGTGCGCCTGCAGCATATCGCCGAATTGCGTGCGGAACCGAAGTATCCAGCCCAAGCAACGGTACGATAGATGATCTTGCCGGCTACGTTACCGCAAAGATCCTGGGTGATACGCCGGAGAAGACCACTCCGGTGCTCGCAACATCTCCCGGCGCGCTAGCACTGCTTCCAAATCACTTGTATCCAGGGTCCTGGCTCCACGTGCGCGTGGTCAAGGTGCAGGGGCCAATGCATCCAGCGAATTTCGAGGCCAGAGGAACGATGAGGCCACATGAAGAGGTAGCGACCGACTATCTGAAGCTGCCGAGTCCAATCGCGCCCAATCCATACGATTTGTACCGCGACATGCGGCGTTGGTACCGGCTCATCGATCCATATCTGGCCGACCCTGCAGGGAAGTATCCTAATCAAAAGGTGGCATTGAAAGCGATCACGGATGCGATCGACATCGCCGAGGCTTTCCATCGCTCTCTGGGCGATTACTATCACCCGAATACCTACGTTTTCTACGGCGACGATCGAAATAGACTCTCGTTCGGTCAACTGAGGTGGCTTGCACGGCAATGGGGCAATTCGGCGACGGCGCTGACGACGTCCAATATTTCTACTGCCCAGATGCTTGGCCGGTCCTATGACAAAAACCGACGTGTCCTGATTGAAGGTAAAACGGAGTTGAAGTTCGAACCGGACGTGCAGGACGCACCTGGCGACGGCACTGTGCCACGTCAGTCTGGCGCAGGCCCCGCGGGAAAGGTCAAACAAGTTTTTGCAGCACAGGGATTTGATCACCAGGGTTCGTATAACAATAACGACATACTTATGTTGACTCTTCGCCTTATCGCGAAGATTGTCCAGGAGCTGTCGTGAGGCGCCTGTTTCGAACCGGGCTGGCAGTCATGCTGGCCGGGGTTGTTATCGCAGGTTTGGCGAGAACCTGGGAGCCAGGAGCCAAACAGGACAAGCATGAGGTAGCGCGCATGACCCAGAAAATGAAAAGTGTTTGCGTCGGAAGGTTCCTGCTCGACTTACCCGACGAAGCGCAATATGAGTTCCATCGTCCCCGTATCGACGGCTTCGACGTTGCCGTATTCGACGAATCGGAAGAGGATTTCCAGAAGCGGGTCACTGCTCGCAGGGCGGAGCTGGAGGCAGAACCTGACAGACCGGGCGGCCTAAAAAACCTTGAACTGGTCCGCGAGGTACAGAATGAACTCGGGGTCAAGGGACAAATTCTCGTTCACGGTCGCGATGTAACCGAAGGCCAGTCCTCCGACGGACTGACAGTGGAGCGCTACCGGTACGAGAGCGTCTCAATCGAGGCACTCGTTCATGTCAACGGGATCAGCATTGATTTCTCTGCACCCAGCTATGATCCAGAGTCGATCGACAATTTGCCGAAGTTGCTTGCTCAACTGGTTCCCAACCCGGATAGCGGCATACCCCCCGAACCAGGATTCTGCGTCGACCGTGTCTATTTCCGTGACCCTCTTAGCGCAAGTCAGCGCGAAGAAATCATGATGGCGGCCTGGCTCCCTGAGCGCCCCGATATCGTATTCAAAGTAATGTTCGCTGCCGGTACAGAGCCGGATCGCCAGGGGCTACTCGAACGAGGAACAGATTCCGATACACGGCTCAGCGCCGACCAGAGAATGCGCGTCTCGAGGTTACGGGCTGACAAACGAACCATTGGCGGGATCGAGGGCGAAGAGCTGGTCGAACGCGTCGTCGAGAGCAACGACGCCGTCGTGTATAGCTTTTGGTGGGAAGTGAACGGGACCGTGAACAATGTCTTCGTTCCACACATTGTGTTCAGGATGGACACCGGGTTCAGCGAACATGGACCAGTGCCGTCATCCTTATCCGAAAGTGCCGCAACCTGTCTGTGGGATACGGTGCTTTCCAGTCTTCGCGTACGTGCGACTGGAACCGTGGCACGTGAGCCGGTCGATGCCGCGCCAGTTCCGATCGGCACCCATGCGCTTGCCGGAGACACTTGCCCCGAGAGCGGCTGGTGGCTTTGCGGAGAGGGCGGCAACGGCATCGATGTGCTGGGTGGTCAACGGCAGTACATCAAGAAAGGAGATTGGATGCCGCAGGCACTGCTGCTGCCTGTTCGGAGCTTGTGGGACAAGGTGAGAGGTCTTCAGCCAAGCTTTGAAGCAAAGCAGCCGACCACCTGGAAACTGGTCGACCACCGCATGCGTAAGCGACAGCCACCGCCGCTCCCGCTGGCGAAGGCTTCTTCTCCTGGTGGCACGACAATGGCTGTCGGTCCTGGCGGTAAAGGCGGCAGTGGCGCCGCCATTGGCAGTTTTTCCTCTACCGGCGCCCCGTGCCCTGCCAGCGGCTGGTGGCGATGTGAAGAATCGCACGCACTCGACGGTACTCGGTGGTTTGCCCAAAGTAGCCTATTGCCGCCGGCCACGTTCACAGTTGCGCCTGGCATTTTTGGTCATTCGCCGAATGCACCGCAAGCCATTCAGCGACGCAGCGCATGGCGCTTGATGCGCCTCGCGGACGCTCCTGGTGAAGCAGGCAGCGATACCTCTGCCGATCCCGGCCCCCCACCATTCATTCGGCACGCATAACCCCCGAACGACTCGATGTAAGCCATGGGCTTGATTACACGGGCCAATCAGAATCTTCAGGAGTCGACATGAGGAGCATGTGTCGTACCGGGTTCATGGGCGTTTTGGACAGGAAACGGCTTCGAGATCGTGCGCTTCCGTTATGAAGGTATCGCTGTCGAAGCGCTCGTGCATAGCGAAGACGAGGTCTCATCTGCGCTCGCGCAACACCGCACAGCCCAGCCCAGCTACATTCCAGCTTTCCCCCGGTAAGGAGAGCAAGCGTGACCCACAAGCGTTTCTATATCCGCGCCGGCGCCACGACCACGGCAGGCGGCGTCGTCCGTGCCTCCAGCAGCTTCGCCACCCTGGACGGCATGCCCTTGGCGCGCGAGGGCGACCCGGTCGACTGTACCGCATGCGGCCAGCAGGGCGTGATCCAGTGCGTCATGCCGCGCCTGGTTGATCAAAGCGAAGGCAGGGAATGCGCGCTGAGCGGTGACCTGTGCATCTGCGCCTGCTCGCCGGCTCCCAAGCTGGTCGCCGACCAGTTCCAGGACTTCCAGATCGTCGCCGGTCGCCCGGCCGCCTAGCGCCCGGGCGACCGGGCACGTCCGCAGACCGCCATGCGCTGCGCTATCCTCGCCTTCCTGGCCGGCGCGTGCTGGCTCCAGACCCGTGCCGAGCTGCCGGCACCCGGCGCCATGGCCGGCGTGGTCGCCGTTGCACTTGCCCTGTGTGCACTGCGCAGGCACGGCGCGATCGTCCTCGCCGCCGCCCTGTTCGGCGTCGCCTGGGCGGGCTGGCTCGCCCACCTGGCGCTGCGCGAGGCGCTGCCGCCCGCACAGGAGGGCAGGGATGTCGCCATCGTCGGCACCGTCGACAGCCTGCCCCATGAATTCGACGGCGGCGCGCGCTTCCACCTGCGCGTCGAACGGGTACTCACGCCGGGGGGCGTAGCGCCGCAGCGGATCGCCGTGTCGTGGTACGGCCAGGCAGCCGGCGCGAATCCGGGCGAGCCCGTCCAGCCCGGCGAGCGCTGGCAGCTGCTGGTCCGCCTGCAGCGGCCGCACGGCAACGCCAACCCCTACGGCTTCGACTACGAAGCCTGGCTGCTCGAGCAGGGCGTGCGCGCCACCGGCTACGTGCGGCCCGCAGGCAATCGCAACGTGCGCCTGGATGCCTTCGTGCCGCGTCCCGGGCACGTGGTGGAACGGGCCCGCGCCATGCTGCGCCGGCACATCCTGCGCCAGCTCGCGGGCGAGCGCTATGCCGGTGTGATCGTCGCGCTGGTCATCGGCGACCAGCGCGGGATCGCGCAGTCCGACTGGGACGTGTTCAACCGCACCGGCATCAGCCACCTGGTCTCGATCTCGGGCCTGCACGTCACCATGGTCGCCGCGCTGGCGGCGTGGGCCGTCTCCTGGCTGTGGCGGCGCTCGTGCTTCATCGAGGGCGCGGCAATGCCCTTGCGCCTGCCGGCGCAGAAGGCGGCCGCGCTGGCTGGCGCCTTGGTGGCGCTGCTGTACGTGCTGCTGGCCGGATTCGGGGTACCCGCCCAACGCACCTTCTACATGCTGGCGGCGGTCGCCCTGGCGCTGTGCTGCGGCCGGGTGGTCGCGCTCTCGCATGCGCTGTGCCTGGCCCTGGGCGTGGTGGTGCTGATCGATCCCTGGGCGGTGATGGGCGCGGGCTTCTGGCTGTCGTTCGGGGCGGTGGCCGTCATCCTGTATGCGAACCTGGGGAGGGTGGAGGCGGCGGGCAGTGCGCGCGGCTGGCGGCGCACGCTCGCCATGGCGGCCCGGACCCAGTACGCCGTCACGCTCGGCCTGGTGCCGCTGACCATGCTGCTGTTCTCGCAGGTGTCGCTGGCGAGCCCGCTCGCGAACGCGGTCGCGATTCCCGTCGTCAGCCTCCTGGTGACGCCCCTGGCCCTGCTGGGCGCCTTGCTGCCTGCACCCTTGGCAGGATGGGTGCTCGGCCTCGCGCACGGCGCGATCGCACTGCTGGCGGACGCGCTGCAGCTGCTCGCCGCCAGTCCGCTGGCGGTGCTGAACGCGCCGGCGCCGCAGCCATGGGTGTTCGTCCTCGCGCTGCTCGGTACGGTTTGGACGCTGGCGCCGCGCGGCTGGCCGCACCGGTGGACCGGGTTGGTGGCCTGGGCGCCAATGCTCACCCAGCTGCCGACGGCGCCGAACGACGGCCGCTTCACGGTCACCGCTTTCGACGTCGGGCAGGGCATGGCGCTGCTGGTGGAGACCCATCGCCACCGCCTGCTCTACGACGCCGGTCCCCGCTACGGGCCCGGCGCCGATGCGGCCGGGCGCATCCTGCTGCCCTACCTGCGCGGGCGCGGCATCGGCAGCCTGGACGCCCTGGTGGTGTCGCACAGCGACGTCGACCACGCCGGCGGCGCGCCGGCGCTGATGGCGGGCATGCCGGTGGCGCAGCTGCACTCGTCGCTGGCGGACGGCCACCCGGTCGTGCGCGCCGCCCGCAGCCATGCCCGTTGCGCGGCGGGGCAGGGGTGGACATGGGACGGGGTGCGCTTCGAGATGCTGGGGCCTGCCTTGCCCTCGTACGAGGATGCAGGGCTGAAGGACAATGCGCGCAGCTGCGTGCTGCGGGTGAGCGCCGGCGGCAAGGCCATGCTGCTGGCTGCCGACATCGAAGCGGCGCAGGAGGCGCAGCTCGTGCTGCGCACGCCACGGCAGTTGCGCGCCGACGTGTTGCTGGCGCCGCACCACGGCAGCGGCACCTCCTCGACCGCGGCCTTCCTGGCGGCCGTGGAGCCGGCCCTGTCGATTTTCCAGGTGGGCTACCGCAACCGCTACCGCCATCCGAAAAAGGAAGTCTACGAGCGTTACGCGGGCATGGGCATCCGCCGCCTGCGCACCGACGAGTCGGGTGCCGTCACGCTGCAGTTCGGTGCGACACTTGCTGTCAGCGAGTACCGCAGCGAGCGCCGCCGCTACTGGCATGGCCGCTAGCATGCGGACCCCGAGCACGCGCGCAGCGGCGGATCGCGGGCCGAAGGGAGCGCCCGAACCCTAGGCGTTTCCCTCTAAACAGGGTCCGCGCCAGGGCGTCTTTCATTACAATGAGCCCTTGTCATTCAAGCCATCGGCGCCGCCATGAGCAAACCCCTGCTGCATTTCTCCCACGGGAACAGCTATCCGGCCGGCACCTACGGCCGGCTGTTCCAGGCCCTTGGCCAGCACTACGAGGTGCGCGCCCACGACATGTACGGGCATGACCCGCGCTTTCCCGTCGGCGACGGCTGGCATGGGCTGGTGGACGAGCTGATCCACCACCTGGAACAGTACCCGCAGCCCCCGATCCTGGTCGGCCATTCGCTCGGCGGCATGCTCAGCATGATGGCGGCCAAGGCGCGGCCCGAGCTGGCGCGCTGCGTCGTGATGCTCGATTCGCCGGTGGTGGCCGGCTGGCGCGCCTTGCTGTGGCGGCTGGTCAAGCAGCGCGGCCTCGGCTCGCGCTTTTCGCCGGCAAGATTCTCCGAACGGCGCCGCAACGTATGGCCGGACCGCGCAGCCGCCTACCAGCATTTCGTCTCGAAGCCGATGTTCCAGGCCTGGGCGCCCGGTGCGCTCGACGACTACCTCGACCACGGCCTGACCCCGCACCCGGAGGGCGTGCAGCTGCGCTTCGACCGCGAGGTCGAGACCCTCATCTACAACACCCTGCCGCACCACATGGGCGCGATCCTGCGCGAGCCCTATCCGCTGCCGATCGGCTTCATCGCCGGCACCACGTCGGAAGAGCTGCGCCAGGCCGGGCTGGACGCGACCCGCCGGCTGGTCGGCAGGAACCTGGTGATGATCGAGGGCGGCCACCTGTATCCGCTCGAGAAGCCGATGGATACGGCGCAGCTGACGCACGAGATGATCGGGCGCCTGCTGTCGCCCTCGCGGCCGGCCGCAGCGCCGACCGTGCCGGCGGCCACCGTTTAGCGTAAAATCGCGGAATTGATTTTTTGGAACGTCGACCATGGCTATCAAGAGCGATAAATGGATCCGCCGCATGGCGGAGCAAACCGGGATGATCGAACCCTTCGAGCCGCGCCAGGTGCGCGAATCGGATGGGCGCCGGGTCATCTCGTGGGGCACGTCGTCGTATGGCTACGATATCCGCTGCGCCAACGAGTTCAAGATTTTTACCAACATCAACAGCACCATCGTCGACCCGAAGAACTTCGACTCGAACTCCTTCGTGGACGTGACGAGCGATGTCTGCATCATCCCGCCGAACTCGTTCGCGCTGGCCCGCACCATCGAATACTTCCGCATCCCGCGCAACGTGCTGACCGTGTGCCTGGGCAAGTCGACCTATGCGCGCTGCGGCATCATCGTCAACGTCACGCCCTTCGAGCCGGAATGGGAAGGCTACGTGACGCTGGAGTTCTCGAACACCACGCCGCTGCCGGCCAAGATCTACGCGGGCGAGGGCTGCGCCCAGGTGCTGTTCTTCGAGAGCGACGAAGTCTGCGAGACCTCCTACAAGGACCGCGGCGGCAAGTACCAGGGCCAGCACGGCGTCACGCTGCCGAAAACCTGATTCAATTATTTGCAGTATCCTGTCAAATATGAATCATATTGATGGGTTGATCTTTCATGGCTGATTGCTGCAGCGGCGGCTGCTCGCCAGCCAGGCCGCCGGTCGATCCGCGCTACCGGCGCGTGCTCTGGATCGCGCTCTGGGTGAACGCGCTGATGTTCGGCGTCGAACTCTATGCCGGCTGGGCTTCCGGCTCGGTCTCGCTGCTGGCCGACGCCGTCGACTTCCTGGGCGACGCGGCCAACTACGGCATTTCCCTGTTCGTCCTGGCGCTGGCGCCCGTGTGGCGTTCGCGTACCGCGCTCGTGAAAGGCGCGACCATGGGCGGCTACGGGCTGTTCGTGCTCGGCACGGCGCTGTGGCACCTGAAGGCGGGCATCGTGCCGGACGCGGAGACCATGGGCGTGGTCGGTTTCATGGCCCTGGTGGCCAACTGCTCGGTCGGGGCGCTCCTGTGGGCGTACCGGAACGGCGACGCCAACATGCGTTCGGTATGGCTGTGCACGCGCAACGATGCGATTTCGAACGTGGCGGTGATGCTGGCCGCGCTGGGCGTGTTCGGCACCGGCAGCGGGCTGCCGGACCTGCTGGTGGCCGCCATCATGGGCCTGCTCGGGCTGTCGGCCGCGCGTTCCGTCATCACCCACGCGCGGCGCGAGCTGCGCGAGGCCGCAACGGCAGGGGCGGCGCCGGCCGCGCCCACGGCAACGGTCGAACTGAAACGCCGCTAAGGTTACAAAGGCATGTTCGCGTGGGTTCGTAGGGTGGTCGGCTCTGCCGACCGCGCGTTCAGCTCCGGCGTGCGATGCACTTGCGCGTGAACCTATTGGACGCGCGGTCGGCGAAGCCGACCACCCTACAATAAAAAAGGGGCTTGCGCCCCTTTTTCATGTCCCTCAGCGGAATTACGCGTCCTGCATCACGCAATCCACGAAGTAGCCGCGCTTGCCGTCCACCTCGCGCTTGACCAGCCCGTGCACGTCCGTCTCGAAGCCGGGGAAGCGCTCGTTGAAGTCGCGTGCGAAGCGCAGGTAGTCGACGATGGTGCGGTTGAAGCGCTCGCCCGGGATCAGGAGCGGAATGCCCGGCGGGTAGGGCGTCAGGAGGATCGCCGTGATGCGCCCTTCCAGCTCGTCGATCGCCACGCGCTCGATCTGGCGGTGCGCCATCTTGGCAAAGGCGTCCGAAGGCTTCATGGCCGGCACCATGTCCGACAAATACATCTCGGTGGTCAGGCGCGCCACGTCGTACTGCTTGTAGAACAGGTGGATCTCGGTGCACAGGTCGCGCAGGCCGCGGTCCTCGTAGCGCGGGTTGGCCGAGGCGAACTGCGGCATCACCTGCCACATCGGCTTGTTGCGGTCGTAGTCGTCCTTGAACTGCTGAAGCGCCGTCACCAGCGTGTTCCAGCGGCCCTTGGTGATGCCGATGGTGAACATGATGAAGAAGGAGTACAGCCCGCACTTCTCGATGATCACGCCGTGCTCGGCCAGGTACTTGGTCACGATCGAGGCCGGGATGCCGGTCTCGCCAAAACGGCCGTCCAGCGACAGGCCAGGGGTCACGATGGTCGACTTGATCGGGTCCAGCATGTTGAAGCCCGGCGCCAGCTTGCCGAAGCCGTGCCAGTCGTCCTCGGCATGGATCATCCAGTCGGCCTGCTCGCCGATGCCTTCTTCCGACGCGACGTCCGGCCCCCATACCTTGAACCACCAGTCGTCGCCGAATTCGGCGTCGACCTTCTTCATGGCGCGGCGGAAGTCGAGCGCTTCCAGGATCGATTCTTCCACCAGGGCGGTGCCGCCCGGCGCTTCCATCATGGCAGCGGCGACGTCGCAGGAGGCGATGATCGAGTACTGCGGCGAGGTCGAGGTGTGCATCAGGTAGGCCTCGTTGAAAGCGTCCTGGTCCAGCTTGACCGTTTCCGATTCGCGCACCAGCACCTGCGAGGCCTGCGACAGGCCCGCCAGCAGCTTGTGGGTCGACTGGGTCGAGAAGATCATCGACTCCTTGGCGCGCGGGCGGTCCTGGCCGATCGCGTGCATGTTCTTGTAGAAGCTGTGGAAGGTCGCGTGCGGCAGCCAGGCTTCGTCGAAGTGCAGGGTGTCGATCTTCCCGTCCAGCATTTCGCGCAGGGTCTCGACGTTGTACACCACGCCGTCGTAGGTCGACTGGGTGATGGTCAGGATGCGCGGCTTCTTGTTGACGGCTTCGCGCGCGAACGGATTGGCCTCGATCTTGCGGGCGATCGATTCGGGCGTGAACTCTTCGAGCGGGATCGGGCCGATGATGCCCAGGTTGTTCCGGGTCGGCATCAGGAACACGGGAATCGCGCCGCACATGATGATCGAGTGCAGGATCGACTTGTGGCAGTTGCGGTCCACCACCACGATGTCGCCTGGCGCCACCGTGGAGTGCCAGACCATCTTGTTCGAGGTCGAGGTGCCGTTGGTGACGAAGTAGCAGTGGTCGGCGCTGTAGATGCGCGCGGCGTTGCGCTCGGACTTGGCGACCGGGCCGGTGTGGTCCAGCAGCTGGCCCAGTTCCTCGACCGCGTTGCAGACGTCGGCGCGCAGCATGTTCTCGCCGAAGAACTGGTGGAACATCTGGCCGATCGGACTCTTCAGGAAGGCGACGCCGCCCGAGTGGCCCGGGCAATGCCACGAGTAGGAGCCGTCGTAGGCATAGTTGACCAGCGCGCGGAAGAAGGGCGGCGCCAGCGAATCCAGGTAGGCCTTGGCTTCGCGGATGATGTGGCGCGCCACGAATTCCGGGGTGTCCTCGAACATGTGGATGAAGCCGTGCAGCTCCTTCAGGATGTCGTTCGGGATGTGGCGGCTGGTGCGGGTCTCGCCGTAGATGTAGATCGGGATGTTCGCGTTCTTGTGCCGGATCTCCTTGACGAAGGCGCGCAGGCCGGTCAGGGCGAAATCGGTTTCCTCGGCCGAGCCGCCGCCGAATTCCTCGTCGTCGATGGACAGCACGAAAGCCGAAGCGCGCGACTGCTGCTGGGCGAACTGGGACAGGTCGCCATAGCTGGTCAGGCCGAGCACTTCCATGCCTTCCTGCTCCATGGCGGCCGCGAGCGCACGGATGCCGAGACCGGAGGTGTTCTCGGAACGGAAGTCCTCGTCAATGATGACGATGGGGAAACGAAATTTCATGGACAGCTCCAAAGCGAAGCGCCGCGGAAGCGCATGGCCCGGATTGGCTCGTGCGCCGGCCACGGCACCGGGAAAAAGAGGAAACGGATTTTCGCAGAAATTACGGGCACCGGTGCACTTTTTTTACAGCTAATTTTGCAAGTTCTGCATGCAAGGGTAGCCACAGCGCCGGATTGCTGGCGCACCTTTGCGCAAGGGAGCGCAATTCAGGGCGCAAGGCGCCGCCCGAGCCGGCGGAAGGCTTCCGTGAGCACGGCCGCGCCGAGCGCCGCCAGCACCGGGCCTGCGCTGAAGGGCAGCGGATCGGCCTGGACCGCGGCGAAGAAGGCGAGCGTGATGCCGAAGGCGGCGACGGCGCTGGTGAGGGTCAGCAGCCAGGTGCGGCGCGAGAGCAGGGTGATGGCGGCCAGCGAGATCGCGATCTGCTGGGCCACCGAGGCGGCGGCCCACTGCCGGTGACGGTGCAATTCCTGCTCCGACAGCGCATTCCATTCATTCGATGCGGCCTCGAAACGCTCGGCTTCCTTGCGGATCGCTTCCTTCTCGACGCCGTAGCGGCGGATCTGTTCGCGGTAATGCGCCTGGTCGACGCCCGGCAGGCCGGAGGCGAGCTCGGCCAGGTTCTGGCGGCTGGCCTTGCCCTGGTAGTGGCCCCAGGCATTCGCCGCGCCGGTCTTCTCGATGGCCGCATTGCTCTTGTACAGGGCAGCATTGTTGTGCGAGGCGCTGCCGATGAAGCCGAACATGGTGCCGAGCGTTGCCAGGATGGCGATCAGGACCGCCACCTTGCCGGCGAAACCGTCGCCGCCGCGGGTGCCCGGAGGGCGGGTTGCCTGGTCCGTCATGCTGCATCTCCCGAACGGGTATAGGTGACGTAGGCGTAGCCGTAGCCGTTCGCTTCCGAATAATGGGTGTCGCGCGCCGTCTCCCGCCACTGCGCCGGGTCGATCGGCGGGAAGAAGGTGTCGCAGCGGAATACGTGGTCGATCTCGGTGACGACCAGGCAGTCGGCCAGGCCGATGGCCTCGTCGAAGATCTGGGCGCCGCCGATGATGCTGGCGGGCTCGCCCTTCAGCAGGGCGATCGCGTCCGGCAGCGACGCGGCCGTTTCCACGCCGTCGTGCGACCAGTCCGGATTGCGGGTGACGACGATGTTGCGCCGCTTCGGCAGCGGGCGGCCGATCGAATCGAAGGTCTTGCGCCCCATGACGATCGGTTTGCCGAGCGTGACGCGCTTGAAATGGGCCAGGTCTTCCGGCAGGTGCCAGGGCAGCCGGTTGTCGATGCCGATCCCGCGCTGGGCGTCGATCGCCACCACCAGGGTCAGGCGCGGCGCGGCCGCGTCCGGTGCGACGGGCGTCACGCGGCCGCCCCGAAGTGGCGGAAGGGAGTGGCCTGGGTGCGCATCGTCGTTACCGTCCTTAATTGATTCAAAGTACAAAATGTTGTCGCGTTGAAAGCAGGCTGTCAAGTACAACGGATGTGCCTGCGGGTGTTTCAGACAGCCACCGGCGCCCGGATCGCCGGATCGGGATCGTAGCCTTCCACCGCGAAGTCCTCGAAGCGGTAGTCGAACAGCGAGTCCGGCTTGCGCTTGATCACCAGGCGCGGCAAGGCTTTCGGGGTGCGCGACAGCTGCAGCTCGACCTGTTCCAGGTGGTTGCTGTACAGGTGGCAGTCGCCGCCGGTCCAGATGAAGTCGCCCACTTCCAGGCCGGCCTGCTGGGCCATCATGTGGGTCAGGATGGCGTAGGACGCGATATTGAAGGGCACGCCCAGGAAGATGTCGGCGCTGCGCTGGTACAGCTGGCAGGACAGCTTGCCGTCTGCCACATAGAACTGGAACAGGGCGTGGCAGGGAGGCAGCTTCATGTTCGGGACGTCGGCCACGTTCCAGGCCGAGACGATCATCCGGCGCGAGTCCGGCGTGTTGCGGATCTGTTCCAGCACCTGCGCGATCTGGTCGATGTGGCCGCCGTCGGGCGCCGGCCAGCTGCGCCACTGGTAGCCGTAGACCGGGCCCAGGTTGCCTTGCGCGTCGGCCCACTCGTCCCAGATCGTCACGCCATTGTCCTTCAGGTAGGCGATATTGGTCGAGCCCTGCAGGAACCAGATCAGTTCATGGATGATCGACTTGAGGTGGACCTTCTTGGTGGTCAGGAGCGGAAAGCCGGCCGCCAGGTCGAAGCGCATCTGGTAGCCGAAGACCGACAGCGTGCCGGTGCCGGTGCGGTCGGTCTTGACCGCGCCATGCTCTTTCACATGGCGCATGAAATCGAGGTATTGGCGCATGGGGAATGACTAGTGGAGACAGCCCGCTATTCTACCCGAGAGCGCCTCCCGGCATGTCAAAGCATTCACTCCCTGATTTCGGGCTCGACCAGCTTCTGCAACAGCTCGAGCGACTCTTGCCAGCCGAGGTAGCAGCTTTCCAGCGGGATGAAGTCCGGCAGGCCCTCCTGGCGGATGCGCAATTCGACGCCGCAGGCCACTTCGCGCAGGTCCACCGTGGTCTGCATCTGGCCGGGCACGGGCGGATCCTCGAAGGCGGCCGTGTAGCGCAGGCGGCGGCCAGGTTCGAGCTCGAGGTATTCGCCGCCGAAGCGGTGGCTGTGGCCCGTGGTGAGGTTGATGAAGGACATCCGGTAGCGGCCGCCGACCCGGCTGTCCATCTCGTGGATGGTGCCGGCGAAACCGTGCGGCGGCAGCCACTTGGCGAAGGCGGCGGGGATGGTGAAGGCGCGGTACACACGCTCGGCGCTGGACTTCAAGATGCGGTGCAATTCGACGGTATTGGTGCTCATGATCGCTTTCCCTGGATTGGCAGAGGACGGCCCTCTGCCACGACGACGAACGGCGCGGCCCGGATTCGACACCGGCGCGCGATCCTCTCCCTAGTCGCCTGCCGGCGCGCCCAGCGGAAAGTAGTGGCGGAAGCGCCGCGCTTCGTCCGTACGAGGAAAACGGATGACCGTAGAGTGCCAGGGGCAGGGGGATTCCTTTCAGGTGAACCGGAAACGGGTGTGCAGCATGACTCTAGCAGAGCTCGGATACTACCCGCCCGCATCTGCCTGGGGCTGGAACTCCACCACCACGCCGTGCAGGAAGAAGCCCAGGGCGCGCGGATCGGCGGCGCTTGCCGGCCGCGGCTCCCGCGCGTGTTCGATCGCGATCTCCAGCATCCGGGCCCCGGCCAGGCGCTGCGGCAGGATCAGGGGCGCCGCCCCCAGCGCAGCCGCGCCCAGGTCGATGCCGTTGATGCTGACGCGCGAGCTGTGCAGTCCGCGGTAGTAGTAGCCCTCCAGTCCGAGGGCGCGCACCTGGCGCTCCGCGGGCAGGACCAGGCGCAGGCTGGCGCGCCGGCCCTCGTTCCAGACCGCGCCGCCCTGTACGCCTGACCACCCGGCGCCGAGGATGGGCGGCATGCCCGCGCCGATGGCGACGCGCATCACGGGCGCAGGACCCGGCCGGCAGGCCAGCGGCGCGTTGTAGTAGCGCCAGCCCGAGCGCAGCGTCACCACGTTCCCTGCCGCCAGGTGGGAGCCCGGCGCGCACAGGCCGCCGCTGTCGCCGCTGTTCGACCAGAAGCGCAGCAGCTTGGCAGGACCATGCGGGCCGTGGTGCAGCGCCACCTGGTCGTGGGTGGCAGGATCCTCGCGCCGTCGGGTGCGCTCCAGGAAGATTTCGGGATCGGGATTGTAGTAACGCGGCGCGTGATCGAGCATCCAGCCGGCCAGGCGCCCGTGCCGGGTGAAGGCGCCGCCGCCGATGGGCCCGGCCTGCCAGGCCGCCAGGCCCTGCAACAAGAGCGCCATGGCGAACGCCAGACGCCGCCGCCGCGGGTCCAGCGCCGGGCGGTGACGCCCAGGATCGCAAGGTTGAGCGCCGCGAAGGCCATGAACGGATTCTGGCCCAGCATGGTCACCACGGCGTCGAAGGGCGCGGCCAGCAGGGAGTACATCCAGAAGTGGATCGCCTGCACGCTGCCGTTGAGGGCGCGCGCGAAACCGTGAACGATGCCGCCTTCGCGTTCGAGCCGATCGAGTGCGGAGGTCAGGACTTCGGCCTGCAGGCGGCCGCGCGCCAGCGCCTGTGGCGGCATGGCGGCCAGCGCGTCCACGTCGCTGCGCCGCAATTCGGGAGAGCCATGCGCCACGAAACCCTGGGACATTGCCAGGTATTCGAGGCCGTCGCCGATCAGGCGCGCCTTCGAGAGGCACAGCAGCGCAAATACCATGCACAGGAACACGGCCGCGGCGCGCGCCCGGGAGTCGTCTGGCGGGGGCGAAGCGGAGCATGGGTGCGGGCTGAGTCGAAACCCGCGATTCTAGCAGGCTGCGCGGCGATGCCGGGCTGCGCTATAGTGGCGCATGGCGCAAGCGAAGACAACTCCCTCCACGCCGGACGGCCGCTACTTCGTGGTGAAGGGCCGCCTTTGGCGCACCAGCAACCCCGCGCTCCCGCCGGAACAGCGCCAGGCGCTGGTGGACGCGCTCATGGCCGCGCGCCGCCAGGTAGGCCATGCCAAGCGCGCGGGCGACGCGCAAGCCGAGGCACGGGCGCGCGCCGCGGTCGATGCGGCCAAGCGCGCCCTGGGCGAACGCGGTCCGGTGTGGTGGACCGACGGTGCGCCCGACTACAACCGGCGCATGGTGTCCAACACGCCTTATGCCGACTGGTTTGCCGGCCTGCCGCCCGACGACACCTAGGCAGGCGTCGCCAGCGCGCGCGCGAACAGGTCCAGCGCCTCGCGCACCCTGTGGTCCGGCATGTCCAACAGATTGTCCCCCACGTACAATTCGAAGGAACTGGTGCCGGGCAGGGCGGCGCCGGCGATGCGGTTGAACATCCAGATGCCGTGCTGCTCGGCCAGCTCGCGCCGGATCGCCAGCGCCCGCTCGGGCGCCACCGGCAGATGCAGGTGCAGCATGTTGGCCTGCGGCGCGGCCGGGTTCACGCGGATGACCGGGTGCGCGGCGAGCGCCGCGTACAGGAAGCGGGTGCGGGCGAAATAGGCCGGCATGGCCGCCAGGCGCTCGTCGAAGCCCATCGCCGCCGCGACCACGTAGGGCGAGCGGTGGATCAGGTTGCCGCCCTGGCGCCGGAACCATTCGGCCGCCCGGTCCACGAACTCGCGCGTGCCGGCCAGCATGGCCCCGCCCAGGCCGCCGATGCCCTTGTACAGCGACACGTAGACCGAGTCGAAGCCGGCCGCCACTTCGTTCAGGGGCTTGCCATAGCCTGCGGCGGCTTCCCACAGGCGCGCGCCGTCCATGTGCAGGTGCGCGCCGCGCGCCCTGCAATGGGCCTTGATCGCTTCCAGCTCGTCCCAGGGCGGGAGCTGGCCGCCAATTTCGCGCAGCGGCAGTTCCATGCCGACCGCGCCCAGGCGGTCGGGAACCGCGGCGAGGTCGGACACCAGCCAGGGGCGATAGCGGTCACCGACGGCAAGCGCGTTAAAGTGATCGAGCAGCTGGTAGTTGGACCGTTCGTGCACGAAGATGTGCGAGGTCGGGTGCAGCGCCGCCAGGTCGCGCCCGCGGTCCTGGCAGGCCAGGCGCAGCGCGGTCACCTGGGCCATGGTGCCGCTGATGCAGAACACCGCCGCCTCCATGCCGAGCAGGCGCGCGACCCTGGCTTCGAATTCCTGCAGCAGGGGCCCGCTGCCGTAGACGTCGTGCTCGACGCCCCGTGCCTCGCACCAGGCCGCCATGGCGGCGAACAGTTCGGCGGGCGGGCGGGCGCGGTGCCCCGGGAAGACGGTGTGGCAGCGGCGCAGCAGGTCGGAATCAGGCAATTCGGCTTCCTTCGTTCAGGATGCGTGCTGTTCGAGCGGGGCGTGCGCCCCGAACTGCAGCGCGGCCAGGTTCGCATACACGCCGCCCTGGGCCACCAGCGAGGCGTGGGTGCCGATTTCCACCACCCGTCCTTCGTCCAGCACGATGATGCGGTCGGCGCGCTGCACGGTGGCCAGGCGGTGCGCGATGATGATGGTGGTGCGGCCGACCATCGCCGCTTCCAGCGCGCGCTGCACCAGGCGTTCCGACTCGGCATCCAGGGCGCTGGTGGCTTCGTCGAGCAGCAGCAGGGGCGGGTTCTTGAGCAGTGCGCGCGCGATCGCGATGCGCTGGCGCTGACCGCCCGACAGGCGCACGCCGCGCTCGCCCAGGAAGGACGCGTAGCCTTCCGGCAGGCGCTCGATGAATTCGTGGGCGGCCGCCATCTTCGCCGCCTGCACCACTTCCTCGTCGCTGGCCTCGGGGCGGCCGTAGCGGATGTTCTCCAGCGCGCTGCTCGAGAAGATGACCGTGTCCTGGGGCACGATGCCGATCGCGCCGCGCAGGCCGTGCAGGTCCAGGTCGCGGATGTCGACGCCGTCCAGGCGGATCGACCCGGCCTGCGGGTCGTAGAAGCGCAGCAGCAGCTGGAACAGGGTGGTCTTGCCGGCCCCGGACGGGCCCACCAGGGCCACGGTCTCGCCGGCGGCGATGTCGAGCTTCAGGTGCGACAGCGCCGCCGTATCGAGGCGCGATGGATAGCTGAAACTTACCTCGTCGAGGGTGATGCGGGCGCCGTTCGCCAGCCGGGGCGGCAGCGGCTGCGGACGCGCCGGGTCCTGGATGTCGGAACGGGCCGCGAGCAGTTCCAGCAGGCGCTCGGTGGCGCCGGCGGCGCGCTGGGCTTCGCCCATCACTTCCGACAGCGCGCCGACCGAGCCGGCCACGATCGCCGCGTACAGGATGAACTGGCCCAGGTCGCCGCCGCTCATCGTGCCTTCCAGCACGGCGTGGGCGCCCAGCCAGAGCACGAACACGATCGCGCCGAATACCAGCACGATGGCCAGCATGGTCAAGGTGGCGCGCGCGCGGATGCGCCGGATCGCGGTCTGGAAGGCGCCGTCCACCGATACCCGGAAGCGCTCGGCCTCGATGCCCTCGTGGGTAAACGCGTGCACCGTGGGCATGGCGTTCAGGATCTCGCCCGCCATCGCCGAGGCGTCGGCGATGCGGTCCTGGGAGTCGCGCGAGAGCTTGCGCACGCGCCGCCCGAACAGCACGATCGGCAGCACCACCAGCACCAGCAGGCCCAGGATGATGGCGGTGAGCTTGGGGCTGGTCACGAACAGCATCACCAGGCCGCCCGCGAACAGCAGGGTATTGCGCAGGGCCAGCGAGATGCTGGTGCCCACCACGGTCTGGATCAGGGTGGTGTCGGTGGTCAGGCGCGACAGCACTTCGCCGGTGCGCGTGGTTTCGAAGAATTCGGGACTCTGGTGCACCACATGGCGGTAAACGGCGGCGCGGATGTCGGCGGTCACGCGCTCGCCCAGCCACGACACCATGTAGAAGCGCGCCGCGGTGGCGACGGCCAGTACGGAAGCCACGCCGAACAGCGCCAGGAACACGGCATTGACGTGTTCGATGCTCTGGCTGCCCGGGCTTCCTGCGCCCGCTGCGCCGAAACCGTGGTCGATCATCTGCTTGAACGCGGCGGGTATCGCCAGCGTGGCGCCGGCCGCGAACAGCAGCGCGATGCCGGCCAGCGCGAACTGGCGGCGATAGGGGCGCAGGAAGGGGATCAGGCCCTTGAAAGCGGCGAGGCTGCCTTTGCGGGAGGATGCGGTGTCGGTGTTGCCGGTGGAGCGGGAGGTCATTATCTGGGGCGGGTTCTTATTGATGTTTCTCTTGCGTTCAAAGCTTCATCGGGCGCACATAGCCCGTCATTTCCAGGTAGCCGCGGCCGAGCTGCCTGCCGTCGCGGCTGACCGTCACCGCGCCTTCCCAGTACACGGCGCCGGTCGAGCGGCGCGAGTCGAGTTCCTGGTCTTGCTGCAAGGGCGCGATCTGCCAGCGCAGCGCGCCGGTGGCGACCGTCGTGGCCACCGGGTATTCGGCACCGGTGCGGGGCGAACGCCAGTGCGCGGCAGGCGTGAACGTGACCTGGTCCGGCGCATAGCGGGTCACCCGTCCCGCGCTGTCGCGCAGCGTTGCATGCGCCCATAGTTTACCACCTTGCCTGCTGCGGATCTGGAAAGCCATCAGCGCGCCGCCGTCGGCGAGATTGATGCCGATCCAGTCCCAGCCGGTGGCCTCCGGCTGCAGGGCCTCGCTCGACCATTCGTGATCGAGCCAGGCGCTGCCCGTCACGGCCACGGGAGTGCTGCCGGTGCGGCCCACCTTGCCGCTCACCTTCAGCTGCGGCTCGCTGTAGTAGTGGCTGGCGTGCTGGGGGCTGGCCCCCTTGCGCGAGTAGCCGCCTTCGCCCTGCACCAGCACGGGCTGGGTCGGCTGCAGGCGCAGCTCCAGGCTCAGTTCACTGGAGCGGATCGTCACGCGGTAGCTGCCGGCCTTGTCGCGCACCATGCGCCAGTCGTCGAGCTTGAGGTCGGTATTGCCGGTGCGCGCCCAGGCCAGGCCGAAGCCCTCGCGCGCGCTGCGCTGGTCGTGCACCAGCCGGCCCAGGGCCGGGTCGGACAGGGCCGCGTGGCCGATCACGAGCTGGCGCGGCGCGAAGGCGCTCGGGTTGTTCGGATCGTGCTCGGTGCGGCTGCGGAAGAAAGTGACCTGGAAGCCGAGTGGCTTGCCGTCGGGCGTCTCGACCCAGCCGGTGACGTACCACCACTCGGTACGAAATTCCGGATGGGCGCCGAAGTCGCGCGGGAAGGACAGCGCGGCGCCCGGGACCACGGGCGCGAACTGCGGTGGCGCCGCCCAGCACCATTGGCACAGCGAAAACAATAGAGCAAACAGTGCAGCGCGCATTACCAATCCTCCCTGACCGCGCGTACCGGACCGCCCGACAGCGCATAGCGTCCCGACACCAGCGCCGTCAGGACCGAGGCCCCGACCAGCACGGCCGCCACGCTCCCCAGCAGCGTCCACGGCAGGTGGAGCTGCATCGTCCAGTGGAAGGACTGGGGATTGATAACATAAACCAGGATCAGGCTGATGACCAGCCCCAGCGCGAAACCGCAGGCCACCCCCAGCAGGGTCAGCAAGCCCCCTTCGAAGGCAAGGATGCCCAGCACCTGCCGGCTGGTGACGCCCACGTGGCGCAGCATGCCGAACTCCTTCGCGCGCGCCAGCGTCTGCGCCGAGAAGCTGGCCGCCACGCCGGACAGGCCGATCGCGATGGCGATCGCCTCCAGCAAATAGGTGACGGCGAAGCTGCGGTCGAAAATCTTCAGGCTCGCGGCGCGGATGTCGCCCGCCGACATGATCTCGAGCGCCCGGCCGAACGGCAGGGCGCGCACCGCCCCTTCCAGCTGATCGGCGCTGCTCCCGCGCGCCGCGAACAGGGCGGCGTCCGTGACCGCGTCCTCTCCCGTGAGCGCGCGGTAGTCGGACAGCCGGATCACGACCGAGCCGGCCTGGTTGGCGTAGTCGCGCCAGGCGCCGGCGACGAAGAATTCGGCCTGGCCGCCCCCGAGCGGCAACCGCAGGGGCTGGCCGACGCGCGCGCCGTAAAGGTCGAGCAGCGCCTCGGACACCCAGGCCGGCCGCGCGCCCAGCGGCGGCGGCGCCGTCTCGCCCACCAGGTACAGCAGCCGGCCCGGGTCGCGCGCATCGATGTCGCGCGCGATCACGATCACGTTCGGCCGTTCCGGCGACAGGGAGACAGGGCGGGTGCGCAGGAAATGGGCCTGGGCGACGCCGGGCGTGCTTCTCAGCGCCGCCTGCTGCTGCGGGCTGAGGAAACCGGTGTTGCCGCCGGCGGCGGCGCGCACATACAGGTCGGCCGGCAGGATGTGGCCCATCCAGTCGTCCACCGAGGTGCGGAAGCTCGCCACCATGATGCCCATCGCAACCATCAGGCTGAAGCTGGCCAGCACGCCGCCGAGGGCGATCGCGGCCTGGCCGGGTGCGTTCGCCAGCCGCGCCAGCGCCAGCGTCAGGATGGGAGGCGCGCGGCGGCTGCGCAGCACCAGGCCTTCCAGGCGCCGGAAGGCGGTCGCCGCCAGGCGCGGCATCAGACCGATGCCGCCGATGAGCAGCAGCGCGATCGCCAGGTAGCCGAACAGCGGCAGCTCGAACACCGGCGGGGCGAACGAGAACAAGGCCGCCAGCGCCAGGCAGGCCAGCGACGGCCACACGCGCGCCAGGCGCGACAGCGCCGCTTCGTCGGCCCCCGACTTGATCGCCACCGCGGGACGGGCGCCCGCCGCTTCCCAGGCGGGCGCCAGGCAGCCCAGCAGCGCGACCCCGAAGCCGAGCAGGAAGAACACCGTGGCCGCGAGCGGCGTGAACCGTACCTGGGGACGGATGCCGGGAAAGTAGCCGGCGCCCAGGTCGCCGCCGAAGAAATGCAGGGCCAGCGCGGCCAGCGCATAGCCGCCCAGGATGCCGAGCAGGGCCCCGGCCAGGCCCAGGCTGGCGCCCTCGAGCAGCACCTGGCGCAGCAGTTGGCCGCGCTCGAGCCCCAGCACGCGCAGCAGCGCGAACTGGCTGCGCCGGCGCATCACGGACAGGGCCTGGGTCGAGAACACCAGGAAGGCGCCGGTGAACAGGGCCACCAGCGCAAGCACGGTCAGGTTGACGCGGTAGGCGCGGCTCAGGTTCGCGTTGCGTTGTTCCTGGTCGCCGGCGTCGGGCTGGCGCACCACGAAGCGGCCCGGGTAGGCCGCGTCGAGCTGCGCCGCCAGCGCGCGCCGGAAAGCGGCGCGGTCGACGCTGTCGCGCAGCTTGAGGTCGACCCGCGAAATGCGGCCGAGCTGACCCAGGCGCCACTGCATCGCGCCGATGTCCATCACGGCGATGCGCTGTCCGGCGCGCGCGCGCGCTACCGGCCCGGCCACCCGCAGCGGAACGTCCCCGGTGCCGGCGCGCAGCACGAGGATGTCGCCGCTGCGCTTGCCGAGCCAGGCCTGCGCTGCCGGGGAAAGGAAGATCGCGTCGTCGGCCAGTACGTCGGTCATGCGCCCGTCCTGCGGTGCGCCCGTGAGGTCGGGCGAGATGAAACCGGCGCGGAAGGCGTCGACGCCGACCACCCGCAAGGAGCCCTGCGTACCCGCGAGCCCGGCCGACAGTTCCAGCACCGGCGCGGCCACCGCCACCTGCGGGTGCGCGGCCAGGCGCGGGTAGACGGATTCGTCGAACAGCGGTTCGCGCCCGGCCACCTGCACGTCGGCCTGGCCCGACAGGCTCTTGACGGCGGCAGAGAATTCGTTGAAGGCGGCGGCATTGATCAGGTGGATGGCAAAGCCCATCGCGACGCCCACCGCGATGGCGGCGATGGCCAGCAGCGCGCGCACCGGATGGGCGCGCCATTCGCCGAACAGCAGCCAGCGCGCCAGCAGTCCGCGCGATGCGCTCAGGCCGGGCATTCCACCGCCAGCGCCTCGGCCTGGCGCCGCGCCTTGATCCGCAGCTCTTCGGCGGGGGTGTCGCCGCGCCTGCCCCGTGCTGCCGACCTGGCGATGTCCTCGTCGGCCCATGCCGCTTCCAGGCGCAGCTTGTGGCAGCGGCGCCGTTGCGCGGCCGCGGCCCGTTCCGCGCGCGCCAGTTCGCGTGCTTCCTGCGCTTCCTTTTGGTCGCGCCGGGCACGCTCGTCCTGGAGTCTTTGCAGCAGGGCGCGCTCGCGCGCAAGGCGTTCGGCGGCCTCGTGCGCCGCGGCCGGCATGTCCGGCACCGCCAGCGCGACCGCCGATTTGCCGCAGGGCCGTTCGTGGTAGCTGACCTTGCCGCCTTCGGTGCATTTATAGATGGTGGCGGCGGCCGCCCCCTGGCTGGCGGCCCAGCAAACTGCCGCGGCAATGATTCTCAGCATCCTGTCTCCATGGTCATAAAATTTTGCCAGGATTCATGATGCCGAGCGGGTCCAGTGCGGCCTTGATGGCGCGCATCATGTCCAGCTCGACCGCAGACTTGTAGCGCTGCAGCTCGACGCGCTTCAGCGCCCCGATGCCGTGCTCGGCCGAGATCGAGCCTTGCAGGGCGGCCACGCTGTCGTGCACGATGCGGTTGACGGCGTCCTGGTGGGCCAGGAAGGCCTCGTGCCCGGCGCCGTCCGGCGGCGCCACGTTGTAGTGCAGGTTGCCGTCGCCCACATGCCCGAAGCACACTACCTGGCAGCCCGGGAAAGCCGACTGCAGGGCGCTATCGGTACGCTCGATGAACTCCGGAATGCGCGATACCGGCAGCGAAATGTCGTGCTTGATGTTCTTGCCGGCCGCCGCCTGGGCCAGCGGGATGTGTTCGCGCAGCTTCCACAGGCCGAGCGACTGGCTCATCGATGTCGCCAGCACGGCGTCGAGGGCGATGCCGGTATCCAGGGCCGCGCCCACGGCCGACTCGGCCAGGTCGGCCGCATGGTCGGCCGACTCGGTGCTCGACAGTTCGATCAGCGCATACTGCGGGTAGTGGTCGGCGAAGGGCCGCGGCAGGGCGGGAAAGTGGGTAGTTACCAGGCGCAGGCAGAAGTCCGACATCAGCTCGTAGCCGGTGAGCGCGGCGCCGCAACGCTCCTGCGTCAAGGACAGCAGGGCCAGCGCGCTGCGCGGGGAATCGAGGGCCACCAGTGCGCTCAGGACCGCCTTCGGCGCCGGATACAGCTTGAGGACGGCGGCCGTGATGACGCCGAGCGTGCCCTCGGCGCCGA
The DNA here is from genome assembly GCF_059686055.1 of Telluria sp. ZB4P34. NCBI lineage: Bacteria > Pseudomonadati > Pseudomonadota > Betaproteobacteria > Burkholderiales > Oxalobacteraceae > Telluria > Telluria sp. ZB4P34. Next base: position 354,764 of record NZ_JCASIF010000004.1, on the reverse strand, counting down.
TGAACAGGTCGCGCAGGTCGTAGCCGGTGTTGTCCTTGCGCAGGCTGCGCAGGCCGTCCCACAGCTGGCCCCCGGCGGTGACGACTTCCAGCCCGAGGCAGAGCTCGCGGGTATTCCCGTAGCGCAGCACCGCGGTGCCGCCGGCATTGGTCGCCAGGTTGCCGCCGATGGTGCAACTGCCCTCGGCAGCCAGCGACAGCGGAAACAGCATGCCGGCGTCCCAGGCGGCCTGCTGGATATCGGCCAGGATGCAGCCGGCCTCGACCGTCATGCTGCGGTTGGCCGGATCGACCTGGCGGATGCGGTTGAGGCGCCGCAGCGACAGCACGATGGCCGTGCCGCTGGCGTCGGGTACGCTGCCCAGCACCAGCCCGGTGCGCCCGCCCTGCGGCACGATGGGTACGCGCGCGGCGGCGCAGGCTTGCACCACCCGCGCCACCTCAGCGCTGTCGGCCGGCAGCACGACGGCGCGGGCGCGGCCGGTGAAACGGCCGCGCCAGTCTGCGAGGAAGGGGGCCATCGCCGCCGGATCGGCGAGCAGGTGGGCGTCACCGACGATGGCGGCCAGCGCTGCGAGCAGGTCCGTGCCTCGCAGGCCCTCGGCCGGCAGCGCTTCAGTCATGCGGCACTTTGACCTTGTCGAGCAGTTCCTTGGCCAGGCGCTTGGCTTCCTTCTTGTACGGGTGCAGGAACAGCAGGGCGCAGGCGTAGTACACGACCACCAGCACGATCTCGCCGATGGCCATGCCGCGCGAGGCTGCCGAGGTATCGGCCCAGGCCCGCACAACGCCTTCGGCGAAATAGACCAGGATCACCATCGACGACCATTGCAGCGTATACAGGTCGCGCTTGATCACGCCGCGCAGGGGCAGCAGCAGGGGCAGCGCCTTGAGCGCGAGCAGCGACCCGCCCGGGTGCAGGGGCGCCACGAATACTTCCCAGGCCACGAGCCAGCAAATCAACCAGATCAGGCTCGCGATCGCGCCGGCATGAAAGATTTTTGCGGTATCCATCATTGCATCCCATGCAGTTTGACCGCCGCAAGGGCAAGACGTTTGCCCAGGGCGATGGCGAGCACGCGCTCGTCTTCGGTGAGGGCGCGCTTGCCGTCGGCGCCGGCCCAGTGCGAGGCGCCGTAGGGGCTGCCGCCGCTGGCGGTGTTCATGAGTTCGGGGTGGGAATAGGGCAGGCCCATCACGAGCATGCCGTGGTGCAGCAGCGGGATCATCATCGACAGCAGCGTCGACTCCTGGCCGCCGTGCAGGCTGCCGGTGGAGGTGAAGACCACGGCCGGCTTGCCAGACAGGGTGCCGTTGACCCAGTCGGCCGCGGTGCCGTCGAGGAAGTATTTCACTGCGGATGCCATATTGCCGAACCGGGTGGGCGAGCCGAGCGCCAGGCCGGCGCATTCGCGCAGGTCTTCCAGCTCGACATAGGGCGCGCCGTCAGGTGGGATCGCGGGCGCAGTGGCCTCGGCCACGGTGGACACGGCGGGCACGGTGCGCAGGCGCGCATCAAGCCCGGGCACGCTCTCGATGCCCTGGGCGACCAGTTCGGCAAGCTTGCGGGTCGCGCCATGGCGTGAGTAGTACAACACCAGGATGGTCAGGGTCGGGGTCAAGAGCGGCTTCACTGTCGGTATCGTCGGTAAGGTTGGTATTATAGGGCGCTTTGCTCAAATGACATGCCCTTTGCGGGACGAATCGAACACCGGATGCTTTCGAAAACAAACCACTGGCTGTCGCGTACGACCACCAACATGTGGACGCTCGGGATGGACCGCGCCCGCGGCCTGACGCCAGGCGAAGCGCGCGACCTGCTGCGCTTCGCGCGGCGCCGCCTGCGCGAGGAGAAATTGCCGCAGGTAGCCGGCAGCCTGACCTTTACCTCCACGCTCGCGCTGGTGCCCTTGCTCACCATCGTGCTGGCCATTTTTACCACGTTTCCGGCCTTCGGTCAGCTGCGCACGGCGCTCGATACCTGGTTCGTGCAGACCGTGATGCCGAAGGCCATCGCCAACACGATCAGCGGCAACCTGACGCAATTCGCCAGCAAGGCCAAGGGCCTGTCGGTGCTGGGCGCCGTGCTGCTGCTTCTCACGACGACTGCGATGATGGGCATGATCGAACGCGCCTTCAACCAGATCTGGGGCGTGCGCCGCCCGCGTCCGTGGTCGCAGAGGGTGCTGGTGTACTGGGCCCTGATCACGCTCGGGCCGATCCTGTTCGGGCTGTCGCTGAGCGCGACCACCCGGCTGTTCACGGCCACCGGGGGACTGGCCAGCGCCTGGCCGCTCGCCAGCACGGTGTACTACACGATCGTATCGGTGGCCCTGACGACCGGCGCCTACACCTTGCTCTACATGGCGGTGCCGAACCGGCGCGTGCACTGGCGCGACGCTCTCTGGGGCGGACTGGCGGCGGCGCTCGCCTTCGAGCTTGCCAAGCGCCTGTTCGCGCTGTTCATCCGGCAGTTCCCGACCTACGCGATCATCTACGGCGCCCTGGCCGCGCTGCCGCTGTTCCTGCTGTGGATGTACCTGTCCTGGCTGATCACCCTGGTCGGCGCCGTGCTGGCGGCCGCGCTGCCGGTGGTGAAATACGAGCGCTGGCGCTACCGTCCGGCGCCGGGAAGCGCGTTCGTGGATGCGATGGCGGTGCTGAAGGTGTTGCACGCCAGTTCGCTATTTACCGGCACCACCCTGGTGCCGGGCGCGGCGATCCGGGCGCATACGCGCATCGGCTACGACGAGATGGGCATGCTGCTCGAGAAGATGGTGGCGGCTGGCTGGGTCGGCCGGGTGCAGGACGAGCTGCCGGCGCGCTGGGGACGCGGCGCGCGGCCAGGGCAGGATGGCTGGGTACTGCTGGCCGATCCGGCCAGGCTGCGCCTGGCCGACGTCTACCGCCTGTTCGTGTTCGATGCGGGCGCGGGCGGCGCGCCGCCCGCGACCCCGCTGGCGCTGGACACGGCGGCGCTGGCCCGCCAGGTCGAGGCGGCCGTCGAGGAAGGACTGGAGCAGACCCTGGCCGCGCATTTCGCGCGGCCGGAGCCGGCATGTGGCGTCGCCGGCCGGACTACCAGCTGAGTTTGCCCGTCAGCATCTGCCAGTACATTACCCAGTCGGCGCGGAACGAGAACCAGGGCTGGGAGAACGAGGCCGGCCGGTTCTTCTCGTAGAAGAAGTGGCCGATCCAGGCGCCGCCGTAGCCGCTGACGACGGCGAACAGCAGCCACCAGGCGTTCAGGCTGTCGATGTACTGGGCGGTCGCGGCGATCGCCGACGAGCTGCCGATGAAATGGGCGCGGCGGCAGCGCCGGTCGGCGTGCTGGGTGAGGTAGTACGGATAGAACTCGGCAAAGCTGGCGAAACGCGTCGTCATGGCTGGTGCTCCTGGTTGTCCCACGCGATCGAGGCGGCGAACGCCGCGAGGGCGTCGAGTACCGCGTCGGGCGCCTCGGCCATCATCTGGTGGCCGGCGTCCACGCTGACGATTTTGCCATGGGCGATCGCGCCAGTCAGCAGTGCCGTGGAACGGGGCGGGGTCATCACATCTTTCTTGCCGAACACGAACAGGGTCGGGCAGTGCACCGCCCCGGCCGCCGCTTCGCCGTTCGCATAGGCGTTGCAAGCGGAAAAATCGGTGTAGAACAGCTGGTCGGGGTTGCGGGCCGACATGCGCTGCATCAGGCGGCGTGCGCCGCCCATCACCGAAAAGCCCGGCCCCGGGAAGGACGGCTTGTGGGCGATCGACGCGTGCGACCAGATGTTGACCATGTCGATGGCCGAGGCTTCGTCGTCGCGGGCGGCTTCGAGCAGGGCGTCCGACACCTTCATCGGATAGGTCGTGCCGAGCAGGGCCAGGCCGGCCACCAGGCCGGGTGCGCGCCGGCTCGCTTCCAGCGCGATCAGCGAGCCCATGCTGTGGCCGCACAGCAGGGCGCGCCGCACGCCGGCCGCGCCCAGGACAGCCAGCACCCAGTCGGCCATGTCTTCCACGCGCGCCAGGGCGGGCGCAGCGCTGCGCCCGTGGCCCGGCAGGTCCAGCGCCAGCACGCCGTAGCCGTGGTGGGCCAGGTAGCGGCTCTGCAGCGCCCACACCGAATGGTCGTTCTGGGCGCCGTGGATGAACACGATCGTCGGCAGGGCCGGGTCGAAAGGCTTGCCGCCGGTGTAGGCATAGGCGCCCGCGCCCTTGATCTCGAACTGCATCTCAGGCTCCTTTCTGCGCGAGTTTCAGGGCGCGCTTGAGGTCGTCGATCAGATCGTCCGGGTCTTCCAGGCCGACCGACAGGCGCATCGTGCCTTCGGCGATCCCCGATGCGGCCAGCTGGTCGGCGGGCACCCGGAAGTGCGTGGTCGAGGCTGGGTGGATCACCAGCGATTTCACATCCCCCACGTTTGCCAAATGCGAGAACACCTGCAGGCCGTCGGCGAAACGGCGGCCGGCGGCGCGGTCGCCCTTCAGGTTGAAGGTGAACACGGCGCCGCAGCCCTTCGGCAGCAGCTTGCTAGCCAGCAGATGGTCCGGGTGCGAGGGCAGCTCAGGGTAGGATACCGAATCGACCGCCGGATGGGACAGCAGAAAATCGACCACGCGGCGGGTATTGGCGACGTGGCGGTCCATGCGCAGGCCGAGGGTCTCGACGCCCTGCAGGATGGCGAAGGCGTTGTGCGGGCTCATCGCCGCGCCGAAGTCGCGCAAGCCTTCGCGGCGGGCGCGCAGGGCGAACGGGGCGACCGTGGACTCTTCCGCGAAGACCATGCCGTGGAAGCCCTCGTAGGGTTCGCACAGCTCCGGGAAGCGGCCGGATGCGCGGTGGGCGGCGTCCCAGTCGAAGCTGCCGCCGTCCACCAGCAGGCCGCCGATGGCGGTGCCGTGCCCGCACAGGAACTTGGTGGCGGAGTGGAACAGGAGGTCGGCCCCGAGCTCGAACGGACGCTGCAGCCAGGGCGTGGTGAAGGTGGCGTCGACCATCAGCGGCAGGTGGTGCTCGTGCGCGAGCGCGGCGATGGACGGGATGTCGAGCACGTCCAGGCCCGGATTGCCGAGGGTTTCGCCGAACAGGAGCTTCGTGTTCGGCCGGATCGCGGCGCGCCAGGCATCGAGGTCGCGCGGGTTCACGAAGCTTGTCTCGATGCCGAAGCGGCGCAGCGTGTAGTGCAGCAGGTTATGGGAGCCGCCGTAGAGCGCACTGGAGGCGACGATGTGCGATCCGGCGCCTGCGATGGTGGCCAGGCCGAGGTGCATCGCGGCCTGGCCGCTGGCGGTGGCGATGCCGGCCACGCCGCCTTCGAGCGCGGCGATGCGCTCTTCCAGCACCGCGTTGGTCGGGTTCGAGATGCGCGAGTACACGTGGCCGGCGCGCTCCATGTTGAACAGGGCGGCCGCATGGCTTGAATCGCGGAAGGCGAACGAGGACGTGAAGTGGATCGGGGTGGCGCGCGCGCCGGTGGCCGGGTCGGGCGCGCTGCCCGCGTGCAGGGCCAGGGTGTCGAAGCCGGGGTAGTGGGGACCGCTCATCTGCTTATCTCATCCGTGAAACGCGATGGCCGGCATCGTAGCACTGATTTATGTTCCCGCAAGCTCCGGCGGGCCTTGAAACGGTGCAACGCTGGATTTTTTGGCGGGCATCGGCTACAGTCAGAGTTATGCGTTATACAAATATTGCTGCAATCACAAACCAACCGGACGGGGTGGCCACCATGAAAGTCTCCGAGATCCTGCAGGTGAAAGGCGAAATCCTCTATACCGTCACGCCGGACATGCCGCTCGTACAGGCTGCCGCGACGATGGCGGAAAGGGACATCGGCTCGCTGGTCGTCATGGAGTACGGCGACCTGGTCGGCATGCTGACCTTCCGCGAAGTGATCAAGGAACTGCACGCGCAGGGCGGGGCCCTCGGCAACGGCACCGTGCGCAAGGTGATGGACGACAGCCCGATCACCGTCACCCCGGACACCGAAGTCAACGAAGTGCGCCGCATCATGCTGGAAAAGCACGCGCGCTACCTGCCGGTGATGAATGCCCGCACCTTGCTGGGCGTGATCTCGTTCTACGACGTGGCCAAGGCCGTGCTCGAGGCGCAGAGCTTCGAGAACCGCATGCTGAAGGCGTATATCCGCGACTGGCCGGCCGAGCAGGCCGCCGAGGATTGATGTCGTAGGGTGGGCGGGTCTCCCGCCCACGCGGCGATGGTTATCGGCGAGATCATCCGGTACGAGAGCGGAGCCGCTCGCGATCACCGCGTGGGCGGACAAGCCGCCCACCCTACGGCTCTCAGGCTGCTTCGATCAGCGCCTGATTCCTTAGCCACTCCAGCAGCGCCTCCGGCGACAGCGGCCGCGAGAACAGGAAGCCCTGCGCCAGCGGGCAGCCCAGCGTGCGCAGGATATGCGCCTGGCGTTCGTCCTCGACCCCTTCCGCGATGATCGACAGGCCCAGGTTGCGGCCCAGCTGGATCACCATTTCCGCAATGCTGCTGCCGCGCGCCGAGCCGGTGATTTCGGTAACGAAGGTGCGGTCGATCTTGAGGCGGTCGACCTGCAGGCGCTGCAGGTGCGACAGCGACGAGAAGCCGGTGCCGAAGTCGTCGATCGCGATCGACACGCCGGTGCGCTTCACCTGGGCCAGCTTCTCGACCAGCAGCGCCGGCTCTTCCATCGCCATCGATTCGGTGATTTCGAGTTCCACGTACTCGGGCGGGGCCCCGGTGTCGTCCAGCGCGCGGCGCAGCATATCGACGAAATGCGGGTGGCGGAACTGCACCTGCGACACGTTCACCGACATCGTGAATGTCCCGTGGCCGGCCGCGCGCAGGCGCACCAGTTCGGCCAGGGCCTGGCGCAGCACCCATTCGCCGATGTCGACGATCAGGCCCGAGTACTCGGCGATCGGAATGAAGCGGTCCGGTCCGATCAGGCGGCCGTCCTCGGTGCGCCAGCGCAGCAGCGCCTCGGCCCCGAAGGCGCGGTTGCTGGCGAGGTCCACCTGCGGCTGGTAGGCCAGGAACAGTTCGCCGCGCTGGAAGCCGCTGCGCAAGGCGTGCATCATGCGCACGCGCTCGCGGATCTCGACGCCCATGCTGCGCGAAAAATAGAAGTGGCCGGCGCGCTGCTGCGACTTGGCGCGCTTGAGGGCGATGTCGGCGTCCTTGAGCGCGTCCGCGCCGCTGCCGTCGTGCTCGACCAGGCGCACCAGCCCGAGCGTGCACGATACCTGCACGTCCTGGCCGTCGATATGGAAGGGCTCGCGGAACAGCGCCTGGATCGCGGCCGGGTGCACCGCGCCGGCGTCGCCCAGCACGCAGAAGATGTCGCTGCCGATGCGCGCCACGTCCAGGTGCCGGCCATTGCCGTCCATGAGGCGGGACGCGAGGCGCCGGCCTACCGCCGCCAGCAGCAGGTCGCCGAAATGGTGGCCGAGCGCGTCGTTGGTCTCGGCGAAGTGGTCCAGGTCGACCAGGGCCAGCACGTCGGCGCCGCGCTGCGGCGAGGCCAGGCGGGCATCGATCAGCTCGACCAGGCGGGTGCGGTTCGGCAGGCCGGTCAGCTGGTCGCGGAAGGCGGCCTGGTTCAGGTGCGTCACCAGTTCCACGTTATCCAGGCCCACGGCCACGACGCTGGCGAACACGTCGAGCAGGCGGCGCTCGATCTCGCCGACCTTGCGTGCGAAGGGAATGCAGGCGGCGAAGTCGCGCCCGGCCTTGCCGGGGAAATGCAGGGACAGCCAGCCGGCGTGATCGTGACTGGCGCGCTCGCGCAGGGTGCGCGCCACTTCCCCGGCCAGCACCGGCTGCTTGAGGGGGCTCAGTTCGGCGCCCTCGAGCGGGGCCAGCTCGCCCGCCGCCGCGACCACGTGCAGCACGTCGGGCCGGCCCTGGCCGCTCTCGCGTACGCACAGCACGCCGCCCGGTGCCTGGCCGAGCAGGGTAGCGGCCTGGCGCAACACGCCCTGGGCCACGTCGCGCACCCCATGCAGGGTCATCAGCTGGGCGCCGGCCGAGAGGATGTGTTCGAGGCCGGCACGGCTGGCGTCGAGCGCGCGCAGCTGCTGGTAAGAGCGCACCGCGGCGGCCACCGCCGTGTACAGCTTGGTGCGGGTGAGTTCCGACTTGGTGCGGTAATCGTTGATGTCGTAGCCGCGGATGGCGTCGAGCTCGGGCGCATAACCCGGCTGGCCGGTGCGCAGGATGATGCGGACCTCGATCATGCCCAGCTCCTCGCGGATCTGGCGCACCAGCTGCAGGCCGGCGTCGGGGCGCTCCATCACCACGTCGAGCAGCACCACGGCGATGTCGGGTTCGCGCTCGAGCAGGCTGCGCGCTTCGAGCGCCGAATAGGCATGCAGGAATTCCAGCGGGCGGCCCTGCATCTCGACGTTCTTCAGCGCGAAGGTAGTGGTCGAATGCACGTCGGCGTCGTCGTCCACGACCAGGATGCGCCATGGGGCGGCCTGCAGCCGGGGCGCGGGCGCCGCGGTCTCGTCGACGAACACCAGGTCGTCGCGGTCGTCGTTCGCTTCCGTCAGGTGGCCTGGGGGCGTTGTCGGAACAGGCATGCGCTACATCTCCAGTATTGCTGGGCTTTTGATGCAATCAGTATATATCCAATTGCTAATGGGTAAGCCGCAAAACGGGATGGTTCGACAAATATGTATCCGTGTGGCAACTATCTAGTCCGGAAGCGCAAGATTGCGCTCCCTTCGCCTTGACGACAGGGCTGGTAGAATGGCAAATCCACAATCAAGCAGGCTACCCCATGTCCGGTAATTCTTTCGGCAAGCTGTTCTCCGTAACCACGTTTGGCGAGTCGCACGGTCCGGCCATCGGCTGCGTGATCGACGGCTGTCCTCCCGGCATGGCCTTGTCCGAAGCCGACATCCAGCCCGAACTCGACCGCCGCAAGCCGGGCACCTCGCGCCACGTGACGCAGCGCCAGGAAGCGGACCGGGTGCAGATCCTGTCGGGCGTGTACCAGGGCGTCACGACCGGCACGCCGATCGCGCTGCTGATCCCCAACGAAGACCAGCGCAGCAAGGACTACGGTAACATCGTCGAGACCTTCCGGCCGGGCCATGCCGACTACACCTACTGGCACAAATACGGTGTGCGCGACCCGCGCGGCGGCGGCCGCTCGTCGGCGCGCCTGACGGCGCCGGTGGTCGGCGCCGGTGCGGTGGCCAAAAAATGGCTGCGCGAGCAGTACGGCACCGAGTTCTTCGGCTGCATGCGCCAGCTGGGCGACATCGCCGTGCCCTTCGAATCCTTCGAGCACGTGCATGCCAACCCCTTCTTTGCCGCGACTGCCGACAGCGCGCTCCTGGCGCGCATGGAAGCGGCGATGGACGAGCTGCGCCGCGCCGGCGATTCGATCGGCGCGCGCATCGACGTGGTGGCGCGCGGCGTGCCGGTCGGCTGGGGCCAGCCGATCTATGACAAGCTCGATGCCGACATTGCCTACGCCATGATGGGCATCAACGCGGTCAAGGGCGTGGAAATCGGTGCGGGCTTCGCGTCGGTGGCGCAGAAGGGCTCCGAGCACGGCGACGAGCTGACCCCGGAGGGCTTCGTGGGGAACAATGCGGGCGGGGTGCTGGGCGGGATCTCGACCGGGCAGGACATCACGGTGTCGATCGCCATCAAGCCGACCTCGTCGATCCGTACGCCGCGCCGCTCGATCGACAAGGACGGCAAGCAGGTCGTGGTCGAGACCTTCGGCCGCCACGACCCCTGCGTAGGCATCCGCGCGACGCCGATCGCCGAAGCGATGCTGGCGCTGGTGCTGATCGATCACGCGCTGATGCACCGGGCGCAGTGCGGGGATGTGAGGGTGGGGACGCCAAAGCTGGGGTGAGGCTGCCGGGCTGTTGGCTCGGCCGGGATCCAATTCGGTCGCTTGGTGACGGCGCCTCGCGGATGCCGTCGCGGCGCCGCAGCAAACTTGGGCCCCGGCCTGCGCCGGGGCGACGGTTCATGCGCCGGTAGTGCTGATTCGGGTTGCGATCGGCAAGGACGCCCTCACACCCGCGTCGCCACCGCCTCCACCTGGTGCCGCCTCTCCACCGTCCGCACCACGAGCCCGCGCAGGTCGTTCAGCAGCGAGAACTCGGTCTGGCTCAGCACCACCGACGGGAAGCTGTCGTCCCATTCGCCGTAGATGAAGCCGGCCGGCTGCCCGTGCGCGCACAGGGGGATCACGACGAAGCATCTGGCCTGGCCCAGCACTTCTTTCCACCAGCCGGGCAGCTTGGCGGAGAACTTGGCGTCGCGTGCATTCTCGACGAAGATCACGCGGTCGCTGCCCAGCGCGGCATGGAATACGTTCGGCTCGTAGCCGTCGTCGAACACCAGGGCCGGCATCAGGGCCTTGCTGCCGTCGCCCAGCCCCAGGCGGGCGGCGTACCTGCCCTCGCGGCGGTTGCGCAGGAAGGCGAAGGACCGGGTGAAGGACAGGCCCTTGTGCATGGTCTCGAGCGCCATCGACATCATCTGGCCGGGGGTGGCCGCCACGCCGGCGTCGCGCATGTCGGCCACGCCGCTCATCAGGACCTTGTTGCCGGCCATGCGCTTGCGGGTCGCGGCGGCCAGCTTGGCGCGCTTCTCGGCGGGCTTGGCCAGCGGGGCGATGGTGAGATCCGAGGCGGCCGTCTCGCGCGCCTTGTCGATCGCGCCGAGGATGCCGGTCGGCTCCACGCCCAGCATCGGCGCGAAGCTCTCCGCCAGCGCGGCCACGCGGGTGGCGGCGCTTTCGTCGTCGTGCCACAGGGCCTCCGCGGCCTGGGTCGACATGGTGCCCAGTGCGGCCAGCCAGTCGTCGTGGCCAAAGCCTTCGCCGCGCTCGCTCGGCTCGACCCGGCGCATGCCGGCGATCAGGTTGCGCGGCAGGCCCCATTGCTCGGCGGTGGCGCGGCCGATGTCTTCCAGCGACAGCCCGAGGATGGAGTCGGCCGCATGCTCCTCGCTGCCGGAGCCCCCGGTCTCGCGCAGCTGGACCCAGCGTTCCGGCATGTAGAAGGTGACCATCATGCGTCCGAGGGAGTGCAGGATCGCGCACACCACGGCTTCTTCCGGGTCGCGCGCCACGGCGCTGGCCGCCACCTGCTGGGCCACCATCCCGGCCAGCACCGCCTTTTCCATTTCGATGTGGGCGGTCTCGGTGTCCGGCGTGGACTTGGCCAGTTCCTCGATCAGCTTCAGCCCGAGCGCCAGGTGGCCGATCGCCTCGGTGCCCAGCACCAGCACGGCTTTCGACACGGTATTGATGCGCTGGCCGAAGGCCGAGTACATGCCGCTGTTGGCCAGGCGCAGCACCTTCTGGGTCAGGACCGGATCCGACAGCACCGTCTGCGTCATCGAGAACTCGCGCTCGTCCTCGCCGCGCATCGAGGCGAGGATCGCGTTGATGGCCCTGGTGAAGCCCGGCATGTCGCCCTGCTTGCGGATGCGTTCCCACAGCAGGGAGAGGGTGGCGTCGGCTCTGGGCGAGCGCGGGGTGGGGGGGGGTGTGGTCATGGTGTGGCCGCACGGACGTCGTGCGGGAGTAATTCTGTATAAAGATTTTCTTTCAGGGCCGCGAGCGCCACGTGGGCCGGCATCGGCTTGCCGGTCAGGTAGCCCTGCACGTAGTGGCAGCCCAGGTTGTCGAGCCAGGCCAGCTGCGCCTCGGTCTCGACCCCTTCGGCCACCACCGACAGCGAGAGGTGCTTGGCCAGGTCGAGCACCGCGTTGCAGATCGCCGCATCCTTCTCTGCGCCCGGCAGGTCTTTCACGAAGGCACGGTCGACCTTCAGCACCGAGATCGGGAAGCGCTTCAGGTAGGCCAGGCTCGAGTAGCCGGTGCCGAAGTCGTCGATCGCGATGCGCGCGCCGCGCTCGGCCATCTTGGCCAGCACCGCCTCGGCATGCGCCGGGTCGACCATCAGCGTGCCTTCGGTGATCTCGAGCACCAGCTTGCTCCCTGCGGTCCCGGACAGCGCCAGCGCATCGTCCAGCACCGTCAGGAACTTGTCGCTCCTGAACTGCCGCGGGCTGATGTTGACCGAGATGTACAGCTCGCGCCCGGCCACTTCCTCGAACTGGCGGATCTGCATGCAGGCCGCCTTCAGCGCCCAGGCGCCGAGCAGGTTGATCAGGCCGTTGGTCTCGGCGATCGGGATGAAGCGCACCGGCGGCACCATGCCGAGCGTCGGGTGCTTCCAGCGCATCAGGGTCTCGAAGCCCTCGATGGTGCGGCTCCTGGCGTCGACGATCGGCTGGTAGTAGAGCTGGAACTCTCCTTCTCGGACCGCATTGAACATCGCGGCCTCGAGCGAGATGTCGTGCTCGGGCGGGCCCTGGTCGGACGGGCTGTAGGTGACGGTGCGGGCCCGGCCGGTTTCCTTGGCGCGCGACATGGCGGTGTCGGCCAGCGTCACCAGCCGCACTTCGTCCTCGCCGTGCTCGGGATAGACCGACACGCCGATCGAGCCGGCCAGGTAGATCGTATGGCCGTCGATCTCGAAGGGCGACTGCAGGGCGGCCATCAGGCGCCCGGTGACCAGCTTGATCTGCGCTTCGTTGTTTGAGCCCGGCAGCACCGCCACGAATTCGTCGCCGCCGACCCGGGCCAGGGTGTCGCTGTCGCGCAGGGTGCGGCGCAGGCGCCCGGCGGCCATGCGCAGCACCGAATCGCCCACGCCATGGCCAAGGCCGTCATTGACTTTCTTGAAGCCGTCCAGGCCAATGGTGGCGATGGCGAAGCCCTGGCCCGAGCGGCGCGCATTCGCGATCACCATGCGGATCCGGTCCGACAGCAGCACCCGGTTCGGCAGTTCGGTGAGCGAATCGTGGGTCGCCATGTGGCGCAGGCGCTCCTCGGTGGCGTGTTGGGCCGACATGTCGCGGCCGATGACGAGCAGCGAGGCGTCGTCCCCTGTCGCGATGCTGGCAATGCGCAGGTCGAACCAGATGTCGCGCTCGCCGCAGCGGAAGCGCGCCTCGACCTGGGACGGTTCGCGCCGTGCGCCGGTGGCCAGCAGGGCGGTGCGCAGCGCCTCCTGGTCGACGTCATGGACCAGTGCGATCACCGAGCGCCCGCCGATCTCCACGCCGGCGAGCGTCAGCGCGCGGCGGCTGGCGGCGCGTATCTGCCCGCCCGGGGTGACGCGGAACACGATGTCGCCGGCCGCTTCGAGCAGACTGTCGAGCAGTGCCGGGATTCCCTGGCGTGGCCCGAGGATGGCGGCGGTGGAACTGGTGTGCATTCTTGGTTGTCTGCCTTCTTGTTGCGGGCACGCTGACCGGCGCGTGTGAATCATGCAAGCCTATCGAACCAGACTCGACTCTAGCATCGAAAGATTCCTACAAGCATTAGAAATCACAAGCGCAGCCTTCGTTTCCCCAATCCTTGCGCTGGCGCAGCGGCTTGCATTGATTCGGCCGTTGGGTTAGCGTCGTGTTGCCCGGACCAGGGTGGTCGACGCCCATTGTCGCCGATTCTTTCCGCTTAGCAAATATTGTATGGTCATCGGAGCCTGGAATGATGCTGGATTGCAACATACGCGATGGGAGACCCGCACGATGAACCGGTTCGACACCCATGAAGTGCTGAACCAGGCGCCTCCGTTCGCGGATGTGAACCTGTTTCGCTGCGATGCGGCATTGTGCGAGGCGCTCGAACGCGAGGGTGGCGGATGGGCGCGCGACAGCCTCGACCACCTGGGCGCCGAGCTCGGGCGCGCGGAAGTGCTCGACCTGGCGCGCCTTGCCAACGTCAACGGCCCGCGCCTGGTGAGCTTCGACCGCAGCGGCCGGCGGGTCGACGAGATCGAGTTCCACCCGGCCTGGCACCGGCTGATGGAGATGCTGGTCCATGCCGGCGCACATTGCGCCCCCTGGCGCGATCCGCGGCCCGGCGCCCAGGTGGCGCGCGCGGCCCAGTACCTGCTGTTCGGCCAGGTGGAGAACGGCGTGCAGTGTCCCGTGACCATGAGCTTCGCCGCGGTGCCGGTGCTGCGCCGCGCGCCTGCCTGGGCCGCCGCATGGCTGCCCAAGCTGCTGTCGACCGAATACGACCCGCGCCCGCTGCCGGTGGCGCAGAAGCGCGGCGTGCTGGTGGGCATGGGCATGACGGAGAAGCAGGGCGGCAGCGACGTGCGCGCCAACACGACGCGCGCCGAGCCGTTCCCGGCGGGCGAGCTGCCGCCGGGCGCGGACAGCGAGGCATGGCGCATCGTCGGGCACAAATGGTTCTTTTCGGCGCCGCAGTCGGACGCCCACCTGGTCCTGGCCCAGACCGACGGGGGCGGCAGCGGCGGGCCGAGCTGCTTCTTCGTGCCGCGTTACCTGGGCGACGGCAGCCGCAACGCGATCCGGGTGCAGCGCGTGAAGGACAAGCTGGGCAACCGCTCGAACGCTTCGTGCGAAGTCGAGTTCCAGGGCGCGCTCGGCTGGATGGTTGGCGCCCCGGGGCGCGGCATCCCGACCATCCTCGAAATGGGCGGCTATACCCGCCTCGACTGTGTGCTCGGCAGCGCCGCCATCATGCGCGCGGCCCTGTGCCATGCGCTGCACCACGCGCGCGGACGCAGCGCCTTTGGCCGGCTGCTCGGCGAACAGCCCTTGATGCAGAACGTGCTGGCCGACCTGGCCATCGAATCCGAGGCCGCCACCGCGTTCGCCCTGCGCCTGGCGCGCTGCTTCGACGAGGGCGGGGACCTGCAACAGGCGCTGCTGGGGCGCATCCTGACGCCGGCCGGCAAGTACTGGATCTGCAAGCGCGGCCCGGCCTTCGGCGCCGAAGCCATGGAGGTCATGGGCGGCAACGGCTATGTCGAAGATGGCCCGCTGGCCCGCCTGTACCGTGAATTCCCCGTCAATTCGATCTGGGAGGGCTCGGGCAACGTGATGTGCCTCGACGTGCTGCGCGCGCTCGGCAAGTCGCTGCCGGACGCGCGCGCGGTGCTTGCCGCGGAACTGGAACCGGCCGCCGCGCTCGACCCGCGTTTCGCCGCATATGCCGCTCGCCTGCTGGACGAGCTGCCAGCGCTGGCCCTGGACGAGGGTGGAGCGCGGCGCCTGGCCGAGCGCCTGGTGCTGGCGGTGCAGGGGGCGCTGCTGCTGCGCCATGCGCCGGCCTTCGTGGCCGATGCCTTCGTGGCTTCGCGCATTGCGGTCGAGCCGGGCGGTGCTTTCGGCCGCTTGCCCGCGGCGAGCGACTGCGCGCGGATCCTCGAGCGGGCGCTCGCGGCCTGAACTATCCCTGCGCACGCTTGGCGCTTATCGAGATGCGCAGAAAAAAGGGACAAATGAACGCGCGGCTGGGATAATGCCGCTCGATGCTTCACACCAACGCACGTTTGATACCGACCATGAAACAAGATCCGCGCTTTCCCAATCTCTTTATCCTGAATCATCCGCTCATCCAGCACAAGCTGTCGCATATGCGCGAGCACGACACCTCGACGCGCACCTTCCGCGAGCTGCTGCGGGAAATCACGCTCTTGATGGGGTACGAGATCACACGCGACCTGCCGCTGACCACCCGCACCGTGCAGACGCCCCTGATGACGATCGAAGCGCCGGTCATCGCCGGCAAGAAGCTGGCGATCGTGCCGATCCTGCGCGCCGGCATCGGCATGAGCGACGGGCTGCTGGAACTGGTGCCGTCGGCCCGCGTCGGCCACATCGGCGTGTTCCGCGACCCGGACACCCATGAGCCGGTCGAATACCTGGTGCGTCTGCCGGATACCAGCGAGCGCACCTTCATCCTGTGCGACCCGATGGTCGCGACCGGCAACTCGGCCGTGCACGCCGTCGACGTGCTGAAGAAGCGCGGCGTGCCGAGCGAGCACATCCTGTTCCTGGCCCTGGTGGCCGCACCCGAGGGCATCGAGGTATTCCAGAAGGCGCACCCGGACGTGAAAGTCTATGTCGCCTCGCTCGACTCGCACCTGAACCAGGATGCCTATATCGTCCCGGGCCTGGGCGATGCGGGCGACCGCATCTTCGGCACCAAGTAGGCCCCATGCTGTCCGGCTAGCCGTATTCGGCCCGGTCGATAATGCATGAGCGCAATAAAGCATTCTCGAATCCTTTGATGCCGCGCAAATTTACGTCCACTCGATGGCCTATATTTTCCTTGGTGCCGAATCAAAAAACAGCCTCCATAAAAGTTGAACCTAGGAATTTTTATGGGAAATGTTGTGAACGTGGGCTTTTTTATTTTGCGAAGTACGTGTTCCACCGTTTTTATTCGGTATAATGCGGGATCGTTGGGTTGTAGGTAGTAGTGCAGTTAGTCTGTCATTCCTTTCTTGCTTCTTCAAACGATCTTAAACGGGCGCAAGCCCACTTAACTGAAATAGGAAATTGTAATGGCAACTGGCATCGTTAAATGGTTCAATGACTCGAAGGGTTTCGGCTTCATCACTCCTGATGAAGGCGGCGAAGATCTGTTCGCACACTTCTCGGCAATCCAGAGCAACGGCTTCAAATCGCTGCAAGAGAACCAGCGCGTCTCGTTCGACGTGACCACCGGCCCTAAGGGCAAGCAGGCCGCGAACATTCAGCCGCTGTAATCGCTCTCCAGCGATGGCAAAAAATCCCCGGATTGCCGGGGATTTTTTTTGTCCATGAGTTTGCCGCGATCACTCCAGCATGGGGAGGAGAGGCCACGCGGCCGTCAAATTCGCCAATATTCCGGCTGGGAATAGCTTCGCCGTAGAAAATCGACGAAAGCGCGTATCCGCAAGGGCAGATGCTGGCGCTGCGCAAAGACAGCATGAATATCGTTGCCGGGCGCGGCGTACTCGTCCAGTACCGTGCACAGTTCTCCCGCCGCGATCTGCGCGCCCACTTCCCACATCGAGCGCCAGGCCAGGCCCTTGCCGGCCAACGCCCAGGCGTGCAGCACGGCGCCATCATTGCATTCCATGTTTCCGCCCACCTTCAAGGTGACCGGTTTGCCCTTGTCGAGGAAAGTCCAGCCGCGCTGACTCCCTTCGCTGCTGATCGCCAGGCAGTTGTGCCGGGCCAGGTCGGCCAGGCTGCGCGGCCTGCCGTGCCGCTTCAGGTAGGCCGGTGTGCCGACCACCACGCGGTGGTTGTCCGCCAGCTTGGCGCCGACCAGGTTCGAATCGCTCAGGCTGGCGATGCGGATCGCCACGTCCACGCCTTCGCCGACGACGTCGACCAGGCGGTCGGTCAGGTTCAGGTTCACCGTCACTTCGCGGTGCTCGGCAAGGAAGGAGGGCAGCAGCGGCGCCACGTGCTGGCGGCCGAAGCCGGCCGGCGCCGACACGAACAGGTGGCCGGTGGCGCGCGCGCTGCGCTCGGCGGCCGCCGACTCGGCTTCCTCGAGCTCGGTCAGGATGCGCTGGCAATCCTCGAGGAAGGCAGCGCCCTCGTCGGTGAGCACGAGGCGGCGCGTGGTTCTTTGCAGCAACTTGACGCCGAGCCTGGCCTCGAGCGCATCGAGGCGCCGGCCGATCATGGCCGGCGCGATGCCCTCGGCGCGCGCCGCCGCCGACAGGCTGCCGCGCGCCACTACTTCCACAAAGGTCGATATCTGCCTGAACTTGTCCACGCGCCGGTCCCCATCGATTTGATACAAAAACGCACAGATGTAGTGAGAAATTGTATCGTTTAGCTATCTGGAAGTGAATATACTTGATGCTTAGACAAAACGCCACGGCGCGCAGTCGGCGCCGGGCGGCACCGGTTTCTCATCTACAGGAGCAAGCGCAATGACGATCGCCACCCCCGAAGGCATGCAGATCACGGCCGAGATCAAGCCTGGTTACGAACAGATCCTGACACCCGATGCGCTCGCGCTGGTTGCCCAGCTCACCCGCGCCTTCGAGCCGCGCCGCCAGGAACTGCTGGCCGCCCGCGCCGAGCGCGCACGCCGCCTGGACGCGGGCGAGCGTCCGGACTTCCTGCCCGAGACGGCGCATATCCGCGAGGGCGACTGGAAGATCGCCCCGATTCCGCAGGCGCTGCAGTGCCGCCGCGTCGAGATCACCGGGCCGGTCGAGCGCAAGATGGTCATCAATGCGCTGAACTCGGGCGCCGACAGCTACATGACCGACTTCGAGGATTCGAATACCCCGAACTGGGACAACCAGATCACGGGCCAGCTGAACATGGTCGATGCCGTACGCCGCACGATTTCGCTCGAGCAGAACGGCAAGACCTACCGGCTCAACGACAAGGTGGCGACCCTGGTCGTGCGCCCGCGCGGCTGGCACCTCGACGAGAAGCACGTGCTGGTCGACGGCAAGCGCGTCGCGGGCGGCATCTTCGATTTCGCGCTGTTCATGTTCCACAACGCCAGGGAACAACTGGCCAGGGGCGCGGGGCCGTACTTCTACCTGCCGAAGATGGAATCGCACCTGGAAGCGCGGCTGTGGAACGACATCTTCGTGATGACCCAGGAAGCGCTCGGCCTGCCGCGCGGCACGATCCGGGCGACCGTGCTGATCGAGACCATCCTGGCCGCCTTCGAGATGGACGAGATCCTGTACGAACTGCGCGAACACAGCGCCGGCCTGAACGCGGGCCGCTGGGACTACATCTTCTCGTGCATCAAGAAGTTCAAGCTGGACAAGGACTTCTGCCTGGCCGACCGCGCCAAGGTGACGATGACGGCGCCCTTCATGCGCGCCTATGCGCTGTTGCTGCTCAAGACCTGCCACCGGCGCGGCGCGCCGGCGATCGGCGGCATGTCGGCCTTGATCCCGATCAAGAACGACCCGGCGAAGAACGAGATCGCGATGGGGGGCGTGCGTAAGGACAAGGCACGCGATGCGCTTGATGGCTACGACGGCGGCTGGGTGGCGCACCCGGGGCTGGTGGACCTGGCGATGACGGAATTCGTGAACGTGCTGGGCGACCGCCCCAACCAGATCGACAAGGTGCGTCCAGACGTTGACGTGACGGCGGCCGAACTGCTCGACTTCAAGCCGGAGACGCCGATCACGGAAGAAGGCCTGCGCTACAACATCAACGTCGGCATCCACTACCTGGGCGCCTGGCTGGCCGGCAACGGCTGTGTTCCGATCCACAACCTGATGGAAGACGCGGCCACGGCCGAGATCAGCCGCTCGCAGGTGTGGCAATGGATCCGTACGCCGAAGGGCGTGCTGGAGGATGGGCGCAAGGTGACGCAGGAGATGGTGCGTGCGATGATCCCGGAAGAGCTGGCCAAGGTGAAGGCGGTGGCGCCCAACGGAGACAGCCCGAGCTATGCGCGCGCGGCCGAGATCTTCGAGCAGATGTCGACCTCGGATACCTTCGCCGAGTTCCTCACGCTGCCGCTGTACGAAGAAATATAAAGCATTACCGGACGATATTCGTAGGGTGGGCGGGTCTTCCGCCCACGCGTTCAAGGAACAGGACAGAGCAGCGGTGCGTCTACACAAGCGTGATGTGAACGCGTGGGCGGCCAAGCCGCCCACCCTACGCTAAAACGTATTCTTCCATTCGCGCAGTGCCGTAAATGCCTCGATCGGCGAAGCGCCTTCCTTCAGCCTGCCCGCGTCCACCAGGCTCTTCACGATCTCCGGTTCCGTATAGCGCAGGAAGGGATTCGTGCCCCGTTCCAGACCGATGGTCGAAGGCACGGTCGGCAGCTGCGTGCCGCGCCTGCGGCTCGCATCCTGCATGCGCAGCGCCAGTCCCTGGTTGCCGGGCTCGACGGCCCGTGCAAACTTCAGGTTCGACACCGTGTACTCGTGCGCGCAATACACCAGGGTATCGTCGGGAAGCGCGGCCAGCCTGGCGAGCGAGTCCGCCATCTGGGCTGGCGTGCCTTCGAACAGGCGCCCGCAGCCGCCGGCGAACAGGGTGTCGCCGCAGAACAGCCAGTGCGCGCCCGCCGTACGCCGCACGTAGGCAATGTGGCCGAGGGTATGGCCGGGCACGTCCAGCACGCCGAGCTCCAGATCGAGCCCCGGCACCGTGATGCGGTCTCCATCGCCGAGCGCCTGCGTGATGCCCTCGATCCCGTCCTTGCGCGGTCCGAACACCGGCACCGCACTTCTTTCCAGCAGGACTGATACACCGCCGATATGGTCAGCATGGTGATGGGTGAGTAGAATGGCAGTGAGGGTAAGGCGATGCGCGTCCAGCGCGTCCTGGACCGGACCGGCATCGCCCGGGTCGACCACGGCCGCATGGACGCCGTCATGGATCACCCACAGGTAATTGTCGTTAAAGGCTGGAACGGTAAGGACCGACAGGTCCTGGCGTGCTTGCTTGGTCATATGGTTGACGTTGGGCTCTACAGCGGGCTGAAGGAATGGCATGGGCAGCGCAGCATCGGAAAAATCCATTATAGCGCTCGACCACTGGCTGCAATCGCCGGCGGGCGCCTACGTGCGCGCCTTCGAGCAGGCCTGCCTCGACGAGCTCACCGCCGACATCTTCGGCTTCAATGCGCTGCAGATCGGCGTGCCGCAGCTGGACGCGCTGGCGGCCAACCGCATGCCCAACAAGTGGCAGGCGGCGATCCGCAGCTCGAGCACCGACGAACTGGCGTTTGCCGCGGGAGGCAAGCAGATCGCCGTCGCGCTCGATTTCGAAGATCTGCCCTTCGCCTCGCACAGCATCGACCTCGTGGTGTTGCCGCACGTGCTCGAGTTCGCTGCCGAGCCGCACCAGGTGCTGCGCGAAGTCGAGCGCGTCCTGATTCCGGAAGGGCAGCTGATCATCTGCGGCTTCAACCCGGCCAGCCTGTGGGGCATGCGCCAGGGCGTCGGCAAGGTCACCCGCAGCGGCTACCTGCCGGCTTCCGGCGAGTTCATCTCTATGCCGCGCCTGAAGGACTGGTTAAAATTGCTGAATCTCGGCGCCACGCGTAGCCACTTCGGCTGCTACGCGCCGCCGTGCCGGACGGCCCACTGGCTGAGCCGGTTCTCGATGATGGAAACGGCCGGCCGGCGCTGGTGGCCCTACCTGGGCGCCGTGTACGTCGTCCACGCCATCAAGCGGGTCAAGGGCATGCACATCATCGGACCTGCATGGAACAAGAAAACGAGCAAGCGGCCGGCAGCGGTGCCGGCGGCAAACAGAGAATGAACGACGCACAAACGAATCCAACCAAGGTGGACATCTTCACCGACGGCGCCTGCAAGGGCAATCCCGGCACGGGCGGCTGGGGCGCGCTGCTGGTCTCGGGCGGCCACGAGAAGGAAATCTTCGGCGGCGAGCCGAACACCACCAACAACCGCATGGAGCTGCGCGCCGTCATCGAGGCGCTGGGTGTATTGAACCGTCCGTGCCAGGTCGTCCTGCACACCGACAGCCAGTACGTGCAGAAGGGGATCTCGGAATGGATCCACGGCTGGAAGGCGCGCGGCTGGAAGACCTCGACCAAAGAGCCGGTGAAGAACGACGACCTGTGGAAGGCGCTCGACCTGGCGCAGCAGCAGCACGCGGTCGAATGGCGCTGGGTGCGCGGCCACAACGGCCACCCGGGCAACGAGCGCGCCGACGTGCTGGCCAACCGCGGCGCGGCCTCGGTGCGTCGTTAATTTGCCTCGCGTGCGCAACGGCAGGCCGCGGCGCCTGCCGCGGTTTGCTATACTGCAATTCGCTTCAACCCACCCTGTATGCCCATGCGCCAGATTGTCCTCTTCTATATAGTAGACAGCAGTGTAAACGGCGAGTGAGTGAGTGCATTCACTCTGTGCGGAGCTAGTCCGGGAATTTTCCATTTTTGCATTATGCGAAAAGTGTAAACGATGGGCGGTGTTGGCCTTTATCTGTTTACACTTTTGTCTTGAAGTCATCGTAGTGCTAGGAACTCCTCGACACTTAGGCGCGGCTGGTTGTAGGCATCACGTAGCAGGTTGTACGCATCGGTGAGAAATTGGCGTCGGATGCTTTCATCCCATTTTGCTTCGGCGCGCTGCAAGTGAATTTCCCCTGCTAGACCTGCGTATTGCCTTCCAAAGTCGCCAAGCCATTTCGCTTCTTTAATGCCTGTAACGCCAGCCTCGACATGTAGAGGTCCTGTTACGCCGAGGATTGTCAGAAATCCCAAAGTCGCGTCCAGATGCTTGCTCCAACTTTTCGGTATCGTAACGTCCGCTAGCAGACGGGGAGACGACGCATCTTCTTGAAAAGACGCGTGGCAGTTAAATGCCCAGATTTCACTGGTTTCCTTGAACCATTGAGTCGCCGCAGACACTGTCCGGTCCTGGGCTATTCCTACATGGACCACGCCTCGTGAGTTCACTCCCCCGTCGCCACTGCGCCAAGGTCCCAACTTTGGTAGAGCGCCATTGGCTCCTAGATCGTGAATTTCTCGTGGCGTTTTGTTGCGAGCGTAATTTGCCGGAATTACTCGCATGTAGAACCGAGGCTCCTCTAGAACATTCCAGCTTTCGGTGGCTCCATCGTGAAAATAATCGTGGTGCTCAATTTTTTCGCCAGCGTTCAACCATGTTGAGCGGTCGTTTTCGCGTGCTGCCATCAGCGGGAACTTGGCCTCCTTGGCCGCATCCTCGATGACTCTGCCTAGGCTGAGCGATAGTGCTCCGGCAAGAGCCTTTGCTAAGGCTTCCTTAGCTTTGTTGCGCTCAGACGTAGTGGCACCTTCCGCTAGCGTATAGGTGATGGGAGCCCGTCGATGACGCAGATCGAAAGGCAAGTCCTCTGGTTTCCCGCCATACGCTTTGTTCGCAACAAGAATAATTCGTTCGTGGCCGAGCGAGGTGAGCGCGTGTCCAAGTTCGATCATGACGTTTGGATTAGGCAGCAACTTGCCATTCGGTGTCGCACCAACATACGTCACGTCGCCGACAAATACCTTGGCGCGCTCAATTTTTTCGAAGATTGTGTCAACGATCGAGACAAGACCAGGTTCGTCCTTGGTGTCGTGATCAATTTCGGGTCGATCGGCTTCGTCAAGGTCCAGTTCGGTAGCGACCTTTTGTAGTGCTATTTCTAGCGCGTCACGGACAAAGTAGTGATTATTCTTGGCAGGCGTGTCGCTCTGCCACGACCAAAAGACTTTCATGGCGTAATCCAAAAGTTGACAGCTTTAAAGCTTACCACGCAGGGAAGCAAGTGTTGCCGTGCTACACTGATAAGGTATCGATAGAGGAGAGGGGCAGCATGGCTAGGCTAAGAACACACATCGTTTCCTCCCAACCAGGCGACGAAACCAGCTCTCAAACGGCGATTGGTGGCGAAGCTCAAATGGATTCGCTAGTCCAGTACCAGGTTGAGATTGGTCGTCGCGCGCAGCAGGTGTTTCACATTCCGTCGCTAGCGTTTGATAGTTCAATGACGGCGGAAGAAATGCGATCCAAGTTCCAGAGGCTCCGCGCGAACGTTAGTGTCAGTAATCTACCTGATGCGACTGGTAAATTCGGACATATGAGCCAAGATGAAGTTGTTCGACGAACACAGCTTGGCGAGTTTGGTTCTACCGAAGTTCCTTTGAAGCAGGTCTGGTAGTATCAATAAGCTAAAACAAAAAATCACCTGAGGGTGATTTTTTTTGTTCTGAGAAAAGGTGCAGTAGAGAGCTTATACGGAAGGGCATTAGCAGGGCGAAACGACAAGACCAGAAAACTTTCATGGTGTATCCAAAAATTGGCAGCTCGGAGACTATCATGCCTCGTGGCAAGCTGGGATGGATCTTTCGGTGTTGGTATCCAAGGAGGTCGACGATGCTACGCGACCACGCCCCCTAGAGCTCGTAACCAGCTGGTCGTTGCCTTGCCTCATTTGTAATCCATCTGCTATTCGCTAGCGGCTGCAGGCGAACGCTACTAAATATGACTTGCTTGACCCCTGAACCAAGTCGGTCCACTTGCTACCGGACGCAGGCTTCAGTCTGTCCGGGCCTTCCTCGCTGTAGGCCATGTCGCGATACTGCCGGGTTCCACAATTAATTTGTGTTTTTGAATACCCTGTCTCGTACACGCCGACTCGCTTGTGTAGCGTGGTAATGATGGCGTCTTTACGCTTCAGGTCGAGCAGAAAATACTTACCTTTGTCTCCGGGCGCTCTCGGAATTTCGATCTCATTACCGTAGGCTGCTATGCTTATCAACATCGCAGCGGCTGCGGTCAGACGAATTAACATTGTCCGCATGTTTTTCCTTTTTAGGCGGGGTGTAAATTTAAGACCTGGTCGCACATTTCGTAAGTGCAAGTTTATAACTTCTTGTATGGCAGGTCCATACTTAGTTGCCACAAATCCAAGTGACCATTGCACCTCTAGGATGTAGGTAGCGTCGCAAGTGAAGAGGTGTTCGCTGCCAGATGTTGCTACGGAGAGATAGTTGAGGAGGCGGCGCAGTATCGTTTGACTGTGCTCTCCGATAGTTGAAAGTGTCTAGCGGTTGCACTGATCGACATCTTGTTATCCTCTTTCCAAATCCTGACAGATGCCGCATCTGCTTTAGCAGGGCGACCAAGACTCGCCTTGCCACGGTGGGTCAAACCAGTCGCGGTCAATGACTCTTTCGCAAGGATACGTCCGGTCGAGGTCCGCTCGGCAATCCGGGCCTTCTCCATCTCTGCAACCTGTGCGAGCACCGCTACGATGAGTTCCCCAACGCCCGCTGCGATTGGTCCAAGGCCACGGACATGGACCGTTACCTTCCGCGCTAGCAAGGTCTTAATCGTCATTTGTACGTCGATTGCGTCACGTCCCAGGCGGTCCACGGCGTACACATGTAGCGTGTCGCCTTCGCGGACGTAGCTCATGAGTTGATGGAACCCAGGGCGATGCAGGGCAGGAATGCCGCCCGATACGCCTTCATCGCTGAATTCCTTGTCGAGGGTGATGCCGTGTGACAGCGCGGCACGTTGCGC
The DNA here is from genome assembly GCF_059686055.1 of Telluria sp. ZB4P34. Taxonomy (NCBI): domain Bacteria; kingdom Pseudomonadati; phylum Pseudomonadota; class Betaproteobacteria; order Burkholderiales; family Oxalobacteraceae; genus Telluria; species Telluria sp. ZB4P34. Next base: position 329,949 of record NZ_JCASIF010000004.1, on the reverse strand, counting down.
CTCGATGGACTGACCGTTGGTCGATACTCTGTAGTAGGCGATGTTGCTCAACCCGTCCTCCATGGTGCGAAAGTTAGCACGGTCATTATGGCCCAGCTCATAGGTCTCGTACAGTAACTTCTGATCTAGCAAAACCGGGCTGATTGTGGGTGGTTCGCAAGTTACAACTTCTGCCCTTGCTGCGCACTAATTGAGCGTGCGAATATGATTTTAGAAATACTATCTTGCCATGAAGACAACAATCCATTATACTGACGTGCTACAAAGCATTGCACGCGGAACCCGCGTACATTGTGGCACTGTTACTAATTTCGATTCGCGCCATCGGATGAAACCAATTAGGCCTGGGTCGGAGATGAGTTCTAGAATTATATAAACTAGGGTTCCTGTTATGTCTTTAGAGACTGTAAAAAAATTGTTACTGGATTCATTTTGGAATCCATTTCAACGTCGGCCCTTACTCGTAGGAACAATCTTAGGGCTAGCGTTATTGCTACTTCGCAGCTTTATTAGTGCGTATTATTCTCAAACTGATGCGCCAATCTTAAGCGCGATTGCACAAGCGTCTGGTGTTGCGGGAACTGCAGTATTAGTTAGTGGTGTTTTTACTGCTATCGTCAAATCTTCTCAGTTCGCCGAAATATTTCAAGCGCATCTGATGGACGCACTTTACCATCCTAGTAAAATCCATACTTCAGAGCAGTCTCGGCAGAATTGGACAAACTTAACTAAGTCGATGCTCGATCGAACGCTTGACAGTGACGCATCGAAGGTTACCCAGAAGATATATGAAACCTTTCTGAATAGTGATCTGGAGCTGTCACACACATATCACGATGTTAGCGTTACCTATGACATTTCGGTGGCTAATGATGGAACAGCGAAGATTTTAAATACTCTCAAAACTACATTAAAAATTCCTGTCGGCGTAGAGTCACCTAAATTCAGGCAGTGGTTGACTGTAAATGGTTCGAAGCGGCTTACCTATTTGCGCATTGGCAATTCAATTATTGATACAAGAACGGCGATTCCTTCAGCACCTAACGCACTTAAAGACGGCTTATTTATTGAATATCCGCTGGCTGGTCACATCGACGCGGAACGTACTGTTGAGGTCGAACGAACGTTCGAGCTGGAGCAAAATCTGCTGACTGAGCCATTCATCACAGTGCTCATTGAAAAGTATGTCTTTGGCTTGGAGGTACGCGTCAAAATCTCATCTGGCTACCAGATTACGTACATGCGGTCAGGCACCGGGGTGAATCGTGATAGTATACCTACAGATGGACAAGGTTTCTTACGGTGGGTAGTAGCCCCGTCGAAGAGCTTGTTGTTACCAGGATCTGGATTTACACTCATCGTCACAAAGCGCTAAGTGTGGTTTATTGTCAATACGGAGGAACTATGAGCTCGACTGAATCGATCTAACCGCGCCTGCCAAAGTTGCATACTTAGCAATATTTTGGCGTGTCACTCCTGTAACTTCTCTGCTGGGCCTCCTTTAAGTTGGCTCGGCAGTCTTGTTCTGCGCCCTAGCTTCAATCAGCTTGCCGATGTAGTTAGGCACTCTTCTCAAGTTGGTTGAGGACAACATTTCTAATTTCCTCAATTTTTCTGGCTAGGCACCCTGAGCATCTTCACATGTGGGGGTGCTACTCCTCTTGTTCCCGGCACGATAGCAGTTACATGTCGTCTTGTGAGATGCATTCTTTGACGTCGATCAGCCTTGCAGATCAGTTAAAGTTCGCTCAGTTCGATGATGGCCATGGCGAATCCCTGCCTCTCCGTCGACAGACGGGACGCGCAATGAACCTATTCGCGATTTGATCGTGGTGCGTACGATTGGAGCCAATTGCTACGTATTGGACAAAGAAAATAACTTTCGCCGCTGCCTTGACGTTGAGCATCAAGGCCCGCTGAGGCCCCATGCTATACTTTTTCATATGGCTGCCCGACGCTTCATCTACCTCGTTTTAACGATCCTCACTCTTCAGCTAAGCTGGAGCGTGGTCGCGGCCTATTGCGAACACGAATCGGGTCGCGCTGCCCAGCATTTCGGGCACCATTCCTCGGACGCTGACGGGCATGAGATGGCCTCCGCTGAGAAGGACCCATCTTCGGGATTAGCAAAAAAGGCATCGGTGCATTCGCACTGTTCGTCTTGCGCCCACATCTCTCTGTCCTTCGATGCGCTTCCTGCTGCGATAGCAGTCCTAGACGCTGTGCGCCTTGCACCGCCAGTCACCTCGCTGCGCTACTCCTCCTTAACTTCCGCGCCTCCCGAGAAGCCAAACTGGATCTCCGCCGTTTGATTCGGCGGCAGATCGTATAACTTCACTCATCCTTGTGCGGGAGGGCCGACAGGCCGTCCCGGTACGTCTCGCTGCTGAATAACCTTCGTTTCCAACAACCGGAGTTATTCATGCATTCAAATTATTTCGTCCTCGGGGCGGCTGTGCTATTTGCACAGGCGGTACCGAGTGCGGCGCAGATGACAGCGCAAGCGCAATCCACTGGGACAACCCAGCAAACGTCGCCGGTCGCAGGTACGCCGCTCACGCTCGATCAGGCCGTCAGCAAGGCGCTTGCCACCAACCCTACTTTGCGTGCGGCTGCGTTGGACGTAGCAATCGCAGAAGGAGCGCGCCGCCAGGCTGGCCTGCTTCGTAATCCGGAGCTCTCCTACGTCCGCGAGGGAACGCAACGAGGCAATCGCACGCAAACGGTTCAGATCAGCCAAGTGATCGAACTGGGAGGTAAACGCGCGGCCCGTATTACGTTGGCGGAGCGCGAGCGCAGTCTGGCGCAAGGAAACCTGGGCGTAGCTCGCACCGACCTTCGAGCCGATGTCACCACGGCCTACTTCGATGCTTTGAGCGCGCAGGAGCGTCTTGAGCTCGCTCAAGCATCGCTCGACGTCGCCACCAAGGCTTTGAATGTGGCAGCAAAGCGGGTTGCCGCTGGCCGGATCTCGCCTGTCGAACAGGACCGGGCCAGTGTTGCTCAGGGATCGGCGCGACTCGATGTCGTACAGGCGCAAAGTGAACTGGCTATCGCGATGCATGCATTGTCCGCGTACTGGGGTGAAACCGCTGCGACATCACAGCGTTTAGTCATCCCTGAAATTGACCTGACACCGACTCCAGCACTTCACGAGCTACAGCAGCAACTCGATACCTTGCCGCAGTTGCGTCGCTCGCGCCTGCAAGCGGAGCGCGAGGAGGCGCAGGTTGGTCTGGACCGGTCCCAGCGCATGCCTGACGTTACTTTGATCGCGGGTCGGCAGAAGGATGACGAGATCGGGCGTTCGCAGGCCGTCATTGGTGTATCGCTGCCAATTCCACTATTCAACCGAAATCAAGGCAGTTTGCAGGCTTCGCTTTCACGGGCCGAGAAGGCGCGGACGGAAGTTGAGGCGGAGCGGTTGCGGCTGCGGCAGTCACTAACGATGGCGTTCCAGCGCGCGGAACTGTCGCGCGAACAGGTTCGCACCATGCGCGAAGACATCTTGCCGAGGGCGCAGCGCGTTTTCGAATCGACCGTTACAGGGTTTGAGGCAGGCAAATTCAGTTTCCTCGATGTCCTCGACGCGCAGCGAACGCTGCTCCAAATCCGTACCCAATACACCCAGGCGCTCTCCGACCGCTACAGCGCAGTCGCAGATCTCAGTCGTTATGTCGTCGCTGATGATGCCACCTCGAATACCAGGATATCCCCATGAAGTCCAACATCGATAAAAAATCGGCATTTTCGATCCTGACGGTTATTGCCGTAGGCATTGTCCTCGCACTTGCGATTCTGTTCTGGAAGAAAGACGCCCCTGCAACAGAAGGCGAAGGCGAGCACGCAGAGGAGACGATAGAAATGGCGTCTTCCAAGGAGGAAAGGCGCGGTGAAGGCAAAGAAGAACGACATGCCGACACTGCCCCTGGCCGCATCAAAATGACTCCCCAGCAAATCCAAGGCGCTGGCATCGTCACAGCCAAGGCAGGTGCAGCCAGTATCGAAACCACCGTGACGCTTCCGGGCGAAGTCCACTTCAATGAGGACCGGACCGCGCACGTGGTTCCACGAGTCTCGGGTGTGGTCGAGTCAGTGTCCGCTTCGTTAGGTCAGCAGGTCAAGACGGGAGAGGTGCTAGCCGAAATCGCCAGCGCCGAGCTTGCCGACCTGCGTAGCGCAGCACTCGCGACGGAGAAGCGTCTGGGGTTTGCGCGCGTGACGTATGAGCGCGAAAAGCAGCTGTGGGAGGACAAGATATCGGCAAAGCAGGATTACCTGGAAGCTGAGCAGCAATACCGAGAGGCCCAAATCGAAGTGCAATCAGCAAGGTCGAAGCTTGCCGCGCTGGGTGCCGAGCGTAGCTCCGGTGCACTCAACCGATTTGTCTTACGCGCGCCTTTCAACGGGGTGGTCGTTGAAAAGCACCTGACGCAGGGGGAGGCGGTCAAGGAAGATGCAAACGCCTTTGTACTGTCGGATCTGTCGAAGGTATGGGTGCAGATCGTGGTCAGCGCGAAGGACTTGGACACCATCCGTGTCGGTCAGGGCGTGACGATCAAGTCTTCAACCGGTAGCGAATCGGTCAACGGCAAGGTCAGCTACGTAGGCAGTTTGCTAGGAGAGCAGACTAGAACTGCAACGGCACGCGTTGTGATCGATAACCCAGGTCTCGCTTGGCGTCCGGGATTATTTGTCAATGTCTCGGTAGTTCGTGGCAAGAAGGATGCTGCTGTTACTGTGCAAGCTGACGCTGTGCAAACGATCGAAGGCAAGTCAGTCGTATTCGTGAAAGTCGCAGACGGCTTCCAGGTGCAGCCTGTCACCGTCGGTGCGGGTGACGGCAAGATGGTCGAGATCATTCAGGGGCTCAACGCAGGCGCGGAGTACGTTGCAACGGGAAGCTTTGTTGTAAAAGCCGAGCAGGGCAAGGGGAGTGCCGAACATGAACACTGATCGGGGAGCCTGCCATGTTTGAACGAATCATCCGCTTCGCCATCGAGCATCGATGGCTTGTAATGTTGGCCGTAATAGCGATGGCTGCAGTCGGTATCTACAACTACCAGAAGCTGCCAATTGATGCGGTTCCTGACATCACCAATGTCCAGGTTCAGATCAACACGTCGGCGGCTGGCTACTCACCGTTGGAGGTCGAGCAACGCGTGACCTTCCCGATTGAGACAGTCATGTCCGGTCTGCCTGGTCTTGAAGAAACTCGTTCGCTATCACGCTACGGACTGTCGCAAGTGACTGTCATCTTCAAGGACAAGACAGACATTTATTTTGCACGGCAGCTTGTGAATCAGCGAATCCAGGAGGCAAGGGAAAACTTGCCGAATGGCGTGGTGCCGATGATGGGGCCAATCTCAACTGGATTGGGGGAGATTTATTTGTGGACGGTCGAAAGCGAGCCTGGTGCCAAAAAGCCAGACGGAACGCCTTATACGCCAACCGATCTACGCGAGATCCAGGATTGGATCATCAAGCCCCAATTGCGGCAAGTAGCTGGCGTCACCGAAATCAACTCCATTGGGGGTTTCGCCAAGGAGTACCTGATTGCCCCCGATCCCGCGAAGCTCAGTTCGTATGGGTTGTCCCTCGCAGACGTCGTAGGCGCAATGGAGCAGAACAACAATAACGTTGGTGCTGGCTACATTGAGCGTCGTGGTGAACAATTCCTAATCCGCGCACCGGGTCAGGTGCGTAACCTTGACGATGTCCGCAACACCATCCTGACGAATGTGAATGGCGTGCCGATCCGCATTCGTGATGTCGCAACGGTTGACATTGGCCGGGAGCTGCGCACTGGCGCGGCGACTGAAAATGGTCGCGAAGTGGTACTCGGTACGGTGTTCATGCTGATCGGAGAGAACAGCCGCGCGGTGTCGCAGGCCGTTGCCGCCAAGATGGTTGACGTCAATCGTTCACTGCCAAAGGGTGTCAAGGCGGTCCCAGTCTATGACCGAACCGTACTTGTCGACAAGGCGATCAATACCGTCAAGAAGAACCTGCTTGAAGGTGCGGTCCTGGTGATCGTGGTTCTCTTCCTTTTCCTTGGAAATATCCGGGCAGCGATCATTACCGCCATGGTCATCCCCTTGGCAATGCTATTCACGTTTACGGGCATGGTGACCTACGGCGTGAGCGCAAACCTGATGAGCCTTGGTGCGCTGGACTTCGGCATCATCATCGACGGCGCGGTTGTTATCGTTGAGAACTGTGTACGGCGGCTAGCGCATGCGCAGGACCACCATAAACGAGACTTGACCTTAACGGAACGATTCCACGAAGTGTTTGCAGCTGCGAAGGAAGCAAGAAGGCCATTGCTGTTCGGTCAGTTGATCATCATGGTGGTGTACCTGCCGATCTTCGCCCTGTCCGGCGTCGAAGGAAAGATGTTCCATCCAATGGCGTTTGCTGTTGTTGCTGCCTTGCTAGGCGCAATGATCTTGTCGATCACTTTCATCCCAGCCGCTGTCGCCCTGTTCATTGGCAAGCGCGTGTCGGAGAAGGAAAACAAGATTATGACGATGGCTAGCCGGGTCTATGCTCCGATGCTCGAGAAGGTCTTCCGCAATGCCGCGCTGGTCGTGACTAGTGCAATCGTCCTGGTACTTCTGTCGGGTTTGCTGTTGACGCGCCTTGGTAGTGAATTTATCCCGAGCCTGAACGAGGGTGACCTCGCATTGCAAGCGTTGAGGATTCCAGGCACTAGCCTGACCCAGTCTGTTGAAATGCAGAAGAGGGTGGAGGCCGGTCTGAAAGCGAAGTTCCCGGAAATCGATCGTGTGTTCGCCCGCACTGGGACGGCGGAGATCGCCTCCGACCCAATGCCGCCGAATATTTCTGATGGCTACATCATGCTCAAGCCTGAGTCTGAGTGGCCAGCGCCTAAGAAAAGCAGGGCAGAGCTGCTCGAAGCGATTGAAGAAGAGACGGAGAAATTCGCGGGCAATGCCTACGAATTTTCCCAGCCCATCCAGTTGCGGTTTAACGAACTTATTTCAGGGGTTCGTAGTGACGTCGCGGTCAAAGTGTTCGGCGACGACATGGATGTGCTTGCATCGACGGGGCAGGAAATCGCTGAGGTACTCCAGCGTATCCCTGGGGCAGCGGAAGTGAAAGTGGAGCAGACAGGCGGACTTCCGATGCTAACTATCAACATTGACCGTGAGAAGACGGCGCGCTATGGCTTGAATATCGGAGCTGTACAGGAAGCGCTCGCAATCGCAACTGGCGGACGCGAAGCTGGCACGATGTTCGAGGGTGACCGCCGCTTCGATATCGTAGTTCGCTTGCCAGAAACGCAGCGTGCAGACCTGGACGCGCTGAGGCAGCTTCCGATAGCGCTTCCGGTCAAGGAAGGTAGTGCGGCTACGTTTATTCCCTTGGGCGAAGTGGCCACGCTCGAATTTACCCCTGGTCCGAATCAGATCAGCCGGGAAAATGGCAAGCGGCGCATTGTGGTCAGCGCGAATGTCCGTGGGCGTGATATCGGCAGTTTCGTCCCTGAGGCCGCAGCGGCGATTGCCAAGGAAGTTCAGGTACCGGCAGGGTATTGGACAAGCTGGGGCGGCACGTTCCAGCAGTTGGAGTCGGCGACTGCGCGCCTGCAAGTGGTGGTGCCGCTCGCTCTGTTCATTGTCTTCACGCTGCTGTTCATGATGTTCAACAATGTGAAGGACGGGTTGCTCGTCTTTACGGGAATTCCGTTTGCTCTCACTGGTGGTGTGATCGCCCTGGCATTACGAGGTATTCCGATGTCGATATCGGCAGCAGTCGGGTTCATTGCGCTGTCTGGCGTGGCCGTGCTGAATGGTCTGGTGATGATCTCGTATATCCGCACATTGCGTGAAGGAGGTATGGGGATGGACCAGGCGATCACACATGGGGCGTTAACACGGTTGCGTCCGGTTCTCATGACGGCGTTGGTCGCATCGCTGGGCTTCGTGCCGATGGCAATCGCGACAGGCACTGGTGCCGAGGTGCAGCGCCCACTGGCGACAGTGGTGATCGGAGGCATCCTGTCGTCAACGGCGCTGACCTTGCTAGTGCTGCCGTTGCTCTACCGGCTCACGCACCGCAAGGACAGGAACGACGTACCGGTGCAGAAGGAGAAGATCATCGTGCAGTGACACGTGGGGGCGCAGGATATTCTTGCGCCCCGTTTACCAGGTGACATCGGAGGAATACATGACTCTACAACAGCAGGTCCCTGAATTATTGCGTGATCACGTAGCAGGTGTGATCGTTGTGGCTGTACTGGTCGTGTTCGGCGTACTCATGGTCTATCTAGGCTGGCTTCGGTACAGGAAATTGAAGGAACCGACCAAGAGCGAATCTGCAAACCGTCCAGGTCCTGAGGCAGATCGTTAGCCGAACATTGACAGGGCGAGTCCTGGCATTGGTGATGAATCAATCGTCAGGACAACTCACTCTTCAGACTGTGCTCAGCATTCGAGCGACATGATCAATAACAAGATAAAGAGGAAAGACGATGGGTTCAGGACATTCTCACGCGGCATTACCCGGACAAAGCGAGCGACCACTGTGGATCGCATTGATACTGACGACGGCTTTTCTCGTGGCCGAAATTATCGGCGGCATTCTTACGAACAGCCTCGCACTCATCTCGGACGCGGCTCACATGTTCACCGACAGCGCGGCGCTCGCAATCTCACTTGTAGCGATACGTATCGGCAGGCGACCTGCCGACAGCGCGCGTACCTTTGGTTACTATCGCTTCGAGATCCTGGCGGCAGCACTGAATGCAGTTTTGCTTTTCATGGTCGCCATGTACATCCTGTACGAAGCGTATCTCCGACTGGACGATCCACCCGAAATTCAGTCAGGAACGATGCTCATCGTCGCAGCCATTGGCCTGGTCGTCAACCTCATCAGTATGAAGTTGCTGTCGGGCGGAAAGGACTCTAGCCTGAACATCAAAGGTGCGTACCTCGAAGTATGGAGCGACATGCTTGGTTCGATTGGGGTGATCATCGGTGCCTTGGTGATCCGCTACACCGGCTGGACCTGGGTCGATTCAGTCATTGCTGTAGGTATTGGTCTATGGGTATTGCCGCGCACATGGACGCTGCTCAAGGAAAGCATGCATGTCTTGCTTGAAGGCGTACCAAAGGGACTCGGCATCGACGAAATCAATAAAGCGATTTTGGGCGTTCCCGGAGTCGCCAGCGTGCATGACCTGCACGTGTGGTCAATCACAAGCGGCAAGGCCAGTCTGACGGTGCACGTCGTTCAGGACGCGGGCGTTACCGATCCGCAGCCGTTGCTTACCGCGATCCGGCAGCTCATTGCAGCCAAATACGACATTCATCACGCTACCGTTCAGGTCGAGACGACGCCATGTGAGCAGGCGACGGAAGGGCACACATTTGGCCCGGTTGCAGGGCACGACCATGCTGAACATGGCGAGCATCCAGGACACCGAGAGCATGAGGGAGAAGATCGTTGATCTGGCGTCCAGAAGCCCACTAAGGAGATCGTCACAATCGCGGCTGGAGAGCGATCACGGCCATGCCAGCCAGTGCTATGACCGCGCCCGCCACGTCCCAACGAGTCAAGGGGATTCCGTCGACGAACCGCAGCCATAAAAGCGCGACCGCAATGTACATACCGCCGTAGGCTGCATAGGTTCGGCCTGCTGCAGTTGGGTGAAGGGTAAGTAGCCACGCAAACAGTGCCAGAGCCGCTCCTGCTGGCAGCAAGAGCCAGGCCGATTTACCCTGTTTCATCACGAGCCAGGGTAAGTAGCACCCAATAATTTCAGCGACAGCGGTAACGGCGAAGAGGGCTGCAAGTTTTACAAATTCGATCATGCTTTCCTATCGGTTTTTATTGCAGAGTAGGTGGGTCCCATCTGTTTCTGTCATGAGTGAATGATCGGATTCCTAGATGACTTGTCCTTGGCGCGAGCGCGGCTCACACGCGGCATTCTAAGCTAGCTGCGTGCTTGGCCGATTTTAAGTAGCCGGAGCCCGTTGAAGACGACAAGCAGACTCGCTCCCATGTCGGCGAACACAGCCATCCACAAGGTCGCTGAGCCGCCGATCGCCAAGACCAGGAACACTGCCTTGATCAACAAGGCGGCAATAATGTTCTGTTCGAGAATTGCTGCTGCCTTCCGGCTCAGCAGGATGAACTGTGGGATTTTTCTGAGGTCGTCATCCATGAGGGCGACATCGGCTGTTTCGATGGCAGTATCCGTGCCCGCCGCACCCATCGCAAAACCGATATCGGCCTTGGCCAATGCGGGCGCATCATTGATGCCGTCACCGACCATGCCGACAGTACCGTACCGGTCGATCTCGTTATTGATTGCGGCCAGTTTATCTTCCGGCAGCATGTTACCGCGCGCTTCGTCGATGCCAACTTGTCGTGCAATCGCTGCAGCTGTGATGTCGTTGTCGCCAGTGAGCATGATTGTGCGGATCCCCAGTTGATGAAGCTGGGCGATAGCTTCACGGCTGGTTTCGCGAATGGTGTCTGCTACACCGATGACCAACAATGGCGACGCCTCATCGCACAGGACGACTGCAGTCTTGCCTTCGCCTTCCAACTTGGAAAGCAAACTCTCTGTATCGGCGTTGCAGATGCCGAGCTCCTCGACCAGACGATGATTGCCGAGGTAGTACCACTTTCCATTGATTTGTCCTTTTGTGCCGCGCCCAGTCAGCGCTTCGAACGTGCTCACTGCCGCCAGTTCTAGGCCCATGTCAGCATTTTTCCAGTGACGGCTGACGGCTGTCGACACCGGATGGTCCGACCGGTCAGCGAGCGCTGCAGCGAGTTGCAGGTGACTCGTCGCGTCACCTTGTAGACGCAATACGTCCGTCACTTCGGGCTTGCCCTGAGTGATTGTGCCGGTCTTGTCAAGCGCGAGCGAGCGAAGCTTTCCGCCTTGCTCCAGATAGACACCGCCTTTGATGAGAATGCCGGAGCGCGCTGCAGCAGCAAGGCCGCTGACAACGGTGACAGGGGTGGATATCACAAGGGCGCAAGGACAGGCGATCACAAGCAGTACAAGCGCCTTGTAAATCCACGGCATCCATTCAGCGCCCAGCATGAGGGGCGGCACAATGGCAACAGCAAGGGCGATGGCAAATATGATGGGCGTGTAAATGCTGGAGAATCGGTCAACGAAACGCTGTGTCGGGGCACGACTACCTTGCGCTTCCTCGACGGCGCGAATGATACGCGACAGTGTTGAATTGCTCTGTCCAGCAGTGACGCGGTACTCAAACGATCCGGTCTCGTTGATCGTGCCAGCGAACACCTTATCGCCGACACCTTTGGCTACTGGCATACTCTCGCCAGTGATCGGAGCTTGATTCACGGACGACTGGCCTGAAGTCACTTCGCCGTCGAGGGCAATGCGCTCGCCAGGGCCAACGCGGGCCAACACACCGATGCCCACTGTGGTGGCCTCCTGTTCGCTCCAGGTGCCGTCCTCGGCTCGAACGCTGATCCGGTCAGGCGTCAAGGCCATCAGGCCTTGAATGGCATTCCTTGCCCGGTCGAGAGAGCGTGCCTCGATCAGCTCGGCCACGGCAAACAGTACCATCACCATTGCCGCTTCCGGCCACTGGCCAATCAACACGGCACCGGTCACGGCAATCGACATCAAGGCGTTGATATTTAGATTGCGGTTCTTGAGTGCAATCCAGCCTTTTTTGTATACACCCAGTCCCGTGGTTGCGATAGCTAGCAGAGCTAACAGGATGACTGGCCACGAATTTTCACTGCCCGTGTTCCATGCGATGATTTCAGCTCCGACTGCCGCAGCAAGTCCGAGAGCCAAGCTCGCTTGCTGCCACTTTCGCTTAGGTTCGAGAGCTGTCACGGGTGCTGCGCCTTCTTGGGCGCTGACGAGGACAGCCTGCATGCCAATCGAGAGGAGGGCGTCGCCGATTGTTGATGCAGGCCCAGTGTGTTTGACCGTCAGGCGACGTTGAAGCAGATTGAAGTCAAGCTGCTCAACCTGGGAAAGGCCGGATAGCTTGCTGCGGATAAGCGCTTCCTCGGTAGGGCAATCCATGTTCTCGATGCGAAAGACCGTCCCTTGAACTGGCGCAGATTGCTCACTTGCGTTTTCGATGATTGGCACCATCCCTACGCTGCGTATTGCGGTAAGGATCTCGCCAGGTTCTGCAAGGGGGTGTTCGACCTTGAGCCTTCGCTGGACAAGGTTGAATTCAAGCTGTCCAACGCCTGCGACGCGACCGAGCGCCTGCCGCAAGAGTCCTTCTTCAGTCGGGCAATCCATCTCATCGATACGAACAGTCAACGAGCCTGCTTGGGCAGACGGCATTGCTCCTGTTGGCTCAACAGGAACGGACTTTGCGCAACATGACTTGGTTTGGCATTCGGACATGACGGTACCCCGAGAATTGTGTATATTCTTATTAAACACCCTGTAGTAGGTACAGGGTCAAGCATCCGGGTACAGATTGGGGTTTTATATGAAAATTGGCGAGCTGGCCGAGCGTTCAGGTTGTCTGGTGGAGACGATTCGCTACTATGAGCGCATCGGAATTCTCATGCCGCCACAGCGGTTATCGAACAACTACCGCATATACAACGAGCAACATAGTGAACGACTGTCATTCATTCGCCATTGTCGTGCGCTCGATATGACTCTTGATGAGATCCGAGTGCTGCTGGAATTTCGTGACCAGCCAGACAAAGATTGCGTCGGCGTCAATGAGCTGCTCGACAAGCATATCGGACATGTAGTCGAACGTCTGGCGTCACTCTCAGCCTTGGAGTCGCAACTGAGGGACCTCAGGAGACGTTGCGTTACAACCGACAGTGCTGGTTCGTGCGAGATTCTTCATGCTTTGAGCTCGGAAACGCCGATCGACTCATCAAAGCTTGGTGTTCATGGGCAGGTCGTCGATGTAGTGCGCTGAGTTTACGCCGTCCACATTGGGGCTAGCCTGGATACCTGTGGAATCATGAGCCTTGGAGATACTATGCAGATGAACGTAGCCGAGATCTTCTATCAAACCGGCGAACTGCAGTGCAGGTTCGCGTGCTACCTATCTGGCGATGGCTCTCAGTCGATTCGTCACGGGCGGTTCGCTTCGTATCACCGCAACGGGGAGCTAGCTTCGGAAGGGAGCTATGTTAATGGATTCGAGGACGGTGTGTGGCGGAACTACCATGACAACGGCGAGCTTGCCGCCGAAGGCTGCTATGACGAAGGTGAAAAGATTGACACCTGGCGGTACTGGGAACGCGGATAAGGTTAGGAGCTGCTTGGCACCATGATGCTGTGCTGGAACCAGACGGTACGGCTGGAGGCTGTGCGATACGGCGCATCGGGCAAGCAGGCATGATGGTCGTTGCTACGTCTGGCGCACGAATTCTTTTGTCCGCTTTTCGTAGCACATCGACACCGCCATTGGCGACGCATTCGCCGCTTCGCAGCAGGTTGTCATGCGATCGTCGCCAGCCCGTCTTCAATGCGGCGCGTTTCGGTAGATTTTTTGTTGTCATCTATCAATTGAAGAGCAGCTGCAAGCTCTTCAACGTCAGCCAGGAAGTCGTCCGGTTCGGGGAGGGCAGGCGGCGCTTCGCCACCACCCTCATGCGTAAAGTTCGAGCATCGGGTCATGCCGTTATAGACTGCGCTTGCTTCCCGATCACTGACGGAAACGTACCGTAGTTTCGAGGTCTCGATCGATCGTCTAAAGCGTTTAATCGTTCCAGCGAACAGATGTTCCTCGATGAGTAGCTCCCACGTGTCGCGCATTCGCCTGTATCCGTTGCGGACCGTATCATTGTAGAGCTCGTGGTCGCTGTCTTCCTCCAAGGCCTTCTTTGCGCGCTTGGCCTGTTCTCGAAGCTCGTTGACCCGTGCGCTCAACTTCTTGGCCTCGAACGGCAAGGTGTCGCTACAGATTCCCTTTTTGGTACCCGCTGCAAAAATATGGCGACTTTCGTTGGCGACCCCATGTTCCTTTGCAAAATCCTTCAATGACCAGGCGAACGCCAGATCATGGGTGAAAACGATGATCTGCCTGTTCTTTGCTTCGAGGACGAGGCGCTTTGCAATCTTCTCGCGGCGCACATGGTCTAACGACGAAACCGGGTCGTCGAAGATCAGACCTGATCGACCTGGTTCAATGCCGACCTCTGCAAGGAACAGGGCCATTGCGATTACCCGCTGTTCACCTTCGCTCAGAACGTCCGACACCTTGGTGCGGGCATACTGTGGCTGGGTGCGAAGCTTGAGCTGTTGCATGCGGGCTCCTTTTTGTCCCGTCATCTCCAGGGCGACGTCCAGCTTGCTCAGGCCCAGATTGGCCAGCTCTTGTGCGAACGCAGAGCGCAGTTCTTCTGTCACGTGGGATTCGTACAATTCGCCAATGAAAGTTGTGACAAGGCGTGTGTTGCATCCCTTTATGGCCTCGCTGAATGCATGGTCCCGTTTGTGCCATTCAATCGCTTCCAGCACCTTCGGCAGTAGCTGCGCAAGTTGTACTCTGGCTTCCAATTCCACAAGTGTTTTGCTCTTGTGCTCGCGCTCCTCTGGCGTCAACGACACTTCAAGCCGCGCAGCCTCTGCGGTCTCTCTTTCGATCAGTTCGTCGAGTGCCGGTAGCGGGGACGTGGGCAGCACTTCCTGCGGATTGAGTGTGCGGTTTGCTGCAGTTGAAAGGACACTCGCGCGACGCATACCTAACGCAGTTACGTAGTCCCGGATGGCAGTGGCCAGCGCTGGCTCGCTCTCGTCGAGCTCACCCAGCAGCACACGATCAGACGGGAAGGACTCGAGGCTTAATGTTGAGATTGCCCGGTACAATTTCTTCGTGGCCTCTCGCGACTCGGTGGCCTTTTTCTGTGCATCCGCTTCGATAAATTGGAAGAAGGACCTCAGTCGATCGATAGCGTCGCTTGTGAGAGGTTGCTGGCAAAGGACGCAGTGCGCGTCGTCCGGTCCCGGAAACGCATGCGCCGGATACGCTACCTCTGTTGCGTATTTTGCGGCGCTCCTCAGCAAAACCTCCCATGGTTCAGTGCCGGTACCAACTACATAGGCTCCGCCAGCCTGGAGCGTTTCTGCTGCCAGCTTTGATGCATTCTCCGCCGCTGTCATGGATACAAAGGCGTTCGCTAGCTGGCTGAGGGTGCTATCGGTTAAAGGGAGCTCAAGTGCTGAGAGTTCACTGCGCAACGTGCGAAGCCGTGTCGTAGTGCGTCGTATGCGAGCCGCAAGCTTGACTGGATCCTCGTCCCGAAGGAGTTTAGCGATCGCATGCCGCTCTGCTTCTTCTTCCTTCGAGAGAATGGCAAGCTTCGTGAAGGTTTCTGGATGACTCTTCGGCCCAAGTTTTGAGTATGCTTGCCCGACCAGGGTTGTGCCTGACAGCGGTAATAGGTGGGCATGATCGAATGCGTGTGCCTTCCTGTCGACCTCAATCAATCGCTGAACCGTGCCTAACGCCTCTGAGAGACTGTGAATCACGTCCATGCCGCAGGGAACAAAAAGAACCCTTGCCTGGCTGTCGACGAACACCCGAGCACAGTGTGAATCGAAAACCGACATTTGCGACAGCGGTGCGGGCGGCACGGTGTCTGCGACCCAGTTGTGCAAACGGAGCTCGTCGCCCTCGTTCCATTCAAATGTCGCACTGGCGGTCACTGATCCGGACGTTGCGGCGTAGACATCTGGAAGGATGGTTTCCACGTTGCGTGCACGGCAGGCTTTTTTGAGCGCACGCGCATAGCCAGACTTGCCCGCACCGTTGTGCCCGTAGACGACAGTAAGCCCCATCCGGTGGAATGTCAGCGCCTGCGTGCTGTCGATCGCATTGAGATTCTTTGGGCTACGCATTGCAATAAGACTAACATCTTCGCCTACTTGCGCAGCTGAGGGCAGGGTAGATGGATCAAGGCGGACAGCAACTAGTCCTTGTCGAGCAGGCAGACCGTGATGCAACTTGGCCAAGGCAGCTAGGTCCTGTAAATCATCCTGGGTCAGGCTACCGGTTAGCAACCTGCGGATCGCGTCATCGATCCATGCTGGCTGCTCAGAGGCCCATGAAACGATTTTCTGAATTATTTGCATTTGTGCCTGCTGACTTGTCTAGTTACTTGCCGTTATGACTAGCGTAAAGAAGTCTGAGCAATGTTGCAACGAAAGAATAATTCGATGAACAAGTAGTAGCCAAATTCCACCAATAGTTGTGGTGCGAAGCTTGTGCCTCAGAACCGCGTGCAGTTGGTGCGTGAAGCTCTCAGTCGTGACACAACTTCAGAAATCTATTAGCCGCACACACAGGGTCGATTGGATTGCGCGTTTCGCAACACGGTGATACTGTATGCCTGTACAGTATTTGGTTTGGGGAGGCGGCATGTCAAAGGGGACGTCGCGAACGTTTGTGTCAATTCCATCAGATTTCCCAAGGGCAAACCTGATTGATGACGTGCTGTCTAACTACGAGCTGTGCTTGGATCTTGTCCGCCAACTTGTGGAAGAGGTAAGAAAAGAGCAGCTCCGACACCCACTTATTCCGACCATCGAAATTGTTGAGCTGCATCTTGAGATTGCGCAACGGTTCGGTTGGGGTGGCGTACCTGGCGAAGTTGAGTGGATTTTTCGAAACGTCGTGCGTGTGCTGGGCTGCGAATCGCCTGGATCCTCGGTACAGTGATCAAGCCTTGCATGCAGTGCACGCAAGGAAGGCCTGTCTGGCTAACGACTGCTGGTGAGAAAAATGACTAACAGCGACGAATCCAAGCGTGATCCAGAAGAGACGGAATTCATGGTGCCCGATGAGTTTCCTCGTGAGCGCATCAGTGGCGCAGTACCTGGTGCTCAACCTAAATATCTTGCTACGCTCTACAAAGGGCGTTACTACTTGAGTGGATGCACGCCCCCTGAGCTGTATGATCGATGGTGCATTTGCGAGGATCTAGCCGCCCAACTCGCTGCGAAATCGTTGGCGTCGAAAGCGGGGAAACGTTCACATATGACGGAGAGCGCAATTCTCCACCAGTATTACGAAAGGCTGGTCGAGACAAGCTGGACGTCGAGGGATGAAGCGCGTTGGATCATGCGGAGGGTAGCTCAGCAAATTGGATGGCTTCAGACTGACGGACCATGGGTGACCGAGAAGTGATCGTGGTAGATGAGGCTTGGTGTTGGTCTGATCTGGACTTTGACAGATGAAGTTGACACCTTACGCTCGCAGGATGTAGCTGGACGCGGGCGATGTGCTGGCTTCGTTGTCACTTTCTTCGCGACTGGCGCACTGCAATCACCGCGTAGCGTTGCGGTAAGACTACGATAGGTAGCGTTTACCTGCTATTGGACATACTCTCGAGTTGCATGATGGTCTAGGTCGCCGTCGCTCCCTGCTCAGTGTATAATTTGTGGTATCAGTTCATACTACATGAACAAACATGGTGTGATAGGAGAATGCTATGAGCCTCCGTGGACTTCAAGTCAACAATTTTAATGTGCGGAACGAGCCGAAAAAATTGCCTGGTGAAGAGGTCAAAGTTTCACCAGAAGCAATCGATCGTGTGAGGGCGGCGAACCGTTATTTCGACGCCAATCCTCCTCGTGCACATTCCCAATCGGAGCTTGATTCTCTGTTCAAACGCCGCTAAGCATGGTTGTGCCGTATTTTGTCGGTATTGATCCTAGCTATCCGGAATTCCAAAAAGAACTTGACGCGTTGTTTCTGCATCACGAGGCACTTGCGAGTGCCTTCGGTGACACTGTCAAACAAATGATGCTGTGGTCGGATCTTGAGCGGCTGGCATCTCCTCAGCTTGTCGAAAGTGCTTTCGACGGATCCTACGCGCTGTACAAGCTTACTTATCAAAGCGGTGCGTTGGAGCTTTACGCTCGCCTTGAAGGTAATGTCCTGGCGTTTATCACAATCCTGAAACCTAAGATGGTAGCGAAACGCTAGTCGTTTACATGTAGCTCCCCAGATCTTCCAGGATCAGATGTGCGGCATCGCAGGGTAGTTGATCCCTGTCACCCGGTGTCGACAACCTGCTACTCTCTAGCAGTGCAGGCAGCAAGACATGCCGCCGTGAGGAGGAGGGTGGTGCCGCAATGGCATTCTGTGCAGCGGTGAGATTGCCAACCAACACGACTTGCTGAACACCGCGCGTAACAGCGGTATAGATCAGCGCCTGGTCGAGCAGTCGTGATTTCCGTACTGGTATGATCACTCGTTCGAACTGACTGCCTTGGCTCTTGTGTACCGTGATCGAGTAGGCGTGCACCAGTGCCTGAAGCTGTGTTGAATTAAAACGGTACTCGATCCCTTCAAACTGAGCTCTGCAACAAACGGTTTCACCATACGTTACTTTCAGTGCCTCAACAATGATCCCAAGTGAGCCGTTGCGAAGCCCTAGTTCGTAGTTGTTTTCCGTGAAAATGACGAGGTCGCCGACGCAGATAGGTAGCTTTTCGGGGCTGAGAGCACCGACGACGCCAAACTGGGGGTCGTAGCATTGAATCTGCTCAGGCTCCTGACGATACCTCGCGTGTAATGCGGAATTGAGTTCTCGGACGCCGCCAACATTGCTGCGTGTGGTGGAGAGAATTTGCACAGCGTAATCGCTGCCGTGACCGCCAAGTTCCTCGTATACCCGTAGAACTGTCGCATCCAGCTCGGCGTCACTACAGGAAACGAACGACACGCCCGACCCTTTTCCCAGGTAGCGGGCAAATTGAGGCGGCTCGTGCCTACGTATGGCAGCCGCGACCGATGGAATGCCGCTCGCAGAACTCT
This sequence comes from Telluria sp. ZB4P34, assembly GCF_059686055.1. Classification (NCBI taxonomy): domain Bacteria; kingdom Pseudomonadati; phylum Pseudomonadota; class Betaproteobacteria; order Burkholderiales; family Oxalobacteraceae; genus Telluria; species Telluria sp. ZB4P34. The sequence goes on along the minus strand of NZ_JCASIF010000004.1, from coordinate 311,164 downwards.
GCCGTTTAGTCACTTTTAATTCAGTCTGCACGATCCATGGATTGCCCACGAGCGCATGGAGCACGAGACCTGGACCAATGGGCGGCAACTGCGAAGGATCTCCAACAAGAACGACTCGCGTCCCTGGAGGAATCTGCAGCAAAAAGCGATACATGAGGATGACATCGACCATGCTCATCTCGTCGATCACGACTACCGAGCCATGCCCGAGAGGCAGTGAATCAACCTTGTTCAGGAACGAAGCGATCGTCATGCTCTCTCGTCCAGTCGCTTCAGTCATGCGCTGCGCTGCGCGACCGGCCAAGGCCAACTGATGGATGGCGATACATGGTTGCGACGCTTCGAGTGCACGATACAACGCCTTCAACACGGTCGTTTTTCCTGTGCCTGCTCCTCCAAGTATCAGGCACAGATTGCTGGCAGCGCTGGCAATGACGGCCACGCGTTGCTCAGCGGTGAGCGTGAACCCATTTTCAGATTCGTAATGCGCGATCGAACGGGCCACCTGTGCTTCATCGACCTCAGTGTTCCCTAACAGGGAATGCTGCCCCGTCGCTTCGCCGCACGCAATCTCACGTAGCCGCGTTGCCACATACTGCTCAATGACGTACGTACCGGCAGGCTGAAAGAAGTCGCCGACACGTCGGTACCGCGCGTCATTGTCGAGCGCAAGTGCCTTCGTAACGAGCGGATGAAGACCAAGCAGTTTGTACAGTCGTGATCTAAGCCCAGCAGAAGGCAGGCAGGTATGGCCATCGGACAAGCCGCTATACAGGGCTTCCTCGGTGGCGGCGTTAAGGCGGCGGGGGTCGTCTTGTGTAACGCCGAACTGGCGTTGCGCGAGCTGATCGACCGTTTTCCATTTTTCGGCGAAGGACACCAGTCGGTATGGATTTTCCTCTAGCTTTGCCTGGGCTTGTTCTCCATAAAAATCAGCAATCTTTTGCCCAATACGGCGATGTATTCCCAGTCGATCGAGCCACAGTAAGGTCCCTGCTACCCTATGGGTTTCAAAGGCATGGCATAGTAGGTCAGCAGCCTCCAAGCTGACAATTTCACTGAGAAGCTCGAGGTTTCTCCTGTCGATGAGCTCGATCAAGGCAGGGCCGAAACGGTCGTAGAGTTTTTGTGCTTTCACGTGCCCGATGCCAGCGCACATTGTTGAGTTGGCTATCCATTCCACAATGTTGCTGCCTGAAGGGCGAACAAGTTGCGCATTTGTCACTTCGATCTGCTGCTCATCATTCCACATGGCGAGGCAACCGCTGATCACCCAACGCTGTCCTTTGTCGACCAGGGACGCGTCGTTGATGACATCATTTTTGCAAACGGCAATGTACCGCTCGTGAGCATCTGATACGCCGCTGAAAATGACACCTCCATACTTGCCACGACTGCGTATGCCGGTTACCCGCAACTGAACGGTAAGCGGACGCTTCATTGTACAAGCCTTCCGGTTTTAAACAGATGGTCGGCCAAGAACTTATACTTCTTTAATAGCTCTTGGAGCAGAGCAACTTGCGCCCTGAGTGCGGCGTTTTGTTCTTCCAGCGTTTTTACCCGTTGCTCGACGCCTGCCTTTGCAATTTGCGCACGCCGGTTGGCAGCTTTTTCTGATTTTATCTCTTCGGGGGTCTTCAAGCGGCTGCCGATTTCGATGTCAGGATCGACAGGATCGAGTAAGCCAGCCGTGCGCAACCGCGCTTCGAGCTTAACCAATTCGGCTTTTACAGAAGGGTTCTGGCGCAGCACAGACACGGCAAAACCACACTCATGTGCAATATCCGTACGGCTTAATTTGTCGCCACGTACGTAATCCGCCCAGTCGTTAGTACGGTCGCGCTCCTTGATCCAGGCACGGAACCGCTCAACGTTTTCAAGTGCAACCTGCTGCCCGCTCCGTCCGCTACCCATACTGCCTCCAGTTTCAAGTTCGCTACTTCTTTTTAGGAAGCGGCTTCATGATCTGCTCGCGCGTAAAACCTTCTACCGACGCATTGTGAATAAATCTTTGGGCTACTTCCGCCATCTTTTGAATCTCACCCTTTAACTGCTCGTTCTCGGCTTCAAGCTTGGCCAACCGTTCTATCGCATCTTGAATGCTCCTTGGTCGAGCCACATTGCTGAGTTTGTCGACGTCGAATCGGATTTTCTTCGTCTTGACGTCGTAGGCTTGTGCGATTCCCGTCTTCTTGGCCAGCCCCTGTCGGGTCGGCAAATATCCGATGATGCTTTGCGAACCCTTGCAAATGTTGTTCCACGTGAGCTTTTCCCCCTTAGGCCAGTGCCGGATCATTTCAACAATCAGATTCACCTCGGCACCCGTGATTGCTTTAGCCACCTCGTGGTCCCTTCAATTCATCGAGGCACTCCAACAGATCATTGCCATATTCGATTGCCAATTCCCTTCGATCGACAAGTTTCACGCCCATCACCTGGGCAGTCTCGTTGATCAATGTTTGCTCATGGGCGAAGTTTGTTCCGGCAATCTCGACTGGACTGCCGTCTGGCACTTGCGGGTCGTTGAGTACCGCAATAAGGTCATCGAGTTTTTTGATTTGAGGCCCCATCACCTTGATCCACCGCGTCGCTGATCGCTCACCTCTCGAAACAGCTTCTTGCGCTGCGTTGAACGTCTTCGCCATCGTGGCGCGCTCGCTCCGAATGATCTCAACTGCAAACTTGTCACCCTTGCACATCAACAGTTCGGAACAGTTCAGGCAATCGGCAAACTTGTTACAAGGGCCGATTCTCCAGCTCCGCCTGCAGAGGCCATACCGACTACGATGGATTGGCCCCTGCTTGTAGATCTCAGCTTCTTTGAGCGTGACCGGGTCCTTTGAGATCTGCTCGGATTCCATGTGCATCAACGAAGCAGCGGTGGCCGCCGCTTCACCCCGGTCGTTGTCGAGATAGGTCAATGTCTGCCGAAAGGTCGAGCGGCTGCTCCATGCAGTGATGACATCAAGCGTGAGCCCACTCTGCTGAGCCAAACGGTTAAGCAAGTGGCGCGGCGCATGTGATTTCAACTTCTTGGGCTCGAAGCCATGGCGGGTGTAAAAACATATAGGGCGGCTGTTTTTCCGGTCTTTCATCTCTGACGCGTCAAGGCGCTTCACGTAATAGTCCCGGTTGAATGGGGCTAACAGGACTGGGCTCGTGAACAGATTGGGTGCGAACTGAAAGCGAAGAGAGCAAAGCAGGGACTCAGACATCTTGAGTGGAGGGCGCGTGGCCCCGCTCAAGGGCTCTTGATATGGAAAGTGTGGATTCTGATTTTGATGGTCGCGCAGCACAATCTGCCACAGTGAATTCAATGTATGACCGATGAGCCGTCTGGACCCAGTCCATCTTTTAATGTAATCCTCTACAGATTTGGACGAGTCGAAGCCCAATGCCTGGGCAGTCTGCACTCGTGTCAGCGGAACGTCGTCAGGGACATCTGGGCAGTTTTTGTGTCGATAAAATTTGGTTGGGTTGGTCTCCATGTAGCGTGCCAAGCGACGTGCTTCTTCTGTCAGTTCTGTCAGGCGGCGCACTGCTTCGATGGCAGTCTCTGCCATGGTTTCCGGAATAGGTTTTCGACAAAACTCTTTAGTCTTCGGCACCCAATATTTGAGGTAATACTGGGTTTTGCCATCCTTATCCAGATCGTGGGCCAGGCAGTCCGTTCTGAACCGACGGATCTCACTGATGCGCATCGGGGCGCAGAGCAGAAGCGCTGTAATACTTGTCACCATCACGTCAACATCTTCAAGTGACTGATCGTAACCTCGACTGAAAACAGCACCGATCGCCAGCAAAGCGTCCTGATCGGGAAGCTTTTTATCTTTCGCTTCGTTTGATGCAAACGCGCCATTCTGGTTCTCGTAACTGAGATCTCCGTGATATCGATGGGTCCAGAAGTGCGCAGCGCTTGACACAATGCCGTTGTCGGCAAGCCGTCGCAAAATATTCAGGAGCTCGCCTGCGATAAACGCAGCACCTTTGAAGCGCGTACACAGTGCAACGGCCTCATCGAAGTGCCTCTGGGTCACTTTCGTTATGTCGGGAACGTCCATGTCCGTGCGCAGCACCTGCTCCAGCAAACGCAGCGCCGCCATCTCGCGACCGATATTGCGATGGGGCTTAGTGTGATGGCGATATCGAAGGTAGGCTTTCGCTGCTTCCACAAATTCCGGATGCATCAGCTGTTCCGGGCTCGGAATCGCCGACCAGTGTAAGGCCGCGTTTTCCACATTGATAAAACGAATTGTTGCGAACGTGGTCCGCCATTTCATTTCTTCCCAACTAAAACCCGGTATGTCCGACCAGGTTGGAATAACGTCGCGCGCCATTTCAATGAACTTCTCGAGGTTGTGCTGCGCGGTCCGACTCTTCTTTGGAATGAATGTGATGACATTACTCATTCTCCAACCCCTAGTTCAGCCTTGCGAGCATCACAGCGGGCGATGCAAGCCTGCACTGCTCGAATATCGGGGGACAGATCAATGGGAGTTAGAAGCTTGCGATTGCCTCCGATTTTGATCATGGCGTTCTCTTCCGCTTGCCTCACGAGGAGCGCATTCAGAACTTCATCATGTGGCGCGAAAACAAGTGGCTCGAAGTGCTTGCATCGGTAGCAGGGGACAGGAACAGACGTAGTTGCACAAAAGCTATGCTTTCCACAATTTCCGACGCCGGTCAAATTTTCTCCATTGGGGAATTCGATGGCACTCTCGGGATCGTCGGCGCGACTTGCCTGAGATTTGTCGTCTAGCAGCTTTCCAGTAAATGACATGGCCAGCGGTGACAGCGCCCCACTCATGGCGGCGTTAATCTTCCGAGATTCTTCAGCAGGATCGTTGTAATACGCCTCGACAGCGCGAGCGTCCGAATGACCGAGCCAGTAGGACAGTACCTCCTTGGGCATTCCCAATCGTGCAAGCTGTCGCGCCCTTGTATGCCGCATGCGAGTAGAGGTAACGCGGATGGGTCTACCCGTACGGTGACTGTAGGGCGGCACTGGTAAACAGCTCTGGCCATCTCTAGCGAAGATATGCGCAGGGGTGGTTTTAGCCCAAGTCAAGTATTTGCCAAGTACCTGTCCCGGCGTGTGGAAAATGCGATGCCCCAAGTTCGCCCGCCAGTCAATACCATAGTGGCTCGTAAGCTCATGCATCGCTGTGCAAAGCTGAGCCTGTTCAACGAATACGGGCAGCAGGTTCAACTCCTTTTCGTTTACAGGAAACCCGAAAACGGTCTCAATCAGCTGCTGTACTTCATATTTGTGAAGTTGGTAGAGATCCCATAAATGATCAGCTATCGGATGGACCTCTTCCTTACTATCACGAAAATTGTCTTCAGCATGGCGGTCTTTCGCACCAGGGAAGTGAACCCATCGACCTGTCCCACCGGCCTCAACCGCATCGTCCTCGCGGAAGTCTCCGAATTTCAAATTGGCCAGCTGTACGGTTCGTCGTGCGTACTGCATCGAAAGCAGTCGCAACAGAGTGACCTGTGTACAAGTAATTCCGTGATCGTAATTTGCCCAAATTTGGTGGAGCAGCGCGTCAAATTCCAGATCAGTAAGCCAACTCTCGTCTGGGTCGTCGGACAAGACATTGCGGGGGTATTTTGGGTGAGCACTCCTTTTTGCCAGAAGTAGCAGCGCCTCGTTCGAAATTGCTCTTGAATAACGGTCTTGCCAGTATATAAAGAACGCCCTCAAAAATCCTTGAACTGCTTGAAACGAACTTGACGATAGCGAACGCATCAGCCATGCCTTGTCGAATTCTCGAGCTTGATGCCGAGCAATCGACATACACAGGACGTCTACGCCGCGCAGTAAGGTGGTCGACGCGTATTTACCCTCAGCCGAGAATTTAATTAAGTGTTTTCGTAGCGAACGCGCCAGGTCTGGACGCAGGTAGGTAAACCATGAACACTCAACTCTTGAGTGGCCCACGTGCGCTAACCAATCTCCTTCCCATCGGAAATCACTTGGCGGCACGACTGGACGCTTCGTCTTATCGAGATCAAGATCGAGTTCCGGTGTTTCTTTTACTGGGCGTTTGACGGATGCGGTCATCGTCTACTCTCTACAATTAAAGCTGCCTGTCAACAGGATAGTAAGTTGCCAAGTACGTACGCAACTGTATTTATGCTTTAGGGCAATGCAATTTCGCGGCAGCAAGAAGCAAACAACTGTATGGACATACAGTACAATATGGATGGCAAACTCGCAAGAGAGCTTCGTGATCCCGCGATATTGCGAAGATTCAACGCTGATTGCCGAGTGTTAAGTGCGCAACGGGAAGGTGTTACCTTGTGGGTATCTCCGGAGACACGGCCAGCTCACGTTTGCGTGTCTTTCGCAACTTGCAGACCAAATTCCAACGCCATATTTTGAATGTAGCGCTTGTTATATATCGCCCCCATGTCTGATTCAGGCCGCCACCCCATCAATTCTTCTCTGACTTGTCGCTGGTCGAGTTTGTCCATTTTTGCTTTGTCCGCTTGTGACGAGAAGCGGAAATTCCAATCGTGTCTTAACAAGTGAGGATGCAGCAATCCTAGAGCGGGAAACAGTGATTTGAAGCTCCGTACGGCCTGATCGAAAGTCGAAATAGACAGGGGTTTTGCCTGTCCTCGACCTTGGCGATCATTTACAAAAATGAAGTCCTCGTCGTCAAAGCCAACGCGGGGTAGGGTAGCGCGGTACTCGGTAATGTAATCGAATAGTTGTCGCTCCAGCTCTGGCGAGATTGGCACGATTCGGCCAACGGTTTTGGCTACAGGTTGGTTCACGCGATTATCATAGATATCGTTATGATTTCGTTCTATTGTCAGGCACGCAATCGCACCGCCCGTCGATTCTTTGAGATGTTTGAGTTTCAAGGAAAGAAGTTCGCCGCGTCGCATTCCGGTTTCATAAAGTATGCGAAGCATGACGACATTGCGAAGGCGCGATCCTCTATCGGTGTCGCGGACAAGTTTGGCAAACGGATATTGCCATAACGATACAAGTTGATCTCTTGCTTTCGTTGAAAGGTGCTTCTCCACAGTCTTCTGCATGGCGGCAGTTTTGGAGCCAGATTTTTTATTTGATTTATCGTCCAAACGACGTTTTTGAGTGTCAATCATGTGCGCGACTTCAACGTTGTCCGCGTCGGTGATCAGTTCATTCGCCAGCCAGGTCAAATATGCGCATGCATAATTGATATAGGTATTTCCTTTTTCCGTGCTGACCGTATTTCCAGATTTGCCGCGACGTCTCTGGCGAAGGTACTGCGCGAGGTTGTCGATTTCATGTGGCTTTAAAAAATCGCGCTGAAGAAATCTTACCGCCAGGTCGCAGGACTGCCGAGCTTCCCATTCGATGACGCGCTTAATGGCTTCGAGATAAACCAGTTGCGTTCCGTGAGTGGCATCCAAACGAATGGATCTGGAAATATAGGCGGTGGGGTAGAAAAGCGGAAATCCTGGCTCATCAGTGTCGTAAATCTGACAAAAGCGCTCGCCATCGGAGGCAATAAATGATTTAATCTGTAGTTTCATAACTTGCCTCGTGGAAAACTGTTTACACTTTCCTCTACTTGTTAAGTAGCGTATCGTCTGTTTACACTTTCTGCAAGCGCTGTTCACCGCTGGGTTACCGATTATGGTATGCTCTCATAGGGAAGATTAGATAATTTTGGATGAGGAAGCGGTTCTCCGTTTACAAAAGATGCATAACAGGATAGTAGTCCTCGATACCGAAACCACCGGCCTGAATCCCCGCACGGGCGACCGCGTCATCGAGGTCGGCTGCGTCGAAATCGTCAACCGCAAGCTGACCGGTAATAACTTTCACCGCTACATCAACCCGGAGCGCGATTCGGACGAAGCGGCGCTGGCGGTCCATGGCCTCACCACCGAATTTCTCAGCGACAAGCCGAAGTTCCACGAGATCGCGGAAGACCTGCGGGCTTACGTAACGGGCGCCGAAGTCATCATCCACAACGCGCCCTTCGACCTGGGCTTCCTGAACCACGAGTTCCAGCGTCTCGGACTGCCGTCGTTCACCGAGCATTGCGCCGGCGTGATCGACACCCTGGTGCAGGCCAAGGAACTCCATCCGGGCAAGCGCAACTCGCTCGATGCCCTGTGCGACCGCTACGAAATCTCGAACGCCCACCGCAAGCTGCACGGCGCACTGCTCGACTCGGAGCTGCTGGCGGACGTGTACCTGGCGATGACGCGCGGCCAGAACTCGCTGACCATGGATGTGGCGGCCGAAGCCAGCGCGGGCGGCGAGCTGGTGGATGCGGGTCCGCTGGGCGAGATCATCGTGCTCGCAGCGAGCGCCGACGAACTCGCGGCGCACGACGAGGTGCTCGCCGGCCTGGACAAGAACGTGAAGGGCAGCTGCGTCTGGCGGAATTATTCGCCCGTAGAGGTGACGGCGGGGTGATCCTGTGGCATAATACGCCTCGCTTCGGGAGGTTAGCTCAGGGGTAGAGCACTGCATTCACACTGCAGGGGTCGCAAGTTCGAAACTTGCACTTCCCACCAGGAATTCAAGCGAGAAAGACGTTGATTGCGTGAGCGGTCAACGTCTTTTTTTGTCCTCAGGCCTGCCCCGTAGCATATGCCCGGAGGTCGGGCGTGATGGTCCAGGCGTACAGCGTCGTGTCGCGGATCCGCACGATTTGTTCAGGCGGCCACTGCCCGCCCATGTGGAAGGCGTGCGATACGACGCGGCTGCCAGGGCGCAGCTGGCGCCATAGCTGCGGCATCAGCTTCAGGTTCACCTCGTACAGCAGATACAGCATGACCACGGTGGCCGGACTGAAATCGGTCGCGAACAGGTCTGCCTGCCGAAAGTGTACGCGCCGCTCGACGCCCGCGCGCCGCGCGTTGTCGCGCGCTTCGCGGATGCGTCTCGGGTCGAGGTCGATGCCGACGCCGCGCGCCCCATGGCGCCGCGCCGCTTCGATCACGATGCGGCCGTCGCCGCAACCGAGGTCATAGACCGTGTCGCCGTGCTTGATGCGGCCCAGCGCCAGCATGCGCCGCACCACATCGGGCGGCGTCGGCACGTAGGGCGCGACCGGTAGCCGTACAGCGGCGGCAGATGATGGCAGGATCAGCGCGGGCGCCATGGAAAGGCCGGCGAGCGCGGCGGTACCATGTGCCAGGCGCCGGCGCAAGGGCGAGGCCGGTCCGCTTGCGGACTCGGGACGCGTAGACGGACGATGGTCGGGCACGAAGAGGGCTCCTGATGGCTAGGGCGATAGTTGCGAGCCTACCGGATCGACAGCTGTATCGGCAGCGCCGAACGCGGCGTATCGGCTGGATATTGATGAATCTCAATAGATAGTGCATAATACGCGCACTCGGGAGGTTAGCTCAGGGGTAGAGCACTGCATTCACACTGCAGGGGTCGCAAGTTCGAAACTTGCACTTCCCACCAGAACATGAAAAAGGCCCGCAGCGGAAACGTTGCGGGCCTTTTTGCATGTCGGGTCCGCATCGGACGCGGCGCGCCCGATGCAGAATCGCTAGGCCGTCGACTGTTCTTCGCGCAGCCAGCTGAACAGCACCGCCATCATGAACGGCCCGACGAACAGGCCGATCACGCCCATGGTCGACACACCGCCCAGCAGGCCGAACAGCACGGCGAGGAAGGGCAGGTTGACCCGGTGGCCGATCAGCTTCGGCCGGATGAATTTGTCGACCATGAACAGCTCCACCGCGCCCCAGATGAACAGGCCCAGCGCGGCGCCGGCATTGCCTTGACCCAGCAGCAGCAGCGACACCATGGTGAAGGAGAGCGGGGCGCCGCCCGGGATGAGGGCCAGGTAGCCGGTGATCACGCCCAGCAGGGCCGGGGCCGGTGCGCCGGCGATGTAGTAGGCGATGCCCAGCACGATGCCTTCGAGCACGGCGATCGAGCACAGGCCGAGCGCCGTGCCGCGCACGGACAGCGGCAGGATGCGGCGCAGATTGGGGTAGTGCTCCGGCAGCAGGCGCTCGCCGGCGCCGTCGACGTAGCGCACCACCGCCGGGCCGTGCAGGTAGAGGATGAACAGGGTCAGCAGGGTCAGGAACAGGTAGAGCGCGTTGGCGAGGATCACCGAGCCCCAGAAGCGCGCCGCGCCGGTGAGGTGCGGCATCACGTCCCCCAGCGTGGTCTGGATCAGTGCGTTCAGGCCGCCCGGCACCGCCAGGTGTTCGTTCCACCACGCGAGGATGCGTTCCGCGACCACCGGGATCGCATTCAGCCAGGCCGGCGCCGGCACACCGACTTCGTTGAGCTCGGCCAGCAGGCGCTGGATGCCGACCAGCTCGTTGCCGAGCGCCTTGATCAGCAGGAGCGAGGGGCCGACAAAGCAGAACACCAGCAGCCCGAGCAGGATGCTGGCGCTGGCCATGCGCGGCAGCCCGCGCGCTTGCAGGCGTTGGTGCAGGGGCCAGGTGATAACGGCAAGCAGGCCTGCCCAGGCCAGCGAGCCGAGGAAGTGCTGCAGCAGGAGCGCCAGCGCGATGGCGAACAGCGCCGGCAGCACGAGTGACGAGTAACGCATCCTGGCCCGGACCCCTTGTAGCGTGTGTTGCGTGATCAGGCGTGCTGGAGGGCGGCGATGCGCTCCTCGCACGACGGGTGGCTGCTGAACAGCGCCATGACGCCGCCGCCGGCAATGCCCGCGGCCGCCATGGTCTTCGGCAGCGCGCCGGGAGCGAGGCCGCCCAGGCGGGCCAGCGCATCGATCATCGGCCGCGGCGTACCCATGATGCCGGCGGCGCCGCGGTCGGCACGGAATTCGCGCTGGCGCGAGAACCAGGCCACGATGACGCTGGCCAGGATGCCGAACAGGATATCGCACACGATCGCAGTGACGGTGTACGCGATGCCGGGGCCGCTGTTTTCTTCGTCCTTGCGCAGGAAGCTGTCGACCGCGTAGGCCACCACGCGCGCCAGGAAGATCACGAAGGTGTTTACCACGCCCTGGATCAGGGTGAGCGTCACCATGTCGCCATTGGCGATGTGCGCGACCTCGTGCGCCAGCACGGCCTCGACTTCGTCCTGCGACATCGAGGCCAGCAGGCCGGTGGACACGGCCACCAGCGAAGCGTTCTTCGACGCGCCGGTCGCGAATGCATTGGGCTCGCCTTCATACACGGCGACTTCCGGCATGGCGATGCCGGCGCGGCGGGCCTGGGCGCCCACGGTGTCGAGCAGCCAGGCTTCGGTGGCGTTCGACGGTTGCGCAATGACGCGTGCGCCGGTCGTCCACTTGGCCATCGGTTTGCTGATCAGGAGCGAGATGAAGGCGCCGCCGAAGCCCATCAGGCCGGCGAAGACCAGCAGGGCGCCGAGGTCCAGGCCGTTGGCGGTGAGGAAGCGGTTGACGCCCAGCAGGCTGGCCGAGATACCCAGCACCAGCATGATGGCGAGATTGGTCGCGATGAGGAGGACGGTGCGTTTCATGGTTCCGGTGTGCATTGATCGATAGCGGCAGGCACAGCCCACTGGGCGCGCCTGCTCATGCATAAGGATAAGGCACCCGGCTTGCCCGGGAAAAGCGAAGAAATCAGAAACATTACTTCATAAAAACAGAAGTAATGAGAGCGAGAGCGCCGAACAGGGCCCGGCCAGCACCAGGGCCGCGGTGGGAAGCTCAGCCGTGCAGGTCTTCGTCCTTGAGCGTGCCGTTGGCGTACAGGCGCAGCAGGATGGCGACCGGGGGCGGAATCACGACGCCGGTCTCGAAGCGGCTGCCGCTGGACTGGGTGACGCCGAAGCGGCTCCAGAATTTCTCCTGGCTTTCGCGCTTGCGGATGCGCAGGCGGCGCAGGTCGTGCGGCGCGGCCGGCCATGGCGCACTCTGGGGAGGGGTTTCAACGCCCAGTTCCATGCCCATTTCCTCGTCCATCATCTTTCCAGCCATTGCATCTTCCTTCCGTTCGCCATGTGAGGTGTCGCTTGCAGTCCGTCGGACCGCAGCACAGACCTGATCGTAGCCGGAAAGGGATGGTCCAAGGCTCACGAAAAATCACGCCGGGGAACATTTTGTAAATAGTCCTTTTGATACAGGCTGCTGTCGTGGACTTGTCCGGCTGGGGCCATCGCGCGGCAAACTCGGGTATGATCGATTTGTTTCTTTTTGACATCTGGCTCGTGCCGGATTCTGCGCAATGACTTTCAAGACCGAAGCGGCCGGCGCCTACAGCGCCCGCGCCGTTCACCTCGTCAACTGCGGCCTGGTCGTGCTCGATGCCGGCGCCGGGATCGTCCTGTGGAACGGCTGGATGGTGCCGCGCTCGGGCTACGCCTTCAACCGGGTGCGCGAGCGCTCCCTGTTCGACGTGTACCCCGAACTGCGCGGTTCGCGCGTCGAATCGGCGGTGCTGGCGGCGCTCACCGAAGAGATCGCGACCACCATCCCGGCATCGGCGGGCCGCTCGCCCTTCCCGCTGCGCGAGGCGGGCAGCTTCGACGGCCCACGCATCGAGCAGGCGGTCAGCGTGACGCCCTTCGTGGAGGGCGGCGAGCGCTTCTGCCTGATCGAGATCCGCGACATCAGCGGCGCCAGCGACCGCGAACGGCGCCTGCTCGACCACGCCGAATCGCTGCGCGCCCGCTCGTATGTCGACGGACTCACGGGAATAGCCAACCGGCGATACTTCGACCTTGCCCTGGAGCGCGAGCTGCGCCGCGTCCAGCGCAACGGCGGCGCGCTGGCGCTGCTGCTGATGGACATCGATTCATTCAAGGCCTACAACGACCACTTCGGCCACCAGGAAGGCGACGCCTGCCTGAGCACGGTCGCGCAGGCGCTGGCCGGCATGCTCAAGCGCCCGGCCGACGTGGCGGCGCGCTACGGAGGCGAGGAGTTCGCCGCGATCCTCCCCGATACCACGATCGAGCAGGCGCGCGCGCACGCGAACGCGATCCGCGCACACGTGGCGGCGCTGAACCTGCCCCATGCACCCGCGGCCGTGCGCCCCTGGGTGACGCTCAGCATCGGCGTGGCCGCATTCGACCCGCAGCGCCTGGACGAGCCGGCGCGCCTGATCGAGGCCGCCGACAAGGCCTTGTATGCGGCCAAGCGCGGCGGCCGCGACCGGGTAGCGGTCGACGGCGAGCCGGCCGTGCCTGCACAGGCGCCGGTGTGAACCGCGGCGCCGGCCGGCGGCGTGCGCCAGTCGGCCTCGCCTCCGGTAGAATTGCTCTGAAGGAACGCGACGCGCTGCGGCGCAGGTGGACTGCGCACCTGGCGTCGCCACGGTGCGCCACGGTGTCGATAGCGCCGGGCCCGGCGTGCGTCGTGTACACCCGGAACGCAGGGATCGCCACCGGACCGCCGTGCCGGCGCGGACACGAAGGGAGTCTCAAACGCCTATGCTGATCGGTCATTACCAACCAACGCTGGTACTTCTCTCGATCCTGGCCGCGATCTTCGCGTCCTATACCGCCTTGAGCATGGCCATGCGGGTCAAGCAGTCGCAGGGCATCGCCCCGCACGCCTGGATGGCCGGCGGCGCCTTCGCCATGGGCAGCGGCATCTGGGCCATGCACTTCATCGGCATGCTGGCCTTCCGCCTGCCGATGCCGCTCGCCTACGATCCCCTGATCACCTTCGTCTCCTGGCTGCTGCCGGTGATCGTGTCCGGCATGGCCCTGTGGCAGCTGCGCCACCGCGAGCTGGGCGGGCGCCACCTGGCCTGGGGCGCGATCCTGATGGGCCTGGGCATCAACGCCATGCACTACACGGGCATGGCGGGCATGCGCATGGACCCGGCCATTACCTACGATCCCTGGCTGTTCCTGGCCTCGGTCGCCATCGCCATCGGCGCCTCGGCCGGCGCGCTCTGGATCGGATTCAAGCTCAACGACAGCGTCAGGCACCCGCGCCTGGTGCAGCTGGGCGCGGCCGTCGTCATGGGCGGCGCGATCGTCGGCATGCACTATACCGGCATGGCCGCGGCCCACTTCGACGCGGCCAGCGTGTGCCGCGCGGCCGACAACGGCGTGAACCAGGACCACCTGGCGATCCTGGTCGCCGTGGTCACCTTTGCCATCCTCAGCATCGCGCTGCTGGCCGCCGTCTTCGATACCCGGCTCGAATCGCGCAACCGCACGCTCGCAGCATCGCTGGAAACGGCGGCCGAGCGCCAGGAGCTGTACCTGCGCGAACAGAAGGCGCGGGTCGAGGCCGAGCACCTGAGCCAGCTGAAGGACGAGTTCCTGGCCACGCTGTCCCACGAGCTGCGCACGCCGCTCAACGCGATGCTGGGCTGGTCGCAGCTGCTGCTGCAAGGCGCGCGCGACGAGGCGATGCTGCGCCGGGGCCTGGAAACGATCGAACGCAACGCACGCGCCCAGTCGCAGCTGATCGAGGACATGCTCGACATGAGTCGCCTCATCGCCGGCAAGGTCAGGGTCGAGGCGCGCCTGGTGCCGCCGGCGGAATTCGTCAACGCGGCGCTGGAGACCGCGCGTCCGGCGGCGATCGGCAAGCAGATCCACCTGGCCGCCACGATCGACTACGACGCCGGTCCGGTGATGGGCGACCCCGGGCGCATGCAGCAGGTGATGTCGAACCTGGTGTCGAATGCGATCAAGTTCACCGAGCCTGGCGGTCGCGTGGCGGTCAGCGTGCGCTGCGAAGGCGAGGAAGTGGCGATCGACGTGGCCGACTCCGGCGTCGGCATCGACCCCGAATTCCTGCCCTACGTGTTCGACCGTTTCCGCCAGGCCGACTCGTCGTCCGCGCGGCGCCACGGCGGCCTCGGGCTCGGCCTGGCCATTGCGCGCCAGCTGGTCGAGCTGCAGGGCGGCACGATCACGGTCGCCAGCGCCGGGGCAGGGCGCGGCGCCACCTTCACCATCCACCTGCCGGTCCACCGCGGCGCCGCGTCCGAGCCGGCGCCTGCGGCCGCGCCAGCCGTGGCCGTGGCCGTCGCCGCCGCAGGCGCCGGGCAGCCGGACGCCAGCCTGGCCGGGCTGACCATACTGGTGGTGGACGACGAGCCCGATTCGCTCGAACTGGTGCAGCAGGTGCTGTGCGAGACCGGGGCGCGCATCGCCACCGCCACCAGCGCGGGCGATGCGCTGCGCGCCATCGAGCGCCACCGGCCGGACCTGTTAATCAGCGACATCGGCATGCCGCTGATGGATGGCTTCGAATTGATCCGGCGCGTGCGCACGCTGCCCGACAAGACGCTGGCCGGCATGCCTGCCGTGGCGCTGACCGCGTTCTCGCGGCGCGAAGACCAGCAGCGCGCGCTGGAGGCCGGCTTCGACGAATACATGGCCAAGCCGCTGCGCCCGGCGGCGCTGCTGCAGACGGTGGTGGCGATGGCCGGACGCGCGGCGGTCAACCGTGCCTGAGCTGGCCGGATGGCAAGGGCGGGCGCCCTCGCCATCCGGTGGTCCTCACGACTATTGGGCCGGCTGCAACTGCGTGTCCGGCAGCACCAGGTGCAGTCGCAGCCCGGGTTCGTCGCTGTCCTGGTCCGGCATGGCGCCGTCCACGCTTTCGACGATGAAGCCGCGGTTGCGGCCCGCTTCCTTGCCCTTGTAGAGGGCGCGGTCCGCCAGCGCGATCGCCTGCTCCCAGCCGAAGGCGGCCCCCGATCCGGCGGGCAGCGACACGGCGCCGGCGGTGGCGCTGACGGCCAGCGTGGTGCCGTCGTCCAGCACCACCGGGGCGGCCGCGATCGCGTTCAGGATGCGCCGCACCAGCAGCGGGCGCTGCGCCTCGCTCACGCCTTGCGAATACACGAGGAATTCCTCGCCGCCCCAGCGCAGCACCATGTCCGACTCGCGTACCACCTCGTTCAGGCGCCGACCCACCTCGACCAGCACCGCGTCGCCGGCGGCGTGGCCGTGCTGGTCGTTGATGCGCTTGAAATGGTCGATGTCGAGCAGGGTGAAGCAGTCGCCTCCGCTCGCCGCGGCGGCGGCAGGCAGGCCGGGCGCCTCCTGCCGGTCGCGCATGCGTTCGACGAAGGAGCGGCGGTTGAACAGGCCGGTGAGCGGATCGTGCGCCGAGCGGTGCGCCAGCTCGGCGTTCAGTTCGGCCAGGCGGCGGCCGCTGGCCTGCGACTTCTGGTACAGCATGTAGACGAATCCAGACAGCACCAGGGCCAGTACGGCGCCCAGCGTGGCCAGCGCGGTGCGCAGGTTGCGGTTGCGCAGCTCGGCGTCCTTGACCGCATTCTCCTGGCGCAGGTGTTCGATCTGGGCGGCGCGCTGCTTGGCGTTGAACTGTTCCTGCAGTGCGGCGAAGGCCTTGTTGCGGCGCTCGACCGCCAGTGTTTCCTGGATCTTCTCGCGTTCGCGCACCGTCTGCAGCGCCTGGCGGTGCAGGCCGGCCTTTTCCAGCGCCGCGCTTTTCTCGTCCAGGATGTTCGAGACCGCCAGCATGGCGCCGGCCTTGCGCAGCTCTTCCGCGGTGCGGTCGATATGGACCACGCCTTCGGCGATCCGGCCCTGGCCGAACAGCGCGAAACCCAGGTTGGCATAGGCCATCTGGATGATGTTCTGGTCCTTCACCTGTTCCGAGACCGTTACCGCGGCGCGCGCGGCGCGCTCGGCCTCGCGGTAGCGGTGGGCCTTGAGCCAGGCATCCGCCACGTTGCCCAGGACGTTCGCCTCGAGCCAGCGCAGCTCATTCCTGCGCGCCAGCGCCAGTGCGCGGCCGAATGCGGCATGGGCCGGCTCCAGCTGGTCCAGCGCGACATAGGCGCGGCCGTCGAGGAAGTGCATGAAGGCCTCGACCCGCGGGGGAATCGCGTCGCGCCCCTCGAGGTACGCGCGCGAGCTCTCCAGCGCCTTGGCCGGATTGCCGCTGTTCACGTACAGGCGCGCCAGCGCGATGCGCAGGTCCGATTCGCGCGGATTCCACAGGTCGGGATGGCGCTGGACCAGCTCGAGGGCGCGCAGGTAATGGGAGAGCGCGCGGTCGTGCTGGCCGGTGGTGTTGTAGATCGCCCCGTAGGCGACTTCCGCACTGGCCTCGAACTCGGTGCTGGCAAGCGGGCGGTACTGCGTGTTCAGGGTCTCCAGCAGCGCCATCGCCGCGGCGGGATCGTTGTCGTTCAGGCGTTTGTGGACCCGCCCGAGGCTGGCCAGCCCCACCTGCAGGGCATCGCCCTCGCGGCCTGCCAGCGCGATGATGCGCTCGTCGACTGCGTAGGCTTCGCCCAGCTGCCCGGCATCGCTGTGGATGCGGCGCAGCAGGCGCAGGTACTCGACCTGCACCCGGTAGGGTACGCCCCGGGTGAACGCCGCCGCGTCCTCCAGCAGGCGGGTACGGGCTTCCGGATTGCTGCGTTCGGCGAGCTGGGCCAGCTCGCGCAGGCGCAGTTCGGCCGCCACCGCGCCGCCTTCCGCAGGCGCACCGGGCGACGCCGCCGACGCGAGCGCCAGCAACAGGGCCGGCACGGCCTTGCGCCAGGTGCGCATCCCGGTTCCGGATGGCAGGGGGGTCTTCATGGTGGTGGGCGATGCGTGCTTGTGCCCGGCGGGAGGCCGGCAGCTCGAGGCCGCTGGATGCGGCAACCCGCAGATTATGTTCTGTTGTCCTGCGGAAATCAAGCTTTGGCGCTGCGCCGTGGCTTCCGCGCGAACGTGGTTTTTTGAATGAAATAATCGAAATCATCGACTTTCGCGACTTTACTTTGATTCCAATCAACAATCTGGTGATAATGTCATGCCTGCAGCAAAACAAGACGTGCGACAGCTCGGGCATCACGCAACAGGCACGGCGACAAACGGTTCCCGGGTCAGGCATGCGGCTTACCGGCCAGCATGACGATCGCGCCACCGCGGCAGCAGGCGGACGCCACAAGACGCGCCCCAAGACGCGGAACCAAACTATTTTTTGATTGGAGAACAAGTAGTGAGTCTTTTCAGAACCAAGAATCTTGACACCATGGTGGCGGCGGCCCAGAAGCCGGGCGGCCTCAAGAAAGTGCTGGGTCCGTTCGACCTGGTCCTGATGGGCATCGGCGCCATCATCGGCACCGGTATCTTCGTGCTCACGGGAACCGGCGCCGTCACGGCTGGCCCGGCCCTCACGCTCTCCTTCATCGTCGCCGCGCTGGCCTGCGGCTTTGCTGCTTTGTGCTATGCGGAATTCGCCTCGAGCGTGCCGGTGGCCGGCTCGATCTATACCTACAGCTACTTCACCCTCGGCGAGATCGTCGCCTGGATGATCGGCTGGGACCTGCTGCTCGAATACGGCCTGGCCACCTCGACCGTTGCGGTAGGCTGGTCCGGCTACTTCCAGTCGCTGCTCTCGGGCTTCGGCGTCGTGCTGCCGGAAGCGCTGCGCGCGGCTCCTGGTGCACAGCCCGGCGTGGACACCGTGTTCAACCTGCCGGCTTTCCTGGTCATGCTGTTCCTGACCTGGATCCTGTCGATGGGCGTGCGCGAATCGGCGCGCATCAACAACATCATGGTGGTCATCAAGACCAGCGTCGTGATCCTGTTCATCGTGGTCGGCATCAACTACGTCAAGCCGGAAAACTGGCAGCCGTTCATGCCCTTCGGCTTCGGCAGCGTGATGAGCGCCGCCGCACTGGTGTTTTTCGCCTTCATCGGTTTCGACGCCGTCACCTCGGCCGCCGAAGAAGTCAAGAATCCGTCCAAGGACCTGCCGATCGGCATCCTCGGTTCGCTGGCCGTCTGCACCGTGCTGTACGTGATCGTCGCGGCGATCATGACCGGCATCGTCCCGTTCATGAACTTCAAGGGCGTCGACCACCCGGTCTCGCTGGCCCTGCAGTACGCCGGCCAGAACTGGGTCGCCGGTTTCGTCGACCTGGCCGCGATCCTGGGCATGAGCACGGTGATGCTGGTGATGGCCTACGGCCAGACCCGCATCCTGTTCGCGATGTCGCGCGACGGCCTGCTGCCGGCCAAGCTGTCGGAAGTGCACCCGAAATACGGCACCCCGTACTTCGCCACCTGGATGGTCGGCATCGTGTTCGGCCTGATCGCCGCCGTGGTGCCGCTCGGCGTGCTTGCCGAACTGGTCAACATCGGCACCCTGGCCGCGTTCTCGCTGGTGTCGGTGGCCGTGATCATCCTGCGCAAGAAGCGTCCTGACCTGCCGCGTGCCTTCCGCTGCCCGGCCGTGCCGGTGATCCCGGCGCTGGCCGTGATCTTCTGCCTGACGCTGATGTCCTTCCTGAGCTGGACCACCTGGGTCGCCTTCATCATCTGGCTGCTGATCGGCCTGGCGGTGTACTTCCTGTATGCCCGCCAGCGTTCGCTGCTGAACAAGCAGTAATCCCTGCGGCCGCGCCCCTGCGCGGCATGCGAAGCGCCCGGTCCCCGCAAGGTGGCCGGGCGTTTTGTTTGGCGGCGCAGGCGTGCGTCCCGGCGTGCTGGAGCGGAGGCAACGCGCGCCGTCGAGGTGGCGCCCGGGGACGGCGAGGGCGCCGTTGCCCGCATGCTGGCCGAGGGCGCGGCGCCGGTGCGCCCGTCCGCCGGCCGGCTGGTGGCGGACGGGCGCTCGGCGCAAGGCTCCCGTCCGAGTTCTTGGCCATTTGGTAAGAATCTACCTGTCCCACCTTTGTAATTTTGTAATCCCTTTCTTACACACTCACAGCACCGCTACCGATTCTCCGTACGTGGCCCAGGCCGGATAATGTTACCTATCGTCCCATGAGACCAACAATACGATCCGAGAGACCATGAATTCGATGCTGTTAGCCGACGCCACGAGCGCCGCCGCCCCCAGCCTTTCCGCACCCCGGGAACGCTCGAAGCACCTGTACTTCTCGCTCTACGACGACGCGCGCGCGCAGGCCGATGCGGCGCGCGCCTACCTGGCCGACCAGATCGCCGCCGTGCAGGCCCTGCCCAGCGACCTGCCGGCCTCGCTCGCCGAACTGCCGGCCTGGGTCGAGGAGCGCACCGATGCCGTCGGCCGGCAATACCGCGACTACCTGGCGGCGCGCAAGAACGGCGCGCCGCGCCGCTATTTCTCGTGCCGCGCGCACGCGCTGTACTTCATCAAGGCGGTCGCACCGACCAAGCTGGTGGACGGCGCCTGGCTGTACGGCCTGCTGAAGCACTGGGACAACCCGGCCTACCACGGGCTGATCAAGACTTACCTCGAAGAGCTGGGCGAGGGCGCGCCAAGCAAGAACCACGTGACGATCTACCGCAAGCTGCTGGCCACGCACGGCTGCGAAGGCTGGGAAGGCCTGGGCGAGCAGCATTTCGTGCAGGGCGCGATCCAGCTGGCGCTCGGCCACCACAGCGAGCACTTCCTGCCCGAAATCATCGGCTACAACCTGGGATACGAACAGCTGCCCTTGCACCTGCTCATCACCTCGTACGAGCTGAACGAATTCGGCATCGATCCCTACTACTTCACCCTGCACGTCACGGTCGATAACGCGGCCAGCGGCCACGCCCAGAAGGCGGTCCAGGCCTTGACCAACCTGATGCCGCGCGTGGGCGACCGCGACGCCTTCTACCGGCGCGTCCTCGACGGCTACCGCCTCAACGACATCGGCGCCGGCACCACCTCGTGCATCGCCGAGTTCGACCTGCAGGCCGAGCTGGTGGACATCCTGGCGGCCAAGAGCGGCGTGGGCAAGAACATGCACTCGGATTACTGCCGCGTTGCCGGGCGCTCGGTCAATGACTGGCTGGGCAACCCGGCCCAGATCCCGGACTTCCTGGCCGCGCTGGAAAAGGCCGGCTGGATCAAGCGTGGCGAAGAAGTCGAGCACAGCCGCTTCTGGCGCCTCGTGCACGGCGAGAAGGCCGAGATGTTCGGCGTCTTCAGCGCCTACGAACAGCAGGTGCTGCGCGACTGGATCACCTCCACGCCGGACGGCAAGCGCGTCGAAGGTCCGCGCGCGCTGACCTGGCGCGCGCGCCAGCGCACGCTCGACAACCTCGGCGAGCATAGCGAGCGCAGCGCCCACTTTCCGGAGCGCGGCCTGATCCGGCGCCATCCGCGCCTCGAAGCACCGGACAACGAACTCCGGCTGCTGGAAGAGCAGGTCGCGGCCGCAGCCGGCAAGCAGGAGGCGATGGATCTGCTGGGCGGCCTGATGTCGCCCGAGGTCCACCATACGGCTGTCGGCCTGATGGCCACCCGCATGTATACGCGCCTGTTCGACGCTTGAGTTGCCGGGCATGCGCCGCAGGCGCGGCGCCGGCCACATCAGACTTCCGCATGCCGGGCTGGCGCCCGGCATGCCTATAACTACGACAAGGATCTATTCGTGCAAATCCTGGAACAACGCTTCCTGCGCGGACCGAACGTCCACGCCGATTCCCCCTGCCTGCTGAGCGTAATCGACCTGCAGGACCTGTACGGCGCCTCGTCGAAAGACATCCCCGGCTTCATCGACGCCCTGCTGGCGGCGCTGCCGACCCTGCAGGGCCAGCTGCTGCCGATCGGGCAGCGCGGCGGCTTCGCCCAGCGCCTGCGCGAAGGCACCTACCTCGGCCGCGTGATCGAACAGGTCACGCTCGAGCTGCAGACCCAGGCCGCAGGCGCCCACCCTTCGCCTGCCAGCTTCGGGCGCACCCGTCCGGTCGCGGGGCGGCCGGGCGTGTTCCGCATCGTTTGCGCCTACCAGTCGGAAAAGCTGGTGCAGCCGGCGTTCGACCTGGCGGTGGAACTGGTCACCGCACTGGGGCGCGGAGAGTCCTTCGACCTGGCGCCGCGCCTCGAAGAGCTGGGCCGGATCGCCACGCGCCATGCGATCGGCACCAGCACCGCGGCGGTCCTGGCGGCTGCCCACGAGCGCGGTATTCCGACCCAGCGCATCACCGAGGACGCCAACCTGTTCCTGCTGGGCTGGGGCGTCAAGCAGAAGCGCTTGCAGGCCACGACCACCGGCGACACCAGCTTCATCGCCGTGAAGATCGCCAGCGACAAGCAGCTGACCAAGACCCTGCTGAAGGAAGCCGGTGTGCCGGTGCCCGAAGGCTCGGTGGTCGGCAAGGTAGAGGAGGCGCAGCGCGTGGCCGCGCGCATGAATGCGCCGGTGACGCTCAAGCCGCTCGACGGCAACCAGGGCAAGGGCGTCACGGTCGACTGCCGCGACCCCGAACAGGTGGCGCGCGCTTTCGAGTTCGCGCGCCAGTACGGGCGCAGGATCATCGTCGAGCGTTTCGTCGAGGGCCGCGACTTTCGCGTGCTGGTGGCGGGCGGCAAGGTGGCGGCGGCGTCGATGCGCCGTCCGGCCCACGTGGTGGGCGATGGCATCGGCACCATCCGCGAACTGGTCGAGCGCGAGAACGAGAACCCGGCGCGCGGCGCCGGCCATACCAACATCCTCACCAGGATCGCGCTGGACGACCACGCGGCCGACATGCTGCGCAAGCAGGGCTTCGACTTCGAGACCGTGCTGCCGGTGGGCGTGACGGCGGAGTTGCGCGGCAATGCCAACCTGTCCACTGGCGGCACCGCCGAAGACGTCACCGACCTGCTGCCCGAATCGACGCGCCTGCTGTGCGTGCGCGCGGCCGCCAAGATCGGCCTCGACGTGGCCGGCATCGACATCGTCTGCCGCGACATCGCCCTGCCGCTCGACGCCCAGCGCGGCGCCGTCATCGAAGTGAACGCGGCGCCTGGCATTCGCATGCACCAGTACCCAAGCAGCGGCGCCGCGGTTGACGCCGGCGACGCCATCGTGCAGGGGCTGATGGGCGAATCCGACGGGCGCATCCCGACCATCGTCATTACCGGCACCAACGGCAAGACCACCACCACGCTGCTGGTCGGGCATACGGTGCGCCTGGCCGGCAAGGTGGCAGGGGTCACCACCACCGAGGGCGTGTTCATCGACGGCAGGCAGATCGCCAGGGGCGACTGCACCGGCTACTGGTCGGCGCGCACCGTGCTCGGTTCGCCCGACGTCGAAGTCGCCGTGCTCGAGACGGCCCGTGGCGGCATCCTCAAGCGCGGCCTGGCCTTCGACCGTTGCGACGTCGGCGTGGTGCTCAACATCGCCGCCGACCACCTCGGCCTGGATGGCGTCGACACGGTGGAAGACCTGGCCCAGGTGAAGGCGGTGGTGGCGACCTCCGCTTCGCGCGCCGTGGTGCTGAATGCCGAGGACCCGCTGTGCGTGGCCATGGCGCGCCGCACCAAGCCGGAGGCGGAAATCGTGTTCTTCTCGATGGACCCGGAAAACCCGGTGCTGCTGCAGCACCTGGAAGACGGCGGGCGCGGCGTCTACCTGCAGGACAATGCGGTGGTGGTGGCCGACGGCCAGCTGCACCAGGAACTGTTGCGGGTGGAGAGCATGCCGGTGGCCTTCGGCGGCCGCGCGCGCTTCAACATCGCCAACAGCCTGGCGGCCGCGGCCGCCCTGATGGCCTCGGGCTTCAGCAACCTGCAGATCGCCACCGGCCTGTCGACCTTTGTGTCGAACGGCCGCACCAATCCGCTGCGCACCAACATGTTCGACATCCGCGGCGTGACCGTGATCGTCGACTACGCGCACAACCCGGCCGCCTACAGGGCGATGGCCGAGATGGCGCGCGCACTGCTGCCGGGCCAACTGGTGGGTATCGTCACCGCGCCGGGCGACCGCCGCGACCAGGACCTGGTCGAGGTCGGCCGCGTGTGCGGCGAGCGCTTCGACGAGCTGGTCGTGTACGAATCGCAGAGCCGGGGCCGCGAGGTCGGCGAAGCGGTCGACCTGATCCTGTCGGGCGCCGAAGAGGCGACCGGGGTCAGCGACACGCTGCACCGCGTGATCGAGGTCGGCGACGCTATCCGCCACGGACTGAGCCTGTGCCAGCCGGGCGACGTGCTGGTGTTTGCCTGCGGCTCCTCGCTGCAGGTCTTCGTGGATGCCTTGCGGGTCAACGATCCCGAGAGCGCGGACCTGGTGGCGGCGCAGGTGTAGGCAGGGCAGCGCCGGCAAAAAGCAAGCGGCCCGTAGGCCGCTTTTTTTCGCTTCAGAACAGGAACTGCAGGGCAAGGGTCCAGACGTTCGGCTTGAGCACGTCCGGCTTGTCCCTCGGCAGGCGTTCGTACTCGACCGTCACGGCGGTGTTCGGAGTGATCGAATACTGCAGGCCGAAGGCCCCATAGGCGCCGGTCGCCGACTTCTTGCCGATCCCGGCCGGCACGGGCGGGGGCAGGGCCGGGCGGCGGGTCTGCGCGACCCCGACCTTGCCGTAGACGGAGAGCTTCTCGCTCAAGGGCAGGCTGGGCTTGACCGCAATGTACATGCCGTAGCCGTTCTTCAGCCTGGTCGCGCCGCCCTCCAGGGCGAGCTGCCGGTTTACCTGGTAGCCGGCGAACAGCTTGGGGCTGGCCTTGGTCGCGGCGCCGACGTAGTCGACCCCGGAGACGCCGACGCCGGCATAGGCCTGTGGGGCGCTGCGCACCTGCTCGGCACGGGCGGCGCCCGCGGCCAGCATGCCTGCGAGGAGAACGGCGACGACTTTCTGCATACCTCTTCCTTCCGATGTTCGGGCCGGTCCGCTGTCTTGGAGAACGGGCCGGGTTACGGATGAGCAAGGTAACAGTAGTGAACAGGCATGAAAATGCCAAATTGTAACGAAATGCTAAAGATGAGCCGATTCAGCCCCCGCTGCGCCGTCCATTTAAGGAAGACTTAAGCGAAAGCGACCATCGGCGCGCTTTCGCATGCGGCGCTGCCTGTCGATCAGATCGCCTCGGCCTCGATCCGGCGCGCCAGTTCCGGTTTGTCGGGGCGAATCGCATCCAGCAGTTGCGACAGCGTGCTGCCGCAACCGAATACCAGCACGTCGCCCGGCTGGCACAGCGACAGGCCGTGGCGGATTGCCTGGTGCGACTCCAGCACCACGGTCAGCGCGTCGTCGGCCACCTTGGCCAGCCTGGCGCCGCGCACCAGCAGCGCGGCGGTCTCGCCGTCGGCGCGGCCGCGCTTGTCGGTCTCGAACACCACCAGGTCGTCGAAGCCGGCGGCGCAGGTGCGGCCGATGTCGACCAGGTCGGCGTCGCGGCGGTCGCCGGGCGCCGCCACCACGCCCACCAGCCGGCCCGCCGTCATGGCGCGTGCGCTCTCGGCCAGCGCGGCGTAGGCGGCGCAATTGTGGGCGTAGTCCACGATCACGGTCACGCCGTCGACGTCGAACAGGTTCGAGCGCATCGGGTTGTGCCTGGCGTCGGATACGAAGCTGCGCAGGCCGTCGACGATCTCGAGCTTGCCGAAGCCGTGGGCGGTGAGGGCGGCCGCCGCCGCCAGCGCGTTGGCGATGTTGTAGCGCGCCGCACCGCCCAGCGACACCGGCATCTCGCGTGCATCGAGCAGCGCCTCATGGCGCGCGCCGTTGGCCAGCACCAGGCTCATGTTCTGCTGCGTGTCCTGCAGGTAGACCGCGCGGCCGCCGTTCTCGAGGTGGCGCAGCAGGGTCGGGTTGTCGGCGTCGAGCGAGAAGTAGATCACTTCGACGCCGTCGCGCAAGTCGTCGGCCATCGCCACGCAATAGTCGTCCTCGGCGTTAAGCACCACCACGCGCGCGGCGCGCTGGGCCACCACGGCCTTCACGCGGGCCAGGTCGTCCAGGGTCTCGACCCCGTCCAGGCCGAGGTGGTCGCTGGAGACGTTCAGCACCACCGCCACGTCGACCCGGTCGTAGGCCAGGCCGCGCTTGAGGATGCCGCCGCGCGCCGTTTCCAGCACGGCGAAGTCGACCCCAGGATCGGACAGGACGCTGCGCGCCGAATGGTAGCCGGTGCAGTCGCCCTTCATGGTCCGCATGCCGTCGACGAAGACGCCTTCGGTGGTCGTCACGCCCGTGCGCAGGCCCGCCATGCGGGTGGCGTGGGCGACCAGGAGCGCGGTGGTGGTCTTGCCGTTGGTGCCCGTGATGGCCACGGTCGGGATGCGGCCGTCGCATTCGCCGAACAGCGCATCCACGATCGCCGCCCCGGCGTCGACGGGCGTGCCGCGGCTGGGATACTGGTGCATGCGGATGCCGGGCGCCGCGTTGACCTCGATGATGCCGCCGCGCTGCTCGCGCAGCGGCTGCGCGATATCCTGGCAGACGATGTCGATGCCGGCCACGTCCAGGCCGATGGTGCGGGCCGCGCGGATGCAGATGTCGCGGGTCTCTTCCGGCAGCAGGTCGGTCACGTCCTCGGCGGTGCCGCCGGTCGAGAGGTTGGCGTTGCCGCGCAGCTCGGCCGGGACGCCGGCGGGCAGCACGGTGTCGAAACCGTAGCCCTGCCTTGCCAGGGTCTCGGCGGCCAGCGCATCCATGGGTATTCTGGTGAGGATGTTGGTGTGGCCTTCGCCGCGCGCCGGGTTGCGGTTCTCGACCTCGACCAGCTCGCGGATGGTCGAGCGGCCGTCGCCCAGCACGTGCGGCGGACGGCGCCATGAGGCGGCCGCCACCTTCTTGCCGGTCACGAGCACGCGGTAGTCGCGGCCCCGCAGGTGTTCTTCCACGATCACGCGGCGGCCATGCCTGCGCGCGTGGGCAAACGCGCGCGCCACTTCCTCGGGCGTGGCGCAGTCGGTGGTCACACCCTTGCCCTGGTTGCCGTCGAGCGGCTTGACGGTGACCGACGCCTTGTGAATGGAATGCAGGCGGCGGGCCACGCGCTGGGCCTCTTCTTCGCTGGTCACGGTGGAGCCGCCCGGCACCGGCACGCCGGCCTGCTCGAGCAGGGCCTTGGTCAGCTGCTTGTCGCTGGCGATGCCCACCGCGATCGAGTTGGTGGCGCCGGTGATGGTGGCCTGCAGGCGCTTTTGGCGGCTGCCCCAGCCAAGCTGGAACAGGTTGGCTTCCTCGGTGAGGCGCAGCGCCGGGATGCCGCGCCGGATCGCGGCCTGCACCACGGCGCCGGTGCTGGTCCCGACCGCATGATCCTGCGCGGTCTCGCGCAGGCGGCTCACGGCCGCGTCCAGGTCGAAGGGGCGGTCTTGCGCGGCGGCCTGCACCAGGTCGAGGGCGACCCGCAGCGCGGCGTCGGCAAGCTGCTCGGTGGTGTAGCCGCACACGATGCGGCGGGCGTGCGGCGCGCCGCCGACCGCCAGGGTGGCGCCGAAGCCGCCGGGCGCGCCGGCCAGGCGCTGCAGTTCGGCCAGCACCGGCTCGATTGCTTCCAGCGCCGGCATGTCGTCCGCCAGGCGCGCGGCGGCATCCGCAGGCAGCCCGGGCAGCAGGGCGAACAGGCGCGCGGCAAAGCCGGCGCGCCTGCCGCCCGTCCTGCCCGTGCTGCCCGCGCCATCGGCGCGCTCTTCGATGACTGCCATCAGGCAGGGGGTGCCGGCATACAGGTTGGGGCCGCGCAGCAGGCGTTTTTCCTTGATCTTCATGAAATCGGGTTCCGTTTCGTTACGTTTTCCAAAAAATCGAGCAGGGGCGGCGGCAGGCCCTTGCCGGGAGCGCCGCCGCCGGGCAGCCGGTAGCTGCTGCCGGCCGGGAGCAGGTGCAGGCGCACGTCGATCAGTTCCGGTGTGTCCCGATCCTTGATGTCGGCCAGGTTGGTGATCATGGTGCGGCCGTCGACGATGGTCACGGCGCCCTGGCCGAGCACCTCGATGCCGACGCCGATGCCGACCACCAGCGCGGTGTCCTCGTCGATCCCGATGCCCTGCAGGTAGGGGTTTTGTGCGACCACGCTGAGCAGGCGCGAGAGGCGCTGGCGCTCCGAGAAGTGCTGGTCGACCACCACGCGGTGCAGGAAGCCGAGTCCCGCTCCCAGGCTGACCGAACCCTTTTCGGGATGCAGTTCGACACGACCGGTGGCTAGCATGTGGCCCGACATGGCGGAGGCGCCGGCGCTGGTGCCGCCGATGGTGGCGCCGCGCACTTTCAGGGCCACGTGCATGGCTGCGTCGAGGGCGCTGCCCCCGATCAGGGCCAGCAGGCGCTTCTGGTCGCCGCCGGTCATGAAGATGCCGGTGGCCGCGTCGACCTGGCGCACGAATTCCTCGCTGTTGGCATCCTGGCGGCTCTCGATGAGCATGTGGCTGCGCTGCTCCACGCCGAGCGCGCCGAAGGCATTGTCGTACACTTCCCACATCTCGTCGGCGAGCTTGCTGGCGGCCGTGATCACCACGATGCGCGCATCCTTTCCGCCCGACAGTTCCACGAAGCGGGTCAGGATTTCCATGTCGTGCTGGCGGTCCTCGCTCCCGCCGATGATGACAAGGTGGCCGTCGCGCTGTTCCTGTCCGTTCATCGCTGGGTCATCCTCGCCTGGGGCATGCCGTGGTAGCACAGGGCGCCGGCCTCGGTGCGGCTCACCGCGATCAGGCCGACGGCGACTTCCTTGTCGAACAGGTCCAGGCCGCGCTTGAGGGCCTGCTCGAGCGGCACGCCGTCCTCGATCCAGCCGTAGACGGTGCGCGCCAGCAGGTGGCGCATGATGTGTTCGCCAATGCCGGTGGCGGCGACGGCGCCGTGCGGACCGGCGAAGAAGCCGCTGCCGATGATCGGGCTGTCGCCGACGCGTCCCAGCAGGCTGGGGGCCGAGCCGCCGGTGGAACAGGCCACGGCGAAATGCCCGTCCGGGCCGCGCACCACGGCGCCCACCGTGTCGCAGGCGCTCGACTTGGGGAGCTGCAGCGGAGTCTTGTAGTTCCAGAAACGGTCGAACAGGCGGTTGTCGACGCCCGGCATGAGCGGCACCGAACCGGCCAGCTCCTGCATCAGCTTGCGATGGTCGGCGCGCTGGCGTTCCGAGACCGGCGCGCCGCCCGGCATGCCGAGCGAGCGCGCGAAGCGCTGCGCGCCTTCGCCAGCCAGCATCACGTGCGGGGTGTCGGCAATGGCGCGCGCCAGCCTGACGGGATTGTTCACGTCGCGCACGCAGGCCACGGCGCCCAGGCGCCCGCGGGTGTCCATGATCGAGGCATCCATCTCGATGGTCGCGCCGTCCAGGCCGAGAATCGCGCCGCTGCCTGCATTGAAACGGCCGTCATCCTCGAGCGTGGTGACGGCGATGATGGCGGCGTCGAGCGCGTCGCCGTTGCCCTCCAGCTGCGCCAGTGCTCGGCGCGCCGCCAGCACGCAGCCGTCTTCGTTTTCCATCGGTGCGCCTGCGCCGCCGTGCACGACGACGGCGCCAGCCTGTTGGGAGTTGCTCATGTGGTCCTTGAGAATGTCATTGTGCGTTGCAAGAAAACGTTTTTTGTTGTCACGCAGTTAAGATCGCCATTATCCGCAAGGGGAGCGGTGCACCACATCGGTACAGTTGCCGTGCTTGTGTAAGAAGTTGCTTACAGGGAGGACTGCCCGGCGGGATAGAGCAGGGACGCGCCGCGCAGGGCGCTGCGCAGGGCGCGCATGAGTTCGAGACGGGCGGAAGGTGTCAGATAACGTCCGATCTCGACCCGCACGCCGCGCGCCTCCACCAGCACCAGGGTGCGCATGCCGCTGCCGGGCAGGCTCACGCGCGCATGTGCCGGATCGAGGCGGACCTCGGTGCGGCGCGCTCCGTCGGCCCGCTCGACCAGCAGGCAGCCGTCGCGCAGCACAACGTGCTCGTGGTCGAGCGCATGGCGGCAGTAGTGCAGGAGGGCGGCGCCCACCGCCGTGGCTTCCAGCAGCGCGAAGGCGAGCACCATCCAGGCCCCGCGCAGCGTGAACGCCAGCGCGATGCCCAGCGTGCCGACGCATAGCAGCGCGTACACGAGCAGTGCCTGGCGTGGCGTGAGCGAGCAGTTGCGCTTCATCAGCCACTCGGCCGCAGGGGCAGCGGTGGTCGCCATCGTCTCGGTCATCGTGTGTCAATAAGGTTGACAATAAGCTTGTCAATACGGGTGTGTACCAGTTTGCCACAAGCGGGAAAAAGGCGGCACCCGGGCGTTTCATGCCGCTCGTAATCTGTTACCATACCGCCCCCTTCATCGATAAGCTTCCTATGGCGCTCGCTTGCGGCCTTGATTTCGGCACCTCCAATTCCACCGTCGGCTGGCTCCCGGGCGGCAGGGCGGCAACCGGCCAGCCGTCCGGCGCCGCCAGCCTGCTCGCACTGGAAGACGGCAAGGCAACTTTGCCCTCGGTCGTGTTCTTCAATGCCGACGACGAGCAGGTGAGCTATGGTCGCGCGGCACTGGCCGACTACCTGGAAGGCTACGAGGGCCGCTTGATGCGTTCCCTGAAAAGCCTGCTCGGCACCAGCCTGATCGAGGGCCAGACCGAAGTCGCCGGCCGCGCGCTCCCTTTCAAGGCGCTGCTGGGCCAGTTCATCGGCGAGGTCAAGCGTCGTGCGGAACGCCAGGCCGGGCGCGGCTTCGACAGCGCCGTGTTCGGCCGTCCGGTGTTCTTCATCGACGAGGATCCCGAGGCCGACCGCCGCGCCCAGGACACGCTGGAAGAAGTGGCAAGATCGAGCGGCTTCCGGCACATCTCCTTCCAGTACGAACCGATCGCCGCCGCCTTCGACTACGAGTCGCGCATCGAGCGCGAGGAACTGGTCCTGATCGCCGACATCGGCGGCGGCACTTCGGACTTCTCGCTGGTGCGCCTCGGCCCGCAGCGCAAGGAGCGGGTCGAGCGGCGCGACGACATCCTCGCCAACGGCGGCGTGCACATCGGCGGCACCGACTTCGACAAGTACCTGAGCCTGGCCAGCGTGATGCCGCTGCTCGGCTACGGCAGCACGCTGCTGTCGGGCGCGGCCATCCCGTCGAGCTACTACTTCAACCTGGCCACCTGGCATACCATCAACCAGGCCTATACCCGCAAGAGCGTCGCCCAGCTGGCCGACCTGGTGCGCGACGCGGCCGAACCGCACAAGCTGCAGCGGCTGCAGCGCCTGATCGACGACCGGGCGGGGCACTGGCTGGCGATGCAGGTCGAGGCGGCCAAGATCGGCCTGTCGGCCAGCCCTACGGCGATC
This sequence comes from Telluria sp. ZB4P34, assembly GCF_059686055.1. Lineage (NCBI taxonomy): Bacteria > Pseudomonadati > Pseudomonadota > Betaproteobacteria > Burkholderiales > Oxalobacteraceae > Telluria > Telluria sp. ZB4P34. The sequence continues at coordinate 280,349 of NZ_JCASIF010000004.1, read as the reverse complement.
ATGGAGCTCGACCGGCTGGACCCGGCCGAGTCGCTGCCGGTGACGCGCGCCGCTTTCGAAGCCGCGATCGGCCAGCTGGTGGACAGCGTAGGCGCCACCGTGCTGCAGCTGTTTCTTGACGCGGGGGTGGAACCGGACGCGGTGGATACGGTCTTCTTCACGGGCGGATCGAGCGGCGTGTCGCTGCTGCGCGAGCGCATCGCGGCGCTGGTGCCGCAGGCCCGCAAGGTCGAGGGCGACCTGTTCGGCAGCATCGGCGCCGGGCTGGCGCTCGACGCGCTGCGCAAGTTCGGATGATTCCTCAAGACGGCACAAGACAAGGAAACCAGCATGAGTGTGTATGAACGCCCGATCGTGATGCTCGACTTCGAGACCACCGGCCTGTCGCCCGAGATGGGCGACCGCATCACCGAAGTGGCGGCGCTGCGCATCGTCGGCGGCGAGATCCGCGAGCGCTACGTGTCGCTGGTGAACTGCGGGGTGCGCATCCCGTCCTTCATCACGCAGCTGACGGGCATCACCCAGGACATGGTCGACAGCGCGCCGCCGAGCCAGAAGGTGGTGGCCGAATTGCTCGACTTCATCGGCACCGACACGCTGTCGGCCCACAATGCGAGCTTCGACGAGAAGTTCCTGAAGGCCGAAGGCTGGCGCATCGGCCGCCCGACCGCGCACTGCGGCCTGGTGTGCTCGCTCAAGCTGTCGCGCCGCCTGTTCCCGGGCCTGCCCAGCTACAAGCTCGGCAACCTCTCCAGCCGGCTCGGCATCGCTTTCCGCGGCGCCGCCCACCGTGCCGAGGCCGACGCCGAAGTCGCGGCCGAAGTGCTGCTGCACGCGGCGCGCCACCTTGGCAGCACCCATGGCCTGCAGCAGGTGGCGCCGGACCTGCTGGTGTCGGTCAACAAGCTGGCCGCGGCCAAGGTGACGGTCTTCCTTGACAAGTACGCGCTGCTCGAGCGCGAGCGCCGCACGGCCGGCTGAGCCGCCGGGGCGCCGGCCCGGTCCCCGTACCCCCTGGCGCACCCCCATATCACGACTTCGTATGCGCACGGTGTCCCGACGATTGTGCGGACGCAAACCATGCGCGGGTCGCACTCCTTAAAATTTTAACAAGGGCGGACGATCCTGCGTCCCGCCTTGTCGACGCTTGCCGAAGGCTTCAAAGGGGGTGGGATGAATCGCCAGAATGCTGCCCGTGACGGGGTCGAAGTCTTCCAGTGGTTCCTGCCCGCTGCCGAGCGCGGCGATCCCTATGCCCAGTTCAACCTCGGCCTCCTGTACAAGCACGGCGAGGCCGTCGAGCGCGACGACGTGCGCGCCTTCGAATGGATGCAGCGCGCCGCCCGCAAGGGGCTGGCGGCGGCCCAGAACCACCTCGGCGCCATGTACTGCAACGGACGCGGCGCTCCCCGCAGCGACGAACTGGCGGCGCGCTGGTTCGGCCGCGCCGCCGCCCAGGGCGATCCCGCCGCCCAGCAGAACCTCGGCCAGCTCTACCGCAAGGGGCGCGGCGTGCCCCGGTCCGACGAAGTCGCCTTCGGCTGGTTCTACCGCGCGGCCGAGCAGGGGCTGGCCAGCGCCCAGACCCTGCTCGGCGAATGCTACCTGCAGGGCCTGGGCGCGCCGGTCAGCCACCCGCTCGCCATGGCCTGGTTCCGCAAGGCCGCGCGCCAGGGCCATGGCCCGGCCCAGCTGCACCTCGCGCTGATGTACCGGCGCGGCGACGGCGTCGAGGCCGACGAATCCCAGGCCGTGTGCTGGTTCCGCGAGGCGGCGGCCCAGGGCATCGCGGCCGCGCAGCGCTTCCTCGGCCTGGCCTACGCCAGCGGGCTGGGCGTGCGCACCGATCCGGGGCGCGCCATCGCCTGGCTCGAGCGCGCCGGCGCCCAGCACGATGCCGAAGCCCTGTATGCGCTCGGCACGCTGCTGGCGGCCGGCCACGGTTCCGGCGACGACGAGCGCGCGCTCGAGTGCTTCCTGCGCGCCGCGGCATGCGGCCACGTGCAGGCGCACTACTGCGCCGGGGTCATGTACGGCGCCGGCCGCGGCGCCCGGCGCGACCCGGCGCGCGCGCTCGAATGCACCCTGCGCGCCGCCGAGCAGGGTGCGGCCAATGCCCAGTTCAGCCTCGGCGTCATGTATGCCAAGGGCGACGGCGTGCCGCGCGACGAGGCCCGCGCCGCCGAATGGTACCGGCGCGCGGCGCGCCAGGGCGACCCCAGCGCCCAGAACAACCTCGGCGTCCTGTATGCCAATGGCGAGGGCGTGCCGCACGACGATACCCTCGCCACCTACTGGTACCGCCAGGCGGCCGAGCAGGGCCATGCGCTGGCCCAGTACAACCTGGGCGGCATGGTCAACAGCGGCCGCGGCGCCGAACGCGACCCGCTGCGCGCGTATATGTGGATGCTCTTGGCCGCCAGTGGCGGGCAAGCGGGCCGCCGCAGCGGGCAGGAAGGCCTTCGTGGCGGTGCCGCGGAAGAGCGCCGCGCACACGGGGCCGTCGTCGGGCGGCCTGTGGCGAACGGCGGGCCATGGGCGGGGGCCCTGGCCACCCGCGTACGCGCCGCGCGGCGCGGCGCGCCCCCTCGCAAGGCCTCCTGAGGGCGCCCGACCCCCGGTATTGACAGGCCGGCAGTGCATATCCGAGCCCGGCAATTCGCGTTATGATGGCCGTCGGCGCAAGCCGACCCCACGATTAACTCGGATGACAACGACATGACCCTGAGACACGCAACGCTCGTCGCACTGCTGGCCGCGGCCTTCGGCGCCAATACGGCGCTGGCACAAAGCTGCCCCGCGAATGGACCCTCCCTGACCTACCCGGTCTCGAAGAAGGTCGACCATACCGACAACTACCACGGCACCACGGTGGCGGACCCCTACCGCTGGCTCGAAGACGCGAACAGCGCTGAAACCAAGGAATGGGTGACCGCGCAGAACAAGCTGACCCAGGCCTACCTGGCGCAGATCCCGCAGCGTGCGGCGATCCGCGAGCGCCTGACGACATTGTGGAACTACGAGCGCTACAGCGTGCCGGGCAAGGAAGGCGGCCGTTATTTCTACTCCCGCAACGACGGCCTGCAGAACCAGTCGGTCCTGTACACCCAGAAGAGCCTCGCGGACAGCCCGCGCGTGCTGCTCGACCCGAATACCATGTCGGCCGACGGCACCGTCGCCCTGGCCGGCCTGGCCGTGAGCCCGGACGGCAAGCTGGCCGCCTACAGCACCGCCGCCTCGGGTTCGGACTGGAACGAGATCCGCGTGCGCGACATCGACACCGGCAAGGACCTGGAAGACCACGTCAAGTGGGTCAAGTTCTCGAGCACCGCCTGGACCAAGGACGGCAAGGGCTTCTTCTACAGCCGCTACGACGAACCGAAGGAAGCCACCAAGCTGGCCGACGTCAACTACTTCCAGAAGCTGTATTTCCACCGCATCGGCACGCCGCAAAGCGCGGACACCCTTGTCTACGACCGCCCGGACCAGAAGGAATGGGGCTTCGGCGGCCAGACCACGGACGACGGCCGTTACCTGATCATCGTCACCACCAAGGGCACCGCGCCGAAATACCGGATATCGTACAAGGACCTGAGCAAGCCGGACTCGAAAGTGGTCGACCTGATCGACAACTTCGACGCGGGTTACGATTTCATCGACAACGTCGGCAGCGTGTTCTACTTCAGCACCGACCGCAAGGCCCCGCGCAAGCGCATCGTCGCGATCGACGTGAACAATCCGGCGGAATCGAACTGGAAGGAGATCGTCGCCGAGAGCCGCGATACCCTGGCCGGCGCCGACATCATCAACAACCAGCTCGTGCTCGAGTACCTGAAGGATGCGCGCAGCGTCGTGCGCGTGCACGACCTCAAGGGCAAGCCGGTGCGCGAGATCAAGCTGCCGGGCATCGGCACCGTGGGCGGCCTGTCGGGCAAGCGCAATGAAACCGAGACCTTCTACTCCTTCGCCGGCTTCACCACGCCGACCACGATCTACCGCCTGAACCTGAAGACCGGCCAGAGCACCGTGTTCCGCCAGCCGAAGGTCGACTTCAATCCGGCCGACTATGAAACCCGCCAGCAGTTCTTCACCAGCAAGGACGGGACCAAGGTCCCGATGTTCATCGTGTCGAAGAAGGGCCTGAAGCTGGACGGCCAGAACCCGACCTACCTGTACGGCTACGGCGGCTTCAACATCTCGATGACCCCGGGCTTCTCGCCGGCCAACCTGGCCTGGATGGAGATGGGCGGCGTCTACGTGGTGGCCAACCTGCGCGGCGGCGGTGAATACGGCGAAGCCTGGCACCAGGCCGGCACCAAGCTGCAGAAGCAGAACGTGTTCGACGACTTCATCGGCGCGGCCGAATGGCTGGTCGCCAACAAGGTGACCTCGCCCGCCAAGCTCGCCATCGGCGGCGGCTCGAACGGCGGCCTGCTGGTGGGCGCGGCCATGACCCAGCGTCCGGACCTGTTCGGCGCCGCGATCCCGGCCGTGGGCGTGATGGACATGCTGCGCTTCCACAAGTTCACCATCGGCTGGGCCTGGACCTCGGACTACGGCTCGTCGGAGAACCCGGACGAGTTCAAGGCACTGGTCAAGTACTCGCCGCTGCATAACCTGAAAGCCGGCGGCTGCTACCCGGCCACCATGGTGACCACGGCCGACCACGACGACCGCGTGGTGCCGGCGCACAGCTTCAAGTACGCCGCGGCCGCCCAGGCCGCCCAGGCCGGCGCGGCGCCGATCCTGATCCGCATCGAGACCAAGGCGGGGCATGGCGCGGGCAAGCCGACCACCAAGCAGATCGAGGAAGTGGCGGACCGCTGGGGTTTCCTGGCGCGCGAGCTGAAGATGGGCGAGGGCGCTCCGGCGGCAGTTGGCGGCAGCAAGTAAGCTCGCAGCAACTGAGCTGACAGCATGATGTGAAAACGGCCACTCAAAGCGAGTGGCCGTTGTTTTTCGTAGGGGTGGTCCAGTCCAGTGGACTGGACCACGCTCTGCCGACCGCGCGTTCGGCTGTCGGGTGATATGGCGCGCGCCTGCTATTCAAGCCTGGTTTGAACGCGCGGTCGGCGAAGCCGGCTACGCGCCCCGGACCGCCCTACCGCTGCACGACAACCAGGAGCGCTTTCGCCTCCGTCTTGCCCGCATTGCGAATCACATGGTCATGATCCGCCGGATAGCGCGCCGTCCCCCCATGCTTGATCTTCTTCTTCTCCGCCCCCACCTCCAGCTCGATGGTCCCGGTAATCACGGTCAGGTGCTCCTTGGTGCCCGGATCGTGCGCCTGCGAGGCCATGGCGCCGCCGGGCGCCAGGGTCAGCTCGTACCATTCGTACTTGCCCGCCAGGTCCATCGGCCCCAGGATGCGCAGCGAATAGCCGGCGTGGGCGCCGGGCAGGGTAGGGGTCTCGTGGGCGTCCACCACGCGGATCAGGTCCACCGCGCGCACTTCGGACGACAGCAGTTCGCCGATCTCCACCCCCAGGGCATTGGCCAGGCGCCAGGTAATGGCGATGGTCGGATTGGCCTTTTCGCGCTCGATCTGCGACAGCATCGACTTGGACACCCCCGCGATGCGCGACAGGTCTTCCAGGGTCAGGCCGCGCGCCAGGCGCAGGCGCTGTAGCGTGGCGCCAACTTCTGGCGGGGCATTATTTGTTAGAGTCTTTGTCATTGCCTTCGGCTTGCCAAGTTCATTAGCTGGGGGTAAGATTCAATATATTGAATTTTTGTTCGACATACAGAACTCGGTTCTGCGAATCGAACGAGTCCAACGATACGACATTCGCCAACTGCCGGTCAAGCCGGAACAACCTGGAGTGGGAACACCATGAGCGATCAAGCATTCTATAGCGGCCTGCAATCGAAACTCGAGACGCTGCGCAGCGACGGCCTGTTCAAGCCGGAGCGCGTGATCGCCTCGCGCCAGGGGGCGGAGGTGGTATCCCAGGATGGCCGCACGCTCATCAATATGTGCGCCAACAACTACCTGGGCCTGTCCGGCGACGAAGAGACCGCGAAGGCCGCCGCCGCCGCGCTGGAAAAATACGGCTACGGCCTGTCCTCGGTGCGCTTCATCTGCGGCACCCAGACCGTGCACAAGGAACTGGAGCGCAAGCTGTCCGAATTCCTCGGCACCGAAGACACCATCCTGTACGCGGCAGCTTTTGATGCCAACGGCGGCGTGTTCGAGCCGCTGTTCGACGAGAACGACGCCATCATCTCGGATGCCCTGAACCACGCCTCGATCATCGATGGCGTGCGCCTGTGCAAGGCGGCGCGCTACCGCTATGCCAACAACGACATGGCCGACCTGGAAAAGCAGCTGCAGGCCGCCACGGAAGCGGGCAAGCGCCACAAGATCATCGTCACCGACGGCGTGTTCTCGATGGACGGCACCATCGCCCAGCTGGACAGGATCGTCGCGCTGGCCGAGAAGTACGGCGCCCTGACCATGATCGACGAGTCGCACGCGTCCGGCTTCATGGGCAAGACTGGCCGCGGCACCCACGAGCACTGCGGCGTCATCGGCAAGATCGACATCATCACCGGCACCCTGGGCAAGGCCCTGGGCGGCGCGATGGGCGGCTTCACCTCGGGCCGCAAGGAAGTCATCGAAACCCTGCGCCAGAAATCGCGCCCCTACCTGTTCTCGAACACCCTGGCCCCGATGATCGCCGGCGCCTCGATCTCGGTGCTGGACCGCATCTCGACCTCGACCGAACTGCGCGACCGCCTGCACGAGAACACCGCATACTTCCGCAAGGAGATCGAACGGATCGGCTTCACCATCAAACCGGGCACGCATCCGGTGGTGCCGGTCATGCTGTTCGAGGCGCCGGTCGCCCAGAAATTTGCCGCCCGCATGTTCGAACTGGGCGTGCTGCTGTCGGGCTTCTTCTACCCGGTGGTGCCGATGGGCCAGGCGCGCGTGCGCGTGCAGCTGTCGGCGGCGCACACCCGCGAGCAGCTCGACACCGTCCTGAAGGCCTTCGAGCAGGCCGGGCGCGAGCTGGGCATCCTGAAGTACGCCCAGTAATCGTCACAACAACATCAAGAATACGAACGGAACACACATGGAACGCATCCTCATCATCGGCGCCAACGGCCAGATCGGCAGCGAACTGGTCACCGCCCTGGCCGGGCAGCACGGCGCGGGTAACGTGATCGCCTCGGACATCGGCGTCGACAACGTCTATGGCGCGGCGCGCTACACCCAGCTCGACGTGCTGGACAAGGACCGCCTGGCCCGGCTGATCGACGGCGAAGGCATCACGCAGGTCTACCAGCTGGCCGCGCTGCTGTCGGCCACCGGCGAAAAGGCGCCGCTCAAGGCCTGGACGCTGAACATGGACGGCCTGCTGAACATCCTGGAAGTCGCGCGCGAGCGAGGCGAGGCAGGCAGGCCGCTGAAGGTGTTCTGGCCTTCGTCGATCGCCGCCTTCGGCCCCAATACCCCGGCCGAGAACACCCCCCAGTACGCGGTGATGGACCCGACCTCGATCTACGGCATCAGCAAGCTGGCCGGCGAGCGCCTGTGCGAGTATTACCACGCCAGGTACGGCGTGGACGTGCGCTCGATCCGCTATCCGGGCATCATCAGCTTCAAGTCGCCCCCGGGCGGCGGCACCACCGACTACGCGATCGCCATCTTCCATGCCGCCCTCAAGGGCGAGACCTACGAGTGCTTCCTCGGCCCGGAAACCACGCTGCCGATGATCTACATGCCGGACGCGATCCGCGCTACCATCGAACTGATGGAGGCACCCGCGGACAAGGTCGCCATCCGTTCCTCGTACAACGTGGCCGGCGTGTCCTTCAACCCGCGCGAGCTGGCCGCCGCCATCCAGGCGGCGCTGCCGGAGTTCGAGATGGCCTACAAGCCGGACAGCCGCCAGCAGATCGCGGATTCCTGGCCGAAGAGCCTGGACGACAGCCGCGCGACGAGCGACTGGGGCTGGAAGGCGCGCATCGGTGTGGAAGAGATGGTGGCCGACATGCTGAAGAACGTCGACGTCGGCGTGACCGCATAAGCGCATCAGCAGATCCCCTGCGTTTCCAATCAACACAATAATAAAAAACTGAAAAATCGAGACAACGATGGACATGAGTGTGTTTGATCTGTTCAAGATCGGTATCGGACCGTCGAGCTCCCATACGGTGGGCCCGATGGTGGCGGCGCGCCGCTTTCTGCTGGAGTGCGGTTCGCTCAGTAACGCGGTCGGCGTCGAGGCGCACCTGTACGGTTCGCTGGCGCTGACGGGTGTCGGCCACGCGACCGACAAGGCTGTGATCCTCGGCCTGATGGGCGAGACGCCCCAGGGCGTGGATCCGGACAGCGTCGAGGACAAGCTGGCCGAAGCCGAGATGGACGGCAAGCTCAGGCTGCTGGGCGACAAGGAAGTGCCGTTCCAGTACCGGACCGGACTCGTGTGGCACAAGCAGTCGACCCTGCCCGAGCACCCGAACGGCATGAAGTTCATCCTCAGGCTCGCCGACGGCAGCCACATCGAGCGCATCTACTACTCGGTGGGCGGCGGCTTCATCACCGCGGCCGGCGAAAGCCAGAACCGCGCGCTCGACGCCGGTGCGTCGGCGGTGCCTTTCCCCTTCAGTACCATGGGCGAACTGCTGGCGCAGGGCGCCGAGCACGGCCTGTCGATCCCGCACATGCTGCGTGCGAACGAACTGGCGCGCATGAGCGAGGCCGAGCTCGACGCCGGCCTGGACCGCATCTGGGAAACCATGCGCGACTGCATCGCCCACGGCCTCGTCACCGAGGGCCAGCTGCCGGGCGGGCTGAACGTCAAGCGGCGGGCGGCCAAGCTGTGGAAGCAGGCGCACTGCACCGAGGGCAAGCGCGTCAACGAGTTGCCGCACGACGCGACCCACCACGTGACCCTGTACGCGATGGCCGTGAACGAAGAAAACGCGGCCGGGGGCCGTGTCGTCACGGCGCCGACCAACGGCGCGGCCGGCATCATCCCGGCGGTGCTGCGCTACTACGCCGAAGACTGCTGCCCGAGCGACCCGGCCAGGGGCATCCGCGACTTCCTGCTCAGCTCCGCCGCGATCGGCATGCTGTGCAAGAAGAACGCCTCGATCTCGGGCGCCGAAGTCGGCTGCCAGGGCGAAGTGGGTGTGGCCTGCGCCATGGCGGCGGCCGGACTGGTGGCGGCGCTCGGCGGCTCCAACGAGCGCATCGAGAATGCGGCCGAAATCGGCATCGAGCACCACCTGGGCATGACCTGCGACCCGATCGGCGGCCTGGTGCAGATTCCCTGCATCGAACGCAACGGCATGGGCGCGATCAAGGCGATTACGGCGGCATCGCTGGCCATCAAGGGCGACGGCACCCACTTCGTCAGCCTGGACAACGTGATCGAGACCATGCGCCAGACGGGGGCCGACATGCAGGTGAAGTACAAGGAGACGTCGCTGGGTGGCTTGGCGGTGCACGTGGTGACGGTCAACCACGCGGCTTGCTAAGTAGACTTGGGTCCCGGCCTGCGCCGGGACCCAATTTCTTTTCGCAGGTCACCAAATTTTTTGCACCACAGCATACGACCGTTCCGGGCGCTATAATAAAAGTTCAACTTTGGCCCCAACCGGATCTCCTACCGTATGCATTACGTCTCCACCCGCGCGACCAGCGCGTCCGCAGCACGCAATCCCCAGCGTTTTTCCGACATCCTGCTAGCGGGCCTGGCCCCGGACGGCGGCCTGTACCTGCCGGCCGACTACCCGCAGGTCACGGGCGAGGAACTCGACGCCTGGCGCAAGCTGTCGTATGCCGACCTGGCCTACGAAATCCTGCGCAAGTTTGCCACCGATATTCCCGAACACGACCTGCGCGCGCTGTGCGCGAAGACCTACACGGCGGAGGTGTACCGCAACGCGCGCGCCGGCGAGTCGAGCGCCGACATCACGCCGCTGCGGGTGCTGGAAGACGGCCCTGGCGGCAAGCTGGTGCTGCAGGCCCTGTCGAACGGCCCGACCCTGGCCTTCAAGGACATGGCGATGCAACTGCTGGGCAACCTGTTCGAGTATGCGCTGGCCAGGAACAACGACGAACTGAACATCTTCGGGGCCACCTCGGGCGACACCGGCAGCGCTGCGGAATACGCGATGCGCGGCAAGCGCGGCGTGCGCGTGTTCATGCTGTCCCCGCACGGCAAGATGAGCGCCTTCCAGACCGCGCAGATGTTCAGCCTGCAGGACCCGAACATCTTCAACATCGCGGTGGAGGGCGTGTTCGACGACTGCCAGGACATGGTCAAGGCCGTGTCGAACGACCTGTCCTTCAAGGCGCGCCACAAGATCGGCACGGTCAACTCGATCAACTGGGCGCGCGTGGTGGCCCAGGTCGTGTACTACTTCCGCGGCTACCTCGCGGCCACCACGGCGAACGACCAGAAGGTCTCGTTCACCGTCCCGTCCGGGAACTTCGGCAACATCTGCGCCGGCCATATCGCCCGCATGATGGGCCTGCCGATCGACAGGCTGGTCGCCGCCACTAACGAGAACGACGTGCTCGACGAGTTCTTCCGCAGCGGACGCTACCGCGTGCGCAAGCCTTCCGAGACCTATCACACCAGCAGCCCGTCGATGGACATCTCGAAGGCCTCGAACTTCGAGCGCTTCGTCTACGAACTCGTGGGCCGTGATGCCGAGCGCACCCATGCGCTGTTCCGCAAGGTCGATACCCACGGCGGCTTCGACCTGTCCGGCGCACCGGGCAGCGACGGCGACGAATGGAAACTGGTGGGACAGTACGGCTTCGCATCCGGCAAGTCGACCCACCATGACCGGCTGGCGACGATCCGCGACGTGGCGGACGACTACGGCATCACCATCGACACCCATACGGCGGACGGCATCAAGGTAGCGCGCGAACACCTGCAGCCCGGTGTTCCCATGATCGTGCTGGAAACGGCGCTGGCGGCCAAGTTCAACGAAACCATCCTGGAAGCACTGGGCACGGACGCCGAGCGGCCTGCCGGTTTCGAGGATATCGAAGCGCTGCCGCAGCGCTTCGTCGTCATGCGCCCGGACGTGGACGCCATGAAGGCCACCATCGCCCAGCACACGGGGCTGTAGGATGAAGCCGCCCATGCTGTCCGTGCGCGAGGCGCTTTCCTCCCTGCTCGACGCCGCGCGTCCGGTCTCGGGAACCGAGACCGTGCCGACCCTGGGCGCGAACGGCCGCGTGCTGGCCGAAGACCAGCACGCCAGCATCGACGTGCCCTCGGCCGATAATACGCAGATGGACGGCTACGCCGTGCGCGCGCTCGATTGCGCGAGCGGCAGCGCGACCCTGGCGGTAAGCCAGCGCATCCCCGCCGGCAGCGTCGGAGCGCCGCTCGAGCCGGGCACCGCGGCCCGCATCTTCACCGGCGCCCTGATTCCGCCCGGCGCCGACGCGGTCGTGATGCAGGAGCAGTGCGAAGCGGTGGGCGACAGCGTCACCGTGCGCCATGCGCCGCGCGCCGGCGAATGGATCCGCCGCACCGGCGAGGACGTCGCCGCCGGCGCCGTGATCCTGCCCGCGGGCACGCGCCTGCGCAGCCAGGAACTGGGCCTGGCCGCATCGGTCGGTCTGGCCGAATTGTCGGTGCTGCGCCGGGTACGGGTCGCCGTCTTCTTTACCGGCGACGAGCTGGCCATGCCGGGCGAGCCGCTGGGGCCCGGCGCCATCTACAATTCGAACCGCTTCACCTTGCGCGGCCTGCTGGAAAACTTCGGCTGCGCGATCAGCGACTTCGGCATCGTGCCGGATTCGCTGGACGCCACCCGCGCGACCCTGCGCGAGGCAGCCCGTGACCATGACCTGATCATCACCTCGGGCGGCGTGTCGGTGGGCGAGGAAGACCACGTCAAGCCGGCGGTGGAACACGAGGGGCGGCTTGGCATGTGGCAGATCGCGGTCAAGCCGGGCAAGCCCCTGGCGTTCGGCGAGGTGCGGCGCGAGGGCGGCGCAGCGTACTTCATCGGCCTGCCCGGCAATCCGGTATCCAGCTTCATTACCTTCCTGCTGTTCGTGCGGCCCTTCCTGCTGCGCCTGCAAGGCGTGAGCGGGCCGGTGGAGCCGCGCGGCTATGCGATGCGCGCCGACTTCACCTTGCCGAAGGCTGACCGCCGCAACGAGTTCCTGCGCGTGCGGGTGAATGCGGCGGGCGGGCTCGACCTGTTCCCGAACCAGGGGTCCGGCGTGCTGACCTCGACCGTGTGGGGAGACGGGCTGGTGGACAATCCGCCTGGCCAGCCGATCGCCCAGGGCGACCTGGTGCGCTTCATTCCCTTCGCCGAACTGCAGCATTGAACGACAGAAGGAACAGCAGAGTGAAAATCATATTGCGGTATTTCGCTTCGGTGCGCGAAGCGGTGGGCATGGGACAGGACAGCATCGAGCTGGCGCAGGACGCCGCGACCGTGGGCGACGTGCGTGCGGCGCTGGTGGCGCGTGGCGGCGCCTGGGCCGAGGCCCTGGGCCTGGAGCGCCCGGTGCGCATGGCCTGCGGCCAGGTGATGTGCGGCCCGCAAACCCCGGTCGCCGACGGCGCCGAAGTGGCTTTCTTTCCACCGGTGACGGGCGGCTGATACGTCCGGCGCTCATGCGGGCAGCCGGCCCGCATGAGCGTAGCCATTCGATCAGGTCATCGCGATCGACTGCTCGGCCAGTTCCAGCAGCTTCGCGCAATTGGCGTTGCGTTCGCCGAATTCGCGCCAGGCGTTGGTACGCGCCACCGCCTGCCACTTGCGCAGCGCTTCCGCATTCATGTCCACCACGTTCGCGCCCGATGAGCGGTACAGGGCGGCCACCCTGGCGTCGTCGGTGCGCGCGGCCTTCAGCGCGAAGCTTTCCAGGCTTGCGCCGACCGCCATCACGGCGGCCTGCTGCGGCTTGCTGAGGCGGTCGAACACGGTGCGCGACATCATCAGGGGCTCGAACATGAACCAGTAGGCGCCGCCGCGCGCCGTGGTGAGGGCGCGCGCCGATTCCTGCAGGCGGAAGGAAATCAGGGAAGTCGACGAAGTCAGCGCGGCGTCGAGCGTCCCGGCGCGCATCGCGGCCTGGATCTCGTTGGACGGCATGCTGACCACCGTGGCGCCGGCATCCGTCAGGAGGCGGTCCATTTCATGCGAGCCGCCGCGCACCTTCATTCCCGCCACGTCCTCGGGATGCAGGATCGGCTTGCCGCGCGAGGCGACTCCGCCGGCCTGCCAGATCCAGCTCACGATCACCATCCCCTGTTCGTTCAGGATGCGGGTCAACTCGCGTCCCACCGGCGCATTCTTCCACCCATAGCCCTGCTCGTAGGAGGTGACCAGGCCGGGCATCAGGCCGATGTTCGCTTCCGGCGCTTCGGCGCCGGCATAGGACAGCGGCACCAGGGCCATGTCCAGCGCGCCGCTGCGCAGTCCGGCGAACTGGGCGTTCGGGGCCATCAGGCGCGAGGCAGGATAGATCGAGAACTTGAGGCCGCCGCGGGTGCGCCGTTCGACGTCGGCCGCGAACATGCGGCACAAGCGGTCACGGAAATCGCCTTCGGCAATGCTGCCGCTTGGGAACTGATGGGAAATCTTTAGATTGTTCGGCTGCGCCCATGCGGACTGCATCCAGAGTGGACTGGACGCGATCGCGCCCAGCATTGTTCTACGGGACATCGCTGCCCTGTTCATTACCGACATACACATCCTCCAAGATGTTGAAACGGACGCCATGGGAATCGTGGCCGCCTCGTCGAGCGGGCAGCCATCGTTCCCGATAGCGGGTACAAGAATATTCCTGCCATATCTATTGTCAAGCGGAATCTTATAGATATTGCAAATACATAGGCGCTGTCAACTTTATGTATGGACGAGAAGTGAACTGCTGAGCCAATCCGCTGTCGAACCCCAGTCACGAAAGACGGGAAACGAGCATGCGATCGCCTCAGTTCACGAAGTGGTTTGCCAAACTCCCTGCGCTGAATGTCCCCCAGCGCCTCAAGACGCTCGCGGCCCTGCAACCGGCCGCCAGGCTCGATCAGGTGATCTCGCTCATCACCGAGATCGGCGCCACCGCCCGGCGCTGTCCAAGTTGCGCCTGTGACCGATACCACCGGCATGGCCAGGCCAACGGCCTGCAGCGCTACCGCTGCCGCGCCTGCGGCCGCACGTTCAACGACCTGAGCGGTACACCGCTGGCGCGGCTGCGGCTGCGCGATAAATGGCTGGATTACCTGGGCGCCATGCTCGAATCGAAGTCGGTGCGGGCAAGCGCCCGCCAGGTCGGCGTGCACCCCAACACCGCCTTTCGCTGGCGCCATCGCTTCCTGCAGCGGCCCCGGGACGACCAGCCCCGGCAGCTCAACGGCATCGTCGAGGCCGATGAAATGTTCTTGCTGGAATCGCAGAAGGGTTCGCGCAAGCTGGACCGGCCAGCGCGCAAACGCGGCGGCAAGGCGGGCAGGCGCGGTATTTCACGCGAGCTCGACTGCATATTGGTGGCAAGAGACCGTAGCGGACAGACCGTCGACGCTGTAACGGGCCGCGGCGCACTGACGGCGCTGCAGCTGGAACGCCACCTGCTGCCCAGGCTGGATCGGCAAGTGCTCCTGGTCAGCGACGCGCATGCGGCGTACCGCAGCTTCGCCCGCAAGCATGGCATCGCGCATGAGGCCGTCAACCTGCGCGCCGGCGTGCGGGTGCGCCGGGGCGCTGCTGCTGCCATCCACGTACAGAACGTGAACAGCTATCACCATCGCTTCCGGCAATGGCTGAGCCGGTTTCGGGGCGTGGCCTCGCGTTACTTGCCCAACTACCTGGGCTGGCGCCGCGCGCTCGATGGCAGCCGGGTGAGTACCGCAAAGCAATTGCTGCGTATTGCGATCGGGATCATCAATAGTTAACGCTAACAGAGCCAATACATACACCTGGCGAGGCGGCAGGATGACGGCGCCGGCCCCGGACCGCCTCGATGCACCTGGAAGATGGGGAAAATCAGCGCTTCGGCGTCGAGTTTGGATGGCTGCACATCGCGCATCGGGCGCCGCGCTCGGCGCGGTAATAGCGCGAGCCGATGAAGATCGCGGCCGCCACCACCGACCAGGCCAGCGATTCGCGCCAGCCGGTGCCGAAGGCCTCGCCGCGCAGGAACACGTCGACGGACACCAGCAGGGCGAACATCGAGCTCGCCGCCAGCAGGTACTGTCCGGTCCAATAGATCAGCTTTGTCATTGCAGGCTCCCGAGTTTACAAGCGGGTGAGGAAACGGCGCACGGCGTCGGCCACGGCTTCAGGCTGGTCGATCATCGCGAAGTGGCGCGCCTTGTCGATGGCTTCGACCTCCAGGCGCGGGGTGCCGGCCATCAGCTCCCGATAATACGCCAGCTTGTCTTGCGCGCTCACGTTGTTCTGGAACATGGCGTCGGGCGCGTAGTAGGGCGCGAGCACCAGCACCGGGGCGCGGATGCCGGACAGGCCAGGTCGCAGGTCGCGCGCCAGCACGGCGCCCACCCAGGCCGCCACCGCCGTCGGGTCGCTGCGCGCGGTAAGCAGTGCGGCGTCGTCCGCCTTGCCCATGTCCACCATGCCGATGCCGCGCATGTATTGCCGCTGCTGGGCGGCGAAGGCCGGCGCGTCCGTGGCGGCCATCCGCTGGCGCATGGCCTCGGCCATCGCGGCGCGTGCCTCGGGCGGCGTGTCCTCGGTGCGCGGCATGACCGGCAGGCCGTCGATGCTGACCACGCCGCCGATCCGGTCCTTCAGGTCCTGCGCCAGCGCGATGGCCAGGGCGCCGCCCAGGCTGTGGCCGATGACGACCGGCTTGACCAGCTTGCGCGCCGCGACCAGTTCGGCCAGCGCCGCGCGACCGGCCTCGAACGGGTCACCCGGCACCGCTGGACGGCCGTCGAAGCCGGGCATGGTCACGACGTAGACCGTGTGGCGGGGCGCGAAATCGCGCACCATCTGCTGCCATACCCAGCCGCCTGTCGCCAGGCCCGGCACCAGGATCAGCGGGCGCGGGCCGCCGCCGTGGCGCTCGACCAGCATGCCCCTGATCTCGAAGCGCTCGGCCGGGGCCGCGCTGGCGGCGAAGCGGTTGGGCGGCGCCGCCGCTTGCGAGGTCTGGACGGCGCCCGTGGTGACCGCGTCCTCGAAGGCCGCGGCGAAGGTGGGGGCAAAGGTGGCGCAGGCGACACCGAGCAGGGCGGCGAACAAGGGGGATGCTTTCATGCTGACTCCTGGTCTGGGGTGAAGATGGATTCGATGGGGAGCCCGAACAGCCGGGCGATGGAGAAGGCCAGCGGCAGGCTCGGGTCGTAGCGGCCGGTCTCGATCGCGTTCACGCTCTGGCGCGACACGTCGAGCATGTCGGCCAGCTCGGCCTGGCTCCATCCGCGCTCGGCGCGCAGGGCTTTGATGCGGTTGTTCATCGGTCGAGCAGCTTGCGCAGCACTTGCACGACGATGGTGGCGCCGCACAGCACGCACCAGACGATGAACATCGACAGCTTCGGATAGCCGGCGGTCTCGAGGAAACCGTAGCTGAAGGTGAGGCCGGCCGTGATGGCGGCGGCCAGTGCGACGTTCTCCAGCAGGCGCAGGCGCAGGTATTCGTCGATGCGGCCGACGTGGCGCGCGATCACCCACAGGGCCGCGAAAAAGCCGATCATGGGCGACAGCAGCACCAGGGTGCGCGCCAGGCCGTCGTCCATCGGCCGGCCCCAGCGGATGGCGGCGATCAGCAGCACAGCGTACAGCGCCAGCGAGGCCATCAGCTCGCGAAGGTACTTCCTGCCGACCCGTTTTTCGTGCATGACACCCTCCGTAAAGTAAAGTATGCTTTACATCGTAGGCGAGACGGGAGGTGATGTCAAGCTTCCTTTACATGTCGACCGGCGCTCGCCAACAGGGGGACAATCTCGACTACAATCTCGCTCCTCCCGTCCGCAGCGTGCCAGAACTCCCGATGACCGTCCCGTCCAGCAACCCACACCGCGTCGCCGTGATCGGCGGCGGCCCCGCCGGCCTGATGGCGGCCGAAACCCTCGCCGCGGGCGGGGCCGAGGTGTACGTCTACGATGCCATGCCCTCGGTGGCGCGCAAGTTCCTGCTGGCCGGGAAGGGCGGCATGAACATCACCCATTCCGAGCCGATCGACGACTTCGCGGGCCGCTACGGCAGCCGCAGGGAACAGGTGGCGCCCTGGCTGGCCGGCTTCGGTCCGCAGGAGGTGCGCGCCTGGATCCACGGACTCGGCATCGACAGCTTCGTGGGCAGCTCGGGCCGGGTGTTCCCGGCCGACATGAAGGCCGCCCCGCTGCTGCGCGCCTGGCTGCACCGCCTGCGCGACGCGGGCGTGCGCTTCCACATGCGGCACCGCTGGACCGGCTGGCAGGACGGCCGCTTGCGCTTCGCGACGCCGGAGGGCGAGGTGCTGGCTGGCGCGCAGGCCACCGTGCTGGCCCTGGGCGGCGCCAGCTGGCCGCGGCTCGGCTCGGACGGCGCCTGGGCGGCGCTGCTGGCCGGGCGCGGGGTCGAGGTGGCGCCGCTCAAGCCCGCGAACTGCGGCTTCGACGTCGACTGGAGCCCGTTTTTCAGTGAGAAGTATGCGGGCGCGCCGCTTACCACCGTGGCGATCGGCTGGCGCGGCAGCGATGGCGCCATGCACAGGCGCCAGGGCCAGTTCGTCGTCACCGCGACCGGCATCGAGGGCAGCCTGGTGTATGCGCTGTCCGCGCCCGTGCGCGACCAGCTGCTCGCAGATGGCAGCGCCACCATCTGGCTCGACCTGCTGCCGGACCTGGACGCGGCGCGCGTTTCGCAGGAGGTGGCGCGACCGCGCGGCTCGCGTTCGATGTCGAGCCACCTGCAGGGCCGGCTGGGAATCAAGGGCGTCAAGGCGGGCCTGCTGCACGAATGCCTGTCGAAGGAGGTCCATGCCGACCCGGACCGGTTGGCGGCGGCGCTCAAGGCGCTGCCCGTCGTGCTGCGGCGCACGCGCCCGATCATCGAGGCGATCAGCAGCGCCGGCGGGGTGCGCTTCGAGGCCCTGGCGCCGGGCAGCGCGATGCTGCGCGCACTGCCCGGGGTGTTCGTGGCGGGGGAAATGGTCGATTGGGAAGCGCCGACCGGCGGCTACCTGCTCACCGCCTGCTTCGGCAGCGGCCGCGCCGCGGGCCGCGACGCGCTGGACTGGCTCGCGCGGTCTAGTCCGAGAACGTAACCGCGCCGCTGCCGGTGCGGCTCACGCTGCGCTCGGCCGGGTTGCCAACTACCTCGATGTTGCCGCTGCCCGAGATCGAGGCGTCGACGCGCCGGCTTGCATGCACCGTGCTCTTGCCGGAACCGGACTGGCTCACCTGCACCGTCTCGGCCCGCAGGTGCTGCGCATCGAGCCGCCCGGAGCCGCTGGCGCTGGCATGCAGCTCCCGGGCGCCGCCGACGATGGTCAGGTCGCCCGAGCCGGTCAGCGCCGCGTCGCAGCGTTCGATCTCGCCGCCCGGGTTGAGGTCGAGTTCACCGCTGCCGCTCAGGGCCGCGTCCACCTGGCGGAAGCGCCCGTTGAAGCGCAGGCTGCCCGAACCTTCCATGCGCACTTCGATGCGCTCGCCCGAGAAACCGTTGATGCTGCTGTCGCCGCGCCCGTTGATCGTGACGCTGTCCAGGGCCGGGAGCACCAGGTCGACCTCGATCGGATGGCGGTGGCGCAGCACCATGCCGCGAATGCCGATGTGCAGGACCTCGCCGTCCTGGCTCACGTCGACGTTGGCGAGCAGGCGCGATTCGCCGCGCACCTGCAGCGACGGCGTGGCGCCGTAGCGCACCCGCAGGTCGATCGGGCCTTCCAGGTCCACGGCCTTGACACCGGCCTGGATCGGGCGGGTCTCGCTCGTCACCTGGCGCCCTTCGGCGGCCGTCGCCACGCCATTGGCGCGCAGCATGCCGTAACTCAGGCCGATCAGCACGAAGGCCAGCATCAGCAGGCTGAATCCGACTTTGAGCAATCCGCGCATGCTCAGGCCCCTTTCAAGAGCGACAGGTTCATCCTGATATAGCGCCTCAGGCCGATGAACGTGTACTTGGTGATGACCAGCGACAGCAGGAACAGCAGGATCCCGCCCAGCACCATCGCCAGGCCCAGGAAAGTCTGGGTGGTGCGCGAATCGCCATCCATGTCGGTGCTGATCTGGATGCCGCTGCCGGCCACCTCCTCGGCGCGGCGCACGACGGCGGCCGACTTGCCTTCCTCGTCGGGCCCGGCTTCGGAAGCGTCCGGCCCGGGCGCCTCGTCGTCATACACGTGGATGCCGTGCTCGCCGATCGAGACGCGGGTGCGCTTGTCGACCCGGGTTTCGCGGCGCCCGCCGTTTTCCATGACTTCGATACGGTGCAGCGGATTGTTCAGCACCAGTTCATTGGCGCCGGCCAGGCCGCTGGCAGTGATCGCGATGCCCGACACGTAGAAGCCCAGCGCCGCGCCGTAGATCGCGACCAGCAGCGAGGCATACACGGCGGCCGGGATCGCCATGAACAGGTTGAACACCAGCAGTCCGGCGCCGGCCACCACCATGCGCAGCGCGTTGGCCGGGGTCTTCTTTTCCTTGAAGGCCTCCATGTGGGCGCTGGCGCGCAGCGTGACGGCCACCTTGCGCGGGTCGCCCAGTTCGTCGGCGATGCTTTCCTCGCTGCGGCCGAGCGCCACGCCGTCGACGAAGCGCTGCTCGTACCAGGCCAGGGTCCTGGCCTGCGTCTCCGGCGGCAGGCCCGCCATGGCCCGCTTGAGCGCGTCGAGATATTCCAGTTTGCCCATGAGCTGATGGATCCTTCGTTCAGGGGTGGCCGACGACCGGGATCGAACCGATCGCCAGCGCGGTAAGGGGCGACGAGCCGCCGATGAGTTCGGGCTGCACCAGCACGGCCGTGCTCGCGGCCACCAGGGCCAGCAGGGCAAGGGTACGCAATCCGAGTTGGAACTTGTTCATAGTGGCGTTTCCGCTAGACGTGTTTCGATGATGCTAGCTTACGGAGGCCGGCGCCCCCGGGCCATCGCCGTGCGACAGGCTGCGCTTTTCGCGGGGCAGGGTGCTGTAGGCACGGATAAGCATCGCAGCGGAAACACCGCTACGCACGGCCGTCTCCAGCGTGGCCGGATAGTCGCTGGCGGTGTAGTCGCCGGCCAGCACCAGGTCCTGCAGCCCTGTTTCATTGCCTGGCCGCAGCAAATCCGGGATGCAGGAGAAGGTGGCGCGTTTCTCGGTGATCACGCGCGACCAATGGGGCGCGGCCAGCTCCGGGCGCCGCAGGTCCTGCGCCAGCTGGGCCGCGATGGATTGCGCCAGCGCGTCCTGGTCGAGCCCTGCAGCGTCGCCGGCGGCGCTGACCACCACGGCCAGCAAACCCGGCTGGGCCGCATCGAGCCGGCCGCGGTCGAAGGCGAACTGGCCCCAGCGGCCCCGGGCCGGTTCGTCCAGCAGGGCGTAGAAGGGCAGGGCGAGCCGCACGGACGGCTCGTATTGCAGGTAGCAGGTGGCGATCGGCTCGTAGGTGAGGGCGGAGAGCTGCTGCGCCAGTTCCGGCGCGTGCGGGGCGAGCAGGGCGCCCGCCTGCGCGGCCGGCGTGGCCAGCACCACCGCATCGAAGGCTTCCGTGCGTCCGTCCAGGGTGAGCTGCCAGCCATCCGCGCAGGGAGAGACTGCGGACACCCTGGCCGCGGTGCGCACCGCCCCGCCGTGCTGCTCGAGGAAACGGCCGGCCGCCTGCGGGAACAGGGCGCCCATGTCGACCCGGGGCAGCAGCATGTCGGAGGCGGCGCGCCGGCTGGCACCGAGGCTGTCGCGCAGCACGGCCAGGAACACCTTGGCCGAGGCGCGCGAGGGTGGGGTGTTGAGGGCGGCGATGCACAGCGGGTGCCAGAGCAGGCGCTTCAGGCGCGGCGTCTGGTCGAAGCGTTCGAGCAGTTCGTCCACCGTGCAGTCCTGGTACAGGATCCAGCCCATCCAGCGCGCGGCGGTGGTGAAGCGGGTCAGCGCCAGCTTGTCCGCGCGCGCAAGTCCCCTGGCGCGCACCAGCGCGCCGGCCAGGTGCAGCGGCGCCGGCCAGCGCGGAGCCACGAAATCCATGCCGCCGCTGCCGTCGGCAGGCGCATCCGGGTAGCGCATCTGCACCGGCAGGCGCAGCAGGGCCTGCTCCGGGTCGACGCCGACCAACGCCATCTGCCGCAGGGTTTCCCGGTAGGCGCCCAGCAGGATGTGCTGGCCATTGTCGAGCATCCGGCCCTGGACTTCTACGCCGCGTGCACGGCCGCCGAGGCTGCGTGCGGCCTCCATCAGTGTGACGCGGGCGCCTTCCCTGGCAAGTTCCACGGCGGCGGCGCAGCCGGCCCAGCCGCCGCCGACCACGGCGACGTTCAGGCCGCCGCTAGGTGCGGACATAGGTCTTCCAGGCCAGCCACAGCTTGCGCAGCGGCGTGAGCGAGATGCGCTGGTTCAGCACCTGGAATTTGTCGCGGGCGATTTCGTCGAGCAGGGTGCGGTAGATGGCCGCCATCATCAGGCCGGGACGCTGGGCGCGCCGGTCTTCCTTCGGCAGCAGGCCGAGGGCCTCGTCGTAGGCGCGCTGGGCGCGCTCGTTCTGGAACGCCATCAGTGCCTCGAACTTCTCGCTGTGGCGGAAGTTGAGGATGTCGCTTGCCGTCACGTTGAACTGCTGCAGCTCGTTCACCGGGATGTAGATGCGGCCCTTGCGCGCATCGTCGCCGACGTCGCGGATGATGTTGGTGAGCTGGAAGGCCAGGCCGAGCTTTTCGGCATAGGCCAGGGTCTCCGGACGCGTATAGCCGAAAATGCTGGCCGACAGGATGCCGACCACGCCGGCCACCCGCCAGCAGTATTTCTGCAGGCCGGCATAGTCCAGGTAGCGGCTCTGGTCCAGGTCCATCTCCATGCCGTCGATGATCGCCTGCAGGTGCTGTTCTTCCAGCTTGTAGGCGGCGACATGCGGCTGCAGCGCCTGGGTCACCGGGTGGGTCGGCGCGCCCTTGTACATGGTCGACACCTCGGTGCGCCACCAGGCCAGCTTGATGCGCGCCACGGAAGTGTCCGAGGTCTCGTCAACGGTGTCGTCCACCTCGCGGCAGAAGGCGTACAGGGCGGTGATCGCGCGCCGCCGCTCGGGCGGCAGGAACAGGAAGCTGTAGTAGAAGCTGGAGCCGCTCTGGACCGTCTTTTGCTGGCAGTATTCGTCGGGGGACATGTATTGATTGCTGTTTGCTGTTGTTATGCGGTGCGAATCCGCTATCTTAGCCGATGCGGGGGCAGGGAGGCGAGGAGTCCTGCTGTCGTAGGGTGGTCGGCTTGGCCGACCGCGCGTTCGACTCCGGCATGCACCGTCGCAGCTCACCTGCCAGTTGCACGCGCTGTCGGCATAGCCGACCACCCTACGGATTACGCAGCGTGGGTAGGTCTCACATGCGCAGCGCGCGCCATCCGACCACGATCCAGTCGGCCGGCGCCAGGGTCGGGCGGCGGCGGAACACGTCGTAGTCGGCGCGCTCGATGGCTTCCAGGATGCGCAGGCCGCCCTGTACCATCAAGCGCAGTTCCCAGCCGATCCGGCCCGGCAGGCGCCGCACCAGCGGCGCGCCACTGAGCATCAAGGCGCGCGCGCGCTCGACCTCGAAGCGCATCAGTGTGCGCCAGTTGGGACTCGACGGGCTGCCGGCCAGGTCGGCTTCGCTCACGCCGTGGCGCTCCAGGTCTTCCAGCGGCAGGTAGATCCGGCCCTTGGCCAGGTCGATCGCCACGTCCTGCCAGAAGTTGATGAGCTGCAGCGACGTGCAGATCGCGTCCGAATCGCGCAGGTTGCGCTCGTCCACGGCGTCGTACAGTTCCAGCATCAGGCGCCCGACCGGGTTGGCCGAGCGCCTGCAATAGTCGAGCAGTAGGGTGTAATCGGCGTAGCGGTGGGTCGACACGTCCTGGCGAAAGGCCGACAGCAGGTCGTGCATGGGCGCGACCGGCAGCCGAAACTCCTGGACGACGCCGGCCAGGCGCGCGAACAGCGGGTCGGCCGGAACGCCGCCGCGCTCGATCAGCTCCAGCTCGCGCCCGTAGCGCGCCAGTTCCGCCAGGCGCTCGGGCGGGGCGGCATCGCCTTCGTCGGCGATGTCGTCGGCGCTGCGCGCAAAGGCGTAGATGGCTTCGACGGCCGGGACCAGGCGGCGCGGCAGCAGAAAGGAGGCTACCGGAAAGTTCTCGTAATGCTCGACGGGCATAGTTGACTGTTGACTCTAAATCTAGGCTGTTTCCCTGATTATAATTGCTCAATTACAAATGCCCTAACGTCTAGGCCTTCAGGGCTATTCACCACGAGGATTCCACGTGTCCGCCATGTTCCCGCTCCGCCCCTTCCGCCCCGACGCGCTGGCGTCGCTGCTCGTTCCGCTGGTGTTTCTCGTCCTGGCCGGCTGCGACCAGCCCGCCCCCAAGGTGGAGGACGTGCGCCCGGTGCGCGTGATCCAGCTCGCCGCTGGCGGCGGTGCCGAGCGCGTCGAGTTTTCCGGCGACGTGCGGCCGCGCTACGAATCGCGCCTGGGCTTTCGCGTGGGCGGCAAGATCGTCGAGCGCAGGGTGGACGTCGGCGCGCTGGTGAGCGACGGCCAGGTGCTGATGCGCCTCGACCCGCAAGACCTGCGCCTGGCCGAAGCCGGGTCGCGCGCCAGCCTGCGCGCCGCCGAAACCGAGCGCGACCTGGCGGAGGCGGACTTCAAGCGCCACCAGGAGCTGCGCGCCCGCAGCTTCGTCAGCCAGGCGGTGCTCGATGCCAGGCAGGCGGCCCTGCGGGCGGCCCAGGCCCGGGTCGACGCGGCGCGCGCGGCCCTGCGCGGGCAGGCGAACCAGGCCGGCTATGCGAACCTGGCCTCCGACACCGACGGCGTGGTGACGGCGGTCGATGCCGAGGTCGGCCAGGTGGTGGCGGCCGGCGCCCCGGTGGTGCGGGTGGCGCGCACCGACCAGAAGGAGGTGGTGATCGGCATTCCCGAAGACCGGGTCGGGCAGCTGCGCCAGGGCGGAGAGGTGCGCGTGCGCCTGTGGGCCAATCCCGGTGAAGCGTTCCCGGGCAAGATCCGCGAGATTTCCCCCGTGGCCGATCCGGCCACGCGCACCTACATGGTCAAGATCGCGATTCCGGCCCGCCCCGAGGTCCGCCTGGGCATGACGGCGACCGTGGAGATGGCGACCGGCCGCGCGCATGCGGCGGCCTTGCGGGTGCCGCTCAGCGCCCTGGTGCAGGACAAGGGCGCGACCAGCGTCTGGGTCGTGGAAAACGGCGCGGTGCAGCTGCGCCGCGTGCAGGTGGCGGGACAAGCGGGTAACGACATCCTGCTCGGCGGCGGCGTGCAGGCCGGGCAGGCCGTCGTCACGGCCGGCGTGCACCTGCTGAAACCCGGCCAGAAGGTGCGCATCCTGGCGGCCGACGTGGCGCGCCGCGGCGATACCGAGGCCGCCGCAGTGGGCGGCGCAGCGCAGGGAGCGCGCCCATGAAGGGTTTCAATCGCAGTTTCAACCTCTCGCGCTGGGCGCTGGAACACATTCCGCTCACGCGCTACCTGATCGCGGCGCTGCTGATCGGTGGCATCCTGAGCTACCAGCAGCTGGGCCAGGATGAAGATCCGCCCTTCACCTTCCGCGCCATGGTGGTCAGCGCCGTGTGGCCGGGCGCCACCGCCGTGCAGATGGCCGAGCAGGTGGCCGACCCGCTCGAGCGGAAGCTCCAGGAAACTCCCTATATCGACCGCATCCGCAGCTTTTCCAAGCCGGGCGAGACCACCATCATCCTCGAGCTGCGCGAATCGACTCCGCCACATGATACCGCGCCGGCCTGGTACCAGGTGCGCAAGAAAATCGGCGACATGGCGGCGAGCTTGCCGCAGGGCGTGATCGGCCCCTTCTTCAACGACGAGTTCGGCGACACCTACGGCTCCATCTTCGCGCTCTCGGGCGACGGCTTCACCCAGGCCGAGGTGCGCGACTACGCCGACTTCGTGCGCCAGCAGCTCCTGAAGGTGCCGCTGGTTGCCAAGGTCGAGCAGTTCGGCGTACAGCAGGAAAAGCTCTACATCGAGTTCTCGAGCAAGCAGTTCGCCCAGCTGGGCGTGCCCTTCGAGCAGATCGTCAGCCAGATCGCCACCCAGAACGGGGTGGAAGCCAGCGGCGTGCTGGTGACGCCGCTGGACAACCTGCAGGTGCGGGTCAGCGGCGCGATCAAGACTCCCGAGCAGCTGGAGAACCTCCAGCTGCGCGCCGGCGCCACCACCTTCCGGCTGGGCGACTTCGCGCAAGTCAAGCGCGGCTACCAGGACCCGCCCAAGGACAAGATGCGCTTCAACGGCAAGGAGGTGATCGGCCTGGGCGTGTCGATGGAAAAGGGCGGGAACATCATCCGGCTGGGCGAGGGCCTGGACGAGACCGTGACGCGCATCCGCGCGCAGCTGCCGGTCGGGATCGAACTGGAACGCGTGAGCAACCAGCCTGCCGCCGTCACCGCTTCGGTCGACGAATTCATCAAGGTGCTGGTCGAAGCCGTGATCATCGTGCTGGCGGTGTCCTTCATCGCGCTCGGCCTGCACACCAAGCCGAAGCTGCGCATCGACGTGCGCCCCGGACTGGTGGTGGCCCTGACGATTCCGCTGGTGCTGGCGATTACCTTCCTGTTCATGCGGCTGCTCGACATTTCGCTGCACAAGATCTCGCTCGGCGCCCTGATCATCGCGCTCGGCCTGCTGGTGGACGACGCCATCATTGCGGTCGAGATGATGGTGCGCAAGATGGAAGAAGGAATGTCGCGCTTCGAGGCGGCTACCTTCGCCTACACCTCCACGGCGATGCCGATGCTGACCGGCACCCTGATCACGGCGGCGGGCTTCCTGCCGATCGGCCTGGCCAAGTCGGCGGCCGGCGAATACACCTTCACGATGTTCTCGGTGAATGCGCTGGCGCTCCTGATTTCGTGGGTGGCGGCGGTGGTGTTCACCCCCTATATCGGCTACGTGCTCTTGAGGGTGAAGCCGCATGCCCAGGGCGAATCCTCGCACGACGTGTTCGACAGTCCGGCCTACGAACGCTTTCGCCGCGTGGTGCACTGGTGCGTGACGTGGCGCAAGACCACCATCGCCTTGAGCCTGGGCGTGTTCGCACTCGGCGTATTCGGCTTCAAGTTCATCGAGAAGCAGTTCTTTCCCGATTCGAGCCGTCCCGAGCTGATGATCGAGATGTGGTCGCCGGAAGGCACCAGCTTCGCGGCCAACGAAGCCGTGGTGGAGCGCTTCGAGGCCTTCCTGGACCGGCAGCCGGGCGTGCAGAGCGTGACCAGCTACGTCGGCACCGGCAGCCCGCGCTTCTACCTGCCGCTCGACCAGATCTTCCCGCAGTCGAACGTGGCGCAGCTGGTCGTGCTGCCCGCGGACGCCGCGGCGCGCGAACGCCTGCGCCTGACAATCGAAGAGGCCTTCCGCACCGGCTTTCCCGAGGTGCGCGGACGCGTGAAATTGCTGCCGAATGGGCCGCCGGTGGCGTACCCCGTGCAGTTCCAGGTGGTGGGGCCCGACATCGGCATCGTGCGCGGCGTGGCCGACCGGGTCAAGGAGATCATGCGCGCCAACCCGAACACCGTGGGCGTCAACGACAACTGGAACGAAGCGGTGAAGGTGCTGCGCCTCGACCTCGACCAGGACAAGCTGCGCGCGCTCGGCGTGAGCTCGCAGGCGGTGCGCCGCGTCGTCAATACGACCCTGACCGGTACGCCGATCGGCCAGTTCCGCGAGACCAACCGCCTGATCGACATCGTGGTGCGCCAGCCCCTGGAGGAGCGCGCGACCATCACGCGCCTGTCGGAGGCGCTGGTGCCGACCGCGGGCGGCCGTGCGGTGCCGATCGG
Source organism: Telluria sp. ZB4P34 (assembly GCF_059686055.1). Lineage (NCBI taxonomy): Bacteria > Pseudomonadati > Pseudomonadota > Betaproteobacteria > Burkholderiales > Oxalobacteraceae > Telluria > Telluria sp. ZB4P34. The sequence goes on along the minus strand of NZ_JCASIF010000004.1, from coordinate 253,422 downwards.
GCAGGTGGCGCGTATCGGCTTCGTGTGGGAGCCGGGCGTGGTATGGCGCGAGGGGCGCGAGTGGGCGATCATGGTGCAGTCCGACGTGGTGGCCGGCATCCAGGGGCCGACCGTCACCGCGCAGGTCGACGCGAAGCTTGCCGGCATCCGCGCGGAGCTGCCGGCCGGCTACCAGGTGAGCGTGGAAGGCGCGGCGGCCGACAGTTCCGATGCGGAAGCCTCGATCATGGCCAACGTGCCCCTGGTGCTGTTCATCGTCTTCACGCTCCTGATGCTGCAACTGCACAGCTTCTCGCGTTCGCTGCTGGTCTTCCTCACCGGTCCGCTCGGGATCGCCGGCGCGGCGATGGCCTTGCTCGTGTTCGACCGCCCGTTCGGCTTCGTGGCCAACCTGGGCGTGATCGCGCTGTTCGGCATGATCATCCGCAATTCGGTGATCCTGGTCGACCAGATCGAGCAGGACATCTCTGCCGGTGCCGAGCCCTGGGATGCGATCGTCGAAGCGGCGGTGCGGCGCTGCCGGCCGATCCTGCTGACGGCGGCCGCCGCGGCGCTGGCAATGATCCCGCTGTCGCGCTCCGTGTTCTGGGGCCCCATGGCCGTGGCGATCATGGGCGGCCTGCTGGTGGCGACGGCGCTCACGCTGCTGTTCCTGCCAGCACTGTATGCGGCGTGGTTCCGGGTAAAAAAGCCTGTGGGCGAAAAAGGCGCGTCGCCGCTGACGTGATTGGAACGCGCGGTCGGCTTTGCCGACCGCGCACCCAGCCGACTTTTGGATATGGCTGAGCTCACGTCGTCCTATATAGATGAGCTCCAACCCCCGCACGCCTAGCAAAAAACGCCCAATAGTGACAGAAAATCCAGTAAAATATTCGATTGAAGTTGTAGCCCCTAAACAGAGGAGTGCAGGGCGGCCGGTTTCACTGTCGGGCGCCCTTTGTTTTTGTGGCAAAAATGCAATCCTTCCGCGAGGATGGCGAAATTGGTAGACGCACCAGGTTTAGGTCCTGACGCCAGCAATGGTGTGGGGGTTCGAGTCCCCCTCCTCGCACCACGAATAATTATTTTTTTGGACGATTTTTATAATGGCAACTGCAGTCGAAACCCTGGGTAAACTCGAGCGTCGCTTGACGATCACTTTTCCGGTAGCTGACGTCCGTAGCGAGGTCGAAAAGCGCCTCAAGAAGCAGGCCAAGACGGCAAAGGCCCCGGGCTTCCGCCCGGGCAAGGTGCCGCTCAAGATGGTCGCAGCGCAATACGGCTACCAGATCGAATCGGACGTGCTGAACGACCGAGTCGGCCGCGCGTTCAACGACGCCGCCAACGAGAACCAGCTGCGTGTTGCCGGCTTCCCGAAAATCGAACCGAAACAAGACGCGCCGGAAGGCATGCTGGCTTTCGACGCGACTTTCGAAGTCTATCCGGACGTCGTGCTCGGCGACCTGGCTGGCGTGGAAATCGAAACCGTCGGCGCCGACGTGAGCGACGCCGAGATCGACAAGACCATCGACATCCTGCGCAAGCAGCGCGTGCACTACCACACCAAGGGTGAAGAGGGCGAGCACGGCAGCGGCGGCGAAGCCGTGGCCGCCAACGGCGACCGCGTGACCGTCGACTTCGTCGGCAAGATCGACGGTGAAGAGTTCGCTGGCGGCAAGGCCGAGAACTACGCCTTCGTGCTGGGCGAAGGCCGCATGCTGCCGGAATTCGAGGCCGCCACCGTCGGCCTGAAAGTTGGCGAGAGCAAGAGCTTCCCGCTGGCCTTCCCCGAGGATTACCACGGCAAGGATGTGGCCGGCAAGACCGCCGAGTTCACCATCACCCTGAACAAGCTCGAATGGGCCCACATGCCGGAAGTCGACGCCGAGTTCGCGCGTTCGCTGGGCATCGAAGACGGCTCGGTCGAGAAGATGCGCGCCGACATCAAGACCAACCTGGAGCGTGAAGTCAACGCCCGCATCAAGGCCCGCAACAAGGAAGCCGTGATGGACGCCCTGGTCAAGGCCACCGACCTGGAAGTGCCGAAGGCCATGATTCAGCAGGATTCGGAGCGCCTGGCCGAAATGACCCGCCAGGACATGATGCAGCGTGGCATGGACGTCAAGGCGATGCCTTTCCCGTCCGAGATGTTCGCCGACAAGGCCGAGCGCCGCGTGCGCCTGGGTCTGATCCTGTCGCAATTGGTTTCGGATAATAATTTGCAGGCAACCCAGGAACAGGTCAAAGCCCAGATCGAAGACTTCTCGCAAAGTTACGAAGATCCGAAAGAAGTCCTGAAGTACTATTACAGCGACCGCCGCCGCCTGGCCGAAGTGGAAGCACTTGTTTTGGAAGAAAACGTCGTTAACTATGTCCTCGGCAAGGCGAAGGTCAGCACCAAGACGATCGCTTTCGATGAACTGATGGGTGCGAACCCGCAGGGTTAACAGCAACCCGATCCGCAAGGGTGTTGGTTGTTCGTAGGGTGGGCGGGTTTCCCGCCCACGCGGCGATAGTTGGCAGCATGATCATCGTGCGCGATGACGGAGCCGACAGCGATCACCGCGTGGGCAGCGAAGCTGCCCACCCTACGTGTCTGTGAAAACCACGCAGTTTTGCTAAGATGGGCTTTCTGAACCCCTTTTTACAAGGAACGAGACAGGTATGATTCGTAATCCGGCATTGGATACCCAAGCCCTCGGCCTCGTGCCGATGGTGGTCGAGCAGAGTGGCCGCGGCGAGCGCGCCTATGACATCTATTCGCGCCTCCTCAAGGAACGTGTGATTTTCCTGGTCGGCCCTGTCAACGACCAGATGGCCAACCTCATCGTGGCCCAGATGCTGTTCCTGGAGAGCGAGAATCCGGACAAGGATATTTCGCTGTACATCAACTCGCCGGGCGGTTCCGTCTCGGCGGGCCTGGCGATCTTTGACACGATGAACTTCATCAAGCCGGACGTCTCCACCCTGTGTACCGGCCTGGCCGCCTCGATGGGCGCCTTCCTGCTGGCTGCCGGCGCCAAGGGCAAGCGTTTCTCGCTGCCGAACTCGCGCGTGATGATCCACCAGCCATCCGGCGGTTCGCAGGGCATGGCCTCGGACATCGAGATCCAGGCTAAGGAAATCCTGTACCTGCGCGAGCGCCTGGCCCGCATCATGTCCGAGAACACGGGCCAGAGCATCGAGCAGATTCACCGCGACACCGACCGCGACCGCTTCATGTCGGCGGAAGAGGCCGTGGAATACGGCATGATCGACCGCGTGCTGACCAACCGCGCCTAAGCCTCGTCGCGACGCAACCAAGGTGTTGCCAAAAAACGCCCGGGCGACAGTCGTTCGGGCGTTTCGTTTTTATTTCGGGTAGCATGTTCGTGTGCGCACTTGTTGCGTGCTCGTATTAGCGTTATATTCAAGCAACTTATTAGCGAGTCACTTTCAATTATCCTGCCCCATGTCTGACAAAAAATCCTCCAGCGGCGAAAAACTTCTGTACTGCTCGTTCTGCGGAAAGAGCCAGCACGAAGTCAAGAAGCTGATCGCGGGACCGTCGGTGTTCATCTGCGATGAATGCATCGACCTGTGCAACGACATCATCCGCGACGAGACCTCGAACGTCGAAACGGTGGCGGGCGCCAAGTCCGATCTGCCGACGCCTCACGAAATCACCGAGCTGCTCGACCAGTACGTGATCGGCCAGCAAACAGCCAAGCGCATCCTGTCTGTTGCTGTTTACAACCACTATAAGCGCCTCAAGCACCTGGGCAAGAAGGACGACGTCGAACTGGCCAAGAGCAACATCCTGCTCGTCGGCCCGACCGGCTCCGGCAAGACCCTGCTGGCCCAGACCCTGGCGCGCATGCTCAACGTCCCCTTCGTGATCGCCGACGCGACCACGCTGACCGAAGCCGGCTATGTCGGTGAAGACGTCGAGAACATCATCCAGAAGCTGCTGCAAAGCTGCAACTACGAAGTCGAGAAGGCCCAGCGCGGCATCGTCTACATCGACGAGATTGACAAGATTTCGCGCAAGTCCGACAACCCCTCGATCACCCGCGACGTCTCGGGCGAGGGCGTGCAGCAGGCATTGCTGAAGCTGATCGAAGGCACCATGGCATCGGTGCCGCCGCAGGGCGGCCGCAAGCATCCGAACCAGGACTTCGTCCAGATCGACACGACAAACATCATGTTCATCTGCGGCGGCGCATTCGACGGCCTGGCCAAGATCATCCAGAATCGTTCGGAAAAGAGCGGCATCGGCTTCGCGGCCACGGTCAAGAGCCAGACCCAGCGCGCGGCCAGCGAGATCATGATGGACGCCGAGCCGGAAGACCTGATCAAGTTCGGCCTGATTCCCGAACTGGTCGGCCGCCTGCCGGTGGTTGCCACCCTGAACGAGCTCACCGAAGAAGCGCTGATCCAGATCCTGATCGAGCCGAAGAATGCCTTGATCAAACAGTATTCGAAGCTGCTTGAAATGGAAGGCGCCGAACTCGAAATACGTCCTGCGGCACTGCACGCGATCGCGCGCAAGGCCCTGGCGCGCAAGACCGGCGCCCGCGGCCTGCGTTCGATCCTCGAGCACGCGCTGCTGGATGTGATGTACGAACTGCCAAGCCAGCAGAACGTCGTGAAAGTCGTGATCGATGAAAATACGATCACGAACGCCGCGAAACCTTTGCTGATTTACAGCGAATCGCCAAAAGCTTCCGGCGAAAACTAAAAAAAGGCGCGCACTTTTGCCACAAAAGTCTTGCCGTACGGATTCTTGAAGGTACACTAGGTCTTAATAAGAAACCGGGCTTCAATCGAAAAGCCACTCGCGGGAGCTCCTGCGCAGTGGCTTTTTCATTTGAAAACGCGTTTTTTATCGGAACGGCTATATTTTCGCTTAATGGTATTTTTTTACTGGCAGAAAATATATTCGCGGCGGTCTTGAGTTTTACGCTGCGAGCGCCCAAGTTCAGCAACACGTTTCTATAAGGTATGCCATGACAACTTCGAAATTAACCGAGCAAACGACGCTGCCACTGTTACCGCTGCGCGATGTGGTCGTGTTTCCGCATATGGTGATACCTCTGTTCGTCGGCCGTCCGAAATCCATCAAGGCCCTGGAAGCCGCGATGGAGCAGGGCAAGAGCATCATGCTGGCCGCCCAAAAGGCCGCTGCCAAGGACGAACCCTCTGCCGCAGACATCTACGAGATCGGCTGCGTGGCCAATATTCTGCAGATGCTGAAGCTGCCCGATGGTACCGTGAAGGTGCTGGTCGAGGGCGCCCAGCGCGCGCGCATCGACCAGATCACCGATGGCGCCACCCACTTTACCGCCGAGCTGACCCCGGTCGAATCGGAAATCGGCGACGATTCCGAAGTCGAGGCCATGCGCCGCGCCATCGTCCAGCAGTTCGACCAGTACGTCAAACTCAACAAGAAAATCCCGCCCGAGATCCTGGCCTCGCTGGCAGGCATCGACGACGCCGGTCGCCTGGCCGACACCGTCGCCGCCCACCTGCCGCTCAAGCTCGAGCAGAAGCAGGTCATCCTGGAGATCTTCAACGTCGCCAAGCGCCTCGAGCACCTGCTCGGCCAGCTGGAAGGCGAACTGGACATCCTGCAGGTCGAGAAGCGCATCCGTGGCCGCGTCAAGCGCCAGATGGAGAAATCGCAGCGCGAGTACTACCTGAACGAGCAGGTCAAGGCCATCCAGAAGGAACTGGGCGAAGGCGAAGACGGCGCCGACATCGAGGAACTCGAGAAGAAGGTGATCGCCGCCAAGATGCCGAAGGAGGCGCTCGACAAGGCGATGGGCGAGATCAAGAAGCTCAAGATGATGTCGCCCATGTCGGCCGAAGCCACCGTGGTGCGCAACTATATCGACACCCTGGTCGGTCTGCCGTGGAAGAAGAAGTCGAAGGTCACCATCGACCTGGAAAAAGCCCAGCAGGTGCTCGAATCGGATCACTACGGCCTCGACAAGATCAAGGAACGCATCCTCGAGTACCTCGCGGTGCAGCAGCGTGTCGACAAGCTGAAGGCCCCGATCCTGTGCTTCGTCGGTCCTCCGGGCGTGGGTAAAACCTCGCTGGGCGAGTCGATCGCCCGCGCCACCAACCGCAAGTACGTGCGCATGGCGCTCGGCGGCGTGCGCGACGAGGCCGAGATCCGCGGCCACCGCCGTACCTACATCGGCTCGATGCCGGGCAAGGTGCTGCAGTCGCTCTCAAAAGTCGGCGTGCGCAATCCGCTGTTCCTGCTCGACGAGATCGACAAGATGGGCGCGGACTTCCGCGGCGATCCGTCCTCGGCCCTGCTGGAAGTGCTGGACCCGGCGCAGAACCATACCTTCAGCGACCACTATGTCGAAGTCGACTTCGACCTGTCGGACGTGATGTTCGTGGCGACCTCGAACTCGTTCAACATCCCGCCAGCGCTGCTGGACCGGATGGAAGTGATCCGGCTGTCGGGTTACACCGAGGACGAGAAGACCAGCATTGCACAGCGCTACCTGCTGCCCAAGCAGATCAAGAACAACGGCCTGAAGGAAGGCGAAATCAAGGTCGAGGAATCGGCGATCCGCGACATCATCCGTTACTACACCCGTGAAGCCGGTGTGCGTTCGCTCGAGCGTGAAATCTCGAAGATCTGCCGCAAGGTGGTCAAGATGCTGCTGTTGACCAAGACCGAGAAAAAGGTCACGGTCGGCGCCAAGAACCTGGACAAGTTCCTGGGCGTGCGCCGCTATGACTTCGGCATGGCCGAGAAGGATAACCAGATCGGCCAGGTGGTCGGCCTGGCCTGGACCGAGGTGGGCGGCGACCTGCTCACCATCGAAGCCGTGAACGTGCCGGGCAAGGGCGCAGTGATCCGTACCGGCACCCTGGGCGACGTGATGAAGGAATCGATCGAGGCGGCCCGCACCGTGGTGCGTTCGCGCGCCGCGCGCCTGGGGATCAAGGCCGAGGTGTTCGAGAAGACCGACATCCACATCCACGTGCCGGAAGGCGCGACGCCGAAGGACGGTCCGTCCGCCGGTATCGGCATGACGACGGCGCTGGTGTCGGCCTTTACCGGCATCCCGGTGCGTGCCGACGTGGCGATGACGGGCGAGATCACGCTGCGCGGTGAAGTCCTGCCGATCGGCGGCCTGAAGGAGAAGCTGCTGGCGGCGCATCGCGGCGGCATCAAGACGGTCCTGATCCCCGAGCAGAACGTGAAGGACCTGGCCGAGATTCCGGACAACGTCAAGAACAAGCTCGAGATCGTGCCGGTGCGCTGGATCGAGAAGGTGCTGGAGATCGCCCTGGAACGCCAGCCGACGCCGATAGTGGAAGTAGCGGCGCCGGTGTCCGTCACGCCGGCCGCGGCTGCGGAAGGCTCGACAGAGGTGGTCAAGCACTGATCGCTTCCGCGATCGATGAACACAGGCGCTTCGGCGCCTGTTTTTTTTGGTTTGGTGCCGTCTCGCAGGGGTGCGCGCACGCTGGCACGTGCTAGAAGCGAGCTCGACTGTGCGATCCGAACACAGCCGCCCCCATCCCCCACGGATGTTGCTTGACAGACCAATGTTGCCCTTGTTTAATACGCGCTTGCACTTTTGCAGCAAGGCGCCGCGGCGTCCAACGTACACACGAGGGTTAGAGTGAACAAGACAGAACTGATCGAAGAAATCGCGAAGTCCGCGGACATTACCAAGGCCTCGGCGACGCGTGCTCTCGACGCCATGATCATCGCCGTGACCGAGTCGCTGAAGAAGAACGACAGCGTCACGCTGGTGGGCTTTGGCACCTTCACCGTGGGCGAGCGCGCCGCCCGCACCGGCCGCGACCCGCGCACCAAGGAACCGATCAAGATCAAGGCGGCCAAGGTTCCGAAATTTAAGGCTGGTAAAGCGCTGAAAGATGCTGTAAACTAATGCCTTCTCTGCAGTGACATGCAGAGGGCACTACCTGCAAAGGTAATGCGATGTCGTGTAGTTTGTTGGAGCGGTAGTTCAGTTGGTTAGAATACCGGCCTGTCACGCCGGGGGTCGCGGGTTCGAGCCCCGTCCGCTCCGCCAACGCCCACCACATTATTCTGGAGCGGTAGTTCAGTTGGTTAGAATACCGGCCTGTCACGCCGGGGGTCGCGGGTTCGAGCCCCGTCCGCTCCGCCAGAACATACAGGAAAGTAGTGCTCCCCCTGCGGGGAGCACGGCTTGGGCGAGAAGGGATTGACTTGCAAGGCAATCCGCGGCCCGCGGAATGTGGGCGAGCCCCGTCCGCTCCGCCAGAATTCAGTCGTACCCGGACGGCCCCAGGCCAGGCCGGGAGAACAAGAAGAGGCGAACGCGAGTTCGCCTTTTTTTTTAACTTGTGCTGTCAAAGCATTATCAATCTAGGCTGACCATGTTTGATTTTGTCCGTAACAACAAGCGCGTGATGCAGGGGCTGCTGCTCGTGCTGATCGTGCCGTCGTTCGTGTTAGTCGGCCTCGAGAGCTACGGGGACGGCGGTGACGCCGGCGCCAGCGTGGCGACCGTTGCCGGCCAGAAGGTCACCCAGCAGGAATGGGAAGAAGCCCAGCGCCGCCAGATCGACCAGGCGCGCCAGATGATGGGTCCGCAGTTCGATCAGAAGATGTTCGAGACGCCGGAAGCCAAGCAGGCCATCCTGAACAACCTGGTGGCCGAGCGCGCCATCAACGCGGAGATCGCACGCACCCACATGACCGTGGGCGACGCCGTGCTGGCCAAGACCATCGCGCAGGAGCAGTCCTTCCGCAAGCCGGACGGCAGCTTCGACATGGAGCAGTACAAGGCGGCCCTGGCAGCGCAGGGCATGACGCCGGCCATGTTCGACCAGCGCCTGCGCCGCGACCTGACCGTGCAGCAGCTGGTCGGCTCGATCCAGTCGACCGCCTTCGCGCCGCGTTCGGTGAGCGAGCGCCTCTCGAGCATCAACGACCAGGAACGCGAGGTCCAGGAAATACTGTTCCCGGTTGCCCAGTACCTGCCGCAGGTCAAAGTCACCGACGCGATGGTCAAGGCGTATTACGACAAGAACGCCGCCCTGTTCACGGTGCCGGAACAGGTGAAGGCCGAGTACGTCGTCCTGAATACCGACGCCGTCGCGAGCCAGGTGCAGGTGACCGACGCCGAGATCACCGACTACTACAACAAGAACCTCAAGGCCTACACGACGCCCGAACAGCGCACCGCAAGCCACATCCTGATCAACGTGGCGCGCGACGCCAAGCCCGCCGACCAGGCCGCCGCAAAGGCCAGGGCGGAGGCCGTATTGGCCGAAGTACGCAAGAATCCCGCGAACTTCGCCGAGATCGCCAAGGCGCAGTCGCAGGACACCGGTTCGGCCCAGGCCGGCGGCGACCTCGGCGTGGTCGAGAAGGGCGCTTTCGTCAAGCCTGTCGAGGACGCGATCTACGCGCTCAAGGCAGGTGAAGTGAGCGGCGTGGTGCAGTCGGAATTCGGCTACCACATCATCAAGCTTACCGCCCTGCAGCCGGCGGCGCAGAAGCCGCTGGACGCCGCCAAGGACGATATTGCCGCGGACCTGAAGAAGCAGAAGATGTCGAAGCGCTACTCGGAAATGGCCGAGTCCTTCACCAACCTGGTGTACGAGCAGTCGGAGAGCCTCAAGCCCGCGGCCGACAAGCTGGGCCTGAAGATCGAGACGGTCGACGGCCTGACCCGCAAGGCGAACCCGCAGTTCGGCGAGGCGCCGTTCAACAACGAGAAATTCCTGGCTGCGCTGTTCGGCGTGGACGCGATCAAGAACAAGCGCAATACCGAAGCCGTCGAAGTGGCGCCGGGCGTGCTGGTGTCGGGCCGCGTGCTCGAGTTCCGCCCGTCCACCAAGCGTCCGCTGAGTGAGGTCGACGCCCTGATCCGCCAGCGCGTGACGCTGGAAGAAGCGGCCCGCCTGGCGCGCGCCGCCGGCGAGCAGAAGCTGGCCGCCGCCAAGGCCTCGGGCGACGCCACCGGCTTCGGCGAGCCGAAGCTGGTGTCGCGCACCAAGGAGCCGGCCATCAACACCACCGCCGCGATCGCGGTGCTGAAGGCAGACGTCAGCAAGCTGCCGGCCTACGTGGGCGTGGAAGTGCCGGGCCAGGGCTATGGCGTGTACCGCATCGGCAAGGTGTCGCAGCCGGCCCAGGTGGACGCGAACCGCCGCAAGCAGGAAGCGCAGCAGATCTCGGGCCTGGTCGGCCAGGCGGAGCTGTACAACTACGTCGAGGCGCTCAAGGCCAAGGCCAAGGCCAAGATCAACGTGAGCGCGTCGCAGCTGGGCGCCAAGCCGGAAGGCGAGTGATCGGCGACTAGGCGTGCTTGACGCATGAAAAAGCCCGGCTGTGTGAGCAGCCGGGCTTTTTGTTTATTTGTTCAGGCACTTCTCGACGAATACCGGCTCGGTCACGGTGCAGGCGCAGTTCACGCCGTGTGCAGACGCCGCGCCGCCGCTTCGAAATCATCCACGGCAATGTCCTTCAACTCCATCAGCTCCGCCTTCTGAAACTGCACGAAATTCCGGTCGATCGAGCGCAGGTAGGCCGGGTCGTAATGCTCCTGCAGCAACTGGTCCACCAGCGCCGGCATCGCCCCGCCATTGGCCATGTCGCGCCAGGCGTCGATCTTGTCCTTGCCGTGCAGCTGCACCAGGTGGGCGAGCTGGCCGGTGAGTGCATCCGGGTCCTTGCAGAAATGCTCGTAGTCTTCCATCAGCAGCCGCACCCGGTTCTCGCGCGACAGCGACAAGGAGATGCAGGGCGAGGCGCGCATCAGCGCCATCACGGCGTCCGGTACGCGCAGGTTGCCGACCTTCTTGCTTTCGGACTCCACGAACACCGGCTTGCCCGGATCGAAGTAGCGCAGCTTGTGCCAGATCCGGCTTTCGAACATCTTCTGTGTCGGCTGCGCTTCGTCGGGCAGGTTTCCCAGCACCGAACCGCGGTGCGCCGCCAGCTTCTCCAGGTCGAGCACCTGGGCGCCGATGCGGTCGAGCGTTTCCAGCAGCCTGCTCTTGCCGCTGCCGGTCGTGCCGCACACCACCCGAAAGTCGAGCGCCGGCGGATTCTCGAGCGCCGTGGCCACGTGCGCCCTGTAGGCCTTGTAGCCGCCGTCGAGCTGCACTGCCGGCCAGCCGATCCTGGCCAGGATGTGCGCCATCGAGCCGCTGCGGTTGCCGCCGCGCCAGCAGTACACCAGCGGCTTCCAGTCGCGCGGCTTGTCAGCCCACAGGGTCTCGATGTGGCGCGCGATGTTCGCGGCCACCAGCGGCGCGCCGATCCGCTTGGCCTCGAACGAGCCGACCTGCTTGTACAGGGTTCCGACGCGCACGCGCTGGGCATCATCCAGCACCGGGGCGTTGATCGCGCCGGGAATCCGGTCGAGGGCATACTCCGACTCGCTGCGCGCGTCGATGATGGTGTCGAAGCGATCGAGCTCCGGGAAGATGTCGGCGAAGCTAAGGACGGCAGGGTATTTCATTGTTTTTTCAGCAGGGACGCCAGTTGCGGCCAGATGTTGTTCAGGATGATGGGCTGGGCCTTCGAGGTCGGATGCAGGCGGTCGGCCTGGAACAGGGCCGGCTTGTCGGCCACGCCCTCGAGCATGAACGGCACCAGCGGCGACCTGGTCTCGAGCGACAGGCGCCTGAACATGTCGAAGAAGCTGTCGGTATAGGCGCGGCCGTAGTTCGGCGGCATGCGCATGCCGACCAGCAGCACCGCGGCCTTCTTTTCCTGCGCCATGTTCACCATCGCGCGCAGGTTGCCCTCGGCCGAGGCCACCGGCAGGCCGCGCAGGCCGTCGTTGGCGCCCAGCTCGAGCACGACGATGTCCGGCTTGTGCTGTGCGAGCAGGGCCGGCAGGCGGGTACGGCCGCCGATGGTGGTTTCGCCGCTGATGCTGGCGTTGACCACCCGGGCGGGAATCTTCTCGGCCTTGAGCTTCTGTTCCAGCAGCGGCACCCAGCCGGTCCCGCGCGTGATGCCGTACTCCGCCGACAGGCTGTCACCCACCACGAGGACGGTTTTTGGTGCAGAATAGGCGCTGGCCGATGCGGCCAGCGTGATGAGCGTGGCGATGAGCGGTAGCAGTGACAACTTTTTGAGAATGGCGAGCATGCGTGATAATCCCGAGGTGTTCAAGAATGGTGGTGTGCCGGATGCCGCAGCGGCGGGCAGGCCGGCGGCAATCGCGGTCCAGGGCCTGTCGAAGCGGGTGGCGGACGCCAGCGGCGAGCTCACCATCCTGCAAAACATCGATTTTACCGTGCAACCGGCCGAGACGCTCGCGCTCGTCGGCGCTTCCGGCTCGGGCAAGTCCACATTGCTGGGCCTGCTAGCCGGCCTGGATACCCCCTCGAGCGGCACGGTCCTGCTCGACGGCACCGACATCTTCGCGCTCGACGAAGACGGCCGCGCGGCCTTCCGAAAGGCCAAGCTGGGCTTCGTGTTCCAGTCCTTCCAGTTGCTGGCCCACCTGAATGCACTCGAAAACGTCATGCTGCCGCTGGAGCTGCGCGGCGACGGCGATGCGCGCGCGAAAGCCGAGTCCATGCTGGGACGGGTCGGACTGTCGAGCCGCCTGCGCCACTATCCGAAGTACCTGTCCGGCGGCGAGCAGCAGCGCGTGGCCCTGGCGCGCGCCTTCGTGACCGAGCCGCCGCTGCTGTTCGCCGACGAGCCGACCGGCAGCCTCGACGCCGCCACCGGCGAGTCCATTATCCAGCTCATGTTCGAACTGAACCGCGAGCGCGGTTCGACCCTGGTGCTGGTGACGCACGACCCGGCGATGGCGGCCCGATGTGGGCGCACCATCACCATCGCGGCAGGGCGCCTGGCCTGAATTTGTAGGGTGGTCGGCTCCGCCGACCGCGCGTCCAACTGAGGGATGCGTTGCCGCGATGCGTCATCCGGCTGAACGCGCGGTCGGCAAGCCGACCACCCTACGTAAGACGGCGTTCTCGGCAACCAGCAGGTTCAGCACGGCCCGCGCCGCGGCCGGCAATTCTCCTGCGGTCATCCCGATCGGGCCGACGCCGTGCGCCACCAGGCGGTCGGCGGCGCCGCCGTGGATCCAGGCGCTGGCCGCTGCCGCTTCCCACGCCGGCCAGCCCTGCGCCAGCAGAGCGCCGCAGATCCCGGCCAGCACGTCGCCGCTGCCGGCCGTCGCCAGCCCCGCGTTGCCGGTCGGGTTGACCAGCACGGCGCCGTCGGGGCGCGCAATCACCGAGCCCGAGCCCTTGAGGATCACCGTGGCATTCGCACGCCTGGCCAGCTCGCGCGCCGCCGCCAGCCGGTCCGCCTGGATCGCCGCCGCCGTCATGCCGAGCAGGCGCGCCGCCTCGAGCGGATGCGGGGTCAGCACGGCCGGGGCGCCGCGCTGCGCCAGGCGCGCCAGCAGGTCCGGGCTGGCGCCGACCAGGGTAAGGGCGTCGGCGTCGAGCACCAGCGGGCTGTCGCTGTCGAGCGCCTTCGCCAGCAGGCGCATGGCCGCGGCCGAGCCCCCCATGCCGGGGCCGATCACCAGGGTGCGCCCGGCCAGCTCGAATTCGTCGGCCGAGCGGAACATGATCTCCGGCTGGACGCTGTCGTAGCCGGGACCGGGGTCGATCATGGCGACGAAGCAGCGTCCGGCGCCCGCATACAGCGCGCCGCGCGCCGCCAGCACCGGCGCCCCCGCCATGCCGTGTGCGCCGCCGATCACGGCAACGTCGCCGAAGCTGCCCTTGTGCGTGTTGTGCCGGCGCGCGCCCAGGCGCGCTGCGAACAGGTCCGCCGAGCCGAGGCGCGCCGCGGGCGCGGGCAGGTGCGCCGCCCCGACGCCGAGCATGTCGACCCGTACCTGGCCGGCGTAGTCCCGCCCCTCCGCCGTGTGCAGGCCCGGCTTGTTGCCGAGGAAGGTGATGGTATGGGTCGCCCGCACGGCAATGCCGTCCGGCCCGATCACGGCGCCGGTGTCGGCGTCCAGCCCGCTCGGCACGTCGAGCGCCAGCACCGGGCAGCGCAGGCTGTCGAGCGAGGCCACCAGCTCCCGGTACTCGCCCTCGATCGGGCGGCGCAAGCCGATGCCGAACAGGCCATCCACCACCAGGCCCCATTCTCCATCGGGCGGCAGCATGTCGATGAACCCGACCGTGCCGGCGCGGGCGCGCTCGTGGGCGCTTGCCGCTTCCTCGGAGGTTTCGCGCTGGCCGGGCAGGTGCAGCACGGTGGCGTCGATGCCGCCGTCCGCCAGGATCGCCGCCATCTCGAGGGCGTCGCCGCCGTTGTTGCCTGGTCCGGCCAGCAGCAGTACCGGCAGGTCGCGCCTGGCGCCCAGCAGTTCGAGCGCAAACCTGGCCGCCGCTTCGCCGGCGCGCCGCATGAGGGCGCCGGGCGGCAGTTCCGCATAGGCCGAGCGTTCGATGGCGCGCAGCTGCCCGACCGTATAGAGGGCATGTCCGGTATTCGTATCCATGCTCGTATTGTCATGCATTTTGCGCTGGGCGGTCGCGCGTCCGGACTACAATAGGCGCTTCGGCACTGGAAAGCAGGAGAGGGCATGGACTGGCAGTTCTGGATCGACCGCGGCGGCACCTTCACCGACATCGTGGCGCGCAGGCCCGATGGGCAGCTGCTCACGCACAAGCTGCTGTCCGAGAATCCCGAACAGTACCGCGACGCCGCCGTGGCCGGCATCCGGCACCTGCTGGGCGTAGCTGGCGGCGAGCCGATCCCGGTGGGGCAGGTGGAGGCGGTCAAGATGGGAACCACGGTCGCCACCAATGCGCTGCTCGAACGCAAGGGCGAGGCGACCCTGCTGGCGATCACCCGGGGCTTTCGCGATGCGCTGCGCATCGCCTACCAGAACCGTCCGCGCCTGTTCGACCGCCACATCGTGCTACCCGAACTGCTGTACGCGGAGGTGGCCGAGATCGACGAACGCATCGGCGCGCACGGCGAGGTGGTGCTGCCGCTGGACGAAGCCGCCGCGCGCGCGGCCTTGCAGCAGGCCTACGACCGCGGCCTGCGCTCGATCGCCATCGTGTTCATGCACGGCTACCGCTACACGGAGCACGAAGCCGCCACGGCGCGCATCGCGCGCGAGATCGGCTACACGCAGATCTCCACCTCGCACGGGGTCAGTCCCCTGATAAAACTGGTGGCGCGCGGCGACACCACGGTGGTCGACGCCTACCTGTCGCCGATCCTGCGCCGCTACGTCGACCAGGTGGCGGGCGAACTGCCGGGCGTGAACCTGCAGTTCATGCAGTCGAGCGGCGGCCTGACCGACGCCCGCGCCTTCCAGGGCAAGGACAGCATCCTGTCCGGCCCCGCCGGCGGCATCGTCGGCATGGTGCGCGCCAGCCGGCTGGCCGGCTTCGAACGTGTGATCGGCTTCGACATGGGCGGCACCTCGACCGACGTTTCGCACTTCTCCGGCGAGTTCGAGAGAGTGTTCGAGACCCAGGTGGCGGGCGTACGCATGCGCGCGCCGATGATGAGCATCCATACGGTGGCGGCGGGCGGCGGCTCGATCCTGCATTTCGACGGCGCCCGCTACCGGGTCGGCCCCGACAGCGCCGGCGCCAATCCGGGACCGGCCAGCTACCGCCGCGGCGGCCCGCTGGCGGTCACCGACTGCAATGTCATGCTCGGCAAGATCCAGCCGCAACACTTCCCGCGCCTGTTTGGCAGCAGCGGCAAGGAAGCGCTCGACCTGGAGGCCGTGCGCGCCGGTTTCGACGCCATGGCCGACCGGATCGGCGCGGCCACCGGCAGCCGGCCCGCGCCGGAGGCGGTGGCCGAAGGTTTCATCCAGATTGCGGTCGGCAACATGGCCAACGCCATCAAGCAGATCTCGGTGCAGCGCGGCCACGACGTGACGGAATATGCGCTGACCAGCTTCGGCGGCGCCGGCGGCCAGCACGCCTGCCTGGTGGCCGACGCCCTGGGCATGAAAACGGTGTTCATCCATTCGCTGGCCGGCGTGCTGTCGGCCTACGGAATGGGCCTGGCCGACCAGACCGCCATGCGCGAGCAGGCAGTGGAGCTGCGCCTGGAGGACGCCGGCAGCGACGCGCTGGCGGTGCGCCTGGCCGCGCTCGGAAACAGCGCGCGCGAGCAGCTGCTGGGACAGGGCGTGGCGCCGGAGCGCATCGAGCTGGTGCAGCGCGTGCACCTGCGCTACGAGGGGACCGATTCGGCCATCGTCGTGCCCTTCGGCGAGATCGACGCAATGGAGGCCGCGTTCGAGTCGGCCTACAAGCGCCGCTATTCATTCCTGATGCCGTCGCGCGGCCTGGTGGTCGAAGCCGTGTCGGTGGAAGCGATCGGCCGCTCCGATGCGCCGCCGGAGGCGGGCGTGCAGGCAGGAATGCAGGGTGCGCAGCCGGCGCCCGGGGAACGGGTGCGCATGTTCAGCGGCGGCGCCTGGCGCGAGACGGGCGTGTTCCTGCGCGAGGCGCTGCAGGCGGGCGACATCGTGCGCGGCCCTGCCGTCATCGCCGAAGCGAATGCGACCACGGTCGTCGAACCGGGCTGGCAGGCCCAGGTCACGCCGCACAATCACCTCGTCCTGCTGCGCGTGGAGGCGCTGCCCGCACGGCGCGCAATCGGCACCACGGCCGATCCGGTGATGCTGGAGATCTTCAACAACCTGTTCATGTCCATCGCCGAGCAGATGGGCCTGCGCCTGCAGAACACGGCCTACTCGGTGAACATCAAGGAGCGCCTCGACTTCAGCTGCGCGATCTTCGATGCCGACGGCAGGCTGGTGGCGAATGCGCCGCACATGCCGGTGCACCTGGGCTCGATGGGCGAGAGCATCAAGTCGGTGATGCGCAAGAACCTTGGACGGATGAAGGCGGGCGACGTCTACATGCTGAACGACCCTTACAACGGCGGCACGCACCTGCCCGACGTGACCGTGATCTCGCCGGTGTTCGACGAAGCCGGCAAGGACATCCTGTTCTACGTCGGCTCGCGCGGCCACCATGCGGACATCGGCGGCACCACGCCCGGCTCGATGCCGCCGGATTCGCAGCACATCGAGCAGGAGGGCGTCCTGATCGACAACTTCAAGCTGGTCGACGGCGCAAACGGGGTGCTGCGCGAAGGGGAAGCGCGCGCGCTCCTGACGGGGGCGCGCTACCCGGCCCGCAATCCGGACCAGAACATGGCCGACCTGCGCGCCCAGGTGGCGGCGAACCAGAAAGGCGTCGAGGAACTGCACAAGATGGTGGCCTGCTATGGCCTGGACGTGGTGCGCGCCTACATGGGGCACGTGCAGGACAACGCCGAGGAAGCGGTGCGCCGGGTGATCTCGGCGCTGAAGGATGGCCGCTACAGCTACGAGCTCGACAACGGCGCCCGCATCGAAGTGGCGATCCGCGTCGACCGGGAGGCGCGCAGCGCGGAGATCGATTTCACCGGCACCTCGGAGCAGCTGCCCAACAATTTCAACGCGCCGTCGAGCGTCTGCATGGCGGCGGTGCTGTACGTGTTCCGCACCCTGGTCGACGATGAGATTCCCCTGAACGCCGGCTGCCTCAAGCCGCTGAAGGTGATCATCCCGCCGGGCTCGATGCTGAACCCGCACTATCCGGCCTCAGTGGTGTCGGGCAACGTCGAGACCTCGACCTGCATCACGAACGCGCTGTACGGCGCGCTGGGCGTGATGGCGGCCAGCCAGGGCACGATGAACAACTTCACCTTCGGCAATGCGCGCTACCAGTACTACGAGACGATTTCCGGCGGCTCGGGCGCGGGCGAAGGCTTCGACGGCACCGACGTGGTCCAGACCAACATGACCAACTCGCGCCTGACCGATCCGGAAATCCTCGAGTTCCGCTTCCCGGTGCGGCTGGAGAGCTACGAGATCCGACACGGCTCCGGCGGTGCAGGGCGCTGGCGCGGCGGCAACGGCGGCATACGTAAAGTGCGCTTCCTGGAGCCGATGACGGCGGCGATCCTGTCGAACAACCGCATCCACGCGCCCTTCGGCATGGCCGGCGGCGAGCCGGGCGAGCGGGGGCGCAACACGGTGCTGCGCGCCGACGGGACGGTGGAGGCCCTGGGGCACATCGGCAAGGTGGGCATGGGGCCCGGCGACCTGTTCGTCATCGAGACGCCGGGCGGAGGCGGCTACGGCGCGCCTTGACGATCACGCGCCCGGCACGAACCGGCGGCTGCGGCGCAGGCGCTACGCGCCTTCTCCGCGCAGCCAGAGCACGAGCGAGGCACGACGAGCAGGCAGCCCACGTTTGCACCGACGCAATGGAAATGAGTTGAAACGCAAGCGCCGATTGCATGGCTGCAATCGGCACGCGTGCGTTCAGGTCGAGATGCCGTACTTGCGCTTGGCCTGCTGCAGTTCCTCCAGCAGCGCCGCCAGGCGCGGGTGACTTGCATCCATGGCGCGCAGCCGCTCGATCTGTTCCGCCGCCACCTCGCCGAGCGCGTGGTCCCACCCGAGCTCGTTCACCTGGCGCAGGATGCCGCCGGCCACCGCCACCATCACCTGTACGTTCCCCGGCGCCATGTGCAAGGCTTCCATCAGGGTCTGAACGGCGCCGCGGACGTCGCCCATGTTGCGCTTCTCGTCGGCCACGCCGAGCAGGATCTGGGCATGGGCGCGCAACTGCTCGCCCATGCCGTCGGCCAGGTCGGGGCGGCCGGCGCGCACGAACACGCCCATGGCCTGGTCCACCGTGACCTGGTTCGCGGTGTCGCCCATCACGCTCAGCATGACGTTGGACGCCTGCTCGTCCAGCTGGTGTTCCAGGCAGGCCTGGGCCAGGCCGATCTTCAGGTTCGGCGACAGGCCGCTGCTGGTGCGCGCCGCGCTCACGGCTTGCGAGAGCTCGGACACGGCGGCGCCGACATTGCCCATCTTTTCCTGCAGCAGGGCGTTCGAATAGGCGCGGCAGGCATCCACGTTGGCGCTGCCGCGCAGCGAGCGTTCCATGTCGCGGATTACGCCGCCGGCCCCCGCCACGTCGCCGCGCGTGACCAAGGCCTTGACCAGATTGACGTGGTCTTCGGGGTTGCGGAATTCCGAATAGCGCGCCTTGGTCACGACCTGCTTGAACGACTTTTCCGCCGCTTCGGCGTCGCCGTTCTCCAGCGCCACTTCGCCCAGCTTGCGCAGGCGGCGCACCATGTGCGGCGAGATCGACACGGCTTCTTCGAGCACTTTCTGGGCATCGCCCGTCGCGCCCAGCTGCTCGTGGCAGCGCGCCAGCAGGTCGTAGGCGGCCATCAGGCGCGGATTGGCCTGCACCAGCTGCTCCAGCGTGGCGCGCGCGTCGTCCGGCTGGCCTTGCGCGAGCATGGTGCGCGCCAGGCCCAGCCCGGCCCAGCCCAGCGGGCGCTCGGCCAGCACGTCGCGGTAGATGGCGCCGGCCTGCGTATGTTCGCCGACCGACACGTGCAGTTCCGCCTTCAGGCGCAGGAAGTCGAGCGCATAGCGCGGGCTGGCGATGGCGGCGGTGGCGCAGGCACGGATCGCATCGACCGGCTTGCCCTGCGCGGCCAGCTGCCAGACCGGGAGCAGGGCGGTGCGGCGCTCCAGCGCGCGCTTGATGCGCACGCTCAGCAGCTCGACGGTGAAGGGCTTGAGCACGTAGTCGGTCGGGGTCAGCTCGGCCGCGCTGACCACCTTGTCGTACACGCCCTCGGAGGTGATCATGATGAAGATGGTCGACGCCGTGATCAGGCGGTGGTGGCGCAGGTCTTCGAGCAGCTGCTGGCCGTCCTGGCCGTCGCCCGTCGCGCCGCCCAGGTCGTACTCGCACAGGATGATGTCGTAGCTGCGCTTGCCCAGCTGCTTGATCGCGGTGCTGGCATTCACGGCCGATTCGACCTTGGTGATGCCGGCCTGGTTCAGCATGTTCTGCAGGCTGCCGCGCATGCCCTGGCTGGGATCGACGATTAGTACCGTGAGATTGGCGTTTTCTTGCATCATCCGTCCTGTGCGGTGCCCGCGCACCTTTTGTAATTATGTAGCCCTTACAATACCGATAAGTTCCTGCAGGATCAAGAAATGTCCGTTCTACAAGCCCGGCACTGATAGGAATGCAACGCTGTATAATAACGGGCTATCTTCCACCCAAGCAGCGACGCTGCATCAACCAACTTCTCAGCCATGTTGATTCTGCCGGGTTCCAACGCCCTGTCCGCCTTCCGTAGCCAACGCCTCCTGTCGCAACTCCAAGCCGTCGCACCATCGATCGCGGCAGTCCAGGCACGCTTCTTCCACTTCATCGACAGCAGCGCAGCGCTGAGTACTGACGATACCGAGCGCCTCACCGCCATGCTCACCTATGGCGAGCCTGCACCAGAAACGGTGTACGAAGGCGTGACCGAGGAATTCTTCGTGATCCCGCGCCTGGGCACGATCTCGCCGTGGGCCTCGAAGGCCACCGACATCGCGCACAACTGCGGCATGGCGCACGTGCACCGCATCGAGCGCGGCGTCGGCTATACCGTGGTGCTGAAAGGCGGCATTCTCGGCACCGGCATCGGCGCTCCTAAAAAGCTGGGCGAGGGGGAAGCGCAGGCCGTGGCCGCGCTGCTGCACGACCGCATGACCGAGACCGTGCTGCGCAGCGCCGACGAAGCGCAGCGCCTGTTCGACGAACTCGCAGGCCGTTCGCTGGAAACCGTGGACGTGGTCAAGCAGGGCCGCGAGGCGCTGGTGCGCGCCAATACGGAGCTGGGCCTGGCGATGTCGGTCGACGAGATCGACTACCTGCACGAGGCCTTCACCCGCGCCCAGCGCAACCCGACCGACGTCGAGCTGATGATGTTCGCGCAGGCGAATTCGGAGCACTGCCGCCACAAGATCTTCAATGCCGACTGGATCATCGACGGCGTCAAGCAGGACAAGTCGCTGTTCGGCATGATCAAGAACACCCACCAGCTGAACCCGCGCGGCACCGTGGTCGCCTACAGCGACAACTCTTCGATCATCGAAGGCGCCAGCGTGACGCGCTTCTTCCCGCGCCAGGTCGGCGCCGACAAGCAGGAATACGCGCCGTCCATCGAGCTGACCCACATCCTGATGAAGGTCGAGACCCACAACCACCCGACCGCGATCTCCCCGTTCCCGGGCGCCTCCACCGGCGCCGGCGGCGAGATCCGCGACGAGGGTGCGACCGGCCGCGGCGCCAAGCCGAAGGCGGGCCTGACCGGCTTCACCGTGTCGAACCTGGCGCTGCCAGAGGCCCGGCGTCCGTGGGAGAACGCCTCCGACGTCACCGCAGGCCAGGCCGGCCGCGTGGACGGCGTGTACGGCAAGCCGGAACGCATCGCGTCGCCGCTGCAAATCATGATCGACGGCCCGCTCGGCGGCGCCGCCTTCAGCAACGAGTTCGGCCGCCCGGTCCTGGGCGGCTACTTCCGTACCTACGAACAGAACGTCGGCGCCGCCGGCAACGTGTACGGCTACCACAAGCCGATCATGATCGCCGGCGGCATCGGCAACATCTCCGCCGAGCATACCCACAAGGACGAGATCCCGGTCGGCAGCCTGCTGGTCCAGCTGGGCGGCCCGGGCATGCGCATCGGCATGGGCGGCTCGGCCGCGTCCTCGATGGCGACCGGCACCAACACCGCCGACCTGGACTTCGACTCGGTCCAACGCGGCAACCCGGAGATGGAGCGCCGCGCCCAGGAAGTCATCAACGGCTGCTGGCAGATGGGCGCGGACAACCCGATCATCTCGATCCACGACGTCGGCGCTGGCGGCCTGTCGAACGCCTTCCCGGAAATCGTCAACGACGCCAAGCGCGGCGCGCTGTTCGACCTGCGCAAGGTGCCGCTCGAAGAGAGCGGCATGGCGCCGAAGGAGATCTGGTCGAATGAATCGCAGGAGCGCTACGTGCTGGCGATCTCGCCGATGGATCTCGACAAGTTTGCATCGCTGTGCGAGCGCGAGCGCTGCCCGTATGCGGTGGTCGGTACCGCCACCCAAGAGCGTCAATTGCGCGTGATCGACCCGGCGGCCGCTGAGGGTGAAAATGCCTATCCGGTCGACATGCCGATGGAGGTCCTGCTGGGCAAGCCACCCAAGATGCTGCGCGACGTCGCGCACGTCAAGTATGAGTTCCCGGCCATCGACCTCACCGGCATCGAGCTGGCGGAAGCGGCGCGCCGCGTGCTGCTGCTGCCGACGGTGGCCGACAAGTCCTTCCTGATCACCATCGGCGACCGCACTGTCGGCGGCATGACCGTGCGCGACCAGATGGTGGGGCCATGGCAGGTCCCGGTCGCCGACTGCGCCGTCACCGCCATGTCCTACGAGGGCTTCCTGGGCGAAGCGATGGCGATGGGCGAGCGCACCCCGCTGGCCGTGATCGACGCCGCCGCATCCGGGCGCATGGCCGTGGGCGAGGCGATCACCAACATCGCCGCCGCCCCGATCAAGGATATCTCCGACATCAAGCTGTCGGCCAATTGGATGGCGGCCTGCGGCCAGCCGGGCCAGGACGCCGCGCTGTTCGACACCGTGAAAGCGGTCGGCATGGAACTGTGCCCGGCGCTGGGCGTGTCGATCCCGGTCGGCAAGGATTCGCTGTCGATGCGCACCACCTGGAACGAGGATGGCGCCGGCAAGTCGGTGATTTCGCCGGTGTCGCTGATCGTCTCGAGCTTCGCGCCCGTCCACGACGTGCGCCGTTCGCTGACGCCCCAGCTGCGCACCGACCTGGGCGACACCGCGCTGGTGCTGGTCGACCTGGGCCGCGGCAAGAACCGCCTCGGCGCATCCGCGCTGGCGCAGGTGTTCCAGCAGATCGGCGACTGCGCTCCCGACGTCGACGCGCCGGAAGACCTGAAGGCATTCTTCAAGGCCGTCCAACGCCTGAACGACGAGGGCAAGCTGCTGGCCTACCACGACCGTTCGGACGGCGGCCTGTTCGCGACGCTGTGCGAGATGGCCTTCGCCGGCCGCACCGGCCTGTCGGTCAACCTCGACATCCTCACGATGGAAGGCGAGCACGCCTCCGACTGGGGCGACGCCAAGAACTGGACCACGCAGGTGGGCGAGCGCCGCAACGAGATGACCCTGCGCGCACTGTTCAGCGAAGAGCTGGGCGCGGTCCTGCAGGTGCGTAGCGAGGAAAAACAGGCCGTGATGGCGGTCCTGCGCGAGCTGGGCCTGGGCGCCTGCAGCCACATCATCGGCAAGCTGAACGACCGCGGCGTGATCGAGTTCACCCGCGACGCCAAGCTGGTCTACAGCGAAAAGCGGAGCGTTCTGCACCGCCTGTGGAGCGAAACCAGCTGGCGCATCGCGCGTTTGCGCGACAATCCGGACTGCGCCGACCAGGAATACGATCGCCTGCTGGACGAGAGCGAGCCGGGCCTGTCGCCCAAGCTCACGTTCGACCTGCGCGAGGACGTTGCGGCGCCCTTCATCGCGACGGGCGTGCGCCCGCGCGTGGCGATCCTGCGCGAACAGGGCGTCAACTCCCACATCGAGACGGCGTGGGTGATGCACCAGGCCGGATTTGCCGCCATCGACGTGCACATGAGCGACCTGATCGCTGGCCGGGCCAGCCTGGCGGACTTCCACGGCGTGATCGCCGTCGGCGGCTTCTCCTACGGCGACGTGCTGGGCGCGGGCGAGGGCTGGGCCAAGACCATCCTGTTCAATCCGCAGCTGCTCGACCAGTTCGCTGCCTTCTTCGCGCGCAAGGATACCTTCGGCCTTGGCGTGTGCAATGGCTGCCAGATGCTGAGCAACCTGAAGTCGATCATCCCCGGCGCCCATGCGTGGCCGAAATTCACCCGCAACAAGTCGGAGCAGTTCGAAGCGCGCTTCGGCATGGTCGAGGTGCTGGATTCGCCGTCGATCTTCTTCGAAGGAATGGCCGGCACCCACGCGCCGCTGGCGATCGCGCACGGCGAAGGCTTTGCCGACTTCTCCCTGACCGGCGACCTCGATGCCGCGGTGAAATCGCTGCGCTACGTCGACAACCGCGGCCAGGCGACCGAATCCTATCCGTTCAACCCGAACGGTTCGCCGGGCGGCCTCACTGCCGTCACCACCGAGGACGGCCGCTTCACCGCGATGATGCCGCACGCCGAGCGCGTGTTCCGCACCGCCGTGCATTCGTGGGCCCCTGCCGACTGGCCGGACGAGTCGCCATGGATGCGCATGTTCCGCAATGCGCGCAAGTGGGTCGGCTAGGCGGTTGAGCCACG
Source organism: Telluria sp. ZB4P34 (assembly GCF_059686055.1). Taxonomy (NCBI): domain Bacteria; kingdom Pseudomonadati; phylum Pseudomonadota; class Betaproteobacteria; order Burkholderiales; family Oxalobacteraceae; genus Telluria; species Telluria sp. ZB4P34. Next base: position 229,253 of record NZ_JCASIF010000004.1, on the reverse strand, counting down.
ACGAAAAGCGCCTTCTCGGAGGCGCTTTTTTCATGGGGCGCCGGAATCAGGTGGCCCAGACGGGGTCGTCGGGCGTGCCGTTGCCGACCGGTGCGGGCTGGCCGCCGCCGGCGCCAGCCGCGTCCTGCCCTCCGTTTCCCGGCTGACCGGCTTCGTCTCCCGCCATGTCGGGGGATCCGCCACCGGCGCCCGGAGCCTTCCCGCCCTGGGTCCCGGCTCCGCCGCCCTTGGGGGCGTCCCGGTCCTGGCTTCCACCGGTGTCCTGGCTGGCGCTTTTCGCCTGATCCTTGCTCATGCTGTCCTCCTGTGAATGTCTTACTCTGGAGAGATGGTAACCGCCTGGGCGCGGCGCTCGATAGGACGCGCGCGCAGGCGTGCGTAGGAGAGGGTGCAGGCACGTGGAACGGGCGCTCCGGAAAGCACCCGTTCCACGTTGCCGGGTCAGGAACGATCCGTACCTGCGGAACCGCTCAGGTTGCCGTCCGCCGTGCCGGCGGAGGCGTCGAGATCGGCGCCGGACGGACCGCCCGATTCCTGCGCTTGCTTGCTCGCCTCGATGCCGCCGATGGTGCCGCCGGCCGGCTCGCTTGCACTGCCGGCGCCGCTCGAGGGGCGGCCGGGTGCGTTGACATTGCTCTCGGCCGGCGCGTCCACGATCCCGCCGCCATGGCCCGCCGCATTCGGCGTGTAGTGTCCGGCATTCGACTGTTGCGCCCCCGCCCCGCTGCCGGGGGGCGGCACCTCGTAACGCCACACAGGCTCGGCCGACTGGTCCACGCCAGGGGTGCCGCCGCCTGCCGGCCCACCGGCAGCGCCGGGCAGGGCGCTGTCGCCGCCCGGGCCCTTGCGGCCGCCGTCGGGTGCTGGTCCACGTTTGCTGCCTGGTTTCGTGTTCATGGTCGCCTCCTGTTGTGGTTTCCTTGATCAGGATCTTAGTCAACTGGTCGGGAGACTGCATAGGCGCACATTCCCTGCCGGCGTAGGAGAGGTCCGAAAGCGCAGGGGGGGGGTGGATGCTGCACATAAGCCGTTGCCAGGAATGCCATGAGCAATAAAAAAGCGCTCCCGCGGGAGCGCTTTCTTGTTTCGCAAGACGGTGCTTACTGGATCTTGGCCTTCTTGACCAGGCTTTCGCGATACTGCGCCAGCTGGCGCTGCTGCAGCGATTCCGCGACCTGCTGCTTGACTTCGTCCAGGGTCGGGATCTTGGCCTGGCGCACGTCTTCCAGCTTGATGACGTGGAAGCCGAACTGGCTCTTGACCGGGGTGTCGGTGATGGCGCCTTTTTGCAGGGCGGTCATGGCCTTCGAGAATTCCGGCACGTAGTTGGCCGGACTTGCCCAGTCCAGGTCGCCGCCGTTGGCCGCCGAGCCGTCCTTCGAGTGCTGCTTGGCCAGGTCTTCGAACTTGGCGCCGCCCTTCAGCTTGGTGATGATCGACTTGGCTTCGTCTTCGGTCGGGACCAGGATGTGGCGGGCGTTGTATTCCTTGTCGCCCACGGTTGCCTTGTAGCGGTCGTATTCGGCCTTGATCTCGGCATCCTTGATCGGGTTCTTCTTGACGTAGTCGGCCAGCATCGCGTTGATGATGATGCTCTGGCGGGCGTTGTCGATCGCGGCCTTGACGTCGGCGCGCGCGCCGATGCCTGCCTTGTCGGCTTCCTGGATCAGGACTTCGCGGCCGACCAGGTCTTTCTTGATCGCTTCGCGCAGTTGCTGCGAATCGGTGGCGCGGCCCTGGGCCACCAGTTGCTTGACCATCTGGTCAACCTTTGCCGCCGGGATGGGCTTGCCGTTGACGGTGGCGACGTTCTGCGCGAATGCAGGTGCGGCAACCATCGCGGCCGTGGCCAAGCTGAGTGCCAAGGACAGGCGGGCTGGCTTCAAAATCATTGTTAAGGTCCTATCTAAACACGAAAAAGTTCGCCGCGGGCGGCAAGAACCGGTGCCGCTCGGCACCGGCGGTAGTACATCTTACTGCACCTTTGCCTTTTTGACCATTTGGTCGCGGTACTCGGTCAGCTTTTTCTGGGCCAGGGCATCGGTGATCTGCGGCTTGAGTTCTTCCAGCGACGGCAGCTTGGCCGCGCGGGTGTCGTCCAGCTTGATGACGTGGAAGCCGTTGGCGGTCTTCACCGGGTTTTCGGTGACGGCGCCTTTCTGCAGGCCGGTGAAGCCGGCGGCGAATTCCGGTGGGAACGCGGACGGGCTGGCCCAGTCCAGGTCGCCGCCGGTGGAGGCGGTGCCGGTATCCTTCGACTGCTTGGCCAGCTCTTCGAACCTGGCGCCGCCCTTGATCTTGGCGATCACGGCCTTGGCTTCCGCTTCGGTTTCCAGCAGGATGTGGCGCACGTGATATTCCTTATCGCCGGTGCGGGCCTTGAAGCGGTCGTACTCGGCCTTGATCTCGGCGTCGCTCACCGGGTTCTTGGTGATGTAGTCGCGGGCAAGCTGGTTGACGACGATGGACTGGCGGGCGTTGTCGAGCGCCGCGCGCACTTCCGGCTTCTTGTCGTAACCCTGCTTGAGGGCTTCCTGCATCAGGACTTCACGGGCAATCATTTCTTCCTTGATCGCTGCGCGCAGCTGCTGCGAATCCTGACCCTGGCCGGCGGCGACGACCTGCTTGACGGCGTCCTCGACACGCGAGGTCGGGATGGCTTTGCCGTTGACCACGGCGAGGTTCTGGGCAAACGCCGGGGCCGCGGCGACGGCGATCAGCGCTAACAGCAGGCGTGCTGGCTTAAAAGTCATTTCTGGGATTCCTGGGGAAGATGTGCTTTGGACGAGATTTGATGTGTTCTTGTACTTCAGGTTCTGGTACTTCGCGTTACATATTGTCTGCCACTATTCTTAAAGCTGACTGAAGCCGACCGAAGCCGGCTCGACCTCAGCGCTGCTCCGTCGGTGCGAGGGCCGTGATGGCCAGCGCGTGGATTTCAGCCTTGTTGATCATTTCGTGAACGGCATCATACACAAGACGATGGCGCATGACCAGCGCCAGGCCCTGGAACTTGTCGGACACGATTTTCACGCTGTAATGGCTCCCGCCGGAAGCGGCGCCGGCATGGCCGGCATGCAGGTGGGAGTCGTCGGTGATCTCCAGCACGGTGGGGGCCAGTTCGGCCTGCAGGCGCTCGCGCAGGCGTTCGGTACGGTCAGCTTCCATTATGGGCGTCCTCCTGAATATGTTTGGAAAGGAATAGCGACTGGATGATGATGAAGGCGAACAGGATGCCGGTGATGCCGAACAGCTTGAAGCTGACCCAGGCGCCGGTGTCGGCGCGGAAGACCACGAATGCCATCAGGAGGTTCAGCAGGCCCAGCCCGATGAAGAAGGCGATCCATGCATACAGCACCCGCGTCCACACCGGCTCCGGCAGGTTCATGGCCGCGCCCAGCGCCGAGCGCATCAGGTTCTTGCGGTAAAGGAGGTGCGCCAGCAGCAGGGCGAGGCCAAAGGCCCAGTACAGGATGGTCGGCTTCCACTTGATGAAGGTGTCGTCGTGGAAGTAGATCGTGGCGCCGCCGGCCACCACCACCACGCCCAGCGACAGCCACAGTATGCCGTCCACCTTGCGGCGGCGCGCCAGCAGGTAGACGATCTGCAGCACCGTGGCCAGGATCGTGACCGCGGTCGCCAGCAGGATCGGCGACTGCGAGGCCGGTACGGCGCCGCCCGAAATCAGGAAGCCCAGGTAGTCGGTGACGAGGCCGTGGGCCCAGTCCTGATTGTTTTCGCCATACTTGTAGATGCCGAAGAACAGGATTACCGGCAGCATGTCGAACAAAAACTTGATCATTGATTCCCCTTGTCGGTTCCCGGGCTCAGGCCGGTTCGAAGCGCATGGACGCCGAATTGATGCAGTAGCGCAGGCCGGTCGGCGGCGGACCGTCCGGGAACACGTGGCCGAGGTGGGCGTCGCACACGGCGCAGATGATCTCGGTGCGCAGCATGCCATGGGTCCGGTCGACCTTCTCGATGACATTGTCAGGGTCGAGCGCGCGGAAGTAGCTCGGCCAGCCGCAGCCGGAATCGAACTTGGCGTCCGACTCGAACAGCGGGGTGTCGCAGCAGACGCAGTGGTAGATCCCATGTTCGTGGTGGTCCCAGTACTTGCCGGTGAAGGCGCGCTCGGTGGCGGCATGGCGGGTCACCTGGTACTCCATCGGGTCGAGCTGGGTGCGCCATTCGGCGTCGCTCCGGGTCACTTTTTCTGTCATGTCGTTCTCGCTTGGCTTTCTTGAAACGTGTATCAATGGAAAACGGTCGGCTGGAACCGCAGCTCAGGACGAGCAGCTCACCTCGAGGTGGGCCGCCCAGTCCGGCGGCAGGGCCGCGTAGGCTTCGTTTTCCGGCTGCTCGTCGAAGGGACGCTCCAGCACGGCCAGCAGCTGGTGCACGCCGCCGTAGTCGCCGTTCTGCGCCTGTTCGATCGCGGTCTGGGCCAGGTAGTTGCGCAGCACGTACTTCGGATTGACCCGGTTCATCGCGGTGCGGCGCTGCGCGTCGCTGCTGTTCTCGGCGCGCAGGCGCGCCCGGTATTGCAGCGCCCAGGCATCGAAGGCGTCGCGGTCGATGAACAGGTCGCGCAGCGGCGCATCCTCCTCGAGGCCGCCCACCAGCTGCAGGTCGCCCAGGCGGCGGAAGAACTGCGTGAAGTCGGCGTGGTTCGCCTGCAGCAGCCCGAACATGGCGTCGAACAGGGCGCTGTCCTCGTCGCGCGCGTCGAACAGCCCCAGCTTGGCATGCAGCAGCTCGTCGAGCTTTGCGCCAAATGCGGGGCGGTAGGTGTCGAGGGCTTCCTCGGCATCCTCGGGCGTGCCGATCAGCGGCAGCAGGGCGTTGCCGAGGGCATAGCAGTTCCAGTGTCCCACCTGCACCTGGTTCGCATACGAATAGCGGCCGCCCTGGTCGGTGTGGTTGCAGATATGCTTGGCGTCAAACGCTTCCATGAAGCCGAACGGGCCGTAGTCGAGCGTCAGGCCGAGGATCGACATATTGTCGGTGTTCATCACGCCATGCATGAAGCCGACCGCCTGCCAGTGGGCGACCATGCGCGCCGTGCGGCGCGTGACCTCGGCCAGCAGCTCCTTGTAGGGATTGGCCGCACCGAGGAATTCCGGGTACCAGCCCTTGATGACGTAGTCGGCCAGCAGCCGCAGCTCGTCCTGCTTATTGCGGTAGTGCCAGTGCTCGAAGGAGCCGAAACGCACGAAGCTCGGCGCCATGCGGGTCACCACGGCGGCGGTCTCGACGGACTCGCGCATGACCCGCTGGTGCGACCCGGTCAGCATCAGGGCGCGGGTGGTCGGGATGCCGAGCGCGGCCATCGCTTCGGAGCACAGGAACTCGCGGATCGACGAGCGCAGCACGGCACGGCCGTCGCCCATGCGCGAGTAGGGCGTCAGGCCGGCGCCCTTGAGCTGCAGTTCCATCGCACCGTCCGGGCCCGGCAGCTCACCGAGCAGGATCGCACGCCCGTCGCCCAGCTGGCCGGCCCAGACACCGAACTGGTGGCCGGAATACACGGCCGACAGGGGCTGCGAACGGACCGCCACCTTGTTGCCGGTGAAGACGGCGACGAAATCCTCCTGCGCCAGCGTGGCCGGATCGAGGCCGACCAAGGCAGCGGCAGGCGCGCTCGCGCCAATGAAATACGGCGACGGCAGGGGCGTCGGCATCAGCCGGGTATGGAAAGCCGGCGGCAATTCGGCGAAGGAATTGCTGAAGGGGAGTTCGTCGGCAGTGATGGCAGCTCCTTCGGTCGTCTGGACCGCACGCCCATGCGTGCGGAACATTTATGTATGCGGCATTGGCAGGATTCTACCGTACCGGGCCGAATCCATCGGCGCACGGCTGCGGCGCCGGCCCTGTGCGCCCCGCATCTGGACCGGGATGTGCTTGCTGCGCCGCGTCATCGAATTGCGTTGACGTAACTGAACGTGCCGGTTGACACTCGACCATCAGTTACCAATTTGTCCATGGAGTTGCCATGACCGCCCCATCCGCTACCTTCGCCGCAACTGCCGCCTTCCCGGGCAGCCCCCTGATGGGCCAGATGATAGACCAGCCGCTGCTGGTGTCGAGCATCCTCGGTTTTGCCGCGCGCCACTACGGTTCCGGCGAGATCGTCTCGCGCCGGGTCGAGGGGGACATCCACCGCTATACCTACCGCGACTGCGAGGCGCGCGCCCGCCGCCTGGCCCAGGCGCTGCAGGGCCTCGGTGTACGAATGGGCGACCGGGTCGCCACGCTGGCCTGGAACGGCTACCGCCACATGGAGCTGTACTACGCCGTGTCGGGCTCGGGCGCGGTGCTGCATACGATCAACCCGCGCCTGCACCCGGAACAGATCGCCTACATCATCAACCATGCCGAAGGCCAGTACCTGTTCTTCGACCTCACTTTCCTCCCCGCGATCGAGGCGATGGCGCGTCACTGCAAGACCATCAAGGGCTATGTGGCCATGTGCGAGCGCGAGCGCATGCCGCGCGAGACGAACATTCCGATGCTGCTGTGCTACGAGGACCTGGTCGCCTCCGCGTCCGGCGACTACCAATGGCCGCAGTTCGACGAACGCGCGGCGGCCAGCCTGTGCTACACCTCGGGCACCACCGGCAACCCCAAGGGCGCGCTCTACTCGCACCGCTCGACCGTGCTGCACGCCTATGCGTCGGCCATCCCGAACGCCCTGAACGTGTCCAGCGCCGACACGGTGCTGCCGGTGGTGCCGATGTTCCATGTGAACGCCTGGGGCCTGCCGTATTCGGTACCGCTGTCGGGCGCCAAGATGGTGTTCCCCGGGCCTGCCCTGGACGGCAAGTCGCTGTACGAACTGTTCGAGAGCGAAGGCGTGAGCTTCTCGGCCGGGGTGCCGACCGTGTGGCTGGGCCTGGTCAACTACGTGATGGAGAACGGGCTGCGCTTCTCCAGCTTCCGGCGCACCGTGATCGGCGGCTCGGCCTGCCCGCCGGCGATGATGGACACCCTGATCGACCGGCCGGGCGTGCAGGTCGTGCATGCCTGGGGCATGACCGAGATGTCTCCGCTCGGCACCGCCTGCACGCTGCTGGGCAAGCACCGTTCCTTGCCCGACGCGGCGCAGCGCGCCGTGCTGCGCAAGCAGGGCCATGCGATCTACGGCGTCGACATGAAGATCGTGGACGATGACGGCAGCGAGCTGCCGTGGGACGGCGCCACCTTCGGCCACCTCTTGGTGAAGGGGCCGTGGGTGGTGTCCGGCTACTTCCGCGGCGAGGGCGGCGACGTCTTGCAGGACGGCTGGTTCCCGACTGGCGACGTGGCCACGATCGACCCGGACGGCTATCTCGCGATCACGGACCGCAGCAAGGACGTGATCAAGTCGGGCGGCGAATGGATCGGGTCGATCGACCTGGAAAACATCGCCATGGCGCACCCGGGCGTGCTGCAGGCGGCCTGCATCGGCGTGGCGCACCCCAAGTGGGCCGAGCGCCCCCTGCTGGTGGTGGTCAAGCGCCCCGGCGCCGAGGTCTCGCGCGAGGAGCTGCTGGGCTTCTTCGAAGGCAAGGTGGCCAAATGGTGGATCCCGGACGACGTCGTGTTCGCCGAGGCGCTGCCGATGGGCGGCACCGGCAAGGTGCAGAAGAACAAGCTGCGCGACATCTATTTCGATCACCGCCTGCCGACCGCCTGAATCCTCGGCGGCAGCGGCAGCGGAGAGCCTAGCGCGCGGACACCGCGCGTGCGCCGTCCTCGCCCCATGCAGGCGGATCGCCGCGCCGGTACAGGGTCTCGAGTTCGGCCGACGGGAGCGGCCGGGCGAGCAGGTAGCCCTGGATCTCGTCGCAGCCGTGGTGCTTGAGAAAGCGCGCCTGGCCGGCCGTTTCGACGCCTTCGGCATTCACCCGCAAGCCGAGTGTCCTGGCGAAGGAGATCACGGCCAGCGCCACCGCTGCGGCGCTCTGGTCGGTTTCGATGTCGTGCACGAAGGAGCGGTCGATCTTCAGTTTGTTGACCGGAAAATTGCGCAGCGCGCTCAGGCTCGAGTACCCGGTGCCGAAGTCGTCGATCGAGATCGATACGCCCAGGCCCTTCAGCTCGCGCATCAGGCTGGAGGCATGCTCCAGGTCGTGCATGATCGAGCTTTCCGTGATCTCGAGCTCGAGGCAGCTGGGATGCAGCCCGGTGTCATGCAGTACGCCGGCCACGACCTCGACGATGCGCCGGTCGCGCAGCTGGCGGGCGGCGACATTCACCGCCACCGATTTCCCTGTCAGGCCGGCTGCGTGCCAGCGCACGGCCTGTGCGCAAGCCTCGGCCAGCACGTATTCGCCCAGCGCCACTATCAGGGATGATTCTTCGGCCAGCGGGATGAAGGCGCCCGGCATCAAGAGGCCGCGGGCCGGGTGCTGCCAGCGCACCAGCGCCTCCGCGCCGCGCCAGGCGCCGTCGTGCAGGTTGAGCTTGGGCTGGTAATGCACCACCAGCTGGCCGGTCCGGATGGCTTCGCGCAGCTCGGCTTCCAGCGCCATGCGTCCGGCCACCTCGGCGTCGCGCGCACTGGCATAGAACTGGATGCTGTCCTTGCCCGAGCGCTTGGCCCGATGCATGGCCGAGTTCGCGCGACGCAGCAGCAGCTCCGGATCTTCACCGTCGGATGGAAACACGCTGGCGCCGATGCTGCCGGTGACCACGACGTCCTTCCCGTCCAGCAGCAGCGGGCTGCGCAAGGCGGCCAGCATCTCGTGCAGGGCGGGACCGCTGCGCTCGACGCTGTCGAGTCCCGCGAGCAGGACCACGAACTCGTCGGAACCGATGCGCGCAACGGCGTCGCAGTCCGGCACGACACGGCACAGCCTGTGCGCGGTCTCGACCAGGAACGCGTCGCCGCAGGCATTGCCCAGGCCCGTGTTCATGAAGCTGAAGCTGTCCAGGTCGAGGTAGGCCACCACCAGCAGGCTGCCGTCGCGCCGGGCATGGGTGATGGCCGCATGCAGGCGGTCGAGCAGCAGAGGACGGTTGGCCAATCCGGTGAGCAGGTCGTGGGTGGCCCGGTACTCGAGCTCGCGCGTGCGCTCTGCGACCCGCTGCTCGAGCTCGTCGTGCGAGCGGCGCAGCTCCTCGTTGAGCTGGGTGAGGCGTGCCTGGTACAGCCGGGTAGCGAGCACCCGGCTGATCGTGCTGGAGATATTGCTGAGGAAGTCACGGTAGGGCCGCAGGGCGTGCTCGTCCGATACCTGCACCACCAGGCAGCCGAAGTGCTGCTCGGGGGTCTGGATGGGAAAGCATTGTCCGTCCCGCCCGATGCTGCGCTGGAAATTGCGCGTGGGCGCACCGGCGCCGCCCTTGCAGCGCGCGAGCAGCGCCGCGATGGCGTCGGTGGGAGGGGTGGTGCGCCCCTCGAGATGGACGTGGACGTCGGCGATGCCCGGCACGCCGCCCAGCGCGCGCCGCACGAAAGCGGCAAGCCGTTGATCGTCGGGCAAGGCGTCGATGGCCTGCTGGATGACCAGCAGGCGCCCGAGCACAGCGGCGCTGGGCTCGCCGGCATCAGCCTGCGGGTGGGTGTCCATGCCCCACCGGGGAATGCCGGTAGAAGGGATTGCGCAGGATATGGCCGCCCACGATCATGACCGGATGCACGCTCATGACGTCGAACATCGTGGCGCCGTCGAACTGGCGCAGGTCGTACTGGCACATGATCGTCATCGGCGCCTCCCTGACCAGGTCGTTGATGCGCGATTCGCACTCGATGATCCGGTCCGCCCCCGGGATGCCCCTCAGGGCCCAGCTCATTTCGCCGGCGAAGCGGGTGCCGGCATGGCCGGCGGCGGCACACTGCGCATGCTTCGCCCGCAGCCGGGCCAGCATGGCGTCCGGATCGAAGCGGCCCTCGGGGAAATACACTTCCCGCGTCGTTGCCATGTGGACGTCGCCGGCCACGCCGCGCGACGCCTGGACCAGGTCGAGCTGCGCCATGACGGCCGCGAACCCGGCGGGGTCGTCGACGTCGGCGGCATAGTCGAAGCGTTCGCGCTCGAGCAGCGCGTGGCGCGCGAAGAGGGGCAGGATGCGGCGGCGTTCCTCGTCGTCGTTGTAGAGATAGCAGATGTGCGTCCCCTCGGGGTAGCGCTCATCCGTGAATCCGAGGCATACGTGGCGTCGTTCTTCGTTCATGCGGCTGCTCCAGCGACCCGTCAGTACAGGATACACCGCCGCGCCGCTCGGGGCCGTTCGCTTGCCTGGCCCTAGCTGCGCCCAGGCAGGACGTGGCGGAAGCTGGGCTCGATGCCCAGCGCATGCAGGTGGCGCACGATGTCTTCCAGCGTCGCATCCTTGAGCAGCAAGCCCTCGCTTGACGGCGCTGCCGACAGGGCCGGGGGAGCCGGCGGCTGGGCGTCGGCCTGCTTCATCGACACCAGCGCATCGAAGAACTGCGCCTTGCCGATGCTGTCGAGCCCTTCCAGGAAAGCCAGCTGGGCGGCGGCGGGCGGGGCCATCTCCAGGCCCGCTTCCTCGGCGAACGAGGCGCCCATGCCGGGGTGGATGAAGGCGGCCCATTGGCCGGATGCCGGGTTGAGGAAGGGCGGCGGCGCGACGGCGTCCAGTGCGGCCAGCTCCTGTTCCGGGAAATGGGCGGTGCGCAGCATCGCCAGGAAGCGCCGCGTGTCGCCGACCGGCACCGGATCCCGCAGCGACAGCCACAGCAGGTAGCCGCTCGCGCCGGTGATGCTCACCGCCGGCGCCGGGAAGCCGAAGCTCTCCTGCAGCCGGTTGGCTACGGCGCACAGGTCGGTCCAGTGCTGTTCCGGCCCGGCGTCGCGCCGGTGCGGGAAATCGATCACGATGGCGCGCGCCAGGCCGTCGCGGGAGGCCAGCGGCACCGACAGGGTACGGGCGCCACTGAAGTGGTCGGCCAGTTCGTCGGGGCTGGCCGACTCCGGCATCAGGTAGAGGCGCGTCAGCTGTGCGGTCAGTTTGTCCATGTGCGTGCGGTGTGGTTCTGTGAGGGCGCTATTCTGGCATATCCTTGGGCTCCAGAAATAAGACGAACGTTCTTTTAGTTGAGGTATAGTTAAGAAATGTGCCAGGCCGGGCCACCGGTCACTTACAAGGAGAAGGAACCAGCATGAGCGCCGATTACACCGTCCATGGCAGCGTTGCCGTCGTCACCCTGAACAATCCGCCGGTGAACGGCCTCGGCCTGGCCACGCGCAGCGCCGCCGTCGAGGCCATCCAGCGCGCGGAGGGCGACGATGCCGTCCAGGCCATCGTCCTCACCGGCGCCGGCAAGGCGTTCTCGGGCGGGGCCGACATCCGCGAATTCAATTCGCCGAAGGCGCTTACCGAGCCGACCCTGCACACCTTGATCCGTGTGGTGGAAAACTGCAGCAAGCCGGTGGTGGCCGCGATCCACAGCGTCTGTATGGGCGGCGGGCTGGAGCTGGCGCTGGGCTGCAACTACCGCGTCGCCCTGCCGGGCGCCCAGATCGCGCTGCCGGAAGTCAAGCTTGGCCTGCTGCCGGGCGCCGGCGGCACCCAGCGCCTGCCGCGCGTGCTGGGCCTGGAGATGGCCCTGAACATGGTGGTGTCGGGCACGCCGGTGGCGTCGGAAAAGCTGGCCGGCACCGCGCTGTTCGACGAAGTGTTCCCGGCCGGGACCGACCTGGTGGCGGCGGCCGTCGCTTTCGCGGAAAAATTGGCGGCGCTCCGTCCGCTGCCCAAGGTGCGCGAGCGCGCGGTCGACCATCCGGACCCGGAAGCGTTCATCGCCGCGGCGCGCGAATCGGTCAAGGCGACGGCCGGCCCCTTCCCGGCGCCGCTCGCGTGCGTCGAGACCGTGGCCGCGTCGGTGGGCAAGCCCTTCGAGGAAGGCCTGGCATTCGAGCGCGAGCGCTTCCTGCACCTGATGGGGACGCCGGAATCGAAGGCGCTGCGCCATGCCTTCATGGCCGAGCGCGCGGCCGGCAAGGTGCCCGACGTACCGGCCGATACCCCGGTACGCGCGATCGGGCGCGCGGCCGTGATCGGGGCGGGCACCATGGGCGGCGGCATCGCGATGAACTTCGCCAATGCGGGCATCCCGGTGACGGTCCTCGAGACGAAGCAGGAAGCGCTCGACAAGGGCCTGGCCACGATCCGCAAGAATTACGAGAACACGGTGAGGAAGGGCAAGCTCGCGCAGGACAAGGCGGAGGCCTGCATCGCCCTGGTCACGGGCACGCTGTCATATGCCGAGATCGCGGGCGCCGATATCGTGATCGAAGCCGTGTTCGAAGACATGGAGGTGAAGGAAGCGGTGTTCCGCCAGCTCGACGGAGTCATGAAGCCGGGCGCGATTCTGGCCTCGAACACCTCGACCCTGGACCTGGACCGCATCGCGGCGTTCACCTCGCGCCCGCAGGACGTGATCGGCCTGCATTTCTTCAGCCCGGCCAACGTGATGAAGCTGCTTGAGATCGTACGCGGTCGCGCGACCGGCAAGGACGTGCTGGCCACCGCGCTGGCGCTGTCGAAGAAGATCAGGAAGACGGGCGTGGTTTCCGGCGTGTGCGACGGCTTCATCGGTAACCGCATGCTGGAACAGTACCTGCGCCAGGCCTTCTTCCTGCTCGAGGAAGGCGCGCTGCCGGAACAGGTGGACGGCGCGATGGAGCGCTTTGGCTTCGCGATGGGTCCCTTCCGCATGAGCGACCTGGCCGGCAACGACATCGGCTGGACCATCCGCAAGCGCCGCGCCGTCGAGTCGCCGCAGATCGCCTATTCGAAGACGGCCGACCTGCTGTGCGAGGCCGGCCGCTTCGGCCAGAAGACCGGCGCCGGCTGGTACGACTACCAGCCGGGCGAGCGCAAGGCCACCCCCTCCCAGCTGGTCGACGACATGATCGTGCGGCATTCGCAGGACATCGGCCTGGCGCGCCGCCAGATCGGCGACGCCGAGATCGTCGAGCGCCTCGTGTACGCGCTGGTGAACGAGGGGGCGAAGATCCTGGAAGAAGGCATCGCGCTGCGCGCCTCGGACATCGACATGGTCTACCTCAGCGGCTACGGCTTCCCGCTGCACCGCGGCGGCCCGATGTTCTACGCGGACAGCGTCGGCCTGCCGTCCGTGCTCGAGGCCATCCGCGGCTTTGCGCGCGGCCGCCATGGCGAAGCCTGGACGCCGGCGCCGCTTCTGGAGCGGCGCGCGGCCGAAGGCAAGGGCTTCAACGGCTGAGGATAGCGCGGCCGTGGCCCGGCGCCGCGCATGCGCGCGCGCCGGCCGTCCCGTCCTGCCTATACTGGGCCTCGTTCAAGCACATGCCAATCACCATGAAGACAAGCACGGCGGCGATGGTCGCCGCGAAGATCGCCGGGACCATCGGCGCAGCCCTTGTCCTTTCCGCGTATGCCAGCCCGTACTGGCAGCTGTCGCGCATGCACGCCGCCGTCGAGGCGCGCGATACCGCGGCGCTGGCGCAGTACGTCGACTTCCCGAGGCTGCGCGAGAGCGTCAGGCTGCAAGTCATGCGCCGGCTCGGCGCTGACGGGGAAACTGCGCATGCGCGCGGGAACCCGTTTGCGGCCTTCGGCCGGACGATGGCGCTGGCCGTGCTCGATCCGGTGGTCGATGCGGCCGTGTCGCCGGCCGGCGTGGCGGCCATGCTCGATGCGGGCGACATCCGCTTCCAGCCCGGCCGCGACGGCCCGCCGCCGCCTGCGTCCAATGCGCCCCGCGAGAAGCCGGACTACGATCTGTCGTACCGCAGCTGGAAGCAGGTGGTCGTGGAGCGGGCGGACGGGGGCGGCGTGCGCTTCGTGCTCGACCGAAGCGGCCTGTGGCGCTGGAAGCTCGTCGCGGTCGAATTGCCGGAAGCATAGTTGCGCCTGACGCCCGGCATCGCATGCTCACCGGAGATGGACCTGCCATCTGCCTGCGCCATTCAAAAAAACCGTCCATCTACCCGCAATGGATCATTGCCGCCGCCAAAAAATGGTAATGTGATTCCTTTCATCACACGAGGGCGATCATGTTCAAGAAACTGGCGGCGGAAGCACTGGGCATCAGCGATATCGGCGTCATCGTCGGGCCTGCGGACTACAGCAAGGTCGATGCGGACGATTACCTGTTCAGCGAAGACGGCGAGCAGATCTTCTTTCTCATCAAGAGCAAGAAGGACGAGTACTGCTTCACCAACCTGGCGCTGATCCATGTGGACGGCGACTCGGCGGTGTCGTCGAAGCGTTCGATCAAACGCTACGACTATGCCTCGCACCCGGTCGCCAAGGTCAGCATCGAAACGGCCGGCACGCTGGACATGGATGTCGAGCTCAAGTTCAGCATCGACGGCACGCCGTTCTCGATCGACGTCAAGAAAAGCTTCATCGAGCAGGTCAAGGACATCTACAAGGCCTTGATCTCCATCGGCAAGCAGCAGGTGCGCGACGCCGCCGCGCGCGAGAATGCGCTGCGCACCCTGGACGCGATCGCTTCCGTCCACAAGCTCAATCTCGCCCCGGGTGAAGGCGGCCTGGTCGGCCAGTTCGACGCCATGCTGTCGGCGCTGAACGCGGCCATGTTCGACACCCACACCAAGCGCGATTTCAGCGACGTATTCTCCAGGTACATCCATAACTGAAGACCGCGCCGGACGGTCCGGTTCCCGGCTGACACTGGACGGCGGCCGGCGCTGGTGACAATAGGTGAATCTGTTCCCCCGCCGCGAATGCTAGTATCGAATGCATTTCGAACAGGGAGGGCGTGCATGAGCAAACTGGTGTCGACGAATCTTGGCCGCAATGTGTGGGTGGTGGGTATCCTGAGTGCTTCAAGCGCGCTGCTGAGCCTGATGCTGCTGGATTTCGCCGGCATCGGCTCCCCGGATAACCTGGCGCAGTGGATCGTCCACTTCCTCTGCTTCGGCGGCATCTGGAAATGCCTGGAATTCATTACCTGGCTGATTGTGCTGCTCGTCGCGCCCGGCAGCAAGCTGCTCGATCCGCTCAGTCGCTGACCTGCGCTGGCGGGCTTGCGCGGGCCCGGCTGCACGGCGCCGGCGAGAAGACAATGCCGCTGGGTCTGAACCGACCCCAGCGGCATTTTTCATGGGACGGCGGCGCTCAGTCGTCCGCGTAGATCTGGTTGTCCTTGGTCTCCTTGACGAACAGGCCACCGATGACCACCGTGATCAGCGCGATGATGATCGGATACCACAGGCCGTAGTAGATGTCGCCCTTGAAGGCCACCAGGGCGAACGAGATGGTCGGCAACATGCCGCCGAACCAGCCGTTGCCGATGTGGTAAGGCAGCGACATCGAGGTATACCGGATACGGGTCGGGAACATCTCCACCAGCATGGCTGCGATCGGCCCGTACACCATGGTCACGTAGATCACCAGGATGAACAGCAGCAGCACCACCATCGGCTTGTTGATCGCCTCCGGGTCGGCCTTCTCCGGATAACCCGCCGTCTTGAGCGCACCCGTCACCTGTTTCTTGAGCGCGTCCTGCTGGGCTTTCGATGCCGCGTCGAAGTTCAGGCCATCCGGCGTGAGGGCCGCGTTGAAGGACTGGTAGGTGGTGTCGCCGACCTTGATCGCCGCAACGGTGCCGGCAGGCGCATCCTGGATGGTGTAACTCACCGAGGCGCCGGTCAGCATGCGGGTCGCGATGTCGCAGGAGGACGGGAAGGGTTTGGTTCCGGTCGGGTCCACCTGGAAATGGCAGGTTTCCGGATCGGCGACGACCACCACCGGCGAGGTCTGGATCGCACGCTCGAGGGCCGGGTTGCCGTAGTGGGTGATGGCCTTGAAGATCGGGAAGTAGGTTGCCGCCGCGATCAGGCAGCCGCCGAGGATGATCCACTTGCGGCCGATCCTGTCCGACAGGATGCCGAAGAAGATGAAGAACGGGGTGGCCAGGGCCAGCGCGATCGCGGTCAGGACGGTCGCGGTGGGGCCGTCGATCTTGAGGGTCTGCTGGAGGAAGAACAGGGCGTAGAACTGGCCCGTGTACCAGACCACAGCCTGGCCCATCGTCAGGCCCACCAGCGCCAGGAAGACGATCTTGGCATTCTTGGCCTTCAGGAAGGACTCGGTCAGCGGCGCCTTCGAGGTCTTGCCCTCGGCTTTCATTTTCGCAAATGCCGGCGACTCGTTCATGGCCAGCCGGATCCAGACCGAAATGCCCAGCAGCACAACCGAGATCAGGAAGGGAATGCGCCAGCCCCAGGCCTGGAACTCTTCTTCGCCGATGGCGGTACGCACGCCCAGGATCACCAGCAGTGACAGGAACAGGCCGAGGGTCGCCGTGGTCTGGATGTAGGCGGTAAAGTAGCCGCGCTTGCCTTCCGGGGCATGCTCGGCCACGTAGGTGGCGGCGCCGCCATATTCGCCGCCGAGGGCCAGGCCCTGCAGGATGCGCAGCGTGACCAGGATGATCGGCGCTGCGATGCCAATCGACGCATAGCTCGGCAGCAGGCCCACCAGGAAGGTCGAGGCGCCCATGATCAGGATGGTCACCAGGAAGGTGTACTTGCGGCCGATCATGTCGCCCAGCCGGCCGAACACGAGCGCGCCGAAGGGACGGACGATGAAACCGGCCGCGAAAGCCATCAGGGCGAAGATGAAGGTGGTGGTGGGGTCGCCGACGAAGAACTGCTTGGCGATGATGGCGGCGAGCGTGCCGTACAGGTAGAAGTCGTACCACTCGAACACCGTGCCGAGCGAGGAAGCCAGGATGACTTTCCGTTCTTCCTTGGTGAGTCCGCCGGAGGAAGGTGCAGCTTTCCCTCCGGCGGTCGTGCCGGGTGTGATTGCCATGTGTGTCTCCGTATAGTATTTAGTGTCACCGGAAATGCTGATTGTTTGTCAGCTGTCGCGGAGTGTGTGCCGGTTTCCTCACACGAGGCTTTCTCCAAACTGACGCACAGCTTACAGATGAGCACAGCCAAGCTGGCGGCCGCTCCACCTTCCTGTGTTTACACTCTGGAGAATCGTATGCTGCGATGCGCAATATGACTTGCCGATTTATTTACGAACGACCGTACTAATGATGCTATGCTGGAGCGGCCCGCCGGCAGCAGGCCGGGCCAGTTCGGGTTCGACTATAAGGGAATGGGATGATCAAACATATCGTGATGTGGAAGCTCAAGGACGAAGCCGAAGGCGCCGACAAGCTCGGCAATGCGCGCGAGATGAAGCGCCGGCTGGACGAGTGCGCCCGCATTGTGCCGGGCCAGCTGGCCTTCGAGGTGATGCTGGCCCAGCCGGGCCTGGAAGCGACCTACGACGTGGTGCTGTACTCCGAGTTTGCCGACAGGGCTGCACTGCAGGCCTACATCGAGCACCCGACCCACAAGGCGGTGGTGCCCTTCATCGGGGCCGTCAGGGAAGGCAGGCAGTGCATGGATTACGAGGTCTGATCATGCGCACTACCCAGGAACTCTTTTCATTGAAGGGCAAGACCGCGATCGTCACGGGCGGCTCCCGCGGCCTCGGCCTGCAGATGGCCGAAGCCCTCGGCGAGCAGGGCGCGCGCGTGCTCGTCTCGGCCCGCAAGCAGGACGAGCTCGACGCCGCCGTCGCCCACCTGGCGGGGCGCGGCATCGACGCCTCCAGCATCGCCGCCGACCTGTCCGACGAAGCCCAGGTCCAGGCCTTCGTGCAGGAAGCCATCGCCCGGCTCGGCCACATCGACATCCTGGTCAACAATGCCGGCGCCAGCTGGGGCGCTCCGGCGGAAGACTATCCGCTGGAAGCCTGGGACAAGGTGATGGACCTGAACGTGCGCAGCATCTTCCTGGTCACCCAGGCGGTCGGCAAGCTGTCCATGATCCCGCGCCGCTACGGGCGTATCATCAGTATTTCGTCGATCGCCGGCCTGGCCGGCAACCCGCCGGGCACGATGCAGACCATCGCCTACAACACCTCCAAGGGCGCGGTGGTGAATTTCACGCGTGCGCTGGCCGGCGAATGGGGCCGCTATGGTATTACGGTGAATTCGATCGCCCCGGGTTTCTTCCCGTCGAAGATGACCAAGGGCGTGCTGGCCGCCTTCGGCGCCGAGAACCTGGCCAAGGACGCGCCCTTGATGCGCCTCGGCGACGACGAAGACCTGAAGGGCGCGGTCGTGCTGTTCGCTTCCGATGCCGGCAAGCACATCACAGGGCAGACGCTGGCCGTCGACGGCGGCGTGTCGAGCGTTTGATTGCAGCGTCCTGACGGGCGAGGGGAGAAGGAACATGAAGGAATTTCGCGGCAGGGTTGCCGTCATCACCGGCGCCGCCAGCGGCCTGGGGCGCGAGTTCGCCGGCAAGGCGGCAAGCCTGGGCATGAAGCTGGTGCTGGCCGACGTCCAGCCGAAGGCGCTGGAACACGCCGCCGAGGAGCTGCTCGGGCAGGGCGTGGAGGTGCTGGCCATGGTGTGCGATGTCAGCAAGGCCGCACACGTGCAGGAGCTGGCCGACTCGGCAATGGCGCGCTTCGGAGCGATCCACCTGGTATTCAACAATGCAGGCGTCGGTTCAGGGGGCCTGATCTGGGAAAACTCCGAGCAGGATTGGGAGTGGGTACTGGGCGTCAACCTCTGGGGCGTGATCCACGGGGTGCGCATCTTCACCCGCGCCATGCTCGAATGCGCGGCGCGCGACAGCGCCTACGAGGGCCATGTCGTCAACACGGCCTCGATGGCCGGCCTGCTGACGCCGCCCGCGATGGGCGTGTACAACGTCTCGAAGCATGCCGTGGTCGCGCTCACCGAAACCCTGCACCACGACCTGCAGCTGGTCGGCGCGCCGATCGGGGTGTCGGTGCTGTGTCCCTACTTCGTCCCGACCGCCATCCACCAGTCGCATCGCAACCGGCCGGAAGAGCTCGAGAGCGGCGAAGCGGTCACGGCGAGCCAGGTGGCGGCGCAGATGCTCACCGAAAAAGCCGTGGCTACGGGCAAGGTGACGGCGCAGGATGTGGCGAACCTGACCTTCGACGGGATCGCGCGGGGGCAGTTCTACCTGTATTCGCATCCGCAGGCCTTGCAGGCTGCGGCGGAACGCTTCGAGGCGATCGTGCAGGGGGATGGACCGGCGGATCCGTATGCGGCGACGCCGCAGGTGAAGGAGCTGCTGAAGGCGGCGATCAGGGGGCGTAAGTAGTCCTGGCGGGAACCCGATTTCGCAGGCGGTGCGATAGCAGGTGCTCGATTGGGCTCCCGTCTGCGCGGAGGGCCGCAGGCGCCAGTGGCGCCTACGACCTCTTGCAGCTACAGCCGATGCTTGCGTTACCGGCTCGCGCAGAAGCCCGGATCGCTGTTGGTCGCCCCCGGCGCCAGGTCCGGATTCCAGTCCGCGCCCGACAGGGTCATGATGCCGTTCTCGAGCGTGTACTTGCCGTTCCACAGTCCGCTCGGGGTACCCTGCACCGGCAGTTTCACCGACCAGCGCAGCGCTTTCACGGCGCTGGTGTTGGTCACCGTCACCTTGGCGCAGTAGCCGCTGCCCCAGTCGCCGGTGATGATCAGCTTCGCGCTGAGCGCGCCTTCAGGCAATTGCGGCGGCGGTTCCACCGGCTTGGCCGGACGGGTCGCGCACAGGCCGATCTCGGTCGAGTCGCCCGGACGCAGCATCTTGTTCCAGTTCATGCCCTTCACGACCAGCTTCTTGTTCTCGAGCGTGTAGGTGCCGTTCCAGAGCGAGGTGACGGTGTCCGGGAAGTCGGTCTCGGCCACGAACCAGCCGGCAACAGTGCCCACGTTCTTGATCTTCATGGTGCCGCACCAGCCACTGCCCCAGTCGTTCGGCTTGTCGAACGTGACCGCGACTAGCGGGACCGGCGCCGGCGGCAGCGGGTTCGGGTAGGGGCCCGGCTCAACCGCGTTCGGGTCGAGGAATGCCTTCTTGGTGGCCGTCAGCAGCGGGTTGTTGACACCGTTCGTGGTGCCGTAGTTCACCAGCCAGATGATGGTGCCGGCCGCGCCTTCGCCCGCGCGGGTCGAGTGCGCCCAGGCGCCTTTCTCGGCGATGGTGGCAGGTTCCTCGTAGCTCAGGTAGCCGGTGGCCCAGTCGGTTCGGGTGGCCGGGGTATAGCCGCCAGGGTAGGTGCGGTAGCTGGTCCGGGTGTCGGCATCCCAGGCATAGATGCCGTTGTCCAGGTAGCCGTGCTTGTGCAGCTGCGCGTAGTTCCAGCGCACGTCGAGCACCGACCACTTGCTCAGGTCGCCGTCGGTCTCTTCGTTCGGACCGGCGTGCGGCGGCGCGTAGTTCATGCCGTAGAAGCCCAGGCCCATGCCCAGTTTCGAACGCGGGATGCCGGCGTCTTCGTACATCTGGATGGTGCTGGCGATCGACATCGGGCGCGAGCCCTTGTGGCCAGTCAGGGGTGCGAAGGTGGTTGAGGTCCAGCCCTGGCCGAACCAGCCCATACCGTAGCTCATGAAGTTGTACTGGTCGACCAGCCTGGCCACGCGCTTGTGGTGCTCGCTCACCTTGTCGATGTTGGTGTTCAGCATGCCGGCCGGGAAGGTGATGATGACCGGCGTGTCCTGGTATTCCGGACGCCCGTTCGCTTCCTTGCGGATGTCGGCGATCAGGGCTTCCAGCAGGGCCTGTTCCTCGACGGCCTTGTCGGGAATGCCTTCCCAGTCGACGTCGACGCCGTCGTAGCCCTTGGCGACCATGTAGTCGACCAGGTTCTTCACGAAGGTCGGGCGCACGTCCGGCTGCGACGAGGCGATGAAGCCGGCGTTGTCGCCTTCTCCGCCCAGCATGATCAGGGCCTTGGTGCCCACCTGTTTGGCGCGCATGATCAGGTATTCCTCGACCGACTTGTCCCAGGCCGCGCCCGGACCCAGGTCGCGGCGCTCGTGGGCGGTGCCGGCGCCGAGCACGATCTCGCCCGGCAGGCCGGTCTTGGCGCCGCCCGGGCCGATGCGGGCAAACACGAAGTGTGTCATCGCGGTCATGTCGACGTGCTCGGGGGCCTGGTAGTCGCCATTGTCCCAGAAGTAGGCGCCGTAGTAGCCGGTCACCCATTTGCTGGCGGGGGCGGGCGGCATGCCCGGCTCAGCGGCGTATGCCGCCCAGGGGGTGCTTGCGGCGGCGGCCAGCAGCGAGAGTACCGCCAGGCGTTTCAATGTTGTTTTCATCTTTTTTTCCTCATATGGTTGCCATGTGGAAACAATGTAACATCCCGCTGGGGTGTAAATATGTCGTCTAAATGTAATACCCCCTCGGGTGGGGGGAAACGGGCGTTGCTTGAGCCCGGTCAATTTGTGTCAAGCAGCCTTGCTGTCGGGCTGCACCACGCGCTCGTGCAGTTCCGGTTCGCCTTCGCGGTAGAGCTTGACGACGGTGGAGGTGCGGGTGCCATAGCCTTCCATCTCGATGCACACCGGCGAGAGCATGCGCTCGACTTCGATCGGCATGCCGGTTTCCGGCAGGCGCAGGTCGGGAGCGCGGGTGGTGTCGGCCAGCATCTCGAAGTAGGCGTCTTCCGGCGCCCCCTGGCACAGCAGGCTGGCGAACTGCGCCTTGGTGCGCAGCACCTTGGGCCAGGGCGCGTCCAGCAGGCCGTTGGAGATGCCGTAGATGCGGCCCGGCTCGAGCGGCTCGCCGTTGCGCGGATCGTCGCCGCCGCGGTTCGAGTACCAGTACAGCGTGTCGCGGTCGCCGAGCACGAGGTTGTAGCCGTTGTAGACGTCGCCCCGGGCGATGACCTGGTCCAGGTAGTCAAGCGCGGTCAGCGCGCCGGTGAGGAAGCCGGCCACGAGTTCGCCGCGCGAGGGCGCGTTCTCGCGCCGCTCGGCAGGGCCGCGGATATTCGTGAGGGCGGCGAACCTGGGGCCGTTCGGGCCGGTCCTCGTCACCCCCATCCAGCTGCCGCCGCCCTGCAGGTCGCGTCCGGCGATCACCTGCGGGTGGTCCTGCCATGGGCCGGCGGGCGTGGCGGGTCGGTCGTAGAATTCGTCGCGGTTGGCGCAAGCGATGACGGGCACGCCCGGCACCACATGCCAGGCAAAGACAATCAGGCACATGGGATCAGGTCCTGGGGTTGAGGTCAATGAACACTTCGGACCGGCGCGGTCCCTGGATGACATCGAGCAGGCCGGCGGCGCGCACGGCCCCTTCCAGGCGCGCGTCGAAGCCGTCGTCGACGCCGGGATAGACTTCCATCCAGGTCTGCAGGCCGTCGCGCGCTTCCGGACGCCGTTGCAGCAGCGCCCGGCCGTGGCCGGCGAGCCCGAGCTGCATGGCGCGCACGCGCGGCGCGAGCGCCTGCGCGTCGTCCTCACGCACCTTGTAATACACGTACAGGTCGGTCATCGCTAGATGTCGAGCGCGTCGAGGTGGTAGGGCATGTGCTGGAAGGCCAGCGGCGGGCCGCCGGCCGCGCCGTGGCGGACGTCCTGGCCGAGCGCGTCGAGCTTCATCTCCACCAGCACATCCGCCCCGCCCAGGCCGTTCGCGGCGGCGTTCACCACCATGCCGCAGGGCTGGCCCGGGTCGAGCATCGAGAACACCTCGTCGCCCGCGCGCGCCGCCGGATTGGCTACCGTGGCGAGCGCCGTGCGGCGCTTGAGCTTGCCAAGGTACTGGCTGCGTGCGACGATCTCCTGGCCCGGGTAGCAGCCTTTCTTGAAGTTGACGCCGCCCAGCAGCTCCAGGTTGATCATCTGTGGCACGAACTGTTCCTGGGTGGCGGCGGTCACCTGCGGGATGCCCGCGTGGATGGCGGCCAGGCGCCAGGCCTGGTTGCCGCCCAGCGCGAGTTCGCCGGCCAGCCCGGGAAGGGCCGTCGTTGCGGCATCGAGCGTGGCCAGCCACAGGTAGCGCGGCGCGCCGAACACGTCCGCCAGGCGGATCACGGTGCCGGATGCGGTGTCGATCTTTCCGTATGGCACTTCAGGCAGCACCGGCAGGTGGCGGCGCAGCGCGGCCTGCGCCCTGGCGCCGCCCAGTCCGAGGACGGCCGCGAACGGCGCTTCCCCGGTGGCGTCGCGCAGCTTGGCCTTGGCGCGCAGCACGAACATGGACAGGCGCTTCTGGAGCGGCGCCTGGATAGGGCGCGGTAATTGCAGGTACACCGTGTCCGGCTCGGCGCCGGCGCTGCGCCAGGTCAGGAAGGTCGCCTGCAGGCGGCCCTTCGGGGTGCAGTAGCCGGCCAGGCGCGCTTCGTTGCGGCCCAGGTGCTCGACATCGTTGGTGAGCTGGCTGTGCAGGAAACTGGCGGCATCCGGCCCTTCGGCGGCGATGATGCCGAGATCGGTGACCGGGGCCACGAAACCGTCGGCCAGCTCGGCAGCGCTCAAGGAGCGGCCGAAGTCTTCCACTTGCGTCGCTTCGTCAATATGGAAGCGCGCGCCGAGCGAGGAAAGGGTATCTGTCCAGTTGAGCATAAATCCAGTTAGTATTAGCAATTCACTTCGCAAATAAGCTTTATCATTACGGGCTCATTATAAAGATGTCGGCGAAATCGCGCCGGGGGCGGCCAAACTCACGGTCAGGCCCGCGGCGAAACCCACAACAAAAACATATGGCATTCATCAAAAAACTCCTGGTCACGGGCGTCATCGTCTCGGTGGCTGCGGTGGCCGGCTTCTCGTACTGGGCCAAGAACCCGCTCGACACGGGCGGCAAGCCGGTCGAGTTCAGCATCGCCCCGGGCAGCGGCGTCGCCGCGGCCGCCCAGCAGATGGCGAAGGCCGGCGTGCCGGTCAATCCGCAGCTGTTCAACATCCTGGCGCGGGTCACCGGCCAGGCCGGCAAGATCAAGGCCGGCAGCTACGAGCTCAAGCCGGACACCTCGCCGCGGCGCCTGCTCACGCAACTGGTGCGCGGCGAGTATGCCCAGGAAGGCGTCACCATCGTCGAAGGCTGGACCTTCCGCCAGATGCGCGCCGCCCTGGCCGCCCACGAGCGCCTGCGCCACGACACCGTCAAGCTGTCGGACGAAGAGCTCATGAAGAAGATCTCGACCGAGTACACCAATCCGGAAGGCCTGTTCTTCCCGGATACCTACCTGTTCGCGAAAGGCTCGTCCGAGCTTGCCATCTACCGCCAGGCCCACCAGGCCATGCTGAAGCACCTGAAGGCCGCCTGGGAAGGCCGCGACCCGAGCCTGCCCTACAAGAGCCCCTACGAAGCCCTGATCATGGCCTCGATCATCGAGAAGGAAACCGGGCAAAAGAGCGAGCGCGACATGATCGCCGGCGTATTCGTGAACCGCCTGCGCACCGGGATGATGCTGCAGACCGACCCCACCGTCATCTACGGCATGGGCGAGCGCTTCGCCGGCGACATCCGCAAGAAGGACCTGCAGACCGACACGCCCTACAACACCTATATGCGCGCCGGCCTGCCGCCGACCCCGATCGCACTGCCGGGGATCGGCTCGCTGGCGGCCGCGCTGGCGCCGGCCAAGACCCAGGCCCTGTACTTCGTGGCGCGCGGCGACGGCACCAGCCAGTTCTCGGACAACCTGACCGACCACAACCGGGCCGTGAACCAGTACCAGCGGCGGATCAACCAATGACGGATCGCCGTACTTCCGAAGGCAAGTTCATCAGTTTCGAGGGCATCGACGGCGCCGGCAAGTCGACCCACATCGGCTTCGTCGCCGATGTCCTGGCGGCGCGCGGCAAGACCGTGGTGAGCTCGCGCGAACCGGGCGGCACGCCGCTGGGGGAAAAGCTGCGCGACCTGCTGCTGCACGAGAAGATGCACCTGGAAACCGAGGCGCTGCTGATGTTCGCCAGCCGCCGCGAGCACATCGCGCAGGTGATCGCGCCGGCGCTGGCGCGCGGCGACTGGGTGCTGTCCGACCGCTTCACCGACGCCAGCTTCGCCTACCAGAGCGGCGGGCGGGGACTGGATCGCGCCAAGCTGGAAACGCTGGAACGCTGGGTGCATCCGCAGCTGCAGCCGGACCTGACCCTGCTGTTCGACGTGCCGTTGGCCGTGGCGCGCCAGCGCCTGGACGCCACCCGCACGCTCGACAAGTTCGAGCGCGAACAGGCCGGCTTCTTCGAGAAGTGCCGCGCCGAATACCTGCGCCGCGCCCAGGAATACCCGCAGCGCATCGTGGTCGTCGACTCGACCCGCAGCATCGAGGCCATCCAGGCGCACCTGAAACAAGTGTTGGAGAAACTGCTGTGACGATCTACCCCTGGCAGGGGGCAGCGTGGAAGCAGCTGGTGCAGATGCGCGAGCGCCTGCCGCATGCCATCCTGTTCCACGGCCCGGCCGGCGTGGGCAAGTCCGGATTCATCGAAAGCTTTGCCCAGGCCCTGCTGTGCGAGGACGCGCGCCCCGACGGCCACGCCTGCGGCGCCTGCGCCTCCTGCGGCTGGTTCTTGCAGAACAACCACCCCGATTACCGGCGCGTGCGGCCCGAGGCGCTCGAGGACGAGCCCGCCGCCGAGGGGGAAGAAGGCGCCGAATCGGCCTCACCCGCATCCGGCAAGGCCAAGTCGGCCAAGGCGCCCTCGAAAGAGATCAAGATCGAGCAGATCCGCGCGCTGGGCGACTTCATGAACATCTCCACCCACCGGCAGGGCTTGCGCGTGGTGGTGCTGTACCCGGCCGAGAACCTCAACATGCCGGCCTCGAACGCGCTGCTGAAGACGCTGGAAGAGCCGCCGCCGGGCACCGTGTTCCTGCTCGCCTCGAACAGCCTGGACCGCCTGCTGCCGACGATCCTGTCGCGCTGCCGCAAGTTCGCGCTGCCGATGCCCTCGCACGACGAGGCCCTGGCCTGGCTTCAGGGGCAGGGCGTGCAGGATGCCGACAGCTGGCTGCGCGAGCAGGGCGGGGCGCCGCTGGCGGCCCTCGCCGAAGCCGAGTCCGGCAGCCGCGAGGAGCTGGACGCGCTGCTGCATTTCCTGGCGAATCCAGCCGTCGATGGCGCCCTGCGCACCGCCGAGAAGCTGGCGAAAGCCTCCTTGCCCGCGCTCGTGTCGTGGCAGCAGCGCTGGCTGTACGATGTGATGTCGAGCAAGCTGGCCGGCCGGGTCCGCTATTACCCGCGCTTCCGGAACGAGCTTGCGGCGCTGGCGGGACGGGTGTCTACTGGCAGCCTGAACCGGGCGATCAAGGCCGCCAACGAGCGGCGCGCGGTGGCCGACCACCCGCTGTCGGCAAAATTGTTTGTCGAAGATATGTTGCTTGAGTACACTTCGTGCTGCGCATGAAAGGACCCAGATGAACGCCAACCCCGCCGAGCCGAACGCCTTGCCGCCAGCGCGGCCGTCGGTGCTGTCGCTGGCGATCAAGGAAAAGGCGGCGCTGTACGCGGCCTACATGCCCTTCCTGAAGAACGGCGGCATGTTCGTGCCGACGACCAAGCCCTACAAGATCGGCGACGAGATCTACCTGATCCTGTCGCTGATGGACGACCCCAACAAGTACCCGATCGCCGGCAAGGTGGCCTGGATTACCCCGGCGGGCGCGAACAACAACAAGGCGCAGGGTATCGGCGTGCATTTCCCGGACGACGAGGCCGGGCAGCGCGCCAGGCTGCGCATCGAAGAGATCCTGGGCGCCGCCCTGCGCTCGGCCCGCGCTACCCACACCCTTTGATTCAGTTTTATTAATCTTTGCTGATTTTCGATCAGCTACGCTTAACTTTCTCTTCCATGTCGTCCTACGTCCACCGCCTGGCCACCCGCGATGACCTGCCCGTCATTGTCGACATCTACAACTCCACCGTCGCTTCGCGCGAAGTCACCGCCGATACGGAACCGATCACGGTCGCCTCGCGCGATCAATGGTTTGCCGACCATACGCCGGAACGCCGGCCGCTGTGGGTGATCCATGCCGCCGGGGATGCCGGCGCGCAGCCGGAAGTGCTGGGCTGGCTGTCCTACTCGAATTTCTACGGCCGCCCGGCCTATTCGGGCACGGCCGAGGTGTCGATCTATATCGCGGAAAAGGCCCGCGGCCAGGGCATCGGGCGCTACTGCCTGGAACTGGCAATCGCCCATGCGCCGAAGGTCGAGGTGCATACGCTGCTGGGCTTCATCTTCGGCCACAATGCGCCGAGCCTGGCGCTGTTCGGCAAGTACGGCTTCGAGAAGTGGGCGCATTTTCCGCGGGTGGCGAACCTGGATGGGATCGAGCGCGACCTGATCATCCTGGGCAAGCGGGTCGCATAAGCGGCACTTTCGCCACCGGACTCCGCGTCGTCCACGGCGCCTTTGCCGCGCTTGACGCCGGCAAAGGCCCGGATCCTGGCCAGCGAGCATCCAGTCTGCGAGGCGAGGCTTCACTGCGCAAACCTGGGCCCCGGCCAGTGCCCGGGCGCCGACCACTCAGCCGGCGGCAAGGGAACCCGCCATCTGCCCGATCAGCGCCCTCCGGGTACAATATCGGCATGTTCATCGATTCCCACTGCCACATCAATTTCCCGGAGCTGGCTGCCCGGATGCCCGAGATCCTGGCCAAGATGGCCGAGAACAAGGTGACACACGCGCTGTGCGTCTCGGTCGACCTGCCGGACTTCCCGCAAGTGCTGGCGCTGGCCGAACGGCACCCCCACATCTTCGCGTCGGTGGGCGTGCACCCCGACTACGAGGACACGCCCGAACCGACGGTGCAGCAACTGGTCGAGCTGGCAAACCACCCGAAGATCGTCGCCATCGGCGAAACCGGCCTCGATTACTACCGCCTCGAGGGCGACCTGGAATGGCAGCGCGAGCGCTTCCGCACCCACATCCGCGCCTCGCGCGAGACCCGTAAGCCCCTGATCATCCATACCCGCGCCGCCAGCGAGGACACCATCCGCATCATGCGGGAAGAGGGCGCCGGCACGGGTGCCGGCGGCGTGGCGGGCGTGATGCACTGCTTCACCGAGTCGCTCGACGTCGCCCGGGCGGCCATGGAGCAGGGCTTCTATATCTCCTTCTCCGGCATCGTCACCTTCAAGAGTGCGAAAGAATTGCAGGAAGTGGCGCGCGCCGTGCCGCTCGATCGCATGCTGATCGAGACCGATTCCCCGTATCTTGCGCCGGTGCCCTTCCGCGGCAGGATGAACGAGCCGGGCTATGTGGCCCACGTAGGCGAGTTCATCGCCACGCTGAAGGGCGTGTCGCTGCCCGAGGTCGCCGCCCGGACCAGCGAGAATTTCTTCACCCTGTTCCAGACTGCGAAGGCCTGAACCATGAGCACACCCCGCCGCGCCATCCTCACGGGCTGCCTGCTGGCGGCAGCACTCCACGGCGGCATGGTCGCCGCCGCGACCCCGGCGCAGATCGCGGCGTTCTTCCGCGCCGTACAGCTTGACAACGTATCGGCGGTGCGCGAACTGGCGGGCCAGGACCTGAACCCGAATGCGATCAACCCGGTTGGCGGCGAGCCGGCCCTGGTCCTGGCCGTACGCGAGGGGTCGATGCGGGTGTTCGACGCCTTGCTGGCCCACCCGGGCATCGACCTCGAGGCCAAGGCGATGAACGGCAACACGGCCCTGATGATGGCGGCCTTCAAGAACAACAGGCGGGCCGCCGAGGCGCTGCTCGCCAGGGGCGCCCAGGTCAGCCGCCCCGGCTGGACGGCGCTGCACTACGCCGCCGCCGCCGGCAGCGAAGACATCGCCCGCCTGCTGGTCGCCCGCAAGGCGCAGCTGGACACCACGTCGCCGCGCGAGAGCGGCGCCTATACGCCCCTGATGATGGCGGCGCGCGAAGGCCAGCCGGGCATGGTGCGGCTGCTGCTGGACGCGGGCGCGAATCCGGCCGTGACGAATACCGAGGGCCTCACCGCGGCCCAGATCGCGCAGCGCGGCGGCCACACCAACATCGCCGCCACCATCGCCGGCTTCCGCCGCTAGCATCCGGACGAATTTGCATTTCCACGCGGAACTGGGCGGTAAACACCCCGCATCTCGACGCATGGACGGCGTGCATCCTTGGCCATAATGCCTTCACGATACAAACACCATGAAGGACAAGGGGACCAACCATGCTGAACGAACGCGAAATCGAAAGCTGCTACCTGGGGCAGTTCATTCCAGTGCACTACCATCACAACATGCTGATGGACCAGAACCGGATGCACAGCTTCAAATCCGCCATCCACTACGCGGTGCGCCCGGGCGCCAAGGTGCTGGAGCTGGGCGGCGGCACCGGCGTCCTGTCCTTCTTCGCGGCCCAGCAGGCGGCGAAGGTCTACTGCGTCGAGTTCAACCCCGACATGGTGCGCGAAGCGCGCAAGTTCCTGGCGATTAATCCGAACGGCCACAAGGTCGAGGTGATCCACGCCGACGCCTTCGACTACCTGCCGCCGGAGCCGGTCGACGTCGTCATCTGCGAGATGATCCACGTCGCCATGCTGCGTGAAAAGCAGGTCGAGGTGATCGAATCCTTCAAGCGCCGCTACCTGGCCAGGTTCGGCGGCCCGCTGCCGGTGTTCATCCCCGAAGCGGTGATCATGGCGGCCCAGCCGATCTCGCAGGAATACGACTTCGAGGGTTTCCACGCGCCGATCGTGCAGTTCCAGGAAACCGGCGTGGTGCATGCCGGCACCGTGGAGCTGGGCCAGCCTGCCGTGTACGGCCTGATCGACTTCAGCCAGCCGGTCGACACCAGCTTCGCCTGGGAAGGCGGCATCGTGGTGGAGAAGGGCGGCATGCTCAATGCGATGCGCTTCATCACCAAGAACGTGCTGGCCATCGTGCAGGAGCAGTCGACCACGATCGACTGGCTGAATCACTACATGACCCTGCCGCTGGCCAACCCGGTGCGGGTGGAGGCGGGAGACCTGGTGCATGTTGCCTTCCAGTACCGTGCGGGCGGCTCGATTCCTTCGCTGCAGGCCTCGCTCAGGGCGCAGGTGGTGAACCAGCGCGTGACCGAGCAGGTGGCGGCGTTCGCCTGAGCCTGGCCTGATCGGCAAGCAGCACGCAAGCAGCACGCAATAAGGGGGGGGCGCCTGGCAACATGCGCCCCTCTCGCTTGCCGGAGCATCCGCCGCAAGCCATCCAGCCGCCGTTTTCCCCCGTCCAAGCCGCCTTTCGCGCCGTTTGTCGCAGACGGATTGTCCATGCAGCCTGGTCGAATTACGCTTCTCCTGCCCCATCCGTCCTGCCGCCGGCAGGCATGATCACCCAAAGGAGCGAGGAGAATGTCAGGTTTCCTGCTATGGTTGCTGCTGCTGTTCCTGTGCTGGCCCATTGCCCTGCTGGCCCTGGTGCTGTACCCGCTGGTCTGGCTGCTCCTGCTGCCGTTGCGGCTGCTCGGCGTCGGGGTCGAGGCCGTGTTCGAGCTCCTGCGCGCGATCGTGCTGCTGCCGGCGCGCATCCTCGGGGCGTCGCCCGGCCGATGAAGGGCAAGGCCGTGCGCGCTTGTGTGTGGGCCAATTAACAGACGACAGCGTGTCTATCTTCTACTGTGGAACTGCCCGCTTTCATCGGGAAAGCGGGCTTTGACTTTGAGGAAACGACTATGCGCCTGGATATCTATCGCAGACCGGAAAGCGACGGCAAGCTGTCCTACCTGGCAGTGCCCGAAGCACGCAACATCCCGGACGAAGCCACCAATACCGACTGGGAAATCGAGGCTCGCGCCATCGAGGTCGACGACGACGCCGACCAGCTGGAAGACTACGACATCGACAACGTGGCCGGCCAGATCAACGAAAAAGGCTACGCCATCACCTCGGTCCAGCACTGAGTTTTCCTCGCCCGGCGCGCGCGCCGGGCCTGCCCGTGACGCCCGCTGCGCCGGGACGCTCGCCCGAGTGTCCGGCGCAACCTGGCGGGGCGGAACAAGATCCCTCCCTCCAACGGCAGAGTGATCGTTATGGTATCCTGCGTCCCTTATCGAGTCGGTACGGGATGGAGGTTGTCATGAAATGGGTAGTGGTCGGGTTTTATTTTCTGTCGATCCTGCACATCCACTTCCGCGGCCGTGTGCGCCTGCCTTTCCGTCGCCAGCTGTTCGACCATTCGTCGTTCATGGCGCCGATTAACATCTTCATGCACAAGTTTTCCCGGGTGCCGAACACGCCCTTCATTCCGGTGAGCGAATTTCCGGAGTTGAAGCGCCTGCAGGAGAACTGGCCGATCATCCGCGCCGAAGCCGAGCAGCTGCTGTTGCTGAAGAAGATCAAGGCCGCCGAGCAGAACGACGATGCCGGGTTCAATTCCTTTTTCAAGAACGGCTGGAAGCGCTTCTACCTGAAATGGTATGAGGCCAGCCACCCCTCGGCCGAGCGCCTGTGTCCGCAGACCCATGCGCTGCTGCAGTCGATTCCTTCGGTGAAGGCGGCGATGTTCGCCGAGCTGCCGCCGGGCGGCAAGCTGAACCCGCACCGCGATCCCTTCGCCGGCTCGATGCGCTACCACCTGGGCCTGGCCACGCCGAACGACGACCGCTGCTTCATCGAGGTCGACGGCGAACGCCACAGCTGGCGCGACGGGCAGGGCGTGATCTTCGACGAAACCTATATCCACTGGGCCATCAACGGCAGTGAAAGCGACCGTGTCATCCTGTTCTGCGATATCGAGCGGCCGATGCGCTACCGCTGGATGGGAGCGGTCAACCGCTGGCTCGGACGTACCATGATGACCGCGGCCGCCTCGCCCAACGAGACGGGCGACCAGGTCGGGCTGGTCAGCAAGCTGTTCCGCATTTCGTTCTACCTGGGCCAGTATCGGCGCCGCTTCAAGGCGTGGAACAGGACAGCCTACAATCTCACGCGCGTGCTGCTGGTGATCGCGCTCGCCGCCTTCATCTACTGGATCTGACCAGCTATCTTCCGCGCTGCGAGGAATCGGCGGGCGAAGCCAGGCGCGTGCCGCGCAATCCGCGTTCGCAGCAAAATGGGACTTTTCCAATCCCCACAGGAGAAGAGCATGTCGAAAGTCCTGGTGCTGTACTACTCGTCCTACGGCCACATCGAACAGATGGCCCATGCCGTTGCCGAGGGCGCGCGCGCGGCCGGCGCAACGGTGGACGTGAAGCGCGTGCCCGAAACGGTGCCGGAGGAAGTTGCCCGCAACGCCCATTTCAAGCTGCAGCAGGAAGCGCCGATCGCCACCGTCGACGAGTTGCCGGACTACGACGCCATCATCATCGGCGCGCCGACGCGCTACGGCCGCATGCCGGCGCAGATGGCCGCCTTCCTCGACCAGACCGGCGGCCTGTGGGCGCGCGGGGCCCTGAACGGCAAGGTCGGCGCCGCCTTCACGTCCACTGCCACCCAGCACGGCGGGCAGGAGACGACGCTGTTCTCGATCATCACCAACCTGCTGCACTTCGGCATGACGGTAGTCGGCCTGCCGTATAGCTACGCCGGCCAGATGACGCTCGACGAAATCGTCGGCGGCAGCCCCTACGGCGCCACGACCATCGCCGGCGGCCAGGGCCAGCGCCAGCCGAGCGAGATCGAACTGGGCGGTGCGCGCCACCAGGGCGAACTGGTCGCGCGCACCGCCAGCAAGCTGTTCGGCTGAGCGGATCGGGGACGAGCGGCCGCGTGGCCGCCAGGTGAACGCGGCGGGCCTGCGGATTCCTGGCTCGCCGGCGCCTAGCTGACGGCGGCGCGCTCTGCCTGGCGGCCGGCGGGGAATTCAGCAGCCAGATCGGTTCGAAGGCCACCGTTGGCGGCTGCGGCTGCGGCTGCGGCTGCGGTTGTCCCCGCCCGTGGCCCAGCGGCATGGGGCGTGCTCCCGCTAGCCGGAGGCGCCGACTGGATTGCCGCCGCGACGGGATCGGGCTCCCAGCACAGCGCCAGCAAGGCGGCGGTCACGGCGACACCGGCGGCAGCCACGGCGGCCAGGCGCCTTTGCAGGCGGGCACGCGAATCCAGGCGACGGTTATAGCGGTGGTAGCTGCAGTCCATAAGGCGGGCGAGGTAGGACGGATCCTACAGAATAATACATCGCTGCACAGAAATCTAACATTCTTGCAGGTGACATGCCGGGTGTGTTGCTAATCGAGCGCTGCAGCCGGTTCAGGCGCCGCCGCGCCAGCGCCTGCGGCCCAGTCCCAGCATGCCCGCCAGCACCGGAACGATAAGCCAGATGCTGGCCGGCTCCGGCACCTCGGCGGGCGCTGTCACCATATCGGCGCCGGGCTGGGGGAGATCCAGGATAACGTTCGGGATGAAAGGGGCCGTGTCCGGCGCCGGCTCGGGGCCCAGCGGGGCCTCGCTGCGCGCCAGCAGATCCGGCAGCGCCGCCGCTAGCGGTTCCGGCGAGGGATTGCCCAGTGGCCCCGGCTGCGGTTCGGAAAGAGGCGTCGGCGATACGGCGTGAATGCCCTGGTTTGCGCTTCCACCGGACGGGACGAGGAGCGACATTCCCTGGCCGGGAAGCGAGACCGATGGCACTGGTGCAAGCGATGGCGGCGCCGAGGCCGGCAGGCTCGCAGCTAGCCCGGGCGCCGCGGGCAGTCCCGACAGGTAGGGCAGGCCTGGCGCGACCGCTGCGGATGGCGCGGCGGCCGGCAACGCGGCAGGCAACGCGGCGGGCAACGTGCCTGGCGACGTGCCTGGGGTGGTGGCGGGGAGCACCGGCGCCGGCTTCGGCGAAGAAGCGCTTCCCGGCAGCGCGGCCGCATACGGGTTGCTGGCGGGCGATGCGGTATCGGGGAGCGAAAGCGCCCGAGGCGCCGTTGCCGGCGCGTCCACGCTGGCGGCCTGCGGCGCGGCCACCGGGGAGTCTACGCTATCCGCAGGCTTGGCCGAAGCCGTCGCGCTGCCCTTGCCACCGATGTCGCCGCCTGCAGCGCCGCCGGTCTCGGCGGCGGCGCCATGAGGAGGCACGACCGGCCGGTTCGTCGAACGGGGACGGCTTGCAAGGCTGTTCGCCGCACCGGACATGCTCATTGCCATGAGCTGGGCGACCTGCGCTGCGCCGCTCGCGGCTGTGCTGCTCGCCAGGGTCATCGCACCGGGTGCCGGAGCCGAGGCAGCGCCACCGCCGCCGCCGCCGCCTCCTTCACCGCCGGTATGGCCGCGACCGGAACCGGCATGTCCCGGCCCAGGCCGGGCGCCATGGCGGGGAAGGGCGTCATCGCTGCCGGCGGCAAGGGGCAGCCCGTTCGGGCCGAGCACGACTTGGTCGTCTGGGCCGACCTCCACGGCATGATCAAGCTCCTCCATCGCGGGCCGATGCGGCTCGACCGGGTAACGGGGGACATCGGAAATGCGGTTGGCGCAGCGGGCGCGCAGCTCATTCCGACCATCCGAAAGCAGGGTTTCCCCCGGCGCCAGGTGTACCTTCCTGGCCGTCCAGTAAACCTTTTCTCCCTTGCGGTAAGAAACGTAGACGGCGCGAGGCTTGTCGACGGCAAGGGCGCGCGCCCTCGGGACGTCGAAACTGGCGTAGTGAAGGGCGACCACCCGGTCGGCGCGGATCACGCGGGCCAGTTCCTGCGGGCCCGACACACCGCCGGGCACTACGGAATACGGATAGATACGGCGCATCGCGCGCGTGTCACGCCCGGCAGAGCCGGTTGTCGCGCTGGCGAGGGCCAGGGAGCCCGCACCCGGGTTCCGCAGGACGCCGGCGACCGGGTCCGGTGTCCACGCCAGCATGACGAATGCGATCGCGCCGGCAATCCCGGCGGCCACCATGCCCGCCATCCGCTTGTGCAGGCGGGAGCGCGATACCAGTCTTCGGCTGTAGGGGTAGCGGTGATCCATGCGGGCATGTCGGTAGGAGTGATCCTACATAGTAGAGCATTCTGCCAAGCTGATCGATATTTAAATGATAAATTGACGATTGTGTTGTTGATGAACACGAGTATTTACCTGGTATGCTCAATTTAAGCAGTTGCCGATGCGCTTCCGCGCACACCGTGTTCCCTGCGCGCGAATAGGCTACACTGTCCGCTCATGCCAATTCATCAACAAAGGATGGGACTATGCGAATACTCTTCGGCGCCGTTAAAACCCTTGCCTGCGCGTTTGCCGCATCGGCGATTTCCTTCAGCGCACTGGCGCAAAACTGGCCAGGCTCGACGGTGACGGTGGTGGTGCCGTGGCCTCCCGGCGGTCCCTCCGACATCGCGGCGCGTCCGCTGGCCAAGGGCCTGACGCAGTCGCTCGGACAGTCCTTCGTGATCGACAACCGTGCCGGCGGCGGAGGAAATATCGGCACGGCCGCCGTCACGCGCGCCAAGCCGGACGGCAAGACCCTCCTGATCACCTCGAGTGCGCCCATCGTGATCAACCCGAGCCTGTACAAGAACATGAGCTTCGACCCGCTGAAGGACCTGACGCCGGTGACGAACCTGCTGCGCGTGCCGCTGGTGCTGGTCGTGCATCCTTCGGTGCCGGCCAAAAACCTGAAGGAACTGATGGCGCATATCGGGTCGAAGAAGGGCCAGTTCACCTATGGCTCATCGGGCAGCGGCACGCCCCAGCACCTGACCAGCGAGCTGTTCGCCAGCGTCGCGAAACTGCAGATGACCCACGTGCCGTACAAGGGCTCGGCGCCGGCGATTTCCGACCTGCTGGGCGGGCATATCCCGATGATGTTCGACAGTACCATCGCGATCATGCCGCATATTAAGAGCGGCAAGGTCAAGCCGATCGCGATCTCGGGCGCCAGGCGTTCGCCCTTGCTGCCCGATGTGCCGACCTTTGCCGAAGCCGGCCTGCCGCAGATCGAGTCCTACGCCTGGTACGGCATGTTTGCGCCGGCCAAGACCCCGGCCAATGTCGTCGCAAAGATCAACGCCGAGGCGATCAAGGTCATGAAAGGACCGGATTTCCAGAAGGTGCTGGCCGATACCGGCTCCGACTTCGTTGGCGACACGCCGGCCAACTTCGGCAAGTTCGTGCAGGCCGAGCATGCGCGCTGGGGACAGGTGGTCAAGCAGAGCGGGGCCACGGTCGACTAAGCTTCGCCGGCTACCAATGACAACGCCGCCGCGGACTACCGGGGCGGCGTTTTTTACCACTTGGTCAGATTCAGGCGCGTGGGCGCTGCTTGTGGAACACCAGCGGGCTGTACGGCACGGCCGAAGGAGGAGGCTGCTTCAGGATGTTGTCCTTCATCGCGCCGACCACGTGCATCTCGCAGGGCTTGCAGTCGAAGCGCAGCGTGTAGCGCTCGTTGCCGCTCACCAGGGTCATCGGCTCGGCCTTGACCTGGCCCTGCACGCCCTGCACACCCTTGGCCTGCTTCGGGCACAGGTTGAACGAGAAGCGCAGGCAGTGCTTGGTGATCATCAAGGACACCTCGCCCGGCTCTTCGTGGGCCTCGTAGGCCGCATCGATCAGCTGCACGCCGTGCTTGTGGTAGAAGGCGCGCGCCTTTTCGTTGTAGACGTTGGCCAGGTAGCTCAGCTGCGGGTCCGGGTAGACGGCCGGCGGCTCGCTGGCCGCCTTGCGTTCCGGACGCTGCCAGTTGGCCAGGCGCGCCGCTTCGTGGGCGGCGACGGCGTCGCGGCGCAGCGCGTTGATCGCGCTCGCGGCCACGAACCAGGGCTGCGACAACGCCAGCTCGACCGAGCCGGCCTCGAACATCGTGTTGCCAAGCTTGGCAAGGCTGCTGCGCAGTGCGCTGTCTGCCTGGGCCGCCTGCTGGGCCGGCTGCAGCGCGATCCCGGCAAAGGTCGAGGTTTCGATGCCGTCCTCGTCGCGCATGGTGAGGCGCAGGCCGCCCGGCTGCTCGGCTAGAAGCAGGTCGACGCGCACCCGGCGCTCGGACGACTTCTTGGAGAGCGCCGATTCCCACTGGTGGTCGCGGTTGCGGTGGACGATGGTGCCCAGCCTCAAGCCTGCCAGGCTCTTGACCATCTCGTTCGGGAACACGCGCCAGCGCTGGCCATCCGCATCTTCGTCCAGCTTCTGGACCGTGTTGGCCTGGAGGCCGACCGTCTCGCGCTTGTTCATGTAGTTCAGGCCGTCGCCGTTGGCCATCGGCCCGTTCGTCAGCAGCTCGACGAAGTCGGGACCGATGCGCGTGACCGTGCCGAGCTCCACGCCGATGTACTTGGGCGAATCGAAGGCGCCGATGTCGTCCTGGCGGCCGAGCGCGAAATAGTCGGTGTGGCCGCGGTGGAAGTTCTTGTCCACGTCCGGGGAGAACAGCACGCGGGTGTTGCCGCTGGACGCGCGCGCGAATTCCGGGCGGCGCTCGAGCAGCTCGTCGAGCAGCAAGCGGTAATGGGCCGTGATGTTCTTCACGTAGCCCATGTCCTTGTAGCGGCCCTCGATCTTGAACGAGCGGATGCCGGCGTCGACCAGGGCTTCCAGGTTGCGGCTCTGGTCGTTGTCCTTCATCGACAGCAGGTGCTTTTCGTAGGCCACCACGCGGCCCTGGCCGTCGCTGAGCGTATACGGGAGGCGGCAGGCCTGCGAGCAGTCGCCGCGGTTGGCGCTGCGGCCGGTGTCGGCGTGCGAGATGTAGCACTGGCCCGAGAAGGCCACACACAGCGCGCCGTGCACGAAGTATTCGAGCGGCGTGTCGACCTGCGCCCTGATCTTGCGGATCTGCTCGACGGTGAGCTCGCGCGCCAGCACCAGCTGCGAGAAGCCGACCTCGCCCAGGAACTTCGCCTTCTCCGCGCTGCGGATGTCGCACTGGGTGCTGGCGTGCAGCTGGATCGGCGGCAGGTCCATTTCGAGCAGGCCCATGTCCTGGATGATCAGGGCGTCCACACCCGCCTCGTACAGTTGCCAGATCTGCTGGCGCGCGAGTTCGAGCTCGCTATCGTGCATGATCGTGTTCATGGTCACGAAGATGCGTGCGCGGTAGCGGTGGGCGAAGTCGACCAGGCCGGCGATGTCTTCCAGGGGGTTGCTGGCGTTGTGGCGCGCGCCGAACGCCGGGCCGCCGATGTACACCGCATCGGCGCCATGGAGGATGGCCTCGCGGCCGATCTCGGCGGTTTTGGCGGGCGACAGCAGTTCGAGCTGGTGGTCGAGGAGGGACATGGCGGGTTCCTGGCGCAGGGCGGCCGAAAGGGTGAAGGGCGAAATTATAGCGAAATCAAGGCGTTAAGTCATTCGCCAAGCACGTTGGCCGTGGTTTTCCCGGCGGCGCCCCGCGACGCGCATGCATGCGGCGCCTGCCGTCGCAGGCCGCCCGTGGCGTCCGGACGCCGTCGAACCTGCTGAACAGCGCCGGCTTGCGCAGCACCCGCAGCTGCGCTGCATGGTGACGCCTGCATCCAGTGCCGGTTGGTAGCATGCGATGCAAGGCGCTGCAGGAATCGCGATGCTGGAAGAATTCGGCGCTGGAATGCGGAGCGGGGATGCGGAGCGGTGATGTGGAATGGGGATCCGGACCGGAGGGCGTATCAGTCGTTACGGGGATAACGGCGCCGTTCGCCACGCCGGCGGCGTTCCGGCTCATCATAGGCGCGCAGCAGGATCTCGCGCGGGATGCGGCAGTTGTCCAGATAATCGAGGGCGAAGCGCAAGCCCCGGGTTTCCGCCAGGAAGAAGGCGTACTCGGCGGCAACTGCGGTGTCCTCGTCTCTTCGTCGTTGCGGCATGCTTCGCTCTCTGCGGCGCCATGGCGGTGGCCAATGTCCCGCGTGTCAGGTCGGCGAAGGAATTCACCTTCGCCTGGCCGGTACCCCCGATCTTGTACCGGCTTGTTGCTTATAGTATATCCCGCGCCGGTCCGCACACGGTCGAACTTGTTAGCGTTTGTTACAACACAACGGCCGGCACGCGCCGGCCGTTGACAAGGGCGCCGGGCCGGAACGCTTACTGGCGCAGCAGGCGGCGAATCGTCGCCGCCAGGTCTTCGGCCGAGAACTTGGCCACGTAGGCATCGGCCTGCACGTTCCTGACGTGCTCCTCGTTCGTGGTGCCCGACAGCGAGGAGTGGATGATGACCGGCAGGCCGGAAAAGCGCGCGTTCTTCTTGATGTTGCGGGTGAGCGTAAAGCCGTCCATTTCCGGCATTTCGAGGTCGGTCAGCACCAGCGCTACCTTGTCGTGCACGGTTTTGCCCTCGGCTTCGGCGGTATTCGCGATGCTGTTGAGCTGGTCCCAGGCTTCCTTGCCGCTCTTGGCCATGATGAAGGGCAGGCCCATGGCGTCCAGCCCCTGCTCGATGAGGGCTCTCGCCACCAGCGAATCGTCGGCCGCCAGCACGACCGAGCCGGGCTTGATCAAAATTTTCGCGCCGACCGTCTGCTCGTTGATCTCCGGACCGGAATCCGGGTTCATGTCGCGCAGGATGGTTTCGACGTCCAACACCTGGGCCAGGCGGCCCGCCTGGCCGTTCTCTTCCGGCAAACGCGCGATGCTGGTGACCATGCCGCTGCCGGCGGTGCGTTCGGCCGACATCACCTGGCTCCAGTCGAGGCGCACGATCTCTTCCACGCTCTCCACGGCGAATGCCTGGGTGGTGCGGGCGAACTCGGTGACCAGCATGATGTTCAGGCCGGTCTTGGGCTTGACGCCGGCGATGGCCGGCAGGTCCAGCACCTGGATGATCTGGCCGCGCAGGTTGACCACGCCCAGCACGTGCGGCATCGCGCCGGCCACCGAGGTGATCTCGGGCATGGCCACGATTTCGCGGATCTTGAACACGTTGATGCCGAACAGTTCGCTGCGCTCGCCGTTTTCGTCGCCGCCGAGGCGGAACAGGAGCAGCTCGAACTTGTTGTTGCTGGTGAGGTTGCTACGCTCGTCGACTTCTTGTTGAACCGATTTCATATTCCGCCACGAAAAGAATTAATGCCAATGAGAAAGCATTTTACGTGTGAAACATGGCGGAGCGTAAAGACTGCTGCAAGTTTGCCGCTTTTTTCAACTGCTCATCGCCTGAAAACAACAAATTTGACGGCAGCCCCGCTGCCGGCGTGGCTCCGCCGG
This sequence comes from Telluria sp. ZB4P34, assembly GCF_059686055.1. Taxonomy (NCBI): domain Bacteria; kingdom Pseudomonadati; phylum Pseudomonadota; class Betaproteobacteria; order Burkholderiales; family Oxalobacteraceae; genus Telluria; species Telluria sp. ZB4P34. Next base: position 189,513 of record NZ_JCASIF010000004.1, on the reverse strand, counting down.
CCTCAGCGCGCCAGTTCCGGCACGGCCGCCCTGGCCGGAGAGCTGCGGTCGGGCGCAACGAAGGCCAGGCCTTCCTCGAACGAGCGCAGGATCATGTCGACATAGGCCTCGACCAGCGCGCGCTTCGGCAATTGCTCGTCATAGGGCAGCAGTACGGTGACCATGAGCGCTTCCGGCAGGTCGGCGCGCAGCTCGGCGACGGCGGCGCGCCAGGCGTCGAAGTTGTCCTGGCGCGGATAGGTGATGAACACGGTGGAGACCAGGTCCGGGGCGCCCGATTCCGGGCGCTCGACCGGCTTGCCGACCACCACGCTGCGCGCGTCGACGTCCGCTTCGCGCAGCGCCCGCACCAGCAGTTCGGTGAGGAACTCGTCGCGCTCGGACGGCAGCCCGGCGCACAGCACGATCGAGCCGACCGGCACGTCGAGCGAACCCTGCCAGCGCCCGAAACGGGCTTCGCGCATCTGGCGCAGGTGGGCGCCGATATTCGCATCGAGCAGCGGCACAGGTTTGCGCCGGTTGCGGGCGTCGCCGCTGGATGCCGAGGCGACGGTCTCGGCGATGTTGGCGATCACGGCGCGCATGCGCACCTCCTGCGCCTTGTCGATGGCGCCGGTGCCGAGGTCGGACACGGCCATGCGCAGGCCGGGCAGCAGCACGTGGTCGCAATAGCGCGCGAAGCTGTAGCGGCGCACGTAGGCGCGCGCGTCCTTGGTCAGTTCGTCCGCCTCGCCGGCCAGAACGCGCTGGTGGAAGCGTTCGGCGTCGGACATGTTGGGCGCGTCGCCCAGCAGGATCGTGACCGGCGCCAGCGCCCGCACGTGGCGTCCGGCTACCACCAGGCACAGGGTCAGCGGGGTCGACAGCAGCAGGCCCACCGGCCCCCACAACGCGCCCCAGAACAGGGCAGAGACGATCACGGCCAGCGGCGACAGGCCGGAGCTGTGCCCGTATACCTTGGGTTCGATGAAGTTGGCCAGCACCAGCTCGAACGCCAGGAAGATCGCCATGCAGGTGATCGCGAGCGACCAGCCGGGATCGATGGCGGCGACGAACACCCCGATGATCGAGCCTGCCAGCAATACCCCCAGGTAGGGCACGAAGCGCAGTACCCCGCTCAGCACACCCCACAGGATGGCATGCGGGATCCCTGCCAGCCACAGCGACAGGCCGATCACGACGCCGAAGGTGGCGTTCACGACGAACTGCGAGAAGAAGAAACGCGACACGCCCTGGGCCGCGTCGCCCAGGGTACGGATGGTGCGGCTGACCTCGGCCTGGCCGGCCAGGCGCACCAGGCGGTCGCGCAGCGAGCCTTGTTCGAGGAGGATGAAGACCAGCAGGATCAGCACCACGCCGGCCTCGCCGATCGGTCCCCAGACCAGGTTGATGACCCGTCCCAGCGTGTCCTTCATGGTGCGCGGCGTACGCACCTCCACCGGCAGGGGCTGGTTGGGCGTGACCACCAGGTTGCCGCGCCGTACCCGCGCCGCCTCGCTTGCCGGTACCGGGGCCACGGCGCTCAGTTCGGCCTCGATGCGGGTGATCGGACGCTCGACCAGTTCGCGCACGTTCGCCACCTTGGTCTTGATCGCCTTGCGGTACTGCGGCAGGTCGCGCGTGATCGTCACCAGCTGGTCGAACAGGACCGCGCCGATCCCGCCGACGCAGGTGGCGACCAGGGCCACCGCCAGCAGTACGGCCGGCATGCGCGGCAGGCCGACGCGCGTCATGCTGCGCACCAGGGGCGCGAGCACCAGGCTCAGGATCAGCGCGAGCGCCAGCGGCTCGAGCACTTCACGGCCGAAATACAGCAGCGCGACGACGCAGGTGGCGCTGACGACCGTGTTCGCGGTCAGGCGCAGGGAAGGTGGCGAGGCGTTCATGCAGGTGGTCGTCGGCTCATGGTAATGGAAACCGGGTATGTATAAAGGAATTTTGGTGCTTAGCCAAGTAGTTCGGCGCGCCGGCGTGCAGGATACCGTTGCCCGCGGTGCCAACCGAGGTGTGGACTGAACGATCAGGCTTCGGATGCATACCCATTTTTGATAGTCGGAAACACAAGGCAGCGCTAGAATCGGCAACTCCCGTCACCACAACCGCAAGGATGCCGCCATGCGCGCCAGCTTACTCGCTCCACTCTTCGCGGCCATGTTGGCCGTACCCGCACTTGCCCAGGACCCGCCGTCGGTAAGCCTTCCGAGCGATGTCGACCAGGTCCTGCGGGCCTATGAGCGCGCCTGGGCCGCCAACGATGCCCCCGCCCTGGCTGCGCTGTTTGCGCCGGACGGCTTTGCCTTGCCCAGCGGCCAGCCGCCGGCGCGCGGCAAGGACAGCATCCGCCAGGCCTATTCGCATGGCGGAGGCCAGCCGACCACCCTGCGCGCGCTGGAATACCGCGCGGCCGGCGACCTGGCCTACGTGGTGGGCGCCTATGGCCCGGCCGGCAGCCAGCGCGACTTCGGCAAGTTCGTGCTGGTCCTGCGCAAGCTCGACGGCCGCTGGCTGATCGCCGCCGACATCGAGAACGCCAATGGGCGCATGGGGCCGCCGCAGCGCCCGGCGGCGAAACCGGCTGCCTCTTCCGCCCCCGGGGGCGCTGCGGCTGCCGGCTAGGCGGCGCGCACGGCCGGGAAGGCCCGGACAGTCCAGGGCGCGGGCGAGGCAGGGCGCCAGGTCTTCGGCCACTGCCTTGCATAGCGAGGGTGAGCGCCAGGCGCGCATCGGCGGCATCGTGAATCGAATTATTGGTCCGGGTCCGGTTTCACGCGGGCGAACTGGTAATCCGCGGCGGAGCGCTCGAGCGCCAGCCCGAGCGTGTCCTTGAGCTCGTCCGGCGTCGTGCCTTCGGACAGCTTGCGCTGGGCGAAGGTGTTGCGCAAGGTGCGCCCGCCCGATCGGGACAGGTCGATGCCGGCACGCTCGAATGTCGCCCGGACCTGCATGTACACGGTCTTCTTGATCATCTTCCGACCCTCGGCATTGGCAGGGAAGACGAACTCGCCAGGTATTCCCATCTCGGCCCGTTCGCGCAACCAGGCCTGCAGCTCGACGGCGCCTTCGCGCGGGAGCACCGTGACGTGCTCGTGGCTGGTCTGGTGCTTCTGGCGCGGGGTGATGTTGAGTTCGATGGCGCCGTCGAGATCGGCCTGCTGCCCGACTTCGCCGATCAGCAGGCCGATCGCTTCGGACACGCGCAAGCCGGCCAGCGCGATCACCAGCTGCATGGCCCGGTCGCGCCGGCGCTTCCAGCCGTCGAAGGGAGTGACGCGGCGCAACCGGGCCGGCGCCGAGGGCAGGGCGTCGAAGAAGCGGCGCAGCTGCTGCTCCGACAGTGCGCGGCTGGGATCGTCCCGCATGAACTCGGCCGGGGCCGTGGCCAGGATTGCCTCCCGCGCCGGGTTCGGATCGGCCTCGAGATGCTGGTAGCAACGCTCGAGGAGGCGCAGGTACCGGTAGGCGATCTTGCTGTTGATGACGCGTCCGTGTTCGTCTGCGCGGTCGATGAACCGTTTCAGGTCGGCCCGGTCGATCGTGGAGAGGGTCTTTCCCTGCTCCGTCATCCAGTCGCAGAAATTCCGGAACATGTAGGTGTAGATCGTGACGGACTGCTTCGATATGGTCTTGAGCTTGCCGTCTGCCGGCCGGCGCTTGGCCGTATCGGCGAAGTCGAGGCTGACGACGAAGGCCTCGAAGGCCTCGACGGGCTTGTGGTCCCAGGATGAACGCTTGGCCATGATCGAAACGAAGGTGGGGGTGCGGGTACTATAGCATCAAAAATGTAACTAACCCACGAGGTTAGCCGGGTACACCCGAAAAGCGCCACCAGCGCAGGGGCGGCCAGCCGGAACGGCCCATCATCGTCGTGCCTGCCACCGGGCGGGCGGCGTTCCATGCCGATGCGCGCCGCGGCTTGCGGTGGTGTCCGGCGAGGTATAAGCGGAGAGGGCGAGCATGACTGCACAAGAGGCAAGCGCGCGCAGCGCTCGACCTGGTGCCGGGTGAAGGGCGGCGTCACATCCGGTCGGATCGTGTCGGCTCCTTCGCGACCGGACCTGCGGCCATTCGGCACCTGTCCTGCCTTGTCCACGGAGCCAGACCGTGCGTCAGACGTGCAGGTTGCCGTAGGCGGAGCGGTCACCCGCGTCCTCCAAAGGGATGACCGACAGGCTGCCGTCGGTCTCCAGCACCACCACGTCGATGGCAGCGAGCGAGCCCTGACCCTGGCGGCGCACAGCGCCCAGCACTTCGTCAGCCGTCACGCGCACGTCGCGTAATGCGTCGTGCAGCAATTTCCCGTCGCGCAGTAGAACGGTCGGCGCGGTCTTGACGGCCTTGCTGATGAACCGCGAACGCACCGATAGCCAGGTAATGACCAGTTGTAGCATCACCAGCAGGGCCAGGGCAGCCAGGCCGACCGCAAGGCTCACGCTCTTGTTGACGAGGATCGTCGAGAGCGTAGAGCCGAATGCGACCGTGACGACCAGGTCGAACGAATTCATTTTTGATAAGGTGCGATTGCCGCTGATCCTCAGCAACAGTACAAGCCCGGCATAGGCCAAGACTCCGACCGTGACCACGCGAATAACACCGCTCCAGCCGTCGAAAAGCATGAACATCTCCCTGTGAGTGAGACCGTCTTCCCGGCGCCGCCGAAGGCGGCAAGCCTTGTGGACGCTCGTGCTCGACAGCAGAGCCCGGGGCCACCATCTGGCCGTGCTCCTTACGTAGCACGGCTGCGCTTGCGGCTTGCGGCTGGCGACGAACGTGAGCTTCCCTGATCCGGCGGCGCATGAGGTCATCAGCTTACAAGGATCCCTGCCTGCCAGGCGCAACGATGGCTTGTTCCCAGGGGGGGGGGGAGGGCTACCCGATAACTTGCGGCATGTGCGCGGCACAACTCTTATACTGGGGCGTTTCCAACACGGTCGATGGTATATCCAATGAACAATGTTGATCTGGGAGAGCCCGACAGTGGTGCGGAACGGAGCGCTGGATTCGCCCTCAGCCGTGAGCGGCTGCGCTTGCTACGCAAGATCAGCCGCATGCTGGAAACGCCGATGGCGCTGCTGGGGCTTGCCTGGCTTTGCCTGGTAGTGGCGGAGCTTACTCGCGGACTCGGGCCCGCCGGGGAAAACATCACAAGCCTCATCTGGGCCGTCTTCGTAGGCGACTTCGCACTTCAACTTCTCCTGGCCCCACGCAAGCTGGCTTTCCTGCGCCGCAACTGGTTGACTGCAGTCGCCTTGTTGTTGCCGGCGTTGCGCATGTTGCGTTTCGTCCGCTTGCTGCGTGGACTGTCACGACTGCGGGGAGTGCCGCTGGTGCGACTGCTGGCGTCGATCAACCGGGGCATGCGTTCGCTGGGAGACACCATGCAGCGGCGCGGCTTTGGGTATGTCGTCGCGATTACGGCGATCGTGACAGTGGCGGGGGCTGCGGGAATGCTGCACTTCGAGGGCGGGCGCGGGCAAGAGGGATTCCAGGACTTCTGGTCGTCCCTGTGGTGGACCGGAATGATCATGACGACGATGGGCAGCGCACACTGGCCGAACAGTGCCGAAGGCCGCCTGCTTTGCTTATTTCTATCAGTCTATGCCTTCGCAGTGTTCGGGTATGTCACCGGCGTCATCGCAACCTACTTTATCGGCCGCGATTCCGGCGCACAAGCCGATACCGAGGTCATGACAGCGATTCGTGACATGCGCATGGAGCTGGCCCGGTTACGGGCCGAGCTGGCGAAAGAGCCGCCGCTCATCCAACGGTAAACGCAGCCAGGCCACCCCTGGACTCCGTGGTGGCCTCATGGGGGCGGCCGCCCGCGTGCTTCGGGGCGGTGCGTCCGGCCTGCTGCGGAACCTCGCCCGGGCAGGCGGGCCATCTTTCCCGCTGCGGCGCCGGTCGCCAGCCGTTTGTTCGACCCTGTCGTGAAGCAGCACCCAGTGCGTCCCTGTGCATGCGAGCGGTGTACTGCAAGGCGGCGAGCTAATATAGGCTGCCGCCAAGCGCCAGGATCCGTTAGACGGACCATTTCTTCCAGGGTCAACACAGTACAACTCACTTTAATCAGCGCCGGTTGCGTCTGCATTTTGCGATCCGGGACGCCCGGGCCACTGGGTCGATTGCGGAGCTTCGGTAGGTTCCTTCGAATGTTGGGAACGGCCTGTGCCGAGGGAATGTCTTTACCAGAGGGGCTGAAATGCAAGCAAAGGCGATTGCTGTTCGAACTCTCATTCAGGTTAGCGTCACTGCAGCAGTTGTCCTGCTGGTGATGTTGCTACTGGACGCTGCAAAGGTCTTCCTGGCCATGTTTGGTGGCATTCTCCTTGCGATCCTTATCCATGGAACGGCGACGTGGATCAGTGAAAAAACGGGACTATCGCGCGCCTGGGCGCTGGCCATTGCGCTCCTCTCGCCGCTGATATTCTCCGCTATCGCGCTCTGGCTCGTCGCGCCGAATATCTCGGAGCAGGGGGCGGAACTGGCGGATAGAATGCCTAAAGCCGTGTCGCAGCTGCAAGACCAACTACGGCAGTACGAATGGGCAAACCGACTGATCGACCATACCGATCGGATACGTGACGCACTCCCGGGTGACTCCAGTATGGCAAGTGCAGCCGCAACGTTTTTTTCGTCAACATTTGGCGGCGTGGGTGATTTTGTCTTTGCTGTAGTAGTCGGCTTGTTCCTTACAATTAGCCCCGCTGTCTATCTTCGTGGTCTCTTGCACCTTGTTCCACTGGATCATCGTGACAGGACGGAAGAGGTTCTCAACGCGACAGGTTCGACCTTGAGCGCCTGGCTTATGGCAAAAATCATTTCCATGGTGGCGATCGGTATTCTCACTACCTTGGGTCTGTGGGTCATCGGGATAGACTTGGCCTTGGTACTCGGTGTGATTGCCGCGATACTTTCCTTCATACCAAATTTCGGTCCCGTCATCGCACTGATTCCCGCGGCGCTGATTGCCCTGATAAGTGGTCCCGATCAGGTCATTTACGTCGTCATGCTGTATCTTGGGGTGCAAGCATTCGAGAGCTACTTGCTGACACCGTTTCTGCAACAGCGCATGGTTGACTTGCCCCCAGCGCTGACAATCAGCACCCAGGTGCTTCTCGGTTCTCTAGCGGGGATTATCGGAATTATCCTGGCTACGCCGCTGACTGCAGCGGCAATGGTGATGATAAAAATGTGGTATGTGGAAGACCTGCTAGGCGATCGGACGACGGCCGCCGGCGACACCCGGAAGGGGGATGCATGATTTCCACTGATGTATCCTGGACGATCCAAGCACACTTTTGACGCTTGAGGCGGCGCAACAAGCCAAAGCACGTGTGCGCGCGAATCACGTAAAGTACGCATAATCTATATTATGTTAAATACGATCCTTGCGTGGTCTGGTGTCCGTTGGAGAACCGCGCCGAGCACTCCCCGATCGGCCCCGCGCCAGCACCAGGACCACAAATGCTATTGACGTGCGAATGGCGGCTATTGCGTCACCGCCGCATGGCCACGGTGGTCGTGTGGCGATCGGGCTGGCTGCGGCCATGCATCGAGGACATGGCGGTCATGGCCGGTTCCACTTGCACGCGAGCGGCAGAGACTGCCCCTTCATGGCGCAGCAAGCTGCCGGTTCCCTGTAGACGGATCCTGTGTGGTGAAGCATTCAGAATATCGGCCGCGCCTCGCCGGGCACGCGAGGATGTAGATGGACGACATGCTCGCATCAGCTTGTCGCTGACGCAGCACGCACCGCACGCTGTCGCTACCAGGCGGCGCGTCTGCGTCGGCAACGTCGGGATTCCGAAAGCTGTCCGGCAGGCGCCATGGCGGCCTGGCCTGCAGGTTCCTGCGAAACGAGGTCCTTTTGGCGCCAGCAGCGCATATTCCTTCCGCTACGGGAAGCCGCAATCGATGCCGCAGCTGGCGTGCATCCCGGATCGACACCGCGGATCGACATGCCTTGAGCACTACAGGGCAAATGACCCGCGAGCGACCAGTGGTGCCGGAGTGTTTGGTATCGTTGGCGTTGGCATCCTTGGCTCGTCGGGATCGTATCGACGCGCCATGGATCTGCTTGCCTAAATCCAGGTGCTGGTACGGTGCTCGATGCGCCTGTACCGCGGGTGCCGTCGAATTCCTCGGCAAGCTGGCACGGGCTCCCGATCCCGTTGCGCGCGCGCGTGACACCCGGCCTTTCCTCGGCTAGGTTTCAAGAATGGATACCAGGCAATCGGATAAAAGCGAACTCGACATTACAGGAAATAATGTCGATCGAGAGATCGAAGTGCGAAGTCAGGCAACAAGGCGCCGGTTTCTCGCCTTTCCGGCCTGATTGATCAGCACTCTACCAAGCCGAATCTGCTAGCCACCATAGTGGAAGTCCCTAGAAATCCGGAAAACGCACAAGATTGACCTGTTCACCCCACGCTAGCGTTGACGCCCTTGCCGCGCCCCTGGCTCTTGCCGCCGCGGTGCGGATGAGGCTCGATGAATAGCTGTACTGCCGCGGGGCCGTCGAGCTCGCTCCCTCGCAGGCTGCCGATTGTCGCCTGCCCCGTACCCTGCTCGATGGGTGCCCGCACCATGGCAGCAGCATGCGCCGCAGCTCCCGCGTCGGCAGGTCGTTCGCCGACGACGACTCCCCTACCCTGGCGCTGCCTGTCCGGATGGCGCGAACGATGTTCTACTCCGGAACGCCTCAGCGCTTCCACCCTCTCCCATGTCGACAGTGGACGGCGCCAAGCAAAAAAAGCCGCGGGCTTGCGCCCGCGGCTTTGTTGCGACAAGTTCCTGAAACTTAGAACTTGTGGTTGTACTCGACCGTGAAGCGCGCGTAACGCGGCGTCTGGGTCGACAGGACACGCTGGTAACTGTCCAGCAGCGTCGGGGTTGACCCGCTGTTCAACTGCTCCGAGATCGACTGCACGGTCTCGCGGTTCATGACGTTGAAGACATCGAGCTTCACCGACATGCCCGGCAGGAACGACGGCATATAGGCCAGGTTCATGTCCAGGCGCGTCGTCCATGGCAGGCGGCCTTCCGATCCGCGCGGCGCCGGACGGCCGAAGCACGTGGCGTAGAACGAGCCGTAGCTGTGCGCGGCGGGCACGCTTGCGTCGGAACCCAGGCAGTTCTTCGGACGGCCCGACTGCGCCAGCAGATTGCCGCCGACCATCCACTCAGGGGTGATCTGGTAGAAGCCGAAGGCTTTCAGCTGGTGGCGGCGGTCGTTCGGCAAGGGGCCGTACTTGCCGCGCATCAGCTCAGGTTTATCCCAGCTGATGGTGTGCGACACGTCGAGCTGGCCGATGTCCGACTGGGTCTGGCCTTCCGTGTTGCCCTCGTTCTTCGACCAGGTGTAGTTCACGCGGCCATACCAGCCGTTGCGGAACGGGTGCTCCAGGAACAGGTCGATCGCCTTGTAGGTACGCTTGGCATCGTCGAAGCCCAGGTCGGCCTTGCTCAGCTTGACCTCGGTCAGGTTGGTGCCGGTATTGGCGAAGTCGACCAGGAAGGTGTTGTCCTCACCCGGATTGAAGGCTGCGCAGCCGAAGCCGGTCCACTTGCTGGTGTTGACGTTCGGGTTGCGCGCCAGCCATGCCAGGAATGGGCGGTTGTCGCAAGTGTCGTCGATGGTCGACTGCAGTTTGCGGTAGGTCGCGCGGGCGCCGAAGGTCAGGTCACGCGAGAGCGCCTGCTCGAAACCGAGGGTCAGCTCGTCCTGGAAGGTCGGGCGCAGGTTGGTGGCGGCGACGGTTTGCGGATGCTTGCTCTGGAAGTACTCGTTGTTGGTCGAGAACGGCGCCGGCGCCAGCGGCACCAGGCCCTGTGGAGCGCCGGTGACCGGATCCACGCCGGTATAGGTGAACGACTGCGTCGTGAACAGCGAACGCGAGGCGCCGCGCACCGAGATATTGGTCGGCACTTGCACGAAGTAGCGGCCGGCGGTACCGAACACCTTCAGCGACGAGTCGCCGTTCACGTCCCAGGACGCCGCGAAGCGGGGCGCGATCTGGTCCTTGATGTCCATGAACTTCTGCTTCTCGCCGTTGCGGTTCTCGAACTGTTCGTTACGGATGCCGAGCGTGAGCAGCAGGTCCTTGTTCACCTGCCAGCGGTCTTCGATGTATTGCGCCGACTGGTCCGAGTAGGCGTCGGTGATCGAGGTGAACTTGGTTTCGGTCACGTAGTAGCCCTGCAGGCCGTAGCCTCCCCCGCTGGCCGGGGCCACGGTGACGTTCTGCAGCACGATCGGCGTGGTTGGCGACGACGAGCTGCGCGAATAGGTCCACAGGCCGCCGCCGGCGCGGAACAGGCCGGCGTCAACCGAGCTCAGGCGGTTCTCGTCGATACCGGCGCGGAGCGTGTGGCTGCCGAGCTTGTATTCGATGTCCAGGCGTGCCGACTCGACCGTGTCCTTGCCACCGGTGCGCGGCACGTTGCCGCTGACCGGATTCGGGTTCGGATACGACAGGCCAGGAACGCGCGCAGCCGGTGTGGATGCAACCTGGTACACGTTCGGATTGATGCCCGGGTAGGTGCCGTAGGTGTTGACGTGTTCGGTCTTCGAACGGCCGTACAATGCCGTGACCGTCAGGTCTTCCGTGATATTGCCGGTGTACTTGGCAATGTTGATGATGCCGCCGACCGGGGTTTCACCCGAGAAGTTCTTGTAGTGCTCGCTCGCGCCGATCGCGCTGCTGACCGCGCCGCTGGCGTAGTCGTAGCCGTACAGGTACTTGTCCTTCTTCGACGTGTCACCGAAACCGGTGTACTCGATGCGGTGGTTATCGTTGATGTTCCAGTCGAGCTTCACCAGGTAGCGGGTGGTATCGGTTTCCGAATCTTCCCAGCCGCGGGTGCCCACCGAGGTGCCGGTGCGCAGGCCGGTGATCGGGTTGGTGCCCGAGAAGTCGGTACGGGTCTGTTCCAGCGACCCGAAGAAGAACAGCTTGTCCTCGATCAGCGGGCCGCCGACGTTGACGCCGATGAGCTTGCGATCGGTTTCGTTGGTGGAACGGCGACGGTACAAGGTGCCGTCCGTCGCAGCCGTGTTGGCGGCGCCGACGGTCGGGTAGTAGATGTCGTCCTGGCCGGCGGCCAGTTGCTTTGGTTCCCACTGCGCGATGCCGCCCACTTCCCAGCTGTTGGTGCCGCTCTTGGTCGTGATATTGGCCACGCCGCCGACCGAACGGCCGAATTCGGCGCCGAAGCCCCCGGTCAGGATCTGCGCCTGGCCGATCGCCCCGTACGGCAGTTCCATGAAGCCCAGCTGGGTCAGCGGATTGGTGACCGGGAAGCCGTTCACGTAGTAGGAGTTTTCCGATACCGCGCCGCCGCCGAAGCTGTTGGCGCCGCCCGGATAGCGGTTGTCGCCCTGGGTCGTGTTCGGGGCGATCAGGATGATCGATTCGACGTTACGTGCGATCGGCAGCTTGGCCAGCTGGGCGGCGGTAAAGATGGCGCCGTTGTTGGTGTTGGTCACGTCGATGGCGCGGCGGCGCGCGACGATCTGCACCTGCTGGGTCGTGAACAGTGCTTCGGCGCCCTGGCCGATCAGCACTTCGACTTCGCGGGTTTGCACGACCTTACCGTCGCGTACCAGCTGCACCGAATAACGGCCCGGCGGCAGCGAGGTGGCCAGGAAGCGGCCATTGCCTTCCACCGACACGGTGCGGCGCAGCTTGGTGTCGAGGTTTTCGACGATGACGGTCGCGCCGGCCGGGCTTTCCACTGCGCCGTACACGTTACCCGTGGTGTTCGACTGCGCCAGCACCGTCGAACTCATACCCAGCGACAGAGCCGTTGCCCCGAATGCGAGGGCAAGTGCACGCGCCAGTTTGGTATTTACTGCCATGAAAATCTCCTATATGTGAATCCGCTCCCCATCGGAAGCAGCCTGAATCCTCCCCTGGCCATGCGCGACATTTGCTGCCTGCCCGACGATAGGAGGAATGTCACAATTGTATTTTGTAAAAATCACAGCAGCGAATAGCGCTTGCAAAATAGAAATACCAGATATATGCATGCATATAGAATGCAAACTATCGATCTACGCAAATATCCGGAAGATGTATGTCAAGGCGGCGGCGTTCGGCGCAGTTCGCGTACTGGCCGTGTTCCAGTAGTCCCGGCCGATTGGGTCGGGCTTGTTGTAGCGACGCCACGATGGCGAGGACGGCGAGTGGCCGGGTCTGCCTTTTGGCAGAGTCGACCACCCCTCCTTCGCAAGATGCCGTACCCGGCCGAACGAGCGGCCGGACAGGGGGGATTGACAGGTCTCAGGCCGTGCGGCGGCGGCGTGCCAGCAGCGCGGATGCGACGGCCGCGCCAAGCAGGAAGATCGATGCGGGTTCGGGAATGTCGCGGTCCAGCGCATCGCTGCCGCCGAAGCTTTCCGGCGTCGTAAAGTTCGGCAATCCGTCGTAACCGACGATTTCGATGCTGTCCAGGCGGTCGGTGCCAAAGCGCACCCTGGTCGGGAAGGCCATGCCGTCATAGCTTCCGACCGCATGCCCGTACATGCTCGCGTAGTGCGGATGGTTGCAGTACTCGGGGTCGATGGCGCAGTACGGATTCCAGTTGTGGCCGACGTAGGCAAACGGTTCGGTGTAGCCGTCGTCGAAGTCCACGTACACCGGGCCGGTCTCGTCTTCACCAGGCAAATAGCGGCCGCCGCGGAACTTGATGTAGAAGTTCTCTGTGCCCAGCGCGGCGCGCAGCCTGGCCTGGTCGATGTCCAGTACGGCAGGGCCAGCGAGATAGGCGCCGCGCGGCCGGTACTTGACCACCGCGTTACTGAAGCTCAGGCCGTAGTCCTGGCCCTTGCGATTCAGGCTGTCGCGGCCCCCGTTGTAGTACTCGCCGATGTCGTCGCCGTAGACAAAATTGCTCAGCTCAATCTTGATGCTCGATGCAGACGCATGCGGTCCGTACGCCAGCAGCGCGGCGGCAGCGCAGGCAAGAAGTGGTTTGATCATGTCGTTCCCCGGAATTGTTATGGAAACCAGATCAGAGCAATATATATGCCTGCTCAAATATTGTTGCCGCTTCAGTCACTTGCTGCAAATTGTCTTGCTGCTCGGAACGCTCATGTAAAGATTCCCGACACTGCGTTGGCGGATCAGGTACGCCACAGGAGTGCGGATGCGTCGTCGGCCTGCTTGACCGTGATCGAGGTGCCGGCCTGCGACTTGGCCTCATGGCGCCGCAGTTGATCCAGCGCCGCCTGCAGTCCCTTCTGCTCGCACAAGGCGAACAGGCTGGCTGGCGTGTGCAGCGCATAGGTGTCGACCAGCCGGTAGAAGCCGTCGGTCATGCAGAGCACGGATGAGCCGCGCGGCGCGTCGGCCAAGGCTGCGCGCGCACCGAAGGGCCCGTTCGGGCGAAGGCACAACACCTGAGTGCCCGCGACCGTGTTCTGGTAGGTGCGGCGCGCACGCAGCATCGGGGTCAAGCGCGCCTTGCGGGCGGCGCCATCCACGACGCCTTCGGCCTGGAGCCGGGCGATTTCAGCCTGAAGGATCGCTTCCTGCGGATTGACGAAGGGATCGAGGTCGTGGATGGCGCCGTCTGGCGTACGCATCAGGGCCTTGCAGTCTGCAAGGCAATAGAGACCCAGGCGGTGGCCCTTGTCTGTCTCCTGCGCGCGCACCCAGGTCAAGGCGCCGACCGGCCATGCGTACGCCGGCACGTGCTGGTCGCCAACCCGTTTGCGATATTCCTGGTCGACGGTCTCGACTGCCGCGCGCACCGCCGCCTCCTGGCCGAGGCCGGCCGCGACCGTAGCGCCGAGCGCGGCCGCAAACCGGGCGACGAACCACACCACGTCGCCGTTTGCCGGATCGACGTAGTCGCGCTCGGCCACCGGGCTGCCGCCGTCGACGATCACGAGATCGGTGCCGGCAGGCGTGTGAAAGCTGCCGGCCCAATCCTCGTTATGCTGCGCTGTTGCGCCGGACGATACCACTTCGATATGCATTGCCACGCCTTCGGAAAACGTAAAGGGCAAACAGCCTCTTCGGAAGCCGCCATGATACCCACTCTCCAAGGGGGGGCTCGAACCAGGCCGTGTTCGCCGATGACATGGAAGCTTGTTCAGCGACTGTGGATCGGCCGCCATGGCGCCGGCGCTGCTGGCTCGGTTGACCCTGTCCGGAAGCGGCGATACGGGGTCATCCGGAAAGGATAATACGCCGCCCCGCCATTCCTATTGCAGGGATAGCAAGCTAGAATCTCGGCCGTTCCGTCACCGTCACAAAGGATTCGACGCAACGCATGAGCCGCCAAGGTTACACCCGCCGCGCATGCGTTGCCTCGCACATGTCATGCAGCGTTTCCTCCCTGCCCGTCCCGCCGGCCTCCTCGCCCTCTTCATTGCACTGCTGTCGCTGGCCGCCCTGCTGCTGACCCGTCCATCGAAGAGCGGCGACTTCCCGGAATACGCCTTGACGACGATCGCGCTCGCCTCGCACGGCAGCCCCGACATCCGCCTGGCCGACGTCGACCTCGCCCACCGCCTGTCGCCGGAGGCCGGCTTCGTGGCCGTGCACGAACAGCTGCGCGCCGGCATGCGCCAAGGCGCAACACACCCCTCCCCCGGCTTCGTGCGCGGCCGCGACGGCCGCTATTACGCGATCCACTTCTTCGCGTACCCGGCGCTGGCCGCCTTGCCCTTCAAGCTGATCGACGTCGCCGGCGGCCAGCCCTTCAAGGCTTACCAAGTGGTCAACCTGGCGGCGCTGGCTATCCTCGCGCTCGCCATGTTCCGCTTCACCGGTTCTGCGCCGCGCGCCATGTTCGGCACGGTGTTCTTCCTGCTGTCCGGCGGGGTGCTGTACTCGAACTGGTGCAGCCCGGAATTCTTCAGCGCCTGCGCCCTGCTCTCCGGGCTGCTGCTGGTGCTGCTCGACCGTCCGTTCGCGGCGGCGCTGCTGGCCGGCCTGGGCGCCATGCAGAATCCGCCGCTGGTGTTCTTTTCGGTGTTCGCACCGCTGATCCGGGTCTGCTACGTCTACGCCCATGAAGCGGTGGGCGCCGGCGCCGCCCTGCGCAGGGTCGCCACGCCGCGTACAGTGCTTGCGTCGATCCTGCAGGCCGGGCTGGCCGCGCTGCCGGTGCTGTTCAGCCTGGCGAAGTTCGGCGTACCGAGCGTGATCGCGGCCCTGGCGACCGACCCGGGACTGATGTCCGCGGGCCGCCTGGCGTCCTTCTTTTTCGACCTGAACCAGGGCGCGATCGTCGGCCTGCCGGTCGCGATGCTGCTGGTGCTGGCAAGTTTCGCGGGAAAGGACCGGCTGCGCTGGCTGCCGCACACGCTCGCAGCCATCCTGTTCTCGGTCATCATGGCGATTCCCTCGCTGGCGACGGCGAACTGGAATTCCGGCGCTGCAGGCATGATGCGCTATGCGTTCTGGGGCGCCATGCCGCTGCTCTACCTGGCGCTGCTCTACCTGCATCATGCCCGCCGCTGGCCCCTTTTGCTGCTGGGCGCGATGTTGCTCGTACAGGCCGGGTCCATCAAGTATGCGCGCAGCTACCGGCATGTCGAATTCAGTCCGGCCGCGCGCTTCATGCTCGAGCGCTTTCCCGCGCTGTATGCGCCTGAGCCCGAAATCTTCCTGGAGCGTGCGGCAGGGGCCGACGGGGCCGCGCGTGATCACGCCGTGGTCTTCTATCCTTCACAAGCGAATCCGGTCAAAATCCTGTTCGACGCCGGCAACCCGGCGGCGCACGCAGTCCTGTGCGGCGCGGGCGGCCGCGTGGCCTCGCCTGATCCAGGCGGGCGCGATGCGGCCGGCTGGCGTTACCTCGACGGTCCGCCCAGCTGTGCCCGGGGAGTGCCCGCTGTGGGCTCCGCGCGCTGAGCCGACCCCGCGCACGGCTGGCGCCGCGCCGTTTGCATGGTCCCGGGCAGGTGGGTAAGAATGCGTCTGTGCGAACTGATCACTCGAAAGGAAGAGCATGGGTATCATCGTGAAGAACACGACACCGGACACGGCCCGGGTCACGCTGGTCGGGGAGATGATGGACGGGAGCTTCGACGCCAGGGTCATGGCGGAGACCGACGTACCGTACACCAGGTACTGGGACAATGAGCTGGAGCAGCGGATCGTCTACCTGCACCCGGATCCGGAGCAGCTGGCGTCGATCGTCGCGGCGCTGAACGAGCGCCGCCTCTCGCTCGACGACCTGCAGGATTTCGGCAGCTCCGCGGGCGGGACCTCCGATCTGCCGATCTGAGCGATCGGCGACACCCCATGGGAGGCTCGCGCTGACGGCTTCTAAGGGATGAGCCCGCTACCGCTCGAACCCAGGATCTCGTCGTGGCGTTCGTGGTCGCGCTTGTGCAGGTAGGCTGCCGTGGTGGCGATGTTCGCATGCCCGGCGGTGTCCTGCAGGGTCTTGAGCTGGACGCCGCTGTTGGCGTGGTTGGTCAGCATGCTATGGCGCAGCCAGTGCGTCGACGCCTGGCGCAGCGCTGCGGCGCTGTCTGCGTCGCCCTGGCCGGCGGCGCGCTCGGCCGCCGCCACGAACACCGCCTTCAGCGCTTCCGAGGCCGCTTCGTCGGTGATGCGCACCGCTTCTTCCCTGCGGCTCGACAGCACCAGCGGCGTACGGTCGGCGCGGCTGGCCTGGGGCAGCAGGCCGAAGGCCTGGCGATAGTCGCGCCAGGCGGCCAGCATCGCGGGCGGCACCGGCAGGCGGCGCGGCCTGGCGCCCTTGCCCATCACGTCCAGCCACCAGCGCCCGTCGCCTTCCGTGTAGATGGCCCCCATGTCGGCGCCGACGATCTCGTTGAGGCGCGCGCCGGTCTGGGCAAACGCGATCAGCAGGAAACGGTCGCGTTCGCGCTGGCGGAGCGTGGCCGGAGTGTCGGCCACGCGCGACGCCACCGCATCGAGGGCGTGCGCGATCGCCTGCGGGGTCAGGTAGCGGGTGATGCGGCTGCCTGACGGGGCGCGCACGTTGCGCACCAGCCGCGCCGGATTGCGCCGCAGGTAGCCGGTCTGTTCGGCGTAGCCGAGCAGACCCTTCACCGCGATCATCGCCTGGCGCCGGCTGGCGTCGGACAGGGGACCGGAAAACGGCCGGTAGCGCGGATCGGTGCGCGGCCACTTGGTGGCGCTGACCCATTCCGGCGGCGGATTGCGGATGAACTCCTTGTAGGCGTTCAGGTCGGCCACCGACAACTGCGCGAAGGTCTTGCGCGCCTCTTCGCGGCACCAGGTGAGGAAACGATACAGCTCCTTCTGGGTGTTGGCGACCGATTTCGGACTCAGTTCGCCTTGGCCGATGTATTCGCGCGCCAGCTCGGCGTCGCTGCGGGCGTCGGTGACCGGCTCGTCGGCCATCCCACGGAAGGCGGCGCCGCGGGCGCCGGCAGCGAGCCGCTGGGGCGAGTCTCCAGGGAGCGGATCGAGGTCGATCGGATAAAAGCTGGGCATCGGGTGAGGCGAGGCTGCGTGACGATACTGTGATTATATACAGTATGGCCGCGCCGCGGCGGGCGTCCAGGCGCGTGCCTGGTGCATAATGCGGGTTCGTTCGAACCGTTTCTGGAGCCATCATGCACCTGCGTTTCCTCAGCCATGCGGCCATCGCTACCGCACTCTCCCTGCCGATTGCGGCGCAGGCCGCGCAGCCCGTCATCGAAGTCTACAAGTCCGAATACTGCGGCTGCTGCAAGGAGTGGATCAAGCACCTCGAAGCCAATGTTTTCAAGGTGAAGGCGCAGGACGTCGCCAGCACGGCCGACTACCGCGCGAAATTCGGCATCCCTGAGCAATACGGGTCCTGCCACACCGGCCGGGTCGGCGGCTACGCGGTCGAGGGCCACGTTCCGGCGAGCGAGATCAAGCGCCTGCTGCTTGAGAAACCGAAGGCGCGTGGCCTGGCCGTGCCCGGCATGCCGATGGGCTCGCCCGGCATGGAAGGCCCGCGCAAGGACCCGTACGAGGTCCTGCTGGTAAAGGACGGCGGCAAGACCAGCGTCTACAAGCGATACGAGTAAGCCCGCGCGCGCCCTCCCGCTGGATCGCTGCATAATGGGTTTTCCGCATCGAGGGAGAACAGCATGAACGCAGCACAGGACAGCCAGCATCCGCAGGACGACCCGTCGACGACATTGGGCGTCGGCGGCGCGACCAGCAACCAGGAGGGCGCCACGCCCGCCCGTGAAACCCAGCAGGAGACGGGCGGCAGCGGTGGCGACGGCCTCACCCGCAACCAGTCCGGCGAAACGGCCAATGCGCCGGCCGGCACCTTGGCCGAAGGCGGCGGGCAGCTGCAGGCCGGAGGCAGTGCGATGACCAACATCGCACGCGGGCCGCAGGATACCCGTCCCGACCAGGCCAGCCCCACCGGAACCGGCCTCGGCACGCCGGAGACCGGCGGCAACCAGGACGAGGGCGACCTGCCGCCGCGCTAGGACAGGCGGCGCCAGCCCACGGAGCGCCGCAGCAGCGCCTACATCCGTATCGTGCCGTGGTCGGCGTCCATGTCGGGCGTGGTGCCGGTAACGGCCGCCTTGGCCATCGCGAACAGGCGCACCATCTTGCTGTCGTTCGCGTCCCAGTACTCGGCCGCGTGGGGCATGACCTGTACCAGCACGACGTGTTCGTCCTCGGGGCCGCTCGGGAACCAGGCCTGCACCATCGGGTTCCACAGGGCCTTCACCCTGGCGCGCTCGACCACGCGGCTGGCGACACCGCTGACCGAAACCCAGTTGCTGTTGTCCGGATCGGCGAAACTCAGGTTGACCTCCGGCTGGTGGGCGATGTTCTCCCACAGTTCGGTGGTGCTGCGGGTGTAGAACCACAGCCCGCCTTCGTCGTCGACCTGCTGCCTGGTCATCGGCTGGCTGACCAGGTGGCCGTTGGCGTCGCGGGTGGTGAACATGGCGAAGCGCATCGCGCCGATGCGATCGGACAGGGCGGCCGCATGGGCCCGGGCGTGTTCTGTAGACATGGCTTTCCTCACGGTAGTGGAATGCCCATCCTAGCGCCATGCCGCCATCCCTTCGGTGCGACGCCGAACAGTGCCCCGTCCCTGACCTGCCGCCTCGAGCTCACGCTCACTGGCCAAATCGTCTATAGTGATGCCTTTGCACAAGTGACTTTGCCATGAAATTTGATGTCGCTATTGTCGGCAGCGGCCTGGCCGGCCTGTCGGTGGCCCTGCACCTGGCGCAGACGCGCAAGGTCGCGATCGTTTCCAAGCGCGCGCTGCTGGACGGCGCCAGCAACTGGGCCCAGGGCGGCATCGCCGCGGTGCTCGATTCGAGCGACAGCCACGACCAGCACATCGCCGATACCCTGGTGGCCGGCGCCGGCCTGTGCGAGGAAGCGGCAACCCGCTACATCGTCGAGAACGGGCGCGCCGCGATCGAATGGCTGATCGAGCAGGGCGTGCCCTTCACCCGCGACGCCTCGGCCGAGCTGGGCTTCCACCTGACCCGCGAGGGCGGCCACAGCCAGCGCCGCATCATCCACGCGGCCGACGCCACCGGCCACGCGGTGCAGGTGACGCTGGAACAGAAGGTGCGCGCGCACCCGAACATCAGCCTGTTCGAGCACCACTGCGCGATCGACGTCATCACCTCCGACAAGCTCACCGCCAAGGGCGCGAACGGGCCGCTCCACGGCGGCGTTCCCCACCTGGTGGGGCAGCCGCGCTGCTACGGCCTGTACGTGCAGGACGAACAGAGCGGCCAGGTGCTCACCTTCGAAGCCGAGCACACGGTACTGGCCACCGGCGGCGCCGGCAAGGTCTACCTGTACACCACGAATCCCGACACCGCCACCGGCGACGGCATCGCGATGGCCTGGCGCGCCGGCTGCCGCGTGTCGAACATGGAATTCATCCAGTTTCACCCGACCTGCCTGTACCACCCGTACGCGAAATCCTTCCTGATCACCGAAGCGATCCGCGGCGAAGGCGGGCAGCTCAAGCTGCCGCCTGAAGCCGGCGCCGCCGCCGGGACCCGCTTCATGCCGGCCCACGACGAGCGCGGCGAACTGGCCCCGCGCGACGTGGTGGCGCGCGCGATCGACTTCGAGATGAAGAAGCGCGGCCTGGACTATGTCCACTTAGACATCAGCCACCAGGATCCGGACTTCCTGAAGGAGCACTTCCCGACCATCTACGCGCGCTGTCTGGAATTAGGCATCGACATCACCAAAGAACCCATTCCTGTCGTGCCGGCGGTGCACTTCACCTGCGGCGGCATCGTCACCGACCTGGCCGGCCGCACCGACATCCCGGGATTGTATGCGGTCGGCGAGACGGCCTGCACCGGCCTGCACGGCGCCAACCGCCTGGCCAGCAATTCGCTGCTGGAATGCGTCGTGATCGGGCGCGCCTGCGCGCACCAGATCGCCGCCGCGCCCGCGGTCGAGAACCCGTCCCTGCCGCCCTGGGACGAGTCGCGCGTGACCAATGCCGACGAAGAAGTGGTGATCGCCCACAACTGGGACGAGCTGCGCCGCTTCATGTGGAACTACGTCGGCATCGTGCGCACCACCAAGCGCCTCGAGCGGGCCCAGCACCGCATCGCGCTGCTGAAGGAGGAGATCGACGAGTACTACCGCAACTTCCGCATCACGCACGACCTGCTCGAACTGCGCAACCTGGTCGATGTGGCGTCCCTGATCGTCAATAGCGCACTCTCGCGCCACGAAAGCCGCGGGCTGCATTATTCCCGGGATTTCCCGGATACGCTGCCCAAGGCGCTGCCGAGCGTGCTGACGCCGCCGCGCCCCTAGCGCCCACCCTGCTTCGCCGGCCCGTACACGCGGGCCGGGAGTCCCGCCATGAACCGCCCTGCCCTCACGCCGTCCACCGTCTTCCTCCTGAGCGTTCCGCCCGTGCTGTGGGCCGGGAACGCCATCGTCGGGCGGCTGGTGCGCGACGCGGTGCCGCCGATGACCCTCAACCTGATCCGCTGGAGCATCGCGCTGGCGGTGCTGGTGCCGCTCGGCAGGGCGGCCTTCAAGCGCGGCAGCGGCATGCTCGCCAACTGGCGCCGCTATGCCATGCTGGGACTGCTGGGCGTGGGCCTGTACAACTCGCTCCAATACCTTGCGCTGCAGAGCTCCACTCCGATTAACGTGACCCTGGTGGCGTCCGGCGTGCCGGTCTGGATGCTGTTGGTCGGCCGCCTGTTCTACGGCGTGCCGGTCAAGCGCAAGCAGGTCGTGGGAGCGGTGCTGTCGATCGCCGGCGTGCTGGTGGTGCTGTGCCGCGGCGACATCCACCAGCTGCTGGGCCTGCGCCTGGTGGCCGGCGATCTTTACATGATCCTGGCGACCATCGCCTGGTCCTTCTACAGCTGGATGCTGATGCAGCGGAAGGACGCGCCCGGCCTGCGCGCCGACTGGGCGGCTTTCCTGCTGGCCCAGGTCGGCTACGGCGTGCTGTGGTCGGCCCTGCTGTCCGGGGGCGAATGGGCCTTGCAGGACGTGTCCATCGACTGGAGCTGGACCTTGGGAGCGGCCCTGCTGTACGTGGCGATCGGCCCGGCCATCCTGGCGATGCGCTGCTGGGGCGCGGGCCTGCAGCGCGCCGGCCCGAGCGTCGGCGCCTTCTTCATCAACCTGACGCCGCTGTTCACGGCGCTGCTCTCCTCGGCATTCCTCGGCGAGGCGCCACAGCTCTACCATGCACTGGCCTTCGGCTTGATCGTCGGCGGCATCGCCGTGTCCGCGCGCTGAAGCATTCACGGCCGTTTTCGGGCGCGGCATTGCGAAACTGCTGGGCGTGACCATCTACTGTGCAATCGATGGGCATCTTTAGCCAGGGAATCGTGTTTCCGTCCGCGTGGGGCGGATGCTAGGATCCCAGCCAATGGAGGATCACGCAAGATGGCAGCAGTTCTTACCGTCCAAGACCAGGCCGGGGCGCTGGCGGATTTCCTGGAACGGCATCCGCGCGCGCTGGTGCTGACCGGCGCAGGCCTGTCTACCGCCTCGGGCATTCCCGACTACCGCGACCGCGACGGCACCCGGCGCGGCCGCCAGCCGATCCAGGGTCCGGAGTTCCGGCGATCAAGCGATATCCAGCGGCGCTACTGGGCGCGCAGCATGGTGGGCTGGCCGGTCATGGCCGGGGCCAGGCCGAATGGCGGCCACGATGCGCTGGCGCGCCTGGAAAAGCATGGACGCTTCGGCTACCTCCTGACGCAGAACGTCGACGGCCTGCACCAGCAGGCCGGCAGCCATGCCGTGCTTGAACTGCACGGCAACGTGCACAGCGTGGTGTGCATGCATTGCAAGGCGCAGTTTCCGCGCGCGTTTGTGCAGACCCTGCTGAATGAGGCGAATCCCGGGTTGGCAAATGTGCTGGCCGCGCCGTTGCCGGACGGCGACGCCGCGATCGAGCCGGACGCCCTCGAGGACTTCTACCTGCCCTTCTGTATCCACTGTGGCGGCGCGCTTGCGCCGGATGTCGTATTCTTTGGCGATGGCATCCCGGCGGCGCGTAGCGCCGGCGCCCTGGCGCAGATGGCGGCGGCCGATGCGCTGCTGGTGGTGGGCTCGTCGCTGATGGTGTATTCGGGCTTCCGCTTCTGTCGCATGGCGCAGGAAGCGGGCAAGCCGATCGCCGCGGTCAACCTCGGGCTCACCCGGGCGGACCACCTGCTGTCGCTGAAAATAGAAGAGTCGGCCGAGCGGCTGTTGCCGCGCGTCGCCGACCTGCTCCACGCGTAGGGCTCATGCGCCCGGGGGAGCTGGAGGAGTCACAACCGTTACTCAACCATAGGGGAATTCTGTGACCAAGCGCTACCGCACTACCGCAACAGACACGAGCGCGCCGACCGGCCTTTCGACCGGCGCCATCCTGGCCGGCATTGGCCTGGCCGCCTCCTTCTTCTACGTCCGCGCCAAGACGGCGCAGGCCGAACGCGACAATCCACCGGGTGGCAAGTTCGTCGAAGTCGACGGAGTGCGCCTGCACTACCTGGAGCAGGGTTCCGGCCCCACACTCGTGCTCCTGCACGGCAACGGCGTGTATTCGAAGGATTTCGAAACGAGCGGCCTGCTGCAGCGCGCGGCGGAGCACTGCCGCGTGATCGCCTTCGACCGGCCGGGCTTCGGCTACAGCGAGCGCCCGCGCACCACGATCTGGGGGCCTGAGAAGCAGGCAGCCCTGCTGCACAGCGCGCTCGAGAAGATCGGCGTGGATTCGGCCATCGTCGTCGGCCACTCCTGGGGCACGATGGTCGCACTGGCGATGGGCCTGCAGCAGCCGGATGTGGTACGCGGGCTGGTGCTGCTGTCGGGCTACTTCTATCCCAGCGTGCGCCTGGATGCGGTCACCATGACCCAGCCGGCCGTTCCGATCGTCGGCGATCTGCTGCGCTATACGGTGTCGCCGCTGGTCTCGCGGGCGCTGTGGCCGGGCATGACCAAGCGCGTGTTTTCGCCCAAGCCGGTGGACAAGCGTTTCGACGCCTTCCCGGTCTGGATGGCCCTGCGGCCGAGCCAGCTGCGCGCCGCCGCGGCCGAGACCGCGATGATGATTCCCTCGGCGGCCTCGTTGTCCAGGCGCTACGCGGAGCTCAAGCTGCCGTCGGTGATCATCGCCGGGACCGAGGACAAGATCGCGGATGCCGGACACAATTCGGAGCGGCTGAGCGAGCGGCTCGGCATGAGCCAGCTGGAACTGGTGCCCGGCGTCGGACACATGTCGCATTACGCGCATCCGGAAAAGGTGATGGCGGCGATCGACGCGATTGCGGCGCAGGTGGGAGAGCCGCTCCATGCGCGTACGCCGGAGGCGGAGGCGCTCGCCAGGGCAAGCGAGAGCGGCGTGTGAAGGGCGGGCAACGCAGGCGCTGGTCCTGAATCGCTTACGCGTCGTTCCGGCGAAGGCTGGAACCCACGTTTTCCAGCTTGGCGGGGATGCTTGAACTCACTGGCACGCTGGAAGAAATTGGCCGGAAGTCATGGGCGCCTATGGCGCGCATGACGGATCGGCCCTTGGTGGCGCCAGACGCCTGGCGCCCCACCCTCAGCCCTTGAGCGCGTACTTGATGACGATGCCCGCCATCAGCGCCGCGAAGATCACCAGTGACAGGCCGGCGTGCAGCGCCGGCGAGCCGATCGACACCTGCGAGGTGCGCGGGTCCATTTCCATGCGTACGGCCTTGCCGAACATGACCGGACGCAGGAAACCGCGCACGCCCACCAGCACCATGCCGATGCCGAAGCACTGGTCGGCCGTGTTGTCGGTGCTCATGCCATTCACCAGGGTCGGCAGGCCCAGCAGTAGCCCGAAGGCCAGCCAGAGGATGCGCGCGGGTCGAGAGGCGCAGTCGGCTCCAGTCCATCATCGCGCCACCTCCCCAAGAATGCGCAGTGAATAATCGGTCGCACGCAGGTCCTTGGTCAGGCTGCCGATCGAGATGCGGTCGACGCCGGTCTCCGCGATCGCGCGCACCGTGTCCATGTTGATGCCGCCCGAGGCTTCCAGCAGCGCGCGGCCGCCGTTCACGCGCACCGCTTCACGCATCATGTCGAGGTTGAAGTTGTCCAGCAACACCGACTCGACCCCGGCCGCCAGCGCCTCGACCAGCTGGGCGATGGTCTCCACCTCGATCTGCACCGGTGCGCCGGATTTCAGGGCGTCGGCCGCCCGCAGCGCCCTGGTCACGCCACCCGCGGCCGCGATATGGTTTTCCTTGATCAGGATGCCGTCGTAGAGCGCCATGCGCTGGTTCTTGCCGCCGCCGACGCGCACCGCGTACTTCTGGGCCTGGCGCAGGCCCGGCAGCGTCTTGCGGGTATCGAGGATGGCTGCCTTGGTGCCGGCAATGAGGTCGACATACTTGCGGGTGGCGCTTGCCACGCCCGACAGCAGCTGCATGAAGTTCAGCGCCGCACGTTCGGCCGTCAGCAGCGAGCGCGGGTTCGCGACGATGGTGCACACGGTCGAGTCGGCAGCCATCAGCTCGCCCTCGGCATACTGCCAGTCGATCTCGATGTCCTGGTCGACCGCGAGCATCACGCCTTCGAACCAGGGCGCGCCGCACAAGACCGCCGCCTCGCGCACGATGACGCGCGCCTGCACGCAGGTGTCCGCCGGCACCAGCATGCCGGTCAGGTCGCCGGTGCCGACGTCTTCCAGCAGGGCCGCCAGGATGTTGGCCTCGAAGGCCGATTGCAGCTGGTCGTCGAGTTTGGCATCAATGATGAATGGGTTGCGCAGGGTCGTCATGCCGGGCCTACTCCGTTGAACAGCGTCGCGTTCTGCTCGAGCGCGCCGCTCGGCAGGGCTTGCACCTTCCTGGCGGCGGCGAAATCGAGCATGCGGTCGATCGCGCGCTTGGCCTGGCGGCCGATTTCCGGGTCGACGTGCACCTCGCCCGTGCCCGTCTCGAGCGCGTCGGCCAGGTTCTTCAGGCCGTTCATCGCCATCCACGGGCAGTGTGCGCAGCTCTTGCAGGTGGCGCTGTTGCCGGAGGTCGGGGCTTCGATGAAGCGCTTGCCAGGGGCCGCGGCGCGCATCTTGTGCAGGATGCCATTGTCGGTGGCGACGATGAAGGTGGTCGCCGGCAGGTTCACGGCGGCGTTGATCAGCTGGGTGGTCGAGCCGACGACGTCGGCCTGGGCCACGACCGATGCAGGCGACTCCGGGTGCACCAGCACCCTCGCATCCGGATGCTCGGCCTTCAGCAGGTCGAGCTCGACGCCCTTGAATTCGTCGTGCACCAGGCAGGAACCCTGCCACAGCAGCATGTCCGCGCCGGTCTGCTTCTGGATATAGGCACCCAGGTGGCGATCGGGCGCCCACAGGATCTTCTTGCCCTGCTCGTGCAGGTGCCGGACGATGTCCAGGCCGATCGACGAGGTCACCATCCAGTCGGCGCGCGCCTTGACGGCGGCGCTGGTGTTGGCGTACACCACCACTGTGCGGTCCGGATGCTGGTCGCAGAAGGCCGCGAATTCGTCGGCCGGGCAGCCCAGGTCGAGCGAGCAGGTCGCGTCCAGGTCCGGCATCAGGATGGTCTTTTCCGGGCTCAGGATCTTGGCCGACTCGCCCATGAAGCGCACGCCGGCCACCACCAGGGTCTGGGCCGGGTGATCGCGGCCGAAACGCGCCATTTCCAGCGAATCCGACACGCAGCCGCCGGTTTCCTCGGCCAGGTCCTGCAGCTCGGCGTCCACGTAGTAATGGGCGACCAGCACCGCATTGCGTTCCTTGAGCAGGCGCCTGATGCGTTCCTTCAGTTCGGCTTTCTCGCCGGCGCCCGGCACGGCAGGTACGCGCGCCCAGGCCTCGGCGGTGGCCGGGTTGATGGTGCAGGCCTCGCCCACCTGCGGGCGGTCGTATTCGTAGGTCTTGATTGGTGCGATGATCATTCAGGTGGTCTCCTGTAGGGTGGGCGGGTCCCCCGCCCACGCGGTCAACGCACGCATGCGAACCACGGAGCGGGCCAGGTTACATGATCTGACCGCGTGGGCAGGGAACCTGCCCACCCTACGAATGTCTTAAGCGATGCCTTGGCTGGTAAGGTACTCTTCGTAATTACCCTGGAAGTCGACGATGTCGTTCTCGCGGATCTCGAGGATGCGGGTCGCCAGCGAGGACACAAACTCGCGGTCGTGCGACACGAAGATCAGGGTGCCGGCGTATTTATCAAGCGCAATGTTCAACGCTTCGATCGATTCCATGTCCATGTGGTTGGTCGGCTCGTCGAGCAGCATCACGTTGTGACGGCCGAGCATCAGCTTGCCGTACATCATGCGGCCCTTCTCGCCGCCGGACAGCACTTTCACGGATTTCTTGACTTCGTCGCCGCCGAACAGCAGGCGGCCCAGGATGGAACGCACGGCCTGGTCGTCGTCGCCTTCCTGGGTCCATTGGCCCATCCAGTCGGTCAGGGTTTCGCCCTTGGCGAATTCCTCGGTCGGGTCCTGCGGCATGTAGCCGACGTTGGCGTTCTCGGCCCACTTCACGCGGCCCTGGTCGCCGGACAGGCCGGTGATGTCCTGGCCGCCGATACAGCGCAGAAGCGTGGTCTTGCCGGCGCCGTTGGCGCCGATGATGGCCACGCGCTCGCCTGCCTCGACCATGATCGAGAAGTTCTTGAACAGGGTGCGGTCATAAGCCTTGGTCAGGCCCTCGGTTTCCACGGCCAGGCGGTGCAGCTTCTTCTCGCCTTCGAAACGCACGAAGGGATAGGCGCGCGAGGACGGCTTGAATTCCTCGATCTTGATCTTGTCGATCTGCTTGGCGCGCGAGGTCGCCTGGCGCGCCTTGGATTTGTTGGCCGAGAAGCGGCGCACGAAGTCCTGCAGTTCGGCGACCTTCTCCTTGGCCTTGGCATTGTTGGCCAGCTGCTGGTTGCGCGCCTGGGTCGAGGCCAGCATGTAGTCGTCGTAGTTGCCCGGGTAGACCTTCAGCGTACCGTAGTCCATGTCGGCCACGTGGGTGCAGACCTGGTTCAGGAAGTGGCGATCGTGCGAGATGATGATCATCGTCGAGTTGCGCTGGTTCAGGATGTCTTCGAGCCAGCGGATCGTGTTGATGTCCAGGTTGTTGGTCGGCTCGTCGAGCAGCAGGATGTCCGGGTTCGAGAACAGGGCCTGGGCCAGCAGCACGCGCAGCTTCCAGCCCGGCGCCACGGCGCTCATCGGGCCCTGGTGCAGCTCGCTCGCGATGTCCAGGCCGAGCAGCAGCTCGCCAGCGCGCGCCTCGGCCGAGTAGCCGTCGTACTCAGCGACCTTGCCTTCGAGTTCCGCGGCTTTCATGTAATCTTCGTCGGTCGCTTCCGGGTTCGCGTAGATGGCGTCGCGCTGCGAGATGGCATTCCACAGCTCGGTGTGGCCCATCATGACGACGTCCAGCACGCGCACGTCTTCATAGGCGAACTGGTCCTGGCGCAGCTTGCCGAGGCGCTCGCCCGGGTCGAGGCTGACGTTGCCGGCCGACGGCTCCAGGTCGCCGCCGAGGATTTTCATGAAAGTCGACTTGCCGCAGCCGTTCGCGCCGATCAGGCCGTAACGGTTGCCTTCACCAAACTTGACCGAGATGTTCTCGAACAGCGGCTTGGCGCCGAATTGCATCGTGATATTGGCTGTGGATAGCACTATGAAACCTTTAAAAGCGGGTTAGCAACGGTGTTGCCGGATAACCCGCGATTTTACCATCGCTGGAGGCGTCAAGGTGAATCTGCCCCGCCGCAGGCGGGGCTGCCGCTCAGGGGAGGCAGCTGCTGCGGCGCAGGGTCGGGTAATCGGACAGCGTCAGGCTGAAACCGTCGGCATGCGATACCAGCCTGCCCTGCGACCCGAACGGAATCGTCACGCGGCGCGGGATATGGCCAAAGCTCAGTCCGCTGAGCACAGGAACCGGCAGGGTGCTGCGCAGGTGCGCCAGCATGGTGTCGAAATCGTAACCGTTGTCGTTCGGCGCCAGCTTGTAGCCGGAGAAGTCGCCCAGCACGACGGCGCGCTGGCGTTCGAGCACGCCGGCCTGCTGCAGTTGCAGCAGCATGCGCTCGACCCGGTAGGGATGCTCGGCGATGTCTTCCAGATACAGGATGCCGCCGTCGATGCGCGGGAAATACGGCGTGCCCAGCAGCGAGGCGACCATCGCCAGGTTGCCGCCCCAGACCGACCCCTCTTCCTGGATGCACGGGTTGCCGGTTGCGGATTCGGTAATGGTATGGGTCGGTCCCGCCAGGCATTGCCAGAAGTCGTCCAGCGTGAACCGGACCGGCTCGGCCAAGCCGAAGTCGGTCGCGGCCATCGGGCCTGCATAGCTGAGCGCGCCGGTACGTGCCATCAGCCCCATGTGGAGAGCGGTGATGTCGGAAAATCCGACCACCAGCTTGCCGCTGGCCGCGATCGCTTCGAAATCGATGTGCGGCAGCAGACGCGAGCTGCCGTAGCCGCCGCGGATGGCCATGATGAGCTGCACGTCCGGGTCCTCGACGGCGGCGCGCAGCTGGGCCAGGCGGCCCGCGTCGGTGCCGCCGAAGCGCTCGTGGACGGCCGCGTGGTCGTAGTAATTATGGACGAGGCAGCCGTGCTGCTCGAGGCGGGCGATGCCGCGGTCGACCGCGCACGGGTCGAGTGCCTGGCCGGCGGGAGCCACGATGGCGATGCCGATTTGTTGGGTGATCACTGTTGGACGACTATTGTTTGACAAATAAGCGGGGTGTTGAGTCTGGCAACATCTTACCCCTGGCGTGGGCATCGATCAAGGCAAGTAGCCGCTCGACCAACTGCGGCGGGAGGTCGTGGCCCATGCCTTCGATGATTTCGAGGCGCGCGCCGGGGATGCGGCTGGCCGTGTCTTGGCCACAAGCGGGAGGGACCAGCGGGTCGGCGGCGCCGTGGATCACGAGCGACGGCGCGGTGATGGTGCGCAGCAATGCACAGCGGTCCCCAGAAGCGGCAATGGCCATCATCTGGCGCGCGGCCCCGCTGGGGCAATAGCTGCGCCGTACCGAGCGGGCGACGCGCTTGCGCAGCAGCTTGTCCGGGGTCGGATAGGCCGGACTGCCGATCGCGCGCATCATGGTCACGCCCTGGTCGATGATGCTCTCGATGTCGGCCGGGCCGGGCGGGCGGCAGGACAGGAGCTTGCGCAGCTTCTTGTCGGGCCCGGGCAGTCCGCGCCGGCAACTGCTGGACATGATCGAGGTCAGGCTCAGGATACGCTGCGGATAACGGGCGGCCAGGATCTGGCCGATCATGCCGCCCATCGACACCCCGACCACGTGGGCGCGCGCCACGCCGAGGGCGGACAGCACGCCGATGGCGTCTTCGGCCATGTCGTCGAGGCGGTAGGCGGCGCGCAACGGCCACCCGAGCCTGGACTTGATCCAGGCCAGGGTGAGGTTCGGCACGCCGGCCTGCTCGAACTTGGTGGACAGTCCGCAATCGCGGTTGTCGAAGCGGATGACGTAGAAACCCAGCTCGACCAGGCCTTCGACGAACTCGTCGGGCCAGCCGGTGAGTTGCATGCCGAGGCCGTGCACCAGCAGCAGCGGCGGGGCCTTGGGGTCGCCTGCGGTGTCGAAGGCGATGCGGATTCCGTTGGCGTTCAGCGTAGGCATGGCAGCTTGTCGTGGCCGCATGGCCGGCATCGGCTCTTCTCGTTTGGCTTGCCGCCCCAGCGGCTCGCGGCCAGCATATCACTTTCGCTACGGGCAAGGCGCTCGTTCAGGCGTGCGACTTGTCTTACGGCGCTTCAGGGGGTGCTAAACGGCGAGCTTGCGCGCGGCAGCCCGTCGCTCGGCAAAAAAGGCCTTGAGCAGGCTGCTCGCCTCTTCCGCCATGACCCCGCCGCTGACTCCGGTGTGATGGTTGAGCTTTTCCTGCTCGAACAGGTTCAGCACCGAACCGCAGGCGCCGGTCTTCGGGTCCACCGCGGCGTACACGACACGCGCGAGGCGCGCGTGCATCATCGCGCCGGAACACATGACGCAGGGCTCCAGCGTGACGTACAGCTCGCAGCCCGGCAGGCGGTAGTTGCCGAGCTTCTCGGCGGCCGCGCGCAGCGCCATGATCTCCGCGTGCGCGGTCGGATCGTGGCGGCCGATCGGCTGGTTGTAGCCGGTCGCGATGACTTCACCGTCTTTGACCACCACCGCGCCCACAGGCACTTCACCCTCGGCCCAGGCCAGCCTGGCCTGCTCCAGGGCCAGTCCCATGTAGTCTGCGTCCGATTTGCCGGCGTCCGACTTGTCGGCGTCCGATTTGCCGGCCGCCGGCTGGTCGGCAGCCAGCTCGGGCGCCTCCGTCGATGTCTCAGGCATCGGTGACTTCAGCCCAGCAGTTCGGGGTTTCGTGCAGCACCAGCTTGTGCAGGCGCAGTCCGGTGCCGTAGCGGTCGGTGAACACCGTCCTGAGGATGTTGAAGGCGACGCGCGCCAGGTTCTCGACCGTGGGGATGCAGTCGATCACCACCGTCTTGTGTCCCGGCAGCGAGGCCAGGAATTCGCGCACCTTGTCGTCCTTTTCGTACACCAGGAAGGCGTGGTCCCACACGTCGACCAAGTGCTGCTTGGCCAAGGTCTTGACATCGGAGAAATCCATGATCATGCCGTTGTCGGAATTACCTTCAACGTCGATGACATCGCCGGTCAGGGTGATCTCGAGGGTGTAGCGGTGGCCGTGCAGGTTGCGGCACTGGCTCTTGTGGTCGGGAATCCGATGGCCTGCATCGAACTCCAGCTTGCGGGTAATGGTCAGCATTGCGGCGGCGCCTGTTCTGAATGGTTTCCTGGCGTGGATTCCTGGCGAATCGCTCAGGGAATCTGGAGCAGTTTATGGGTCTGGAGGCTGAGCTTCCACCTGGGGTTGCGACGACAGGTCTCGATCGCCAGCCGCGTGTTCTGCGCTGCCAGCGGACCGTCCATCGGCTGTACGTAGAAGTTCTCGAAGTCGAGTCCCTCGTAGGCGGACAGGTCTTGCCCCGCCTGCGGGATCACCACCTTGATCTCGTTGCCCCTGGCTACCACCAGCTGGGAGCCCATCTTGGGGCTCACGCACACCCAGTCCACGCCTTCCGGCACCGGCAGGGTACCGTTGGTCTCGATCGCGATCGTGAAGCCGCGCGCATGCATGGCCTCGATCAGCGGATGGTCGAGCTGCAGCAGCGGCTCGCCGCCGGTGAACACGACGTACTTGCTGGCGGCATGGGTCGCCGGCCACAGGCCGTCGATCTCTGCGGCCAGCGCAGCGGGGTCGCGGAACTTGCCGCCGCGCTCGCCATCGGTGCCGACGAAGTCGGTGTCGCAGAAGCTGCAGACGGCAGTGGCGCGGTCCACCTCGCGGCCGGTCCACAGGTTGCAGCCGGCGAAACGGCAGAACACGGCCGGACGCCCCGCATGGGCGCCTTCGCCCTGCAGGGTGTAGAAGATCTCTTTGATGCTGTAAGTCACGGTAAGCCTCTCGTCAACCTTCCATTATAACGCGCCGGCAGCCACTGTGGAGCGCCGGCCCGGCCGGCCGCCTGCCCTCCCGGCGGCGCATCCCATCGCGGACATCCGCTTCATGCGTTGAGGATAAGCAATATTTATCGTCGGACTCCGATGTACCTTCGTACGGAATGTTCCGAATGCCCGTAAGAAGGATGCTATGAACAAGCCCACTTCATTCCTAGAGCACGTGTCAGCAATCGGCTTAGCAGCCGGGCTGCTCGGCGCCAGTACGCCGGCCGGCGCGGCGCTTCCCCTTCCCCTGCCGCTGCGCAGTGCGGCGCCAGAAACCGTCGCGGCTGCCATGCTCGCCATGGCCGCCATCGCCCTGGCGCTGCTGCTGCAGCGCCGTGCCCGGGCCAGCCACGACCGCAACCACGCCCTGGAACAGCAGTTGCAGGCCGAGCGCAGCGCTCATGCCGGTGTCGAGGACGCCCTGTCCGCCAGCCATGAGCTGCTGTGCCGGCTGGTGCGCCAGCAGGAAAGCGTGCGCGTGGCCGAACGCACCCGGATCGCCCGCGACCTGCACGACGAACTGGGACAGCGCCTGCTGTCGATGCGGGTGGAACTGGCCTTGCAGCAGGCTGCGGCGCGCGGCGCCTCGCCTGCCGCGCACGACCGGCTGAGCGCCACGATCGCCGGCCTGGACGCCGCGATCCGCTCGGTGCGGGGCATCGTTGCCGGCCTGCGACCGATGGCGCCGGGCGTGAGCCTGCGCGACGCCGCCGAACGCCACCTGGCCGACGTTTCCCGCCTGCACGGGCTGGACTACCGCTTCGATGCGGGCCTCGCCGCCGATGGCCGGCGCGACCCGGAAACGGAAGCGGTGCTGTTCCGCGTGCTGCAGGAGGCGCTGTCGAACGTGGCGCGTCACGCCCACGCCACCACGGTATGCGTTACCCTGGTCGAGTCGGCCGGTGAAGCCGTGCTGAAGGTCGAGGATGATGGTGTCGGCCCAAGCCAACTCGACGGCCGCGATACGCGGATCTTCGGGATCGACGGGATGCGCGAGCGTACCGAAGCCCTCGGCGGAACGCTGACCCTGGCGCCGGGACGGCGCGGCGGGACGGTGGTCTGCGCCACCCTGCCCCGCTACCGGGTCGCGACACCGGCCTGAGCACGGAGGCGGCTGCTTCATCCATCAATAGATATTGCTTTAAATCAATAAGGTTGCGCCTGCGCGGTAGCAAAATCCTTTCCTGTTGGCAGTCAATCGGCTGCCGGACCGGAACCGCAGAGGACGACCATGATGAGTTCAGCCCCCACCGGCGCCAGCGCGCCTGCCGCGACCGCACTCGTGAACGACGGGGCGTTCGTCGGACAACTGGTGGCGTCCCTGTCGATTCCCGTATTCGTCCTCGATACCGACGCGCGGGTCATGATCTGGAACCGCGCATGCGAACAGCTGACCGGCGTGCCGGCCCACGAAGTGCTGGGCACGGGCGACCACTGGCGCAGCTTCTACGAACAGCGCCGCCCGACCCTGGCCGACCTGGTCCTGCAAAACCGCAGCGAAGACGTGCGCCGCCTGCTGCCGCGCCGCGCCGGCGACACCGCGCCGGCGAGCCTGTGCCTGGAAAGCTGGTTCGACATGCCGCGCGTCGGACGCCGGCGCTACCTGGCCGCCGACGCCAGCCCGATCTTCGGCGCCGACGGCCAACTGGCGGCTGTGGTGGAAACCCTGCGCGACCTGACCGATGAAAAGCTCGCACAGGTGGCGCTCGAGCAGCTGGCCACGCGCGACGGCTTGACCGGCCTGGCCAACCGGCGCTGCTTTGACGACACCCTGCACGCTGAATGGGCGCGCGCGCTGCGCCAGCAGCAGCCGCTGTCGCTGTTGATGGTCGACGTCGACAACTTCAAGGCCTATAACGACGCCAACGGCCACCTGGGCGGCGACGAATGCCTGAAGCGCATTGCCCGGGCGGTGGCCAGCGAGATGCGGGCCAACGACCTGGTGGCGCGCTACGGCGGCGAAGAATTCGCGGTGATCCTGCCTAACCAGTCGCTCAAGGGCGCGGCGATCGTGGCCGAACGCATCCGCTGCCGCGTCGAGCAGCTGCAGTTGCCGTCCACCGCCCCAACCCGCCATGTGACGGTCTCGATTGGCGCCGCCACGGCGATGGCCGGTCCGGACAATACGGCCAGCGAGCTAGTGGCGACCGCGGACGCCGCCCTGTACCGCGCCAAGCACATGGGCCGCAACCGCATCAGCCTGCCCCTGAGCGAAGCCGCCTAGGCGCCGGCATGTCCACATCGATCCGGGCAGGCCTGCAACAGTAAAGACATCGGCGCCCATGGGGCGCCGATGTCGACTGCTTCAAGTGACGCAAGGGCTTGCGCCGCCCCGCGGGATCACGAGGTCATGCGGTCCCAGCCATGACGCACGGCCGATTTCATCTTCTCCCAGGTCGACTGCCCGCCGTTGCCGTAGCGGCTATCCCAGTCGGTGCGCAGGTCGCTTTCGACCTCGCCCCACTGGCGGCCGCGGTACTTGGGATCCCGGGCCATGGACGAGCCGTAGGCATAGGCCGGCTTGAAGTCGTCATAGGTGCCGGCGTCGGTCGAGCTGCTATAGGTCGCGTTCCAGTGATTGCGGTATTCGCGATCGTCGTCGTCGTCGTCCGTCACGCGGTCCCAGCCGTGCCGCACGGCCGACTTGATCTTCTCCCAGGCGCCGGACACGGCCGCACCTGCGCCGGTGCCGCCCGTGCCGCTCGCGCCGCCCGTCGAGATGCGCGAATCCCAGCCGCGCGCCAGGTCGCCCTCGATGTCGTCCCATGGGCGGTTACGGTACAGTTCGCTCTTGCGCATCTCGCTGCCGTACGCATAAGCCGGCTTGACGCTGTCGTAATCCAACCCCGAGCTGCCCAGCTTGCTGTCGTAGTGGCTGCGGAAATAGTTATCGTCGTCGTTCAGGTGCGAGCTCGCGCCGGCGCCGTCCAGGCGCTGGACGTCGACTTCGGTGTGGCGCAGCGTGTCGTGGACCTGCTCCTGGCGTTCGCTCACCTGCTTGCCCACCGTGACTTCCTCGACGATGCGGGCCGACTTCTGCACCACGGCTTCCTCGGAGGTCTCGCGCATCTCGATCGACTGTTCGCGGAAAGCGGTGTCCGCGGAACCGAGCGGGCGGTCGACGGGGCGGCGCTGCACGTCCACGTGTTCTTCACGCAGGCTGACGCTCTCGCTCACCGGGGTTTCGACCAGGCGCGAATAGATGCGCACGCCGCCGCGCTGGACTTCGCGCTTGCCGACGCGCAGCTGCTCTTCCACCACCGGGATCGACTGGGCGCCGGCCGCGCGCATCGCGTCGCCGCGCAGCGTGTCCGCAGTGTCCGATCCTGTCCCATACCCGGTGGCCAGCTGCTGCGACGCGCCGCCCGTGGGGCTCGTTGAGCCACCTACGCCGGCCGTGTTCAGCTGGCCGCCTTCGCGCTGCTGCGAACCGAGGTGGGAATGGGTAGGACTGCCGACCGGATCGCCGCCCAGCCCGGAACCGGGAGTCTGCAGCGAGGCCGAAGGCGACGACCCCTGCAGCGTGCCGCCCTGCTGGCCCGAGCTCAGGAAGGAGGTGTCGCTCTTCTGCGTTCCTTCGAGCGCGGAGCCCTGCACAGAGTTTTCCTGCAGCGTAGTTCCTTGCAACGAGGTGCCGCCGGTGGCGCTCAGGCCGCTCTTGCCCATCGGTTCCTGGTAGGTCTGCCCCATCGGCTCGGCCTGGTTCAGGGACTGCTGGGCGAACAGCTTGCGGTCGCCGGCATTGTCGAGCTGGAGGTTGGGTGCGCCGCTGGTCTGGGCCGAGGTCGACTGGGCCGACATGGCGCTCGACTGCTGCATCGCGCCGGCGCCGCCTGTGCGCATCGCGCCGGACGTTCCGCCCAGGCCGCCGGCCATCGCGCCTCCGCTCAGCGGGCTGTCGCCCGTTGCCTGTTCGTCGATGTCGGTCGGTCCAAAGCGCTCGACGATGTCGGCGGCGCGTTCGACCTCGGGCAGCGAGTCGGCGCTGACGGTCAGGACATGGTGGCCGCGCGTGACGGCGCCCTCGTAGCGGCTGGCGTGCTCGCTGTTGTCGGCGCCGAACAGGTCGCTGAAGAAGTTCTTGATGCTGGCGCCGATGCCGTCGCCCGTGCCGTCGGCGAGGATGCCGCTGTTGCTGCTGTTGCTGCTAGTGCCGGAAACGCTGTCGGTCATGCCGGTCGGATCGGCATTCGACAGGCGTACGTCCTGACGGGAGAAATTCGAAGACAGGAGTTCATTCATTGCATTCTGCGCGTCGGTCCGGTTGTCGAACACGGCTACAAGAGTATGTTGCATGGTGGTTCCTCCGTAATGGTAGATTCAAGGGCCTTGTGGCCGCCAAGCTAGTGAGTTGAGATTACATCAATCCCGACCGGGCGCGCGCGCGCCTGCCGGGCCAACGCTGCAGTGGAGGAACCGGATGTTAGAAGGGAAACATTAACAATGAAATACGGCGCCGAAGCGCCGTATGTCGAGCTGCCGAAGCGCGGGCAATCGCCCGCATCGCAAGCTTAATAGGAACGGCTGCTGCCGCTACTATTGTCGTCGGTCATGCGATCCCAGCCATGGCGAACGGCGGCCTTCATCTTCTCCCAGGTGCCCGCGCCG
Organism: Telluria sp. ZB4P34; assembly: GCF_059686055.1. Lineage (NCBI taxonomy): Bacteria > Pseudomonadati > Pseudomonadota > Betaproteobacteria > Burkholderiales > Oxalobacteraceae > Telluria > Telluria sp. ZB4P34. The sequence goes on along the minus strand of NZ_JCASIF010000004.1, from coordinate 152,951 downwards.
CTGCCGCTGTTGCGCGACTCCCAGTCGGTGCGCAGGTCGCTCTCGGCCTCGTCCCACTGGCGGCCGGCATACTGGCCGCGCATCTGCGAGCCGTAGGAATAGGCCGGCGCATAGTCGTCGTAGGCGCCGCCGCTCGAGGCGAAATTGCTCTGGTAGTGATTGCGGTAAGAGCTGTCGTCGTCCAGGTCCGAGCCGCCCAGGCGTTCCACTTCCACTTCGGTGTGGCGCAGGGTCTCATTGACCTGTTCCTGACGCTCGTTGACCTGCTTGCCGATGGTGACTTCCTCGACCACGCGGGCCGATTTCTGCACCACGGCTTCCTCGGCGGTTTCGCGCATCTCGATCGTCTGCTCCTTGAACGCGGTGGTGTCGCCCGGGTTGATCGGCTGGTTGACGGCGCGGCGCTGGACGTCCACGTGTTCCTCGCGCAGGCTCACGCTTTCGTTGACCGGGGTCTCGACCACGCGCGAGAAGATGCGCACGCCGCCCCGCTGCACTTCACGCTTGCCGACCTTGAGCTGTTCCTCGACCACCGGGATCGCCTGGGTGGACCCGGTGCGGCCGGCTTCCATCGCGGTGTCGCGCTGCAGGGAGGCGCCGCCCAGGCTGCCCTGCTGCTGGGTCGTGCCCGACTGCGCCGAGCTCGAGTACGACTGCATGCCGCTCTGGCTGCCCTGCAGCATGGCGCCGCCGGCGCCCATGCCGCCGGCGCCGTCCGAGTGCTCGTCGATGTCGATCGGGCCGAAGCGTTCGACGATGTCGGCGGCGCGCTCGACTTCCGGCAGCGAGTCGGCGGTCAGCGTGACCACGCACTTGCCGCCCGAGACGGCGCCTTCGTAGCGGCTGACATGGCGGGTGTCGTCCTCGTCACTGCCAAACAGGTTGCTGAAGAAATTCATGATGCCTCCGCCGCCGGTGTCGCCGGACGAGTGGGAGGAAGTGGAGTTGCTGGAGAGGCTGCTGTCGGCGCCGGCGGTGCTGCCGCCGCTCGACATGCGCACGTCCTGGCGCGAGAAGCCCGAAGCGAGCAGTTCGTCCATGGCGCTTTGCGCGTCGGCGTTGTTATCGAATACGGCTACCAGGGTATGTTGCATGATCGTTTCCTCCATCATTGGTGGGTATCGGACGGCGGCAGGACGGCATCGTCGAAGCGCTCCACCACGACCTGCTCCACCTTGAGCGGAACGGTGTCGTGGTAGTGCTCTTCGTGCCGGACGCGCGTGATGTGCAGTTCCTCCTTGATGCGCAGGCGGCGTTCGACCACCAGCACTTCCTCGAGGATAGGCACGACGAGCGTGTCGCCTTCGTAGCGGGTTGCAGGTGCCTCTTCCAGCGCGACGATCCGGTCGACCGGGACATGGCGGACGTCCACCTCGTCGCGCGCGAGGCGCTCGTCGATGGTGACTGCCTGTTCGGTGACCGTCTTGTGGATGCGAACGCCGCGGCCGGTGTCGACGACGCGAGTGCCGACCTCCAACTGCTCCTCGGCCAAAGGAATACGCAGGTCTCCCTGTGGCGTGTTCTGGGGAATGGTGCTGGACATCTGGTGGCTCCTCGCGTCGCTGCTTTCAGAGCGAACGAGGTTACTCCAATCCCTCCGGGGCTCGCGCACCCTTGACGCGCGGAATGATGAGTGCGCCGCAGGGGCGGCGCCGGATCAGGCGAAGGGGTTGTCGACGGTCTTCACGTCGGGTGGCGGCAGGCGGTCCGGAAGCTCGCGCGCCTCGAGCGCGGCGACCACCGCGCCCAGCTGCGCGTGCAGGCGCCGCGCCGCCTCCAGACCAGCCTTGTCGGCGGTGAGGTCGAGGTCGCCCGAGATGGTGATGCGGTCGAGACGGTTCTCCAGCATCAGCTTGCCGATCTCGAGTACGTCGGCTTCATTGGCAAAGGGCGTGAAGGATTTTTTCGGACTCATGTCATCTCCGCGGGGCAGTTCCGGGGTTCAGTTTCGCTTATTGCGTTGGCGGATCTTCGGCAGCGCCAGCATCCGCTCCTTCTGCTGACGGCTGAGCGATGGCAGCAGCTCGATGCCGACGATACGCTCGAGCTCGGCCACCGGGACCACATGGATCGGCGCGTCGCCGCGGTTCTCGACGAACCAGGCGGCAGCGGCCTTCTGGCGGGGACTGTACACCACCTTGTACAGGTGGCTCGGTACGATCACGTTGCCGACCTTGCGCAGGCTGTTGCCGAGGAAGGCCGGCCCGGTGATGACGTACAGCTGCCCTTCCTTCCTTGCCATCTTGCGCACCGCGCCCTCGATCGGCGCCCAGATATGGCGGTTATGCTCGCGGTCCTGCGGCACCATGTTCGCCAGCGAAAAGCTTTCGCGCTGGGCACGGCGGTCCGGCATGTCGCCGTTCGGCGCCAGGTGGCCGCGGTCGAAGCCGCTGCGGGCATAGTCGGACAGCTCGGCGCGCTGCGCGCGCGGCAGGCGTGGCTCCGGGTGGAAGGCGTTGTCGCGGTCCAGTCCTTCGGCGGCTTCGAGCTGGTTCACGGCCAGGTGTTCGGCCGACCACAGGGCGGTCCGGGTAACACCTGAATGCATGACGCCGAACTCGCTGTAGCACAGTTCACGCGTAGCGGCAGCCAGCTTCGGGTTGCGGATCTCGGGCGGACGGCCGTCGAGGTAGTGATCGGCGCAGCTGGCGGCCTGGACAGCGGCGCCGGCAAGCAGTCCGGCGACAATGGCGGCGCCTTTGATGCGGGCCAGGATGGAACGGAACATGATCGTGTACAGCTACTCAATGATTCGATAGCGCGCATTGTAGCCGAGTGCTGTTGAGAACCGTCAAACAAACGCTTGAGGGGAGCGCGCACGATTGAGCACGATTGAAAGTCCTTTTCCTGCTGGAATGGGCTACACTTTCGTCTTTCTCACAATATTCCTTTTGGGAAATTAACCCGGAGCGAATGAACCGTCCGCCGATACCCGAGGACTTGCGCCGTTTTGTACTGACGAGCATCCCCTCCGTGCCCTTTCTCGAAGCGCTGCTGCTGCTGCGCGCCGATCCTGGCCAGCAATGGTCCGGGGAGATGCTGGCGCGCCGGCTGTACACCAGCGAGCGCACGGCCCAGGGCCTGCTCGACGAGCTGTACCGTTCCGGCATGGCCAGTCCCTGTCCGACGCCACATGAAGCGTCGTACTGCTATGGCCCGGCGAGCGACACGATGCGTGAACGCATCGACGGCCTGGCCGAGATCTACGCGCGTCATCTGGTGGACGTTACCAACATCATCCATTCCACACTCGACCGGAAGGCGCAGCAGTTCGCCGACGCCTTCCGCTTGCGAAAGGATTCCTAGATGGGCGAACTCATCTATACGCTTTGCATGCTCACCTCGCTGGCCTGTGCCTGGCTGCTGTTCGCCAGCTACCGGCGCACCCGGTATCGGCTCCTGTTCTGGAGCGCGCTGTGCTTCGCTGTCATGACATTCAATAACCTGTTCCTGATTTTCGACAAAATCGTGTTCCCGAACGTCGACTTCATGCCGCTGCGCGTGATCAGCGCCCTGCTGGCCTGCCTGCTGCTGCTGTACGGACTGATCTACGAGAAGGAGTGAGCCGATGGTCCAACTGATGTACGGTGCGATTTCGATGGCCTCGCTGACCATCGCGCTCTTCTTCCTGCGCTTCTGGCGCAACACCGGCGACCGCTTTTTCCTGTATTTCGCCCTGTCCTTTTTCATCGAAGGCCTGCACCGGGTCTATTCGGCCGTATTGAACGAGGCGGGCGAGGATTCGCCGCTGCATTACCTGATCCGGGTGGTTGCCTACGGCATGATCGTGTGGGCGATCGTGGAGAAGAACCTCCCGCGCCAGGACCGGCGCGACTGAATGCCTGGCGTGCGCCCGCGCGGCGGGCCGAGGGCGATAATGAAGCCACGAAAAACCCTCAACAGGAGGACAGCATGGCGTCACCCAGCGAACCAGAGAACAGACAGCCCACCCCACAGGACAATCCGGCCGCAGGCGGCGGCCAGGACCAGCGTTCGGACAACCTGCTTCCGGGCGAGGAAGGAGCCGAGGACGGTCGCTTCGACGTGGCCGAGGAAGTCAGTCTCGACCAGCACTCGGACGAAGCGCGCCGGGTCGGCCAGTTGCCCGAGAACGGCATTGCCGGCGCCGTGCCGGATGCACTGAAGACGCCGGTGCCTTCGCAAGGCGTTCCCGACAAGGAGTGATGCGCTCCGGGCCGCGCAACGCGGCCTGGCCGCCTCCTGGCCAGGTCAAACCCGGCGCAGGCGCCCCTCACGCCCCGGTTTCCCCACCCATGTTCACGCCCATCTTCAGGCCCTCGATGGTATGCGCCTGGCGGATCGGCTCGAGCTGCTCCACCACGCGGCAGGCCAGGTGGCGGCGCACGTCTTCCGGCAGGCTCTCGTAGTAGGCACGCGACATCTGCAGGTCGTGCTTGATGGCGTTCGTTGCGTCCGGCGCGTCGGCGCCCAGCACCAGCACCGGGCGCGAGAGATGCGAGCGGTTGGCGGTGCCGCGGTGGATCGTCAGCGCCGAGCGCGCGGAGATGTCGCCCACCTTCGGCAGCTTGCGCTGGGCTAGCGCTTCATAACGCGGCCACAGGGCCTTGTCCGGGAACATCTGGTCGCCCTCATACAGGTCCCACTGGGTGCCGGGCGCGATCTCGAACGGCCCCATCTCCTCGGTCACGTCGACGGTGGTCATGTTGAACGCGAGCGAGCTCAGACGCCGTCCCTGCGCCGTCTCGGGCGGCGATGCGAAATCGCGGTGCCAGGGCTGGTGCATGGCGCCCGGCCCGGGCACGTCGAAACCGACTTCGACGATGCGGTACTCCGGTCCCAGCACCGCGCTGCAGACCGCCCTCACCCACGGGTGGCTGGCGATCGCCAGGAAGGAGCGCAGGCGCTCCGGGTGCACCTCCACGTAGTAGCGGTTCGGGCCGCGGTTGAGGGCCCCGCCCTCGCGCCCGAGCGCTTCTTCGAACAGCCGGTCGATGTCGGCGCGCAGTTCCGCGATCAGCGCGGGCGTGAAGGCGCCGCGGCAGGCGATGATGCCGTCGCCGTACAGGCCGCGCATGATGTCGGCCACCTCGTATTGCCCGCCCTGCTTGAGCTTGTCCATCCTGACCTCCTTGTCCAGTTCCTGCCCGCGGCACCGGCGCCGCGCACGCCATGTTTCGCGCAGATACTACTGGCAATTCAGGCAGCGTGGCGCAGGCCCGGCAGCGGGCGCCAGGAGGCGTTGACAGGACGCCATCAGGACCGTAGCTGGCGCTGGGTCATCGGGCGCAGCGATGTGGTGCGCGCCGCCCGGCCCGCCGCCATGCCCGCGTCGAACCACTGTAGCGGCCAGCCCGGCGGCCTGCCAATTGTGCGCGCCCCATGCTGCCCGGACCGCACACTGTCGCCTCGCAGTGTTCAAGGAAGGTGGAGTGGCGGATGGAGTTCTTACTGACTAACAATGACCTGGAAAACTGGACGCTGGCCCTGGGCGTCTGCATTGGCGCGACCGCGACGATGTACCTCGTGCGCGTGCTGTTCCTGCGGCGGCTGGGCGAGCTGTCCGGGCGCAGCGCGACGCGGATCGACGAGCTGGTGGTCAAGATGCTGCGCCGCACCTACCTCGTGCTCCAGCTGGCGATCGGGGTCTACCTGGCCAGCATCTTCCTCGTCATGCCGGAAAGCTGGCGCCTGGTGGTATCGCGGGTGGCGGTCGGCTCGCTGGTCCTGCAACTGGGGATCTGGGGCGACGTCGCCCTGCGCGGATGGCGCAGCCAGCTGCTCGCCACGCCAGGCGACGGGGCCCGCAAGGCCTCCAGCACCATCCTGTTCTTCATGCTGCGCCTCGTCGTGTGGACGGTCGCATTCCTGATGATGCTGGATAACTTCGGCTTCAACATCACCACGCTGGTAGCCAGCCTCGGCATCGGCGGCATCGCGGTCGCCCTGGCGACCCAGAACATCCTCGGCGACCTGTTTGCCTCGCTGTCTATCATGCTCGACAAGCCCTTCGAGATCGGCGACTTCATCATCGTCGGCGACGCGCTCGGCGCGGTCGAGTACATCGGGCTGAAGACCACCCGCCTGCGCGGCCTGGGCGGCGAGCAGATCGTATTCTCGAACGGCGAGCTGCTGCGCAGCCGTATCCACAATCACAAGCGCATGGCCTCGCGCCGGGTCGCCTTCGTGCTGCGCGTGGCCTACGGCACCAGCGAAGCGCAGGTGACCGCCATTCCGGCGATGATCCGAGCGATCGTCGGCACGCGCGCCGACGTCGACTTCGAGCGCGCCCACTTCTTCCGCTACGGAGACTGGTCGCTCGATGTCGAGGTGGTATACCACTTCAAAAGCCCGGACTATATCCTGCACATGGACGCCCAGCAGGATATCCTGCTGCGGATCTACCGCGCCTTCCAGCGCGAAGGCATCCAGTTCGCCCACCCGCTGTCGGTGGTGCGGGTGGCCGACCACAAGGACCCGGCAGGCGGCTGGACGCCGGCGGCCGCAGCGCCCGGCGTCCAGATGAAGCACTGATCATGGTCCGGCGCCGCGGTGCTATGCGCCGGACCGGTCCTACAGTGCCTGGCCGGACAGTCCTATTCCGTGGCCGAGCTCGCCGCCCTAAGATGGACCCGCCTCTTCCGTAATATACCGACCGCAGGACGCGGACGGCGGGCGGAAGGGACTTCGACCAACCCTGTCATCGATAAAGGAGACCATCATGGCATCGAACAATCAGGGAAACAGCAAACGCGGCGTCGCGTCCATGGACAAAGAGCAGCAGCGTGAAGCCGCTTCGCAGGGCGGCCGCTCTTCCGGCGGCGGCCGTGCATCGAGCGGCGGCAACGCCCAGAGCGGCAACGGCGCCAATTCGCAGAGCGGCAATTCCAGTAACCGCGGCTTCGCCTCGATGGACCCGCAACGCCAGCGCGAGATCGCCTCGCAGGGCGGCCGCGCCGCCCACGCATCGGGCAATGCCCACGAGTTCACTTCGGAAGAAGCACGCGAGGCCGGCCGCATGAGCCACAAGAACGACGGCAACCAGCAGAGCGGCAATCGTGGCAACGGCAGCGGCAACGGCGGCGGCGACAACGGTGAACGCGGCGGCAAGCGCTAGACGCGGATCCCGATCCTCACACAAGCGACAGCCGGAGGGGCGTCCCAGGACGCCCCTCCGGCCTTTCTACATCCGGGATCGGACGAGCGCACAAAAACACGGCGGCGCTACCCGCAGGTGCGCCGCCGTGCCGTCGCCAGCCAGCGTCCCGTCCCGGAACGCTGGCCGCTTACCCTGTCAGGCCGTCTTCGCGACCGGTGCCGCGCTGGCCTTCACCGGCACTGCCTTGGCGGCGTCCGGGGTGGCCGGCAGGCGCGCGTGGCGGCCCGGGACGGCATTCGTGATCAGCTCGTGCATCCGTGACGCGGTCAGGTCCCAGGAGGTACCGGCCACGACTTCGCGCATGCGCTTGGCCATGCGCTCGCGCTCGCCCTGGCCCAGCGCCAGCTGGCGCTCGCAGGCTGCGATGAACTGTTCCGGGGTCTCGGCCACGGCCACCACATCGCCGTACGGCACCTTGACGTCGGTGATCGGGGTGGACACGGCCGGCAGCTCGGCCGCCATGTATTCGAGCACCTTGGTCGGCGAAATGAACTTGGTCGAATCGTTCATGGCGAAGGGCAGCAGGCACACATCCCAGCCGGCCAGGAATTGCGGCAGCTGGTCGTAGGTGCGCTGACCCATGTAGTGCACGTTCTGCTGCTTCGGCAGCGTCGCCGGATCGATCTTCACGACCGGTCCGACCATTACGATCTGCCATTCCGGGTGCGCGTCGGCCATCTTCGAGACCAGCTCGACGTCCAGGCGCTCGTCGATCACGCCATAGAAGCCGAGGCGCGGACCCGGGATGTGGGCCTGGTCGGAGTGCGAGATGGTGCGGTCCTGGGCCTGGCGGAAGTGCCGGGCGTCGACGCTGCTCGAGAAACAGTGCGCGTTCGCGTGGCGGTCGCGCTTGGACTGGTACAGGCTCGGGCCGCCGGTGAAGACCACGTCGGCCATGTTCAGCAGCGCGCTTTCACGCTGCAGCAGCTGCTTCGGCGCGTTCTTGAACATCGCCAGCTCGTCCATGCAGTCGTAGACGATCTTGGAAGGATTCAGGCCCTGCAGCAGCGGCAGCGCCATCGGGGTATAGAACCAGACCACCGGCTGCTCGCCTTGCGGGACGATGTCGGCCAGCAGGGTCTGCAGGGTCGGGATCTGGTCGTCGTGGAAGCCTGGTGCGTGGATCGCGGTATGCGGACGGCACACGGTGATGTTCGGCGCGACCGCCGTCTTCTTCAGGTATGCCTGCCCTTCGCTGTACACCGGTTCCTCGACAAACACGATATCGTAGTGTTCCGCCAGACGGGTCATCAGGTGCTGTGGACGCTGGAAGACAAAATCCCAGCGCAGGTGGCAAAACACGATCAAGGTCGGCATATTCAGTTCCTTTCGCCTTCGTGGCGCTATAGTTGTTGGCAAAGCCTGGCAGTTCTTCTCTCGACGCCAGTCCCCGGGTACGCCATCCGCCCTGCGGCAGCGTACCGGACCCTCGAATCGTAACATGCAAATTTTCCAATATTTTCATTTATGCATTGCAATATTTCTACTATGAAATATTGCAAGCAGTTGTTACAAGTCGTCGCCATAGGGAGTCCCAAGAGCTGCCAGAGTTGCTGTAGGGCGCTTCCTACACTTTTACAGGAAAATCCACTACGAACGTTCATCGCTCTTTTTACCTTGCACGAGCGCACCGCCCTGCCAGGTGCGCCAACGGGCCGTGTTTGATACGGTAGAAATGTGTGTGGACAGTGCTGGATCACAGCGGAAAGTGCTGCCGCGCCGTCATTCAGGCGGTCTGCGGCGGCCGCAAGCTGGCCGCGCAGGTTCTGCCGGTCAGCCGGGCAGGTAGGGTTCGGCGCCCTCGGCGTGGCCGTCTTCGCTGAAGCCGGATGCGATCGACACGCCTTCCAGGCCCAGCGAGAGCAGCGCATCGCACAGGTTGTCGATCTCCGCGCCCAGGTCGGCGGCGAGGTCGACCGGGGTTTCGACGCTGCCCCACGGGGTTCCGCCGTCGAGCGCGTACAGGTTGACGCGCAGGATAATGTGCTCGCCCGCATCGAGCGGGGCGACCGCCGCATGCACCCGGTCCGGCTCCAGGTCCTTCGCCGCCAGGGTGCGCGCCACGTCGGACAGGATCCCGAGCGTGGTCAGTTCGCTGACGCCCTGTTCCTTCGCGCCGTAGAACAGGTCCTGGTAGAGGAAGTCGACGTGCACGGCCTCCGGATCGGCTGCCAGGAGGCGCCGCACCAGCGGTGCGGCGCTGAAGGTCCAGGCGCGGTAGCGTTCCTCGCGCGTGGCGTACCAGGCGTCGGCGCCGGCTTCGTCGCCTGGCACCGCATAGAACGGGTCGTCGGTGCGCTTGAGCGAGAAGCCGAGCAGGAAGCGCAGTTCCAGCGCCGATTCGTCGGGAGCGAAGCGCTCGCCGGTCCAGCCGCGGATGCTGGCCTCGATGGTCGGCGCCGGCTGCAGCTTCTTTTCCAGCAGCGACGCGGCCGCCTCGCGCAGCATCTCCTGCAGCGTCGAAAAGGACACGTGGTCGATTTCGGCCAGGTCGTAGGCATGCTGCACCAGCACCAGCTTGCCGCCCGCGCTTTCCAGTCCGGCCGGGTGGAAGCTGGCCGCCAGCGCCTCGAAGGCTTCGGGGTCCTGGAAGGTCTGCGCGGCCTGCAGGCCGCCGGTGCTGCGCACGAACAGCGGAATCAGGAAAGCGTCGATCTCGTATTCGGCGCCCCCGCTGATGCCGCTGATGCCGCCATCCTTTCCTCCTTCGCGGCGCAGGCGCAGGTTGGCCGCCTCCTCCTCGATGCGGCTGCGCAGCAGGCGGCAGGCTTCCGGGTCGGTGTAGCGCGCCAGCTCGATCGCTTCGTACAGCGGCTCGTCGCGCTTCTTGCGCAGAAGCTTGCGCAGCGCGCCGAGCAGTTCCTCCTCGCGCTCATCGGCACTGCCGAAGCCGGGCGCTTCCTCGCGCTCCGCAATGGCCAGCGCGAGGTCGGCGAGCTCCTGGGCCACCGCGGCCTTGTCCGGCTCGCGCGGGTTGTTGGAGGTGCGGGGCAGCGGGCGCTTGTTCTTCATGTGAATGGGTCGGTAATGGTGGAGATGCCATGTTAGCGCATTGGCAGGGCATCGCGCGGCCCGGACGCGCCGCGGTGTTATGCTTCAGCCAGGACAACCATGGAGCGCTGCGATGCTCGACCGATTCTTCAAGCTGACCCAGAGCGGCACCGACGTCCGCACCGAACTGCTGGCCGGGCTCACCACCTTCCTGACGATGGTGTACATCATCTTCGTCAACCCCTCGATCCTCGGCGATGCCGGCATGCCCAGGGAGTCGGTATTCGTCGCCACCTGCCTGGTGGCCGCGCTGGGCACGGCGGTGATGGGCCTGTACGCGAACTACCCGATCGCGATGGCGCCGGGGATGGGCCTGAACGCCTATTTCGCCTACGCGGTCGTACTCGGCATGGGCGTGGCCTGGCCCGCTGCGCTCGGCGCCGTGTTCATTTCCGGCTGCCTGTTCATCGTGGTGTCGCTGCTGGGCCTGCGCGGCATGATCGTCAACGGCATCCCGAAGTCGATGCGGGTCGCCATCACGGTCGGCCTGGGCATGTTCCTGGCCCTGATCGCGCTGAAGAACGCGGGCATCGTGGCGGCCAGCGAGGCCACCCTGGTCAAGGCCGGCGACCTGCACAGGCCGGAGGCGATCATGGCCATCGCCGGCTTCTTCGCCATCGTCGCGCTCGACCGCCTGCGCGTGAAGGGCGCGATCCTGATCGGCATCGTGCTGGTGACGGTCCTGTCCTTCTTCTTCGGCGGGAATACCTACAAGGGCGTCTTCTCGGCGCCGCCCTCGCTCGCACCCACCCTGCTCCAGCTCGACATCAAGGCCGCGCTGTCGGTCGGGATCCTGAACGTGGTGCTGGTGTTCTTCCTGGTGGAGCTGTTCGACGCCACCGGCACCCTGATGGGCGTGGCGCGCCGCGCCGGCCTGCTGGTCGAGGGCAAGATGGACCGGCTGAACAAGGCCCTGCTGGCCGACAGCGGCGCCATCGTCGCGGGCAGCGTGCTGGGCACCTCGAGCACCACCGCCTATCTGGAAAGCGCCTCCGGGGTCCAGGCGGGCGGGCGCACCGGCCTGACGGCGCTGACGGTGGCGGTGCTGTTCCTGGCCTGCCTGTTCATCGCCCCGCTGGCCGGGGTGGTGCCGCCCTATGCCACCGCGCCGGCCCTGCTGTTCGTCGCCTGCCTGATGCTGTCCGACCTGGGCGAGGTCGAATGGGGCGACTCCACCGAAAGCATTCCGGCCGCCGTCACCGCGCTGGTGATGCCCTTTACCTTTTCGATCGCGGAAGGCATCGCCTTCGGTTTCATCACCTATGCCGTGCTGAAGCTGCTGACCGGGCGCGCCCGCGACGTGGCGCCGGTCGTGTGGGTGATCGCCGCGCTGTTCACCTTCAAGATCGTCTACGTGGGCACCTGAGCCGGCCCGATGCGCTTGAATGTGTCACGAAGCATCGTTTTGTGGCCTCATTGCGCTACAATGTCGCGCATCCTGTCGGCAACATGATGCTTATGAAATCTCTTCGATTCCTGCTCTCCGCGCCGGTGCTGCTGCTCTGCGCCGCCCCTGGCCATGTCCTGGCCGGTCCCGACCTGCCTCCCGTTGGCGATGTCCACGCCCCGCTCTCCGTCGCCCTGCCCGAGATTCCCGAGGGCGGCTGGTTCACCTCGGCCGAACTGGGCGCCATCACGACCTCCGGCAACACCACCGGCACCTCGATCACCGGCAAGATCGACGCGCGCCACGAGACCGCCTACTGGAGCCACGAGTTCGTCGTCAGCGGCTTCTTCAAGGAAGACGAGTACGAGGACGAAGACGGCAAGCTCGAGCGCAGCAAGTCGGCCGAGCGCTTCGCCGTCTCGGCCAAGGCATCGCTCAAGCTGCTGGGCGAAGGCCGGCGCGCCTTCGTGCTCGGTTCGCACGTCAACGACCGCTTCGGCGCGTACACCCGCTATTCGTCGCTGGCCATCGGTCACGGCTCGCGCTGGCTCAATGCCAGCGACAGGACCCTCGACGTCGAGATCGGCCCGGGCTATTTCGCCGGCGAGCGCGCCACCGGGGAAGACGAAAGCGGCCTGACCGTGCGCGGCGCGGCCCAGTTCCGCTGGCGCGTCAGCCCCTCGGCCTTCTTCGCCCAGACCGTCAGCGTCGAGAAAGGCACCTCGAACACCCACTCAGTGGCCGAGACCTCGCTCAGCACCAAGATCAATTCGACCATGCAGATGAAGGCAGGCTTCAGCGCGCGCAGTGACACCAGTGTCCCGGCCGGCAAGAAGAACACCGATACCCAGACCTCGCTGACGATGGTCTATTCCTTCTGAAGTCGAGCGGGCCGGCCCTCCCTAGCGGGCAGCCGGCTGGGCCGGCGCGGACGTGCGGGGCGCGCCGATCGCTACCAGGGCCAACAGGCTGAGCAGCGCGGCGGCGGCCAGGTAGTAGCCGACGAAAGCCAGGCCGTGGTTCGTGGCCAGCCAGGTCGCGATGTAGGGAGCCAGCGAGGCGCCCAGGATGCCCGCGAAATTGAAGGTCAGCGACGCTCCCGTGTAGCGCACCTCCGGCGGGAACAGCTCGGCCAGCAGGGTGCCGAGCGGACCGTAGGTAAAGCCCACCAGGCACATGCCGAGGATCATGAAGCCCGCCACCGAGACCATCGTGCCGGCGCCGAACAGCGGACCGAACAGCAGCCCGAACGCGGCGATCGCCCCGCTCACCAGCATCAGCGCCATGCGCCGCCCGTAGCGGTCCGCCAGCAGCGCCGAGGGCGGGATGGTCAGACCGAAGAACACGACCGCGACCAGCTGCATGGTCAGGAACTGCTGGCGCGAAAAGCCCAGCGCCGTCGTGCCCCAGCTGAGCGCGAACACCGTCATCAGGTAGAAGATCACGAAGGTCGCCAGTGCCGTGACGGTGCCGAGCACCAGCGCGCGCCGGTGGTCGCGGAACACGGCCAGCACCGGCACCTTGACCCGCTCGTTGCGGTCCAGCACCTTCTGGAAATCTGGCGTCTCGGTGATCTTCAGCCGGACGTACAGGCCCACCAGCACCAGCAGTGCGCTGGCCAGGAAAGGAATGCGCCAGCCGTAACTGAAGAAGTCCTCGTCCGACATCAGCTGGCCCAGCAGCAGGAAGGTGCCCCCCGACAGGAAGAAGCCGATCGGCGCGCCCAGTTGCGGAAACATGCCGTACCAGGCGCGCTTGCCGGGCGGCGCGTTCTCAGTGGCAAGCAGGACCGCCCCGCCCCACTCCCCGCCCAGGCCGAGGCCCTGTCCGAAGCGGCACAGGGCCAGCAGCAGCGGCGCCAGCGTGCCGATCGAGGAATAGGTCGGCAGCAGGCCGATCAGCACCGTGGAAATGCCCATGGTGAGCAGGGCCGCCACCAGGGTGGCCTTGCGTCCGATGCGGTCGCCGAAGTGTCCGAACACGGCCGAGCCGACCGGGCGCGCGAAAAAGGCGATGGCGAAGGTCGCGAGCGACTGCAGGGTGGCGGCGGCCGGATCGGCGGCCGGGAAGAACAGCCGCGGGAACACCAGCACCGCGGCGGTCGCGTAGATATAGAAGTCGTAGAACTCGATGGTGGTGCCGATCAGGCTGGCGAACAGGACGGTGCGCGGCTTGTTCGCCGCGACTGGCGGGGCCGACCCGCTCATGCGGCACCGGCCTGGGCCAGCGCCACGCGCACCTCGTCGCTCGATACCGGGCGCACCACGCGCGCCACTTCACGACCGTCCTGGAGCACGACCACGGTCGGCCACAGCTTGATGCGGAACGAGCGGCCGAGCGGACGGCCTGGTCCGTCCTCGACCTTCACGTGCCGCACGCCCTTGCTGCCCGCGAGCGCCTCGTCGATCAGGGGCTCGGCGGCGCGGCAGTAGCCGCACCAGTTGGCGCCGAAATCGAGCATCACGGTGCCCGGCATGGCGTCGACGGCGCTGCGTTCGGGCTGGGCGGTTTCATAGGGTGCGGACATGCGGGTCTCCTCCATCTGTGCGGGGTGCTGTTGATATCGCAAGCGTACCTGAAAATGTTGCCGCTGGCACGGGTGGGTAGGTCGATCCCGCGGCAGTCTTGCGGCGCAAGGTGAAACAGCGTACGGAAGGGCACCACGGGGACTGGCACTCTGGCTGCAGGCAAAGTGATCAAGGAGGCAATCATGTCCGACAACCTGCAAAACCGTGGCGCGCAAGACCGTGCCCGCATCAACGTCAACGAAGAATGGGAAGTGCGTCACTGGACCGAGGCGCTGGGCGTGAGCAAGGAAGAGCTCGAGCGTGCAGTGAAGCAGGTCGGCCCCAGCGCCGAGGCGGTGCGCGAGCACCTGAAGCGCCACTGAGGCCCTGACGGCATGCCCGTGGGCGGAGGCAGCCCAGGGGTGGCCTGCATCCCCGCAGCATCGCCTTGCGGCGCGGCCCATGCGCGCCGGAATGGCGCGACGCCCTCCGGACGGACGCGCTATCTTGGACGCCCAGTTCAAGCACGGCGTCGCATCCCTGCGCGCCACCACCGGAGAAGCGCATGAACCAGCCAAAGCAGCAGCAGGAACCGCCGGGCCTCGAGTCGGCCCTCGACCCCAAGGCCGACCATGGCGAATCGAGCTATGTCGGTTCCGGCAAGCTGAAGGACAAGGCGACCGTCATCACGGGCGGCGACAGCGGCATCGGCCGCGCCGTCGCGCTGGCCTTCGCGCGCGAGGGCGCCGACGTGCTGGTGTCCTACCTGAACGAGCACGAGGACGCGCAGGAAACCGCGCGCCTGGTCGAGGAGGCGGGCCGGCGCGCGGTGCTGGTGCCGGGCGACCTGGCCGATCCGGCGCACTGCCGCGCCATCGTCGAGCGCGCCGTGGCGGAATTCGGGCGCATCGACGTGCTGGTCAACAACGCCGCCTTCCAGATGAGCCGTGATGCGATCGAGGACATCCCCGATGAAGAATGGGACTACACCTTCCAGGTGAATATCACGGCGATGTTTCACATCTGCAAGGCTGCGGTGCGCCATATGCAGCCGGGCTCGTCGATCATCAATACCACCTCGATCAACTCCGACAATCCAAAGCCGACCCTGCTGGCGTATGCCGCCACCAAGGGCGCGATCGCCAATTTCAGCGCGGGCCTTGCCCAACTGCTGGCCGAAAAGGGCATTCGCGTGAACTCGGTGGCGCCGGGCCCGATCTGGACGCCCTTGATTCCGGCCACCATGCCGCCTGACCAGGTGGAAAGCTTCGGCCAGCAGGTGCCGATGAAGCGCCCCGGCCAGCCGGTCGAGGTGGCGCCGGTCTACGTGCTGCTGGCATCGCAACAGGCCAGCTACATCTCCGGCGCGCGGATCGCGGTGACCGGGGGCACACCGATCCTGTAGGAATGGGCGGCACGATGGGCCGCCGCGAGTGTGACGAAAAGGCAAGCACCCAGGCGAAGCTTCTGTTAAGCTTGCCTGCATTGCCATTTTGCAATGCCAACGCTTTGTCCTCGCGCGCACCGGCGAACGCATGTCCCCATGAAAACACGCACCTACCTGTTCCTGATGGCCGCCGCCATCTTGATCCCGGTCGCGCTCGCGTTCTGGATCGGGGTGTCAATGCTGCTCGACTGGGAGCGGGCGTCGCGCATCCACCGGGTGCAGGAGACGGCGCGCGCCACCGCATTGCTGGTAGACCGGGAACTTGCCGTGAAGGAAGCGCTGCTGCGCACGATTGCCAGCTCGGAAAGCCTGGCGCTGGGCAACCTGCCACGGGTGTATCGTCTTGCCGAGCGGCTCAACGCCAGCGACAGGCAGTCGTGGACTACCTTGGTTGACGAGCAATATCGCCCCTTATTCAACACCCTGCTGCCCTACGATACCGAGCTGAACGGCCAAGCCCGGCATTTCGCCGAGGAAGTCCTGCGCACCAACAAGACCCGCGTGTCAGGCTACTTCCTTGGCCCCACGTCGCGGCGTGGCGTCGTGTCGGTGGACGTGCCCTCGCCGCCTGACCAGCGCCCGCGCTATGTCGTGAGCCAGGTGTTCGACGCCCGCTATTTCGAGCGCGTGTTCACCAACCGTGCGCTCGAGCCGACCTGGCTGGTCGGCATCTTCGATGCGGACGGGAACACGATCGCACGCAACCGGCATGGAGCACGCCTTGCCGGCAAGCCGA
This sequence comes from Telluria sp. ZB4P34, assembly GCF_059686055.1. Taxonomy (NCBI): domain Bacteria; kingdom Pseudomonadati; phylum Pseudomonadota; class Betaproteobacteria; order Burkholderiales; family Oxalobacteraceae; genus Telluria; species Telluria sp. ZB4P34. The sequence goes on along the minus strand of NZ_JCASIF010000004.1, from coordinate 136,685 downwards.
TGCATCCCGAGATGCGTACAGCGGCGCGGCATGCGGGAAGCGGCGTGCTGCGTCACGTGACGCACGAAGGCACCGAGGTATATGGCATCTATACGCGCTCGGCGGCCAGCGGCTGGACCATCGTGATCGGCGTACCGGTGGCCGACATCGAATCGGCGGCCCGCACTGCCGCTACCTATGCCACGCTGGCCCTGTTGCTGCTGATGGGCATGGCCCTCCTGATCGCCTCCTTCTTCGGGAACAAGCTGTCGGCAGCGCTGCAGCAGGCCGGCAGCGTGGCCAACTCGCTCGCGCGCGGCGCCATCGCCAAGCCGCGCCCGACCAAGGTCGACGAAGTCGACGCCCTGCTCGACGGCCTGCACTACACCAGCGAGGCGCTGTCGCGCGAAAGCGCGGCGCGCCAGGCCCTCCAGCACGAGCGCGAACAGCTCCTCCTGAGCGAGCAGCGCGCGCGCCGCGTGGCCGAGGCGCAAAGCCAGGCCAAGGACGGCTTCCTGGCCATGCTCGGCCACGAACTGCGCAACCCGCTGGCGGCGATCTCCGGAGCCATGAGCGTACTCGACATGCCGAACCTCAAGCCGGAACTGGCGGCCAATGCGCGCGAGATCAGCCGCCGCCAGATGCGCCACCTGACCCGCATCGTGGACGACCTGCTCGACGTGCAGCGCATCCTCTCGGGCAAGATCGTCCTGCAGCGCACGCCTGTGAACCTGGGCGAGGTGCTGCGCTCCTGCGTCGAGGCCAAGCGCCTGATCGACGCCGGCAACCATGGATGGGAAACCGAATTCGGGCCGGCATGGGTGGACGGCGACCGCACCCGCCTGGAGCAAATCGTCGACAACCTGCTGCACAACGCCATCAAGTACACTCCGGCCGGCGGGCGCATCGGCGTGCGCTGCAGCGTGGAAGCGCATGAAGTCACGGTGGAGGTCAGCGACACGGGCGTGGGCCTGGCGCCGGAGCTGCTACCGGTGATCTTCGACGTGCTGGTCCAGGGACCGACCAGCATCGACCGCGCCCAGGGCGGCCTCGGGCTCGGCCTGGCCCTGGTCAAGGAGCTCACCGCACTGCACGGCGGAAGGGTATCGGTGCATAGCGAGGGGCATGGCAAGGGCTGCGTGTTCACCCTGGCCTTCCCGCTAAGCGCGGGCGGCGCGCCTGGCGACGCGCCTGCCGAACCGAGGGTCCGTGCCAGCCTTGACCCGGCCTGATCCGGTTCGCACCTGTAAATCCACGGCTTCGCCCATACCTGTCCGGTATCGCACGTTCCATGGATCCACGCTATGCGAACCTTTCTGCGCAGTCTGCTGTTTGCCGTTCTCCTGCTTGCCGCCTGGGGCCTGTTCGAACCGTGGGCCCGGCATGCCGTGTACGCGATGCGGCTGGCCGCGATGCCAGCTCCCGCGGCCCTTGCCATGCCGGTGAGCGGCGTGCGGCCGAAAGCCCTGGTTGACACCTGGCATGCGGCCAGGAGCGAAGGCCGCAAGCACGAGGGCATCGACATCTTCGCCAGGCGCGGCACGGCGGTGCGCGCCGCCACCGAAGGCATCGTCCTGCGGGTCGGGAACAACCGTTTGGGCGGCCAGGTGGTGTGGGTGCTGGGGCCGGGCGGCCAGCGCCACTACTACGCCCACCTCGACCGCTTCTCGGACCTTGCGCCGGGCATGCGGGTCGAGCAAGGCCGGCTGCTGGGCTACGTGGGCAATACGGGCAATGCCAGGACCACGCCTCCGCACCTGCACTACGGCGTGTATGGCGCAGGCGGCCCGCTCAACCCGTATCCCTTGTTGAAGGATGGACCGCCGCGCGCGGCCTTGGCGGGCGCGGCACCCTAGATGATGTCGTCTTCGCCGCTGGATGGCGGCGGAGGGGGCGGCGCAAACTCCGGCAGGGGTACCGGCTGTACCGGCACCGGCTGCACCGGCTCGGCCGCGTCCTCGTCCTCGATCGGGGCAGGGTCGGGAACCTCCTCGTCGGCCGGCATCTCGCCTTCGAACTCCATCTCGTCCTGGCCTTCCTCGACGTACTCGGGCTCCTCGGCCGGGCGCGGCGGCGGCGGCCGTCCGCCCGGCAGCAGGGCGTTCGGATCGACCCGGCCGCTCTCGATGGCCGAGCGCATGAAGTCGCCCACCAGCAGCAAGGCGTTGTGGCCGCCCTGCCCCCAGTAGCTGCTGCGCATGGCCACGCGGTTGTCGTTGAAACCCACCCAGGCGCCCGCTACCAGGTTCGGATGCATCAGGATGAACCAGCCGTCGGTATTGTTCTGGGTGGTGCCGGTCTTGCCGGCCACGTCGCCCTGCACGCCAAAGCGGTAGCGCACGCCGCCGCCGGTGCCGCGGTTGACCACGCCGCGCAGCATGTCGATCAGGGTCACGGCCGCTTCCTGCGACAGCGCGCGCTCCGGCGCCGCCGGCGCGAAGTCGGCGATCGTCCTGCCTTCGCGGTCGGTGATGCGGCGCACCAGCACCGGCTTGCGGTATTCGCCCTGGGCCGCGATGGTGCTGTAGGTGCTGACCATCTCGAGCAGGGTCACCGGGCTGGTGCCCAGCGCCAGCGAGGGCACCGCCTGCAGGCGGCTCTGGCGCACGCCCATGCCCTGGGCCAGGCGCACGATCGGATTCACCCCGACCTGCTGCATCACCTGGGCGGTGATGGTGTTCTTGGAGTACACCAGGCCCTCGCGCATGGTCATGCTGCGCCCGCTGTTGCCGGACATGTCGGTGGGACGCCAGACGGTGCCGCCGACGCGGATGTCCTGCACCACGTCGCGGTAGGTCTGGTCCGGCGGAATGCCGCTTTCCAGCGCCGCGGCGTACACGATCGGCTTGAAGGTCGAACCGGGCTGGCGCGCCGCCTGGACCACATGGTCGAACTGGTCGCGCTCGAAACTGCGGCTGCCGACCCAGGCGCGCACTTCGCCCGTATGCGGGTCCATGGCGACGAAGCCCGCTTCCAGGCGCGATTTGTTCGCCTTCAGCTCACGCATGAAGCCGCGGTCTGCCTTCAGGCGCTTCAGCGCGGCGGCCGCAGCCTCGCCGTCTTCGACCGCCTGGCGGTACTCGCCGCTCTCGCGCACGAAGGCGTCGAGCGTGCGCGCATGCGAGCTCCAGTAATACGCAAACGGATCGACTTCGTCGCGCATGGACGTGTACATGCCGGTCGACGTCGAACGCGGCATGCCGGCATACGCCCACTCCACATCGGCGATCGCCTGCAGCGTGTTGGTCTGGCGCTCCACGGCGCGCACGGCCGCTTCCTGCAAGTCCTGGTCGAGCGTCGTGTGCACCACCAGGCCGTCGAGCTGCAGGTCGTAGTCGTTCTGCTCGGCCCAATCGAGCAGCCACTTGCGCACGTAGGCCGTGAAATGGTCGTCCTTGCCGCTGCGGTCGTTCAGGCGCGCGAAACGCACGCGCAGCGGACGCTTCGCCAGCTGCCGGTAGCGCTCTTGCGTGAACGCGCCGTGCTTGGCCATCTGCGACAGCACCACGTTGCGGCGCAGCTTGGAGCGCTCCGGGTTGGCCACCGGGTTGTAATAATGGGTGCCCTTCAGCATGCCCACCAGCGTGGCCGATTCCAGCACGTCCAGCCTGGCTGCGGACTTGCCGAAATAGGTGCGCGCCGCCATCTCGATACCATAGGCGTTGTAGAGGAAAGGCACGGTGTTCAGGTAAGCCTCGAGGATCTCGGTCTTGCTGTAGGTGTTCTCGATCTTGATCGCGGTGATCAGTTCCTTCATCTTGCGGTTCACGCTGCGTGCGCGGCCGATCTCGTCGGGGAACATATTGCGCGCCAGCTGCTGGGTAATGGTCGAGCCGCCCTGCGGGTCGCCCTTGAGGGTGGCGACCAGTGCCCCCGCCACGCGGCGGAAATCGACGCCGTGGTGGTCGTAGAAGCGGTGGTCCTCGGTCGAGATCAGGGCCTTGATCACGTGCGGCGACACCTGCGACAGCTTTACCCGCTCCTGCAGGCCTTTCTCGAAGCTGCCGAGTTCCTTGCCGTCGGCGGACAGGATCACGGTCGGGCGTGCGGTACTGGCCTGGCGCAGGTCGTCGATGCCGGGGGTAAGCGGGATCAGTATCACCAGGTAGAGGAAGAAGGCCATCAGGCCGGCAGCCAGCGTCCACAGCCCGACCAGCAGCACCTGCTCGGTGCGCGAACGGCCGCGCAGGCGCGCCTGGGCCAGCGAGACCCCCGCCTGGGCGCGCCCGCGGGCGCCTTCGAACAGGCGCCTGCCATGGCCCTTGAGCCCGCCGGCTCGGCTGTCGGGCCCCAGCTGGGGTTCGGTCTTTTCTTCCTGGTTCACTATATACGAGTCCTTGCTGCGAATGCCGGCATCACGGCCGGCTTGCCGGCGCTACCTATGGGAGAAGTATAGCCGACCACTGCCGCGCGCACGGTCCGGCTTGCGCGGCAAGCCGGCGCACCCGGCGTTCCGGGCCGTACCGGATGCCTGGAAATCCGCTATGATCGCGCCATGCATCCGAATCCCGATCCAGCGCCCGACAGCGGCCAGTCCATGCGCGTGCTGCGCCAGTTCCGTATCGTGTTCAACGCCGTCAAGACCCATTTCCGCCAGGTCGAGCGCGAGGCCGGGGTCGGCGGCGCCCAGCTGTGGGCGCTGTCGGTCATCGAGCGCCATCCCGGCATCGGCGCCACCGGCCTGGCGCGCGAACTCGACATCCACCAGTCGACCGCCAGCAACCTGGTGCGCAGCCTGGTGGAGCGCGGCTACGTGAGCGGCAGCCGCGAAGGCGCCGACCGCCGCACCGTCGCCCTGTACGTGCAGCCGGCGGGGCGCGAGATCCTGCAGCGCGCCCCGATGCCCTTCGCCGGGGTGCTGCCGGACGCGCTGGCCAGCCTCGACGCGGCCACCCTGGATCAGCTGGAGCAGAACCTGGATCGCCTGATCGCCGAGCTGGGCGTTGACGACGCCGCCGCCACCACGCCGTTGTCGCAGCTCTGAGGCGCCAGCGCCTGTCTGACCGATTGCAGAGTCAATGGAACGACGTGTTCGGGACAAACGTAGGGTGGTCGGCTTGGCCGACCGCGCGTCCGACAGGCGCAGGCGCAGTCGTGCCGCATGCCTGGGCTGAACGACAGGCGCAGGCGCAGTCGTGCCGCATGCCTGAGTGAACGACAGGCGCAGTCGTGCCGCATGCCTGGGCTGAACGCGCGGTCGGCGGAGCCGACCACCCTACGGAGAATCGCGGGCTCTGCCCTGGCTTCGGTCGAACAGGCCTAGCCGGCGTCGAAGATCTCGCTGGCGACCCGCGCCAGGTCGTTCATGCCACCGCCTGCCGCCAGGTGCCGGCGCAGCAGGCCGGCCTGGCCGCCCTCCTTCATCAGGTCCTCGATCACGGCGCAGGCCTTGCCGAAGCCCGGGTCGCGCGAGCGCCGGCCGAGCCGTTCGAGGTCGCTGCGGATCACCTCGCACACTGGCCTGGAAGCGCCGGTCTCGGGGTCGATCCAGTTGGCGGCCACCCCGTCGCGCGCCGCATTGAAGCGGTTCCAGGTGTACAGCTCGCGGCTGCCGTTGGTCGGCCAGGCGCCGGCGGCGTCTGCGAACTCGAGGCACAGCTCGCGCGCGTAACAGGCCAGCGCCGCGGCGTACACCGGCTTCAAGGGCGTGTCGAGCACGCGCAGCTCGATGGTGCCGTACTCGGGCTTAGGCCGTACGTCCCAGTAGAAATCCTTGATGCTGTTGACGATGCCGAATCCCGCCAGCCGCTCGAAATAGTCGCGGAAGTCCTGCCAGCTGCGCAGGTCATGCGGCTGGATCCCGCTCATCGGGAAGGCGCCGACCACGTTGCTGCGCGAACTGCAGAATCCCGACACCTCGCCTTGCCAGCACGGCGAGTTGGCCGACAGGGCCACGAACAGCGGCGCGCGCTGGGTCAGCCAGGCGCACAGGCGCACCGCCTCGTCGGCCGTGCCGGCGCCGATGTGCACGTGCATGCCGAACACGGTGAACAGCTTGGCCAGGTAGCCGTACTTGCGCTCCGACTCGAAGTAGCGCTCCTTCGGATAAATGCGCTGTTCGTTCCAGCGCTGGAACGGGTGGGCGCCCCCGCCCGAGACCGCGGCGCCGACCTCGAAGGCGGCGCGCCCCACGGTGCTGCGGATGTGCTCGAGCTGCTCCTGCGCCTCGCCGAAGCTGCTCAGGATCGAGGTGGCCACTTCCAGCATCGAGGTGGTGATCTCGGGCGTGTGCACCCAGGGCTTGTCATGCTTGTCGAGCACGCGCAGGATATCCGGCGCGGCCGGGAACAGGTCGTAGGTGAGCCGGTCCAGCACCATCAGTTCGAGCTCGATGCCCATGGTTCCCACGGTCGAGGGCGTGAAATCGGGCAGGAAAGCCGGGCCCTGCCCCGACACCGCGCGGGCCTGCGCCTGCGCCAGGCGGGCCGTCTCTTCGTCGTTCAAGGGTGCGCTCATGCGTTCACCTCCTTCTTCGGGTGGTCCTGGTCGCTGCGCTCTTCGTGGGGCGCTGCCTGGCGGTAGGTCTCGCCCGCCATGCGCAGGCCGAGCCAGGTCAGGCCGGGCGCCAGCAGTACGTTCAGCGCCAGCAGCGCTCCCATCAGCTCGGTGGACACCGTGTCCAGGCCTGTGTAGGCATTCAGCGTGGTGTCGACCACCAGTCCGCCGTAGCTGACCAGCGAACACATCGACAGCGCCATCGCATGCTTCTTGTTGCGGTCCCAGGCGGTGGCCGGCCATAGAGCCAGGCGCGTGGCTGCGATCCGCACGGCGAACACGGCCAGCGCCGCCAGCAGCGTCCACCCCTGGGCCAGGCCCTGCAGGTCGACCAGGGCCGCCGACATGAGGAACAGGAGCACGTAGCCGATGTCCTGGGCAGTCTTGAGCTGGGCCTGGAACACGTTGTCGCGGCGCTCGGCGTTACGCAACAGCAGGCCCATCAGCAAAAGCGACAGGAGCGCGCTGGCCGACGAGATCGAGCATAGGCCCAGGTCGATCAGCAGCGCGGCCAGCAGCATGCCGGGACGCATCGTCGCCGGCACCTTGCACAGCCGGGTAGCGGCCGCGTACAGCCCGTAGGACAGCAGCGCGATCGCGGCTCCCAGCACCAGCTTGCCGCCCTGGCGCACCAGCTCGGAACCGAAATCTGTGGCGGCGTCGATCCCGTGGCTGCGGGTCCAGGCCATGGTGACAGCCAGCATCAGCAAGGCCACCAGGCTGCTCAGGCCCACCATGTTGGCGGTGGCGAAGGTGCTGGTGCCGCTGGCATTCTCGTCGGCCACCATCGAATTCACGATGACCGGATTCACGGCGATCAGGATCGAGGCGATGAACAGGGCCGCGCTCCAGGGCAGTCCGAGCAGGCGCACGACCAGGGCCACGGCGGCCAGGCGGGCCAGCGTGGCCAGCAGCAGGCTGCCGCCCTGCCGGCCGCTCCTGAGCAGCCAGGCCAGGTCCATCTTGCGCCCGACCTCGAACAGTACCAGCGCGGTCGCCGCATTCAGCAGTTCCTGGAACTGGGCCAGCAGTGGCCGGTCGATCAGCTCGCCGCCGCTGGCGCCCAGCAGCAGGCCGGCGAGCACTGCGCCGTACAGTTTCGGCACCTTGAAGCGCTGCAGCAGCATGCCCAGCACCAGCGCCAGCATCAGGCCGGCGCCCAGCACGGCCAGCGGCGAGAGCAGCCACAGGGGCGTCGAGAGTTCCTCATTCATGGCGGGTCTCCCAGGCATGGGCCAGCTTGCTCAGCTCGCGTTCGGTCAGGACGGCGCGGCCCTTCGTGAGCGCGGCCGCCCCCGGGGCGCTCGCGGCCGGCAGCTCACTCGAGATCCGGGCGCGCATGATGCCGCCCTCGCCGGGCAGCGGAATCCACAACTGGCCGTGCAGCGCCGGGCCCTCTTTCCAGACGGCCAGGAACTTGGCGCCGGTGCGGTCGCCTGCGATGGCCGGTTCGACCAAGGTGAACGGACGCAGCCATTCGGCATTCGGGTAACGGCGCGCCAGCAGCACCTGCATGGCGCTGCGCTGCTCGAGCCTGGCGTCGTCGCGCGAATGCTGCAGGGGCAGCTGGGCCTGGCCCAGGTTGGCGCTGCGCAGGTCGAAACAGGCGCCCTCGCTGGCCCAGCGCCAGCTGTCGGAGCCGAGCACGCGCGGCTTGCCGTTGGTGGCGTCGAGCCAGGCGACCATCAGGGTCGAGCGCGGCGGCGCCGGATTGGCGGCGTCGACGGCGCGTACGGCCGCCAGCACCTCGGCCCAATGGCCGGCCTGCCAGTTCCGCGTCGGAATGCGGTCGGACGGACGCCAGCGCCACAACACCGCCGACCACTGGCCGTCGGCGCGGCGCCAGACCGAGCCGGCCTGCACCACGCCGCCGGTCTCGACCCGTGACGATTGCCCGCTCCAGGCGCCGTTCCACGGCGGCAGCACTGCGCCCATGGCGGCGCCCAGGCGGTGCCAGGCGATGGCGGCGCCAGGCAGGCAAGCGCCGGAGGGCGCCGGCAGTTCGTCCCAGTAGAGCATTTCGATGCGCTGGCTCCAGGCACAGCGGCGCAACGCAGGCGCGCCGAGCGCGGCCGGGCCGGCGTCGAGGGGTGCGCTGCAGGCGCCGGGGCGCGAACCGCTGAGCGCCGGGAAGTCGGCCGCAGCCGGCACGGCCGGCAGGCGAGGCGCTGCCTGCGCTGGTACCGGCATGCACAGCGCAAGGACGGCGGCGCATACAGGAGCCAGGCTCTGCGGCGGGCGGTGGGCGACGATCCGGGCTACGCCGCTCGTCGGGGAGAACAGTGTCGTCAAGTTTCCTCCGGTGGGTCGCGCAGGTGAAGCGTGCAGCTTGCCTGGCGGTGGGCCGGCAGGGGCGCGCCGTGATACCAGCCGCGCCAGCCGCTGCACCAGGGCCGCGGTACCGAAAAAGACCCCCGGCGCGAGGCGGGGGATGAAAAGAAACGGACTGAGCCGCCTCATCGCTGATCGGGCGCCGGCTCGCTGGAACCGGCGCCACTCAGCAATAATGGACTAAAAATGTGCTGGATGCAACCATGTTTGTGCAAATGTATTTACCTTGATTCAGATCTGCTGCATGTGAAGCAAGGGGTAGGGCCGGCCGGCATCGTCGCGCGGCGAGCGCCCCTGTTCGGTAAAGCCCATGTGGCGATAGAAACCCACGGCCTGCAGGTTCTGCTCGTTGACGTCGACACTCAGGGGACCTGCCAGCTCCCTGGCGTGGGCCAGCAGATGGCGGCCGATTCCCTGGCCACGGCTGGCGGGGTCGATGAACAGCGTGTCCACGTTGGCCTCCGTGAGGCCCATGAAGCCACGTGGCCTGCCGGCGGCGTCGAGCGCGACCCAGACCCGGCAGGCCGGCAGGTACTGCTCGGCGACCAGGATCTCGATTTCCTTGAAGTCGCTGTCGGACAGGAAGTCGTGGGTAGCGCGCACGCTGGCGCGCCAGATATCCGCCAGCGCGGCGGTGTCGGTATCGAGCGACAGTCGGATGGTCGTCATGCGGTGTTCCTTGTCGAGGAAACCGTATTGTGCCTCAACAGGAAGTGCCTGGTCGATCTCCCGGGTGGCCTGCGTCAGTCGAACAGTCCGGCGCCATCCCACCGGGGCCTTGCCGGGTCGATGCGCGCCGCCACCGCCTTGCCGGCCAGCCCGTGTGCGGCCAGCAGGCGCGGGAAGGCCCGGCAATAGCTGGACTGCACACCGGCCAGGCGCGCCAGGACGGCGTAGTCGACCACCATGCCTGCGGGGACCGCATGCAGCACCTGCAACACCCGTTCGCGCCAGTCGTCCGCCATGGCCGCCATGCGCCGGCCGACGATCTCCAGCCGGTCGCCTGCGCGGACCTCCCCGCCCGCGATGACGCGGGCAAGCACTCCGCGCCGGCGGCCGAGCGCACGCGCCAGGCCCGCGCACCGCCGCTCGAGACTGCCGCAGGCCTCGCACTGGAAGCTCAGGCGCAGCACGACGTCGTGGCCGATGCGCAGCAGGGTGCCGGACGCCATGGCGGCCGTGTCGACATCGAGCAGGATGTTTTCGGCCAGGGCCAGCGCCGGCAAGGACAATTCCTCGTAGACGCCACTGCCTGCAATCAGCACCTGGCGCGGCGACCGCGCATCGGCATGCCGGTCGCCGGCCAGTCCGAGGCCGGCGATCGCCTCGACCGACTCGGCCGGCGCCGGCGCTCCCGACGCCGGCGCGCGTAGCGCCAGTGCGATCACGCTGCCCATGTGCTAGCGGCCATTCGCCGGCGCGGATGGCGGGAACGAGCGCAGGTAGGCGACCAGGTCGCGCGCCTGGCGCTCGCTCATCAGGCTCCAGAAGCGCATGCGGTTGCCGGGAACTACGGCGTCCGGCTCGCGCAGGAAGGCCGCCAGGCGCGCCTCGTCCCAGACGAAACCCGCGCGCTTCATTGACGGCGAATAGGCGAAATCGGTGGCCGCGCCGGCGCGGCGGCCGACGATGCCGTTGAGCTGCGGTCCGAAATGGCTGCGCGCGCCGGGGCCGACCTGGTGGCAGTTGGCGCAGCGCTTGAAGGCAGCGCGCCCTGCCTCTGGCGCCCGGGCCGGCTGGGCGGCCTGCCCCAGCTGGGCCGCGCAGGACAGGAACGCGAACAAGGCGAGTGCGCGCATCGGGCGCCTTACTTCACCCGCTGCTTCTCGAGCTTGCGCGCCAGCGTGCGCCGGTGCAGGCCGAGGCGGCGCGCCGCTTCCGAGATGTTGAAGTCGGTCTCGGCGAGCACCGCGTGGATGCGCTCCCACTCGAGGGTCTTGATCGAGGTGGAGCGATTGGTCACCTCGACCTCGGCATTGCCGGCCACGTGTCCGAAAGCGGCCTCGATGTCGTCGGTATTGGACGGCTTGGCCAGGTACTGCACCGCCCCCAGCTTGATGGCCTCGACCGCGGTGGCGATGCTGGCGAAGCCGGTCAGCACGACGATCAGCATGTCCGGGTCGTGCTCGTGCAGCAGCTGGACGCAGGCCAGGCCGGAGGTATTGCCCTTGAGCTTGAGGTCGACGACCGCATACCCCGGCGAGTGTTCGACCAGCAGCGCGGTCGCTTCCTCGAGGCCGTGGGCCACCAGCACCCGGTAGCCGCGGCGCTCGAAGGAGCGGTTCAGGGTGCGCGCGAACGCCTCGTCGTCCTCGATGATCAGGAGCAGGCGCTCAATGTTTTCCGTCAATGCGTTCCTCTTCCAGTTCAATGCTCGACAGCGGCAGGCGCAGTGTCACCTGCGCCCCGCACTGTTCCCGGTTGGCCGCCGTCACCGAACCGCCCAGCTTGCGCACCACGTTCACTGCCAGGAACAGGCCCAGGCCGCGTCCGGGCTTGGACTTGGTGGACTGGTAGGGCTTCCCGATCTGGCCCAGCATGCTCGGCGCGAAGCCCGGTCCACGGTCGGTGACCATCACGATCAGGCTGCCATCCTCGATCCAGGCGTCCAGGCCGACCCAGTCGGGCGATGCCTCGAGCGCATTGTCGAGCAGGTTGTCGATGGTCTGCTTGAGCGCGGAATCGGACGCGACCGGCCGGTCTTCCAGGATACGGTCATTGTACTGGAAGCTGGCGACCTGGCGGCTCGCACGCCAGCTCGCGACCACGCCGTCGAGGAAGCTGCGCACCGTGGTACGCACGGCCGACTCGCCGCGCGCTTCGCCGGCCGACAGCAGGATGCCGCTGACGATGGACTTGCAACGCTGCAGCTGGGTTTGCATCTCGGTGATTTCTTCCAGCAGGTCGGGATCGTTGCGGAACTGGGGCATGCGCTTCCAGTCGCCCAGGATCACGGACACGGTGGCCAGCGGCGTGCCCAGCTCGTGCGCGGCGCCCGAGGCCAGCAGGCCCATGCGCACGATGTGCTCTTCCTCGACGGCGTGCTGGCGCAGCAAGGCCAGCTGCGCCGCTTTCTGGCGCAGGGTGTCGGAAATGCGCGAGATGAACATCACCAGCAGCGCCGCATTCAGGGCGAAACACACGAGCAGGCCCTGGATGTAGAGGCTGGAGATGCCCCGTGCATGGTCGAAGGGGAGCGCGAGCGGCTGGGCGTACATCGCCAGCCCGGCCATGCAGGCGATCGTGATCAGGACGATGGTCCAGGTCCACATCACCTCCAGCAGCACGGCCGAGATGATCACCTGCAGCAGGTAGAGGAAGGAGAAGGGGTTGGTGATGCCGCCGGACAGGTAGAGCAGCACGGTCAGGCTGGCCACGTCGACCAGCAGGGCCATGAACATTTCGGTGTTTGAGACGGGCCGGCGCTCGTGCCAGCGCAAGTGGCTGGCGACGTTGAAGGCGATCAGGCAGGCCAGCACCTGCAGCATGTGCACCAGCGGCAGCGCGATGCCGAACACCAGGATGGCGGCCGCGATGGTCGTGACCTGGCCGATGACGGCGATCCAGCGCAGCTCGATCAGCTGCAGCATGTTCTTGTGGCCGGCGGCGAACTCCACGCTCGCGGCGGCGGCCTGGGGCGAGCTGCGTCCGGCTTTGGCGAAGAAATCGAGGGGGTTCTGGATCATGCCCGTGTGGTGTGCTCAGTCATCGTCACGGATTGTACTTCCGTAACGGCTGATCCACCACCATGCGCCCAGCACCATCAGGGCCAGCGCATACCAGGTCAGGGCATAGACGAGATGGTTGTTCTGGAAGGCGATCACAGTCAGGCCACCGGCGGCGCGCTCGGGCGCCCCAGCCGGATCCTGGCCCTTGCCGGCGTCGATAAAGAACGGCGCGACCACAGGAGAGCCGTTCGGCGCGCTCCCGGCAGCGCCGTTCGGCGCAACGTTCGCCAAGCCGCGGGCGGCGCCGAGCGCCTGCACGTCGCGGGAGAACCAGCGGTTACCCGCAGGGTCGTTGTCGCGCAGGAAGCCGCCGCCCGGCTCGCTGATGCGCAACAGGCCGGTAAGCTCGACCCGCTCGGCGGCGCCCTCCCCGCTCGTAGCGCAGGGATCGGCGGCCGCCCGGCGGGCCGGGTAGGTGCCGGGCTTGTTGGCTGCCGCTGGAATGAAGCCGCGGTTGACGAAGACGATGTGGCCCTCGGCCGTGCAGAGCGGCGTGAGCAACCAGAAGCCGGCGCCCAGGTCGGAGACCGCCTGGACCGGAGTCGTGAATGGGTAGAGGTAGTGTCCGGACACGCGCACGCGCCGGTATTCGTCGGATTCCTTCGTCACCTGCGCCCAGCGCGCCGCGGGAGGCAAGGCCGCCGGCGCGGCGTGCACGCGGGCGTCGACGCGGGCGATCAGCGCCAGTTTCCATTGCAGGCGAACCACCTGCCAGGTCCCGAGACCCAAAAAAAGCGCGGCCAGCAGCAGCGCCGCCAGCGCCAGCATCCGCCGCGCGAAAGCGCTGCGCGGAGCATGGGCGGCAGGTGCTGCCTGCTGGTCGCGCGGGGACGTCATCGCGGGACGATGAAGCGCTTACTGCGTGTCGTGCATGCCGTGGGTGGTGTCGCTTGCCCCACCCATGGCCGGCATCATGTTGGCGTTCATGTGGGTCATCACCCAGATCGAGCCTGCCAGCACGATCACCAGCAGCACGACGGTCAGGATCAGCGCCATCATGTTCCAGCCGCCTTCCGACTTCGAATTCATGTGCAGGAAGTAGATCATCTGCACCACGAACTGGACGCCGGCAAAGCCCATGATCACGTACTTGGTCGTTTCGGTCGGCAGCACGTTGCCCATGACGAGCCAGAACGGGATCGCGGTCAGCACCAGCGACAGCGCGAAGCCGATCGCATAGTCCTTCATCGAATAGTGCGTGACGAAGCTGGTATGACCGTTGTGGTCGTGCTCGTGGTGGTGGATGTGTTCGCTCATGGCAGCACTCCCATCAGGTAGACAAAGGTGAATACGCCGATCCAGACGACGTCCAGGAAGTGCCAGAACAGCGACAGGCACTGCAGGCGGCGGAAGTTCTCGGTGTTGATGCCGTGCTTGGCCAGCTGGACCATCAGGACCACCAGCCAGATCGCGCCGAACAGCACGTGCAGGCCGTGGGTGCCGACCAGCGCGAAGAACGCGGTCAGGAAGCCGCTGCGCTGGGGACCGGCGCCCTGGTGGATCAGGTGCAGGAACTCGTAGATCTCGAGCGACAGGAAGGCCAGGCCCAGCAGGCCGGTGACGCCCATCCAGAGCAGGGTCGCGCCCAGCTTCTTGGCCTGGGCCGAGATCATCGCGACACCGAAGGTGATCGACGACAGCAGCAGGAAGCCGGTGTTGATGGCGATCAGGGTCAGGTCGAACAGCTCCGCGCCGGTCGGACCGCCGGCGTAGTTACGGCCCAGCACCGCATAGGTGGCGAACAGGGACGCGAAGATGAGGCAGTCGCTCATCAGGTAGATCCAGAAGCCGAGCAAGGTGCCCTGCTCCGGATGGTGCTCGCGCACCAGGTAGCGCGCGGTCACGTCGTCGGGGCTCAGGCCGCCGGGAATGGTTGCATTGGTATTAGACATAGCTCTTCAGCAGACGGGTATGCGCTTCTTCGGAACGGGCCACTTCTTCCGCCGGAATGTAGAAATCGCGCTTGTAGTTGAACGTGTGGACGATGATCGCTGCCATCATGGCGACGAAACCGACGGCGGTCAGCAGCCACATGTGCCAGATGATGCCGAAGCCCACCACGGCGGACAGGACCGAGATGACGAAGCCGGCCCAGGTGTTCTTGGGCATGTGGATCGCCACGAAATCCTTCAGCGGACGCTGGTAGCCGTTCTTCTTCATGTCGGCGAAGGTGTCGTTGTCGTGCACCACCGGGGTGAAGGCGAAGTTGTAGTCCGGCGGCGGCGACGCGGTCGACCACTCGAGGGTACGGCCATCCCATGGGTCGCCGGTGATGTCGCGCAGCTTGGCGCGGTCTTTCCAGGTGAAGAAGCATTGCAGCAGCAGCGCACCGATGCCGCCCGCGATCATCAGGGTGCCGACCAGCGAAATCTGGAACAGCCACTGGATCGACGGATCTTCGAAATGGCTCATGCGGCGCGTGACGCCCATGAAGCCCAGGATGTACGGCGGGGTGAAGGCGACCCAGAAGCCGATCGACCACAGCCAGAAGGACACGTGGCCCCAGAACTGGTTGAGCTTCACGCCGAACATCTTCGGCGCCCAGTAGTTGAAGCCCGCGAACAGGCCGAACACGACGCCGCCGATGATCACGTTGTGGAAGTGCGCGATCAGGAACAGCGAGTTGTGCAGCACGAAGTCGGCCGCCGGGATCGCCAGCATCACGCCGGTCATGCCGCCGAGCGTGAAGGTCAGCATGAACGACACGGTCCACATCATCGGCAGTTCGAAGCGGATGCGGCCGCGGTACATGGTGAACAGCCAGTTGAAGATCTTCGCGCCCGTCGGGATCGAGATGATCATCGTCGTGATCCCGAAGAACGAGTTCACGCTCGCCCCCGCGCCCATCGTAAAGAAGTGGTGCAGCCAGACAAGGTAGGACAACACCATGATGACGCAGGTCGCATAGACCATGGAGGTGTAGCCGAACAGGCGCTTGCCGCAGAAGGTCGAGACGACTTCCGAGAAGATGCCGAAGGCCGGCAGGATCAGGATGTACACCTCCGGGTGGCCCCAGATCCAGATCAGGTTCACGTACATCATCGCGTTGCCGCCGCGGTCGTTGGTGAAGAAGGCGGTGTCGAACAGGCGGTCCATGCCCAGCATGGCCAGCACGGCGGTCAGGATCGGGAAGGTGATCACGATCAGGATGTTGGTGCACAGCGAGGTCCAGACGAACACCGGCATCTTCATCAGGCCCATGCCCGGCGCGCGCATCTTGACGATGGTGACGATCAGGTTCACGCCCGACAGCAAGGTACCCACGCCGGCGATCTGCAAGGACCAGATGTAGTAGTCGACCCCCACGCCCGGACTGGCCAGGATGCCCGACAGCGGCGGATAGGCCAGCCAGCCGGTGCGTGCGAATTCACCGACGAACAGCGAAGCCATGACCAGCACGGCGCCCATGGTGGTCATCCAGAACGAGAAGTTGTTCAGGAACGGAAAGGCCACGTCGCGCGCGCCGATCTGCAGCGGCACGACGTAGTTCATCAAGCCCGTGATCAGCGGCATCGCCACGAAGAAGATCATGATCACGCCGTGGGCGGTGAAGATCTGGTCGTAGTGGTCGGGCGGCAGGAAACCCTTGTTGGCGCCGAAGGCGAAGGCCTGCTGGGCGCGCATCATCAGCGCGTCGGCAAAGCCGCGCAGCAGCATGACGAGCCCGAGGATCATGTACATGATGCCGATTTTCTTGTGGTCGATACTGGTGATCCAGTTGCTCCACAAATTGCCCCACTGGCGGAAGTAGGTGATCAGGGCCACCAGGGCGCCGCCACCCACCACCACGCCGGCAAAGGTCGCCAGCAGGATCGGATCGTGGAACGGAATCGCGTCCCAGCTGAGCCGGCCGAAGAGTAGCTTCGTCAGGTCGAGAGAATCTTGCATGATTACTTCTTTACAGGAGAATTAGGAATACCGACGGTGGGTCCACCGGCGTCCGGCGTGAGGCAGACTTCCGCTTCCGCCAGCTGGGCCATCTGCTCCAGCTGGGCCTTGCCCGGCAGGCGCTTCGCCGCAGCGGCGATGGCGTTGCGCTGGTGGTCCTGGGACATCTGCTCGTTCATGCAGACATTGCCCTCGGCCACGCAACGATTCAGGATGCGGTTGAACAGCGCGGCTTCCACCTGGCCGTAGTGGCGCACCGGTTCGCGCACGGACGGCTTCTCGACGGCCAGGTACTCGGCGCGGTCCAGCACGGCCGGGTTGGCCTTCATCGTCGCGACCCAGGCGTCGAACTCGCCTGCCGTGACGCCCTTGTAGGCGAAATACATATGCGAGAAGCCTTCGCCGCTGAAGTTGGCGGACAGGCCCTTGTAGTCGCCCGGCTTGTTCAGCACGGCGTTCAGGGTCGTCTCCATGGCCGGCATCGCGTAGATCATGCCGGCCAGCGTCGGGATGTAGAAGGTGTTCATCACGGTCGACGAGGTGATCTTGAAGCGGATCGGCACGTCGACCGGGGTGACCAGCTGGTTGACGGAAGCGATGCCCTGCTCCGGATAGATGAACAGCCACTTCCAGTCAAGTGCGACGACCTGCACTTCGAGCGGCTTGGTTGACGCCGGGATCGGGCGGTTCTCGTCGAGGCGGTCGAGCGGGCGGTAGGGATCCAGCTTGTGGGTCGAGACCCAGGTGATCAGGCCCAGCACGATGATGATCAGGAGCGGCGCGCCCCAGATCACGAGTTCGAGCTTGGTCGAGTGGTCCCAGTCCGGTTCGTACTTGGCCGTGGTGTTGCCCTTGCGGTAGCGCCACGCGAACAGGACAGTCAGGATCATCACCGGGACGATAATGATCAGCATCAGCAAGACCGAGATCGTGATCAGGTCTGCCTGCTGTTTTGCAATATCGCCGGTGGGATTCATTACGACCGTGTTGCAGCCGGAGAGCAGCGCAAGCGGAAGTAACGGGAGTCCGCGGCGGACAATTTTAGGAATCATGCTAGGTATCTAACGTTACATGGGAATAAGAACATGCTACTGTACCGCCAACGGCCTACGGCAACCATTGGACACTTTGTCCCACCCTTGCTATATTGAAATCGCGGCAATGCCGCGATAACAATGAGAACAGGGTGCGAAGTTCAGGCTGTTGCAGGCCGGGCTGACCCCCAAGGAGATGAAGATATGCAAAGCAACACGACGTACGGCGGCGCGGGCGCCGCCCCCATCACCCACCCTACCAGCGGGGCTCGCAACATCAATGCCCGGGACGGCGAAATCCATCCGGGCGAAATCGCCGTCGGCGTGGTCATCGGACGCGCCTCGGAATATTTCGAATTCTTCGTCTACGCGATTGCTTCCGTGCTGGTGTTCCCCGCGGTGTTCTTCCCGTGGGCCGACCGGCTCGAAGCGACGCTCTACTCGTTCATCGTCTTTTCATTCGCATTCATCGCCCGCCCCATCGGCACCGTGGTGTTCATGTGGATCCAGACGCGCTACAGCCGCGAATTCAAGCTCACCATCTCCCTCCTCATGATGGGAACCAGCACGGTCGTGATCTCCTTCCTGCCTTCGTACGAGCGCATCGGCGTGGCGGCCATCGTGATCCTGGCGCTGATGCGCATCGGACAGGGCGTGGCGCAGGGCGGCTCGTGGGACGGCCTGCCCTCCCTGCTGGCCCTGTCGGCTCCCGAGAACAAGCGCGGCTTCTATGCGATGCTGGGCCAGCTGGCCGCGCCGGTCGGCTTCCTGATCGCCGCCGGCCTGTTCGCCTTTCTCCTGACCAACCTGTCGCAAGACGACTTCCTGGTGTGGGGCTGGCGCTATCCCTTCTTCTGCGCGTTTACCATCAACGTCGTGGCGCTGTTCGCACGCCTGCGCCTGGTCTCGACCAGCGAGTATTCGCGCCTGCTCGACGCCCACGAGCTGGACCCGGCTCCGGTTGGCGAGCTGGTGAAATCGCAGGGCAGCAACATCGCCATCGGCGCCCTCGCCGCCCTGGCCAGCTATGCGCTGTTCCACCTGGTGACCGTGTTCCCGCTGTCCTGGATCCAGCTCTATGACACCCGCCCGATGGACGAGTTCCTGCATGTCCAGATGTGGGGCGCAGGCCTGGCCGTGCTGGCGATCCTGGCCTCCGGCTTCATCGCCGACCGGGTCGGCCGCCGCACCACCCTCGGCACGCTGGCAGTGCTGATCGGCCTGTTCTCGCTCGCCGTGCCCTCGCTGATGGATGGCGGCGTGACCGGCCAGAACACCTTCATCCTGGTCGGTTTCGTGCTGCTGGGCCTGTCGTATGGCCAGGCCGCCGGCGCGGTCACCGCGAACTTCAAGCAGCAGTACCGCTACACCGGCGCAGCCCTGACCTCCGACCTGGCCTGGCTGGTAGGCGCGGCCTTCGCACCGCTGGTCGCACTGGGCCTGTCGGCGCACTTCGGCCTCGGCTATGTCAGCCTCTACCTGTTGTCGGGTGCGGTCGGTTCGCTGGCGGCGCTGAGCCTGAACCGGGCGCTCGAGATCCGCGACTGATCCGCGACTGATCCGCGACTGATCCGCAAAAGCGCGCTCGCGCAGTAAAAACCAGGCCCCGTGGCGTAGCGCTCCGGGGCCTTGTCTTGTCCGCAACGTGCAGCCTGCCCTCACGGCATGCGCAAATCCAGGCCGAGCATCCCGGCCAGGGCGAAGGTGGCAAAGCCGAGGAACAGCAGCGATACCACGAACACGGCCGCCGCCGTCCCGCTGGCGCGCAGCACCGCGCCGCTCTCCTTTGTCCGCCCCTTCCTTCCCTGGTCGTAATGCCATTTCACGGCAAAGAACATGCCGATGCCCAGGACGAGGAACTTGAAGGTATAAAAGACTGCGGGGAACCAATCGGTCATATTGAGTATTTCGAGCCTAGGACTGAGAAAGCTGCCGACATCGCATACTACGTCCGCGCAGGCGCCAGACAAAGAGGACAAAGTGTCCCAGGCTAGCCTCCTGCAACATCGGAGCCGGCCAAAGATCCCTGCAATTAAAATATGGTGGCGATCATATGATCAGCATCATAAATTCTTCGATATCCAGTCTAAGCACCGCATCCCGCTCGCCGGCGCGAGTCAGCGGGTCGACGCGAACAGCGCAAGCAGGGTTGCGCGTGCGCTTGCCAGCACCGCCCTGCCCTCCGCATTATCACCCTGGATCCGCGCCAGCTGCAGGTTGCCGATGAGCGCGCCGGCGATGACGCCGGCCAGCCCGGGCGCGGCGTTGGGCGGCAAGGCCCTGGCCACGCGCCGCACCAGGCGGTCGGCGCGTCCTTTCGAGACGTCGCGCACCATGTCCTGCTGGCGCGGCATGTCGCTGGCGAGCGCCGCGACCACGCAACCGTGTTCGACATCGTGTAATTGCTCGTCCGCCAGGTAGAGTTCGATCAGTGCCTGCAGGGGCTGGCCCGTTTCGGCTGCCCGCACAGCGATGCGTTCGTCGAGCTCCGCGCTGCTGATGGCGCCGGCATGCTCGATCGCCTCCACCAGCAAAGCCTCGCGCGAATCGAAATGGGCATAGAAACCGCCATGGGTCAGCCCGGCCTCTTTCATGACCTCGGCGACGCCGACGCCCGCATAGCCGTGGCGCCGTACGGCGCGGCTGGCGGCCTCCACGATCCGGTGATGGGATTGTTCGCGCTTGCTGGACTTTGCGGACATGCTCATGGCAACTCCAAAAATATGATGGCACTCATATTATTCTCATCATATTTAGCAGTCAAGAAACGCCTCCGCCGGTACCGGCACGGAGGCGTCCAGGCGGCGCCCGCCTCAGGCCAGCGCCGTATCGA
The DNA here is from genome assembly GCF_059686055.1 of Telluria sp. ZB4P34. Taxonomy (NCBI): domain Bacteria; kingdom Pseudomonadati; phylum Pseudomonadota; class Betaproteobacteria; order Burkholderiales; family Oxalobacteraceae; genus Telluria; species Telluria sp. ZB4P34. The sequence goes on along the minus strand of NZ_JCASIF010000004.1, from coordinate 116,397 downwards.
GCACGGTCATCAGGATGAAGCCGAATACCAGCGCGATGCTGGCAAAGGTGCCGTTGCCGTTCTGGCGGTATTCCGGAATCACATCATTGACGATCACAAACAACATCGCACCGCCGGCAGCAGCCAGTGCGAATGGCAAGAGCCCGCCTGCGATGCCGATCAGCGCCACGCCGACGACGGCGGCGACCGGTTCGATCAGGCCGGAAACCACGCCCATGCCGACCGCAACCAGGCGGCTGCAACCGACCGTACGCAGGGCAAGCGCCACTACCAGGCCTTCCGGCACGTCCTGGATCGACACGCCAGTCGTCAGTGCATTGGCTTTCTCCAGGTCGATCCCGGCGTGGGCAACACCGATCGCCAGCCCTTCCGGCAAGTTGTGCAAGGCGACGGCCCAGACGAACAGCCAGGCCCGGCGAAGCGAAACGGCGGCCTCGTCGGCGTCGAGGAGTCCCTCGGTACGGACGGCGCGCCCCATCAGCAGGATGGCGCCGGCCCCGGCCATGATGCCGGCGCCGGCCATCAGGCTCGCTTCCCAGTTGCCGGCGCCTGCCGTCTTGGCCGCGGCAATGGCCGGGATGACCAGCGAGAACGCAGTTGCGCCCAGCATCACGCCTGCGCCGAAACCGAGGAAGCAGTCGTAGGTACGTTTCGAGAAATTCTGTGCGAACAGGACCGGCAAGGTGCCCAGCGCGGTGGCCGCCGCGGCGATCGCGCCACCCAGCAGGGCGCGGTGCATCTTGGGATTCGCATTCATGAGCTGCTCGACCAGGCTGCCGAGCAGGAGGATGCAGCCGAGGCCGCAGATGAGGAAGCCGACGACGCGGCGGAGCGTCAGCGCCCGCAGCAGCGATCGTAGGCCGATGAGGCTGTTGTCTTGTGCTTTGTCTGCGTTCGTATCCATGCAACTCCCAAAGGAAATCCGCGCGGCCGGCCGGTGCGGGCCGCGCGGCGCGTGCTTACTTCTTCATTGCCTTGACGCCCTTGGCGGTGCCCTTGTCCTGGGGCTTGCTCATGCCGGTGTCGTCGAGCTTGCCGCCTTTCGAACCGAGCTCGGTGGACCCCATGGCGCTGCCGGACTGCCCCGCCATCGTAGCACCGCCTGCCGACTGCATGCTCATGCCCAGTTCGGCGCCGGTGCGCGGCGAGGCCATCGGGTCGGACATGGTGCGCATCGCCATCTGCTTGAGCAGGTCGATGTCGCCGCTCGGCAACGCCACTTCGGCTTCGCCCGAGCCGCCGTCCACCGCCTGCTGCTTGTCGCGGTCGGTGACGAAGTCCCAGTCGGCGCCCTGGTTCCACGGACCGCGCATCTCGCCCGGACCCTGCGACATGTTGTAGTACACGCTCGCAAAGCGCGGGTCGGCCGGCATTTTGCCCGGCGGGAAGTTCGGCTCGATGGCGTACAAGGCCTTCTCGAAGGACTTCTGGTGCGCCACTTCGCGGGTCATCAGGAAGCCCAGCGCTTCCTTCACGCCCGGGTCGTCGGTCAGCGCGATCAGGCGCTCGTACACGATCTTGGCGCGTGACTCGGCGGCGATGTTCGAGCGCAGGTCAGCGGTCGGCTCGGTGATCGAATCGATGTAGGCCGCGGTCCAGGGCACGCCGGCCGAGTTGACCAGCGGGGTGCCGCCGCCATACAGCACCTGGGTGATGTGGCTGTCGTTGCCGGGACCGGTGATGGCCTTGTACATGTCGGCTTCGCTATCCACGGCCTCGGCCAGGCGGCCCTTGGCGCCCTTGTTCAGCATGGCGACGATATGGCCGATCACCTCGAGGTGGCTCAGCTCCTCGGTGGCGATGTCGAACAGCATGTCCTTGCGGCCTGGATCGTCTTCCGAAACGGCCTGGGTAAAGTAGCGCATCGCTGCGGCCAGTTCGCCCTGCGGGCCGCCGAACTGCTCCAGCATCAGGTTGGCCAGGCCCGGGTTGGGGCCATTGACGCGGACCGTGTATTGCAGGCGTTTGTTATGTGCAAACATGAACAATCCCTCCGTTGTTGAGTGATGGCGCGCCGCAGCGTCGCCGTGCATGGTTGCGGCCGTGGCCGGCAACCTCTATATCTCATGTTGGCAGTCCAACACGGCAGTGGGGATCGGGGGTTCGCGCGTAATCTTGTAGGATTAAGTCGACAATTAGTGAACTCGACGGAAATATTTAATTTGATTAATAAGCGTTTTCATCGGCAATTAGCTTCTGTTTCCGACAGCTTGCGAGCCTGGACCCGCCCTCGACTGCGGTTTACGCCGACAGGGGAGCGGCGCGCGCTCCTACAGTAAAGACGAGCGGCAGCGCACTACCATGTTGAACATATGACCATAAAGGGGGTAACGATGTTTAACTTGAGTAAGCTGAGCCCGACCATCACCAACATGATCCGCTTCGACCATTCGCATGTCATGGTCACCTTCCACCAGTACGAAAAGGACAAGTCGCCGCGCGTCAAGAAAGCGCTGGCCGACACCATCTGCGACGCGCTGGAAATCCACGCGACCCTCGAGGAAGAGATCTTCTATCCGGTGATGCGCCAGCGCGACGCCGGCGAGCCCTTCATGCACAAGGCCGAGCCCGAGCACATGGAAATGCGCCGCATGATCGCCGAACTGCGCCGCACCAGCGGCTCCGACCCGCGCCACGACAAGCTGGTGATGGAACTGATGCGCGATGTGATGCACCACGTGGCGGACGAGGAAACCACCCTGCTGCCGCATGCCGAGGCCAAGTTGAGCCGCGAGATGCTGTCCGACATGGGCGCCAAGATGACCCGTCGCCGTATGGAACTGGTGGGCCCGAAAGCCGGCAAGCTGGCCAAGGAACATGCGGTCGGCTTCGGCGGCAGCGGCGCCGCCCTCGTCGTGGGCCTGGCCAGCGCGCTATTTGCTGTCAAGGCCTTCGGACCGAAGAAGACCTGGAAGTCCAACCCGGCCTGACGCCTTCAGGCGGGACGCCTTGCGCCGTCCCGCCGCGCCGGCCGCCCCAATCGGTTGTGGCCGGCGCCGTCTTCAGGCCGCCCTGAGCACTGGCGCCGTGTCGATGCTGGTGCGGCGGCCGATGTCGGCCGCGTGCGCCGCCAGCCAGCTGTCCGCCGCCGCCACGCCCTGCGCGTGCAGCATCTGCAAGAAGCCGAGTTCGGCGTTGAATTTGCTCGAGATGCTCAACTCCTTGAAGGTCTCGTTCGCGCTGATCAGGTGCATCCTCACCGGCGCATGGACAATGCCCTCGCCGCCTTCCTCGTCCGGCACCGCGTGATGGTGCAGCAGCGCGTTCATCTCGCGCATGAAGCTGATGTTGAAGGCCAGTTCATTGGCCCGGTTGCTGATGTCGGCGACGCTGCGCGGCGTCTCGCTGCGCGCGATCGGGTTGATCTGCACCACGAGCAGGTCCTGGGCGGCATGCGAAGCCACCAGCGGCGCCAGCGGCGGATTCGCGGTATACCCGCCATCCCAGTACAGTTCGCCCTCCACTTCGACCGAAGCGAACACGGTCGGCAGGCAGGCGGACGCCATCACCCGCTGCACATCGAGTTCCTCGCGCCGCCACACTTTGCCGACCCCGTCGTTCACCTTGGTCGCATTGACGAACAGTTGCAGTTTCTCGCAGGCGCGCACCCGCTCGAAGTCGATGTTCGCGCTGAGGAAATGGCGCAGCGGATTGGTCGTGAGCGGCATCTCGCGCACCGGGCCTGCCAGTGCCCCCGCCATTTCCATCAGGTGGTAGAAGGGTGAGTGGCTCATGGTGTAGCGGCCGGCCAGGTAATCCATGGGTGTGCGCCGCATCGGGCTGTACGCCACGGCGGCGCCGAGGGCGCGCCAGAAGCGGCCGAGCGCCGCGCGCGCGCCTTCCCGGCCGCCCCCATGGGCGTAGCCGTCCGCCACGACGGCGGCATTGATGGCGCCGGCGCTGGTGCCGCTGATGGCGCCGATGTCGAGCCATTCCTCCTGCAGCAGCCGGTCGAGCACGCCCCAGGTGAATGCGCCGTAGGATCCAGCCCCTTGCAGGCCCAGACTGATTTTCTTGTTAGGTAGAGACAATCGATACTCCCTGATCTGCGGGCGGCCGGAGCGGCCGCCTGAATCGCCGGAGTCTAGCAAGTGGGTCAGATTGACGGCGCGACGCTGCCTAAAGGCATGTTCAACAAGGCGTGCAGGTTCAGGCGAACCAGTCCATCACGACCGGCACCAGCCAGGGCGCCAGCAGCGCGGTCAACGCGCCGTTCAGGCCCATGGCCAGCCCGGCAAAGGCACCCATCTCGGCGCTCACCTGGAAGGCGCGCGCCGTGCCGACGCCATGCGCGGCCAGGCCGAGCGCAAAGCCGCGCGCCGCCGGCGAGCCGATGCGCAGGCGGTCGAACAGCCAGGGACCGCTGATGGCGCCGAAGATGCCGGTGCCGATCACCAGCGCGGCGGTCAGGGCCGGGATGCCACCCAGCCTTTCCGACACCGCCATCGCAATCGGCGAGGTCGCGGATTTCGGCCCCAGGGTGGCGGCCAACTCGGGCGTGGCGCCGAGCAGCAGCGCGCAGCCGACGCTGGCCACGATCGCCGTCACCGAGCCGAGCAGCAACGCGCAGGCCAGCAGCGGCCCGGCTCGGCGCAGGCGCGGCAACTGGCGCACCAGCGGCAGCGCGAGGGCCACCGTGGCCGGGCCGAGCAGGAAGTGGACGAACTGGGCCCCGTCAAAGTAGCGCTCGTAGGACATGCCGGATGCCGACAGCAGCAGCGCGACCAGGGCAACCGAGATGGCGACCGGGTTGGCCAGCGGTGCGTTCCCTAGCAAACGCGCGACGCGCTGCGCGGCAAGGTAGGCGCACAGGGTCATGGTCAGGCCCAGCAGCGGGGATGCGGACAGGTAGACCCAGAAGCGGCCGAGCTGGCCGAGCTCGTGTACTTCAAGCATCCTTGTCTTTCGTGGTCGCGCCCCTGTCATCCAGGCCGCGCAGCAGCAGGCCGGTGACGGCCAGGGCCAGCAGCGTGCTGCTCGCCAGCGCGGCGAGGATGGCAAGCCAGTGGCCGCTGCCGCTGGCGGCCGCGGCGACGATGCCGACGCCGGCCGGCACGAACAGCAGGGACAGGTGCGACAGCAGCGTGTTGGCGGCTTCCTCGATCCGCGCCTGCAGCGAGGGCCAGGCCAGCAGCGCGACCATCAACAGCAGCATGCCGGCCACCGGGCCGGGGATGGGCAGCGAAAACAGGAAGACAATGCCTTCGCCGAGACACTGGAACAGCAGGAGGATGGTGAAGGCGGGGAGCATGCGGCTTTGGGTGGGGCAAAGCGCACAGGATAGCAAAGTGAATGGGGCGGCGTGCGCCGCGCGGGCGTTATTGGAACGCGAAGGAATCGGGTCCACGCCTACGCGGGAAGACATTGGCGGAAGGCTCAATACCCTTACCGCGCGATTCCTGCGACGTCCGGAAGACCGTCGCTCCCGCGAGCGCGGGAGCCCAATTTGACGTTCAAGAGCCGCGCCGAAGGCTTATACCTCCGCTGTCGCCCCCGCAATCGCCCCGCGACGCAGCTGGTCGCGCTCGATCGACTCGAACAGCGCCTTGAAGTTGCCTTCGCCGAAGCCGTCATCGCCCTTGCGCTGGATGAACTCGAAAAACACCGGTCCCAGCTGGGTTTCGGAGAAGATCTGCAGCAGCAGGCGCGGACGGCCGTCCGTCACCGTACCGTCCAGCAGCAGGCCGCGCTTCCTGAGCTCCTCGGCGTTCTCGCCGTGGCCCGGCACGCGCTCGTCCAGCATCTCGTAATAAGTGGCCGGCGGGGCGCTCATCAGGGGCACGCCGGCGGCGCGCAGGCTGTCGACGGTCTTCATCAGGTCATCGGTGAGCAGCGCGATGTGCTGGATGCCCTCGCCGTTGAACTTCATCAGGAATTCCTCGATCTGGCCGCCGCCCTGCTTGCCCTCTTCGTTCAACGGAATGCGGATCATGCCGTCCGGCGCGGTCAGCGCCTTCGAGGTCAGGCCGGTGTACTCGCCCTTGATGTCGAAGTAGCGGATCTCGCGGAAATTGAACAGCTTCTCGTAGAAGTTCGCCCAGAAGCTCATGCGGCCGCGGTAGACGTTGTGGGTCAGGTGGTCGATGATCGACAGGCCGTGACCGGCCGGATTGCGCTCGACACCCTCGATGAACTCGAAGTCGATGTCATAGATCGACTTGCCCGCATTGACGCCGTCGTCGAAACGGTCGATCAGGTACAGCGGCGCGCCGCCGATGCCCTTGATGGCCGGCAGGCGCAACTCCATCGGACCGGTCGGGATCTCGACGGCCTGGGCGCCCAGTTCCAGCGCGCGCGCGTAGGCCTTGTGCGCATCCTTGACGCGGAAGGCCATGCCGCAGGCCGACGGCCCGTGCTCGGCCGCGAAGTAGGCGGCGTGGCTCTTCGGCTCGTTGTTGACGATGAAGTTGATGCCGCCCTGGCGGTACAGCACCACTTGCTTCGAGCGGTGCACCGCCACCTTGGTGAAGCCCAGCGCCTCGAACACCGGCTCCAGCACACCCGGGGTGGGCGACGCGAACTCGACGAACTCGAAGCCCATCAGGCCCATGGGATTCTCAAACAGGTCTGCCATTTCTATTCCCTCATTGTCATTGCGTGTCGTTGGTCAGCGGCCATGGGTGCCGGTCATGGCCGTTCGTTCAATCTCATTCTGCGAACACTTCCGCCAGCAGGCCGCGCAGCCACTGGTTGCCCGGGTCCTGGTTGTAGCGCCGGTGCCAGAACACATTGGTCTGCAGCGGCGGCAGCTCGAGCGGCGGCGCGATCCATTCCAGGCCGAAGGGCAGCGCCGCGCGTTCGGCCAGCTTTTGCGGCACCGTGACCACCAGGTCGGAGCTGCTCACCATATACGGCACCGCGGTGAAATGCGGCACCCGGAAGCGCACCGCAGGTCCGATGCCGGCACGCGCCAGCAGCCCGTTGATGCGCTCGTAGGGCGTCTCGCGCGAGTCCACCAGCATGTGCTCGGCCTTCACGAAGCGCTCCAGCGTCATCTCGCCCCGGCCCAGTGGATGCCCCTTGCGGAACATCGTCACGTAGGGCTGGCGGAACAGCTGCCGCTGGTACAGCGCTTCCGAGATGTCTTCGAAAGGACCGACCGCCAGGTCGACCCTGCCGCCTTCCATATCTTCCTTCAGCAGCGCCGCCCCGGCGCGCACCGAACTGATTTCCACCAGCGGCGCCAGCACCCGGCAGCGCTCGATCAGCGCCGGCATGAAGTAGATCTCGCCCACGTCCGTCATCGCCAGCACGAAGCGGCGCCGGCTGGTGGCCGGGTCGAAGCGGCTGCGCTGGTTCAGCGCCAGGGCCACCTGTGCCATCGCCACGCCGATCGGCTCGGCCATCTGCGTCGCCAGCGGCGTCGGCTGCATGCCGGCCGCGGTGCGGACGAACAGCTCGTCCCCGAAAGCGCGCCGCAGCCGCGCCAGCGCATTGCTCACCGCCGACTGGCTCAGTCCCAGCTTGCGGGCCGCCGAGGAGATCTGGCGTTCCCGGTAGACTTCCTGGAAGACCGACAGCAGGTTCAGGTCGATGGTGTGCGGTTCGATCATGGCGTGGGCTGCATTGTCGGCCTGCGTCCGGCGCGAGCATAGCTATATTTAGATGGTGAATAGTCTACATTTTTCTATTCATCTCGTAAAACATGCTGAATTCTTCTACAGTGGCGGCGATCCCCATCCCCGTTCCATCCGCCAGGAGAAAACATGAGCCAGCACCTTGGCCGCCAGCTTGACGCCGCCAGCGCGCCCGCGAGCGCCTACATGAGCGGCTTCGGCAACGAATTCGCCACCGAGGCCCTGCCCGGCGCCCTGCCGCGGCACCGCAATTCGCCGCAGCGCGTGCCCTACGGCCTGTACGCCGAGCAGATTTCCGGCACCGCCTTCACGGCCCCGCGCAGCCACAACCGCCGCTCCTGGCTGTACCGGATCCGCCCGGCCGCCGTGCATGGACGGTTCACGCCGATCGACGCAGGCAGGATCGTCAGCCGCTTCGACACCCCGGCCCCGCCGGACCAGCTGCGCTGGAGCCCCCTGCCCCTGCCCGATGCGCCGACCGATTTCATCGACGGCTGGGTGACCATGGCCGGCAACGGCTCGCCCGAAGCCATGACCGGCTGTGCGATCCACCTGTACGCCGCCAACCGCGACATGGAAGGCCGCTACTTCTACAGCGCCGACGGCGAACTGCTGGTCGTGCCGCAGCTGGGGCGCCTCGCGATCGCCACCGAACTCGGATTGCTCGACGTGGAGCCGCACGAGATCGCGGTGATTCCGCGCGGCGTGCGCTTTTCCGTGAGCCTGCCGGACGGCCAGGCGCGCGGCTACGTCTGCGAGAACTTCGGCGCCCTGCTGCAGTTGCCGGACATGGGCCCGATCGGCTCGAACGGCCTGGCCAACCCGCGCGACTTCCTCACCCCAATCGCGCGCTACGAGGATGTCGAGGGCGACTTCGAGCTGGTGGCCAAGTTCTGCGGCGGCCTGTGGAGGGCAAGCATCGGCCATTCGCCGCTGGACGTGGTGGCCTGGCACGGCAACTACGCCCCCTATAAATACGACCTGCGCCACTTCAATACCATCGGCTCGATCAGCTACGACCACCCCGACCCCTCGATCTTCCTGGTGCTGCAGGCGCCCAGCGACACCCCTGGCGTGGACACGCTGGACTTCGTCATCTTCCCGCCCCGCTGGCTGGTCGGCGAAGACACCTTCCGCCCCCCCTGGTTCCACCGCAACGTCGCCAGCGAGTTCATGGGCCTGATCCACGGCGCCTACGACGCCAAGGCAGATGGCTTCGTGCCGGGCGGGGCCAGCCTGCACAACTGCATGAGCGGGCACGGTCCGGACGCCGCCACCTTCGAGAAGGCCAGCGGCGCCGACACCAGCCAGCCGCACAAGGTGGCGGACACCATGGCCTTCATGTTCGAGACCCGCAACGTGCTGGCGCCGACCGCGCAGGCGCTGGCCTCGCCGCAGCTGCAGCCGGACTACCAGCAGTGCTGGGCGGGCATAGGCAAGCATTTCCGGCCCGACGCTCCGTGATGGCATCCTGACAATGCGTGTGGCGCAAACCTGCGCCGGCATGCGATGATGCGGCGTGCGCCGCCTTCCGGCGCGCCCGGTCGCGGCCCGGATAGTCCGACGGAGGCCGAGCGCCAGTGTTGACCGACATATTGATCATCTCCTTCCTCATCCTGATGAACGGAGTGTTCGCCATGAGCGAGTTGGCACTGGTCTCGGCCAAGCGCATGCGCCTCGAACGGCGCGCCGAAGATGGCAGCCGCGGCGCGCGCGCGGCGATCGACCTGGCCGAGGATCCCAGCAACTTCCTTTCCACTGTCCAGGTCGGCATTACCGTCATCGGCATTTTCAACGGCGCCTTCGGCGAAGCCTCGCTCGCCAGCAGCCTGGCCGCCCACCTGCAGACCATTCCAGCGATCGCGCCCTATGCGCGCGAAGCCGCCACCGGGCTGGTAGTCGTGTTCATCACGATCGCATCGATCATCTTCGGCGAGCTGGTTCCAAAGCGTATTGCCATGGCCTTCCCGGAAGCAACGGCCATCCTGATCGCCCAGCCGCTGCGCGTCCTGTCGGTGATGATGTCGCCCTTCGTCAGGTTCCTGTCGCTGAGCACGAACGCCCTGGTGCGTGTCATCGGCATCAGGCAAGCGAAGGAAGATGCTCCCACCGAAGAAGACATCGCCGGCATGATCAAGGAAGGGGCCGACACCGGCGTCTTCGAGAAAACCGAATACGACATCGTCCAGCGCGCCCTGCGCCTGGACGACCAGCACCTGAAGTCCCTGATGACGCCGCGCGTCGACCTGGTCATCATCGACCTCGAGGAAGACCGCCAGCGCAACCTGGAAACCATCGGCGCCAACCCCTACAGCCGCTATCCGGTCTGCCGCGGCGACCGCTCGCACATCCTCGGCTACGTGATGGCGCGCGACCTGTTCGCCCAGTCCGTGCGCGCCGGCTCGCTCGACGCGATCGCTCTCGACGACGCAGTGCAGGAATTGCTGTACGTGCCGGAGACCGTGAGCGCGATGGCCCTGCTCGAGATGTTCAAGAAGAACCGCGCCGAACTGGCCCTGATCGTCGACGAATACGGCGACATCCAGGGCATGGTCACCCTCAGCGACGTGATGAGCGCCCTGGTGGGCGACGTGACGGTGGCCGGCGAGGAGCACGACGCCGACGCCGTGCAGCGCGCCGACGGCAGCTGGCTGCTCGACGGCGGCGTGTCGCTCGACCGCTTCCGCGACCTGCTGGAGACCGCGCAGGTCTTCCCGGGCGAAGAGGAAGGCGCCTTCCACACCCTGGCCGGCTTCCTGCTGTACCAGCTGGGCTACATTCCCAAGGCGGCCGACATCGTCGACTGGCAAGGCTTCCGCTTCGAGGTCGTGGACATGGACGGCAACCGCATCGACCGCATCATGGTGTCGCGCTACGAACAGCAGGACCCGGAGCCGGAGCGCGACTGATCGCGCCCTGCCCCGCCCGGTCCCGCCCGGTCCCGTTGCGCGCGCCGCGCGTGGAATACGCCTCATTAATCTTCTGTTAAGCCAGCCGCGCTAGAGTCGCGCCATCTCAACAAGGGGAAAGGCGATGGATGTCGTCAAGCTCGGGCCGGTGGTCCTGTCCACCACCGTGATGCTGGTGCTGGGCGGCCTGCTGGCCGCCAACCTGCTGGCCGGCTGGTTCGCCCGTCGGCGCGGCCTGGATGCGGGCCCGGTGCTGTGGAAGATGACGCTGTCCTGCTTCATCGCCGCACGCGCCGTGTTCGTGCTGCGCCACCACGACCTGTTCGCGGAACGTCCCTGGACCGCACTCGACTTCCGCGACGGCGGCTTCGACGCCACGGCCGGCCTGCTGGTCGCCTGCGTGGTCGGCGCCGAGCTGACCCGCCGCCATGCGGCCCTGCGCCGTCCCGTACTGGCTTCCGCGCTGGCCGGGATCGCCATCTGGCTGGGCGGCACGCTGCTGCTGCAGGCTTTTGCGCCGCCCCTGGCGCCACTGCCCGAACTGAACGTGCGCCGCCTCGACGGCCTCGAGGTCCCCTTGCGCAGCTTCGCCGGCCGGCCGCTGGTGGTGAACCTGTGGGCCACCTGGTGTCCGCCGTGCCGGCGCGAGATGCCGGCGCTCGGCGCAATGCAGGCGAAGCGCCCCGACGTCGCCTTCGTGTTCGTGAACCAGGGCGAATCGGCGCAGGCGGTCGCGCGCTTTCTCTCGGCGCAGGGACTGCGCTTGCAGAACGTGGTAATCGATCCGGCCGGCCAGGTAGCGGCCCGCACCGGGGCGGCGGGGTACCCGACCACCCTGTTCTACGACGCCCGCGGCGTGCTGCGCGCCCGCCATGTGGGCGAAGTGTCCGAGGCGACGCTCAGCGAAAAGCTCGAGGCGCTGGCGCCGTAGCGGGGAGGCCGTCGCCGCCAGGCGTGCGCACCTGTCCCTTGCGGCGCTGCATACTGCCTGGCTCGGACTACCCACACAGGAGTTGCCATGACAACAGTCGATTTGGACGAGCTCGAACGGGCCGCCATGCTGGTCGAGGACGGCGCCGGATCGGTCACTGCCCTGGTGTCGCGCGAGACCGGCATGATCCACCTGCTGAACGACGAGTACATGGACGAAGAGGCGCCGATGCCGTCGGTGTCCGCTGGCGGTGGCGGCTATGTGGAAGTGCCGCCGGCAGGCACGCTCGGCATCGGCGATGGGCTGGTGCTCCGCTTCGCCGCCACCCACCTGGCCGACGACCAGGATGCGGTGCGCGACATGTTCCGCGACCGTGACACCGAAGGCTTCGCGCGCCTGCTGGAACAGCGCGGTCTCGGCCAAGCTTGGGAGGGTTTTCACGCGGACGCCACCACGAGCGCACTGCGGCACTGGTGCCGGGAAAACGGTTTGCAAGCGGCCGACTGAAACGCAACGCGCGGCCTGCCCTGACGATAGCCGACGCATGGTAAGGAAAGGGCAAGGCCGTATGGCACGGCCCTGCCCGGCTCATCGCTGTTACTGCTTGACTGCAACAGCAGCGAGCTGCGTGTTCTGCTCGTCCAGCCAGGTCTTCAAGGGCGCAAAATAGTCGAGCAGCGCCGAGCCGTCGATCCGCTCTTCGCCGGTGGCCGCCTTCAAGGCCTCCTGCCACGGCTTGCTGGCGCCCATTTCGAGCAGGTTCTGCAGCTTGGCGCCCGCTTTCTTGCTGCCGTAGATCGAGCACTGGTGCAGCGGTCCCTTGTAGCCGGCTTCGGCGCACAGGGAGCGGTGCAGCTGGAACTGCAGCAGGTGGGCCAGGAAGTAGCGTGCATAGGGAACGTCGGCCGCCACGTGGTACTTGGCGCCGGCGTCGAAGCCGCCAGCCGCCATCGGCGCCGGACGGCCCACGCCCATGTACTGCTCGCGCAGCTGCCACCAGGTCTTGTCGTAGTCGTCCGGCTTGACCTTGCCGGCATACACGTCCCAGCGCCACTTGTCGACCGAGTAGGCGAACGGCAGGAAGGCCACCTTGGACAGGGCGGTCTGCAGCAGCTCGCCGATCTCGGCGCCGGCCTCGGGCGCCTTGTCCATCAGGCCCAGCTGCTGGTAATAGCTCGGCGTCATCGACAGCGCGACCGTGTCGCCGATGGCTTCATGGAAGCCGTCGTTGGCGCCGGTCTGGAACAGGATCGGCTGGTTCTTGTAGGCCAGCTGGTAATAGGTGTGGCCCAGCTCATGGTGGATGACCTTGAATTCCTCCGAGGTCGGCCGGATGCACATCTTGATGCGCACATCGTCCTTGCGGTCGATGCTCCAGGCCGATGCATGGCACACCACGTCGCGGTCGGCCGGCTTGGTCAGCAGCGAACGGGTCCAGAAGGTCTCCGGCAGTTTCTGCATGCCGAGCGAGGTGTAGAAGCGCTCCGCGTACTGCGTCATCTCCTTGGCCGACATCTTGCGGTCGACCAGCACCTTGGTCAGGTCGAAGCTGCCTGCGCCGGTCGCCGGCTTGAGCAGCGGGTAGATGTGCTCCCAGTTCTGGCTCCACATATTGCCGAACAGGTGGGACGGCACCGGACCGCTGGCCGGGACCACGGAGGCGCCGTAGTGCTGGCGCAGCTTCAGGCGGGTGTAGGTGTGCAGCGAATCGTAGAGCGGCTTGACCTGCTGCCACATGCGCTCCATCTCGGCGGCGAACTCCTCGGGCTTCATGTCGTACTGGGAGCGCCACAGGGCGCCGGTGTCGGCGAAGCCCATTTCGCGCGCGCCCTTGTTGGACAGGGCCACGTAGTCGACATAGGTCTGCTTGTAGCTGGGCGCCTGCTGGTGCCAGCCGATCCAGGCATCCTTGAGCCTGGCGGGATCGCGGCTGGTCGCCAGGGTCTTTTCCAGTTCGCCCAGCGGCAGGCAGGCATCCTTCGATTCGCTCGGGCAGTACTTGGCCTTGCCGTAGGCGCCCGACAGGGCCGCCTGCTTGGCGGCGTAGGCGGCGCGCTCCTTCGGATCCGACAGCATCAGGGTCAACTGCAGCAGCTTGAGCTTGCGCGCCGAATCTTCCTTGAGCTTGAGACCGTTGTAGCGGCGCGCGGCCAGGGCCGCCTCACCCTGCGAGTTCAGGGCCTTTTCGCCGAAATAGCTGGCGATCGCTTCCGTGTCGTCGGTGATGAAGTTCGCGCCGATCCACTGGGCGCGCGCGATGTTCTCGTATTCGTCGGCGAAGCGGGTCTCGGTGGCCGCGATGAACTTCTCGGCTTCGGCAACGGTCGGCCTGGCCTTCGGCGCGGCAACAGCGCCGGTGGCGGCAGCGATGGCGGTCAGCGCGAACAGCGCAACAAGGCGCGAAGGGCGGGATGGCTGTGGGGATGTCAAGTCTGTCTCCTGTGGATGGTCGTGCTTTGTTATAAAAAGTTGTCGCTAGTATAGTTAAGCACTGGACGTGCGCGGGAGACTTTTTTTCCCGGCCTTCCCTGTACCGACATCCTGTGGTACAACATCGCCGCATCCAGGAGAGCCCATGCAAGTCAACCCGATCCAGTTGTTCGACGCCGAATCCTCGACCTACACCTATATCCTGTCCGCGCCGGACAGCCGTGACGCCGTGATCATCGACCCGGTCGACCGCCACTGGGAGCGCGACCTGGCGCACGTCGAGCGGCTCGGATTGACGCTGACCCACGTGCTCGAGACCCACGCCCACGCCGACCATGTGACCTCGGCCGGCAGGCTGCGCCAGCTGACTGGCGCCAAGGCCTGCGTGCCGAGCGGCTGCGGCATCCCGCCGGCCGAAGTCCAGCTCAACGACGGCGACCTGATCCGTTTTGGTGCGCGCGAACACATCGCCGTGATCCATACCCCTGGCCATACCGCAGGCAGCATGTGCTACCTGTGGCGCGGCAACCTGTTCACCGGCGACACCCTGCTCGTGAACGGCTGCGGCCGCACCGATTTCCAGGGCGGAAGCGCGGAAGCACTGTACGACAGCGTCATCCGCAAGCTGTTCGCGCTGGACGACGCCACCCGGGTCTGGCCCGGCCACGACTACAAGGGCCAGTCGGTGTCGACCATCGGCTGGGAAAAGCGCACCAACGCACGCCTGGCCGGCCGCACGCGCGAGGAATTCGTGGCGCTCATGGCCGCCCTCGACCTGCCGCGGCCGAAGCTGATGGACGTGGCGGTGCCGGCCAACCGCAACCTGGGGCTGGGGCACGTGGCCTGAGCCGCTTCCATACCGGACCGGGTCGGCGCAACGCGCTGCCGGTGTCAAGGATCGGCGCGCCCGCTGTTGTGATAAGTCGGCAACATTCCTGTATCATTTCCTTTAGTTAATGTAACCTGCGCTGGCAGCAACTTTTTCATCGGGCGTACCGGGAGGGCAACTGCATGAAACAGTTCGACGACCTCGCGCACTGGCGCACGCGCATCTTCTCGACCCTGATGTCGACCGTGCTGGTCGTGGGCGCCGTGGCGGCGCTTCCCAGCACGGTGCTGGCACTGGCCGACGGCTTGTGGCAGGTCGCGCTGATGGACGGCGTCGCGCTGGCCTGGCTGTTCGCCATCTGGTGGTGCGATCGCCTCCCCTACCGCCTGCGCGTGCTGAACTTCCTGGCGGTTCTCTTCCTCGTGGGCGTGGGCCTGATGCTCACCGTCGGCGCGGTGAGCCAGATCTTCCTGATCGGGCCGCCCGTGCTGGCGGTGGTGCTGCTCGGTACCCGGCAGGCGCTGGCGGCCCTCGTGCTGAGCGCGGCGACCATCCTCGCGCTCGGCCTGTCCGGACACGCCAGGCTGGTGGTCGAAGGGCTGGGCGACGGGGGCGTGCTGGCCACGCTGGTGGTCACCCTCAACTACCTGTGCGTGGGCGCCCTCATCACGGTCGCCTGCGGCGCCCTGCTCAAGGGCCTGTCCCAGACCCTGGGCGAGGTGCAGGGCTTCGCCGACACCCTGGCGGCCAAGCAGGACAGGCTGCATGAGCTGAACGCCGAACTGCGCCTGACCTCCGCCGCGGTGGCGCGCCTGAACGACATGGTGCTGATCGCGCGCGCGGTGGACCTCCCGGACGCCCAGCAGCCGATCATCTTCGCCAACGAAGCCTTCGAGCGCCGCACCGGTTACCGGCGCGAGGAGATCATCGGACGCAGCATGCGCCTGCTGCACGGTCCCGACACCGACCCGGAAGTGGTGGCGCGCATCCTGCAGGCGGTGGCGCGCAACGAAGCGGTCAGCGCCGAGCTGCTCAACTACACCAAGGATGGCGAGCCCTTCTGGGCCGAAATGGACATGGTCCCCTTCGCCAGCGAGGACGGGCGCAGCACGCACTGGGTCGTGGTCGGGCGCGATGTCACCGAGCGCCGCAATTCGGCCAAGGCGATCCACCACCTGGCCTTCTACGACGTACTCACCGGCCTGCCCAACCGCCGCCTGTTCACCGAGCGCCTCGATGCCCTGGTGGCCGCGCGCGACGCCGGCGGCACCCTCGGGGCGGTCCTGTTCATCGATCTCGACAACTTCAAGTACGTCAACGACGCGCGCGGGCACGCCACCGGCGACGCCCTGCTGCGCCACGCGGCCGAGCGCCTGGTGGCGGCCGTGCGCGTGCGCGACACCGTGGCCCGCCTCGGCGGCGACGAATTCGTGATCCTGCTGGGCGACCTGGGCCACGACGCAGCGCTGGCCACCGAGTCGGCCATGGGGCTGGCGCGCAAGGTGCTGGCCGCGCTCGGCGAGGAAGTCGCCATCGGCGAGCACGTCTACCGCTCCTCGGGCAGCATCGGCGTGGCCCTGCCGCTGCGTCCCGGTCAGACCGGCCTCGACCTGCTGCGCGAAGCCGATACCGCGATGTACCAGGCAAAGGCTGCAGGCCGTAACGGCGTGGCCCTGTTCGAGACCGGCATGCTGGCCGCAGCCGAGCAGAAGTTCACGCTCGAGCGCGACCTCGCGCTGGCGCTCGAGAAGGGCGAGCTGGCCATGCACCTGCAGCTGCAGGTCGACGGCCGCCAGCGGCCGGTGGGCGCCGAGCTCCTGATGCGCTGGCGCCGCGCCGACGGCATCCTGGTGCCGCCGGACGTGTTCATCCCGATTGCGGAATCCACTGGCCTGATCGTCCCGCTCGGGAAGTGGGTGCTGCGCCAGGCCTGCGCCGCCTGGCTGCGCCTCGAGCAGGCCGGCCACCCGCTGCCGCTGTCGATCAACGTCAGCCCTGCCCAGTTCCGCCAGCCCGACTTCGTTTCCCAGGTGCGCGCCGTGCTCGAAGAGACCGGCGCGCCGCCGGAACAGTTGATTTTCGAGGTCACCGAAGGCCTGCTGGTGTCGCACCTGGACGACACCATCGCCCGCATGCACGAACTGTCCGCACTCGGCATCCGCTTCTCGGTGGACGATTTCGGCACCGGCTACTCGAACCTGGCCTACCTGCGCCGCATGCCGCTGTACGAACTCAAGATCGACAAGAGCTTCATCCGCGACACCCCGAACGACGTCAACGGCACCGCGATCGTGCAGTCGATCCTCGCCATGGCCGAGCACCTCGGCCTGCGCGTGGTGGCCGAGGGCATCGAGACCGCCCAGCAGGTCCAGTACCTGACCCAGCACGGCAGCCCCTGCATGCAGGGCTACCTGTTCGCCCGCCCCGCTCCGCTCGACGAGGTGCTGGCCTTGCTGGGCGCCATCGACAGCGAACCCGCCGCGGCCTGAGCCGCACCAACAGGAGAAAGCCATGGCGCACCAGGCCATCCTCGACATCGCGACGCCGGGACGCGGCGCCCGCGACATCACCGCGGCGGTGGCGGAAGTGGCGCGCGCCTCCGGCGTGGCGTGCGGCCTGGCCCACGTGTTCGTGCAGCACACCAGCTGTTCGCTCCTGATTACCGAGAACGCCGACCCCGACGTGCGGCGCGACCTGGAGACCGTGCTGGCGCGCCTCGCGCCGGACGGCGACCCGGCCTACCGCCACGATGCCGAAGGTCCGGACGACATGGCGGCCCACGTGCGCAACATGCTCACCGGCTCCGGCCTGAGCGTGCCGGTGGGCGGGGGCCGCCTGCTGCTAGGAACCTGGCAAGGCATCTACCTGTACGAGCACCGCACGGCGCCACACCGGCGGCGCGTCGTGGTGACCATTCTATAGCGCAACAAATGTTCCCCCAGAGATGGGGGAGGACCCGGTCCCGGCGTTTCCCTATACTCCTTGCAGGCTGTGACGCTGCACCTGTGCGGCGCAGCGAAAGCGGCCCCCGAATTCCACGCGCCGGCGTTGCCCAAGCACACAAGGACCCTACTCAAGTCATGGATTTTCTCGACGACATACTCGAGGCGCGCATGGCGCGCCTTAGCCAGAGTGCGTTGTGCATCTACATGGCCGATGCCAGGGTCGACCCGTTCCTGCGCCTGTCCTTCATTCCCGCCATGATCTTCTTTACCATGGGCTTCAAGGACATCCTGGCCGCGCTGCGCGACAACAGCGACAGGTCACCCCTGCAGCAGAGCGTGCACCGGCACTGCGACGAGGACGCCTTCCACTGGCAGTGGTACCTCGACGACCTGGAGAGCATCGAACACGGGCGACGCCTGCTGCGGCTGCCGGCGGCCCAGGCCTTCACCGACATCTGGGCTCCCGCCAACCACGCCACCCGCGAAACCGTCTACCACACCATCCACCTCGCCAAGACCTGGCGCACCCCGTTCTACCGCATGGTCATCATCCGCGCGCTGGAAGCCACCTTTTCCTGCTTCAACGAACCGATGTACCGGCTGGTCGACGAGCTGGGCCTCGCCGAGCGCCTGCACTACTTCGGCCGCGTGCACCGCCACGCCGAGGCCAACCACATCGCGCGCCACACCGTCCTGCCGCCGCCCATGCATACCGTGGCCGAGGACGAATTCATCACGGCCGACTTCCTCGTGAACCAGCTGTTCGACGCCTTCCGCCGCATGTTCGACTGCTGGCATGCGGCGCGCCTGACCGGGCAGGCAATGCGTCCCGCGGCCTGACGCGCGCATCGTCTCCACGCCGCGGCAGGCATGCGGCATATGCATCCATTTGTCGTGGACAGCGCCAGCGCCAGCCGGTAGGCTGAAGCCTCGTTCTTTTGATAGAGGTTTGTCCATGTCCTCCGTGTCCGCCAGGCTGCGCGCCGCCGCCATCCTGCTGCTCGCCCTGCCCGCCGCCGCTCTTGCGGCCACCGCCGCAGCCGCCCCCGGCGGGTCCGCCGCGCCCATCGCCGACCACCACCAGCACCTGTTCAGCGCGCCCATCATCGCCCTGATCGATCCGAAGCCGGGGCCGGACGCGCTGCGCGAGCTCCCGGTGAGCGAGCTGATCGCCGTGCTGGACAGCGCCGGGATCCGCCGCGCCGCCGTCATGTCGACCGCCTACATGTTCGGCCGCCCCTCGCGCGTGGTGGAAGACGAATACGCCAAGGTGAAGGCGGAGAACGACTGGACCGCGGCCCAGGCCGCGAAGTACCCCGGCCGCCTGCGCGCCTTCTGCGGTTTCAACCCGCTCAAGGACTATGCGCTGGCCGAACTGGCGCGCTGCGCGGCCCACCCGGGCCTGCGCCACGGGATCAAGATGCACTTCGGGAATTCCGATGTCCAGCTCGACAACCCGGCCCACCTCGCGCGCCTGAAGGAAGTGTTCCGGGCGGCCAACCGGCATCGCATGGCCATCGCGGTCCACATGCGCGCCTCCATCTCGCTCAAGCGCCCGTATGGCGAAGCGCAGGCGCGCGCCTTCCTGGAACAGCTGATGCCCGAGGTCCCGGACACCATGGTGCAGGTGGCGCACCTGGCTGGCGCGGGACCGGGCTACGAAGACCCGCCGGCCAACGAGGTAATGCGCGTGTTCGCCGAGGCGGCCGCGCGCAAGGACCCGCATACCCGCACGCTGTACTTCGACGTGGCCTCGATCGCCACGCCGGACATCAGCCCGCAGCACGCGCGCGAGATGGTCGAGCGCATCCGCATGGTGGGCGTCGACAGGATCCTGTACGGTTCCGACGCCGCCACGCCCACCAACATGAAGCCGCGCGAGGCCTGGGCGGCGTTCAGCGCGCTGCCGCTTACCGCGGAGGAGCGCGCGCGGATCGCCGGCAACGTCGCGCCATATCTGCGCTGAGCCGCAATAACTGTGCCGAGGTGTGCCGGGGTGAGCCGGCGGCGCGCCGACCGGGCGACGCGCCGCCCGGTCGCATGCTATCGTAGCCCGGCAATATCGCACGCAGCCAGGGGCACGCACATGCATCCGTCGAACATCGTCCTGCTCGAGTTCCACCCGGAACGCGATGAGCTTTGCTACGGCAAGGAATTGCGCGACGGCCTGTCGGTCGCCCTGCGCATGGGGAATTCGCTGTGGGTCGCCAATGACGAATCGGTGAGCCTCGAACGCCTCACCATCAGCGAGGAAGACAGCACCGGCAGGAGCAGCTACGCGCGCGAGCACCGGCAGTACGCGCTGCACGATTTCCTCGACCTGCCGCTGCCGCCGCACGGCGAAACGGCGGACGACATCAACGAGGCCGATATCGAGGGCCTGGCCTGCGACGGCAAGTACCTGTGGCTGGCCGGCTCGCACAGCCTGCGCCGCCGGCAGCCGAAGGCCGGCGACGGCGTCAAGAAGGCGCACCGGCGCCTGGCCAGCCTCAGCTTCGATGCCAACCGTTACCTGCTGGCGCGCATCCCGGTGGTCACGGAAGGCGAAGGCTTTACGCTCGCACGCGAGGCCGCGCACAAGGACAAGCCCAGGTGCGCGGCCATGCTGCGCGGCGACGAGCACGGCAACGAGCTGACCGCGCTGCTGCGCGAAGACGAGCACCTCGGCCCCTTCCTTGCCATTCCCGGCAAGGACAATGGCTTCGACATCGAGGGCCTGGCGGTGGCCGGCAAGCACCTGCTGCTGGGCCTGCGCGGCCCGGTGCTGCGCGGCTGGGCGCTGGTGGTGGAAGTCGCCCTCGTCGACGACGAGGCGCCGGGCCGCTTGCGCCTGGCGCCGGTCGCCGACGACGGCAGCCTGTACCGCAAGCACTTCCTCGACCTCGGCGGGCTTGGCATCCGCGACCTGTGCGTGCAGGGCAAGGACATCCTCGTGCTGGCCGGCCCCACCATGGACCTCGATGGCCCGGTCACCGTGTTGCGCTGGCGCGGCGGCGCCGCGCCCGGCAAGGAATGCGTACTGCATGCGGATGAACTCGAACGGGTGCTGGAGCTGCCCTTCGGGCACGGCGTCGACCATCCCGAGGGCATCGCCCTGTTCGGCGCCGGCCGCCACGGCCTCGAAACGCTGCTGGTGGTGCACGATGCCGCGTCGCCCAGCCGCCAGATCGGCGAGAGCACGCTGGTGGCGGACGTATTTACCTTGCCGAAATAGTGCTGATAAACGGAAGCTTCCCGCAGCCTCGTGACTTTTGTTGAATTTCGGCGCCTGGTCCGGGTGCTATGCTCCGCCCCTCGCTTCCGATTCAACGCAATGACTTCCAAGAATACCCTGTGGGCACTGCTGGTGCTCATGTTTGCCTGCGGCATGGCCGACGCCCTGCACGCGGCAGCCCATATGCGCATGCCGGCCTGGTGGGCCCTGCTGTCGGCCTTCCTGCTGAACTTCCTGCCCTATTACTGGTACCGCCTCGACAGCGAAGCGCGCCTGTACCGGCGCTCGCGCTGGATGAACTCGGCCGTCGTCGCGCTCTCGCCCCTTGCCATCCCGGTCTACCTCCTGCGCAGCCGCCCGCGAGGCAGCCGCATGGAAGCGCTTGCGCGCCTGTCGGGCTTCCTGCTGCTGATGCTGGCCGCCGCACTGGGCGGCGTGCTAGCTTTCTTCGCGATGCCCGGCTGAACAGCTGCACGCGCCACCACCCCGGAACTACCACATGGAGACACGATGATCGCATTCAGGGATTTTTCCTTTCACCAGTTCGGCCGGCCGGAAGGCATCGACCGCGCCCTGGTGGACGCCAACGAGTGGATGCAGCGCACCGGCATCCAGCCGCTCAACATTGAAACTCTGAAGAACGTAGCCGGGGGCGGCATGGCGAACCTGATCTTCTCCGACGTCGGACTGCGCGTCTGGTACGTAGTCGGAGCGGCCGGGCGCGACGAGTTCTAAAATAGGTGACGCAGGTCCTGCGCCATCTATGCCGCAATCCTGCTAAGGTAGCAGCAATGCCGCGCGCCGCGCGGCGAGCCCTATCACGAATGGAGGACAGCATGCGTAAAATGATCATGATGGCCATTGCAGGCCTGCTCTGGAAGAAATTTGGCGGCAAGTACGCCCAGCGCTACCCGATGGGCCGCCGCAGCTACCGCCGCTTCTGAGCGTCGGCAGGAAGCTTTCGTCCGGAAGGCCGTCCACGGCGGCCTTCCATGCAGTAGAATCGCTGGCTTTAAGGCAACTTCGATTTCACCTTAAGGCCAACGATGGACGACGCGAAGCATGAACTCAAACGCGGCTTAAAGAACCGCCACATCCAGCTGATCGCGCTCGGCGGCGCCATCGGCACCGGCCTGTTCCTGGGCGTCGCCCAGACCATCCAGCAGGCCGGCCCTTCCGCCCTGCTCGGCTACGCCCTTGCCGGCCTGGTCGCCTTCCTCATCATGCGCCAGCTTGGCGAGATGATCGTCGACGAACCCGTCGCCGGTTCCTTCGGTTATTTTGCCAGCAAGTACGGCAGCCCCATGGCCGGCTTCGTCTCCGGCTGGAACTACTGGGTGATGTACATCCTCGTCAGCATGGCCGAACTGTCCGCGCTCGGCATCTACGTCCAGTACTGGTTCCCCGAGATTCCCACCTGGGTCTCGGCGCTCGCGTTCTTCGTCCTCGTCAACCTGCTCAGCCTGCTCAACGTGAAGGCCTTCGGCGAGCTTGAATTCTGGTTCTCGATCATCAAGGTTGCGGCCGTGGTCGGCATGATCCTGTTCGGCTGCTACCTCTTGATCAGCGACACGGCCGGCCCGCAGGCCGGCGTGGCCAACCTGTGGCAGCATGGCGGCTTCTTCCCGAACGGCTTTGCCGGCCTGGCCCTGTCGATGGCGGTGATCATGTTCTCGTTCGGCGGCCTGGAAATGATCGGCATCACGGCCGCCGAGGCGGACAATCCGGGGCGGACCATTCCGCGCGCCATCAACCAGGCTATCTGGCGCATCGCCATCTTTTACGTCGGCGCGCTTGCCGTGCTGCTGATGCTGTATCCGTGGCAAAAGGTGGTCACGGGCGGCAGTCCCTTCGTCCTGATCTTCGCGGCCCTCGACAGCAATGCGGTGGCGAACGTCCTCAACCTGGTGGTGCTGACGGCGGCACTATCGGTGTACAACGGCTGCGTGTACGCCAACAGCCGCATGCTGTTCGGCCTGGCCGAACAGGGCAATGCGCCGCGCGCCCTGCTGAAGTTGAGCCGGCGCGGCGTGCCGCTCGCGGCGCTGGCCGTGTCCGCGGTCGCCACCGGTATCTGCATCTGCATCAACTACTTCCTGCCGCGCGAAGCCTTCGGCATGCTGATGGGCCTGGCCGTGGCCGCCCTCGTCATCAACTGGGGCATGGTGTGCTGGAGCCACCTGCGCTTCCGGCGCGCCAAGGCCGCCGCCGGCCAGGCAACCGCTTTCCGCAGCCCCCTGTTTCCCCTCACGAACTACCTGTGCCTGGCATTCCTGGCCGGCATCATCGTGGTGATGTACCTGACCCCGGGCCTGCAGCTGTCGGTATGGATGATGCCGGCCTGGCTGGCACTGCTGGGCTTCGGCTACTGGCTGCGCCAGAAGAAGGGCCCGGGCGCCACGGCGGTGTCCTCGCCGGCCGTAAAGACGCCGTAATGCGACATCCCGGCCGCATTTCATGCACGGCCCATTAAATTGTCGTGTTGCGGTAGCTCAACAGCAAAGCTGTTGATAAAGTAGCACTCCAGTGGAGCCGCGATCGCGTCGATCCGATGCCGGTGATGCTCCATGCGCTTGCCCCGGGCGGCCACCCGCCGTCCGGGCGCCGACCAACCATGTGTGGAGGAGTCAGCTTGAACAAGATCGTTGCCACTGTCGTCGCCGTTTCCCTGCTGGCGGCCGACGCCAGCGTCGTCGTCGCGGCCCAGGACTATGCCAAGTACAGCCAGGAGGCGCTGGAGAAGGAACTGGCGCGGATCGCCACGTCGCGCCTGAGCGTGATGGTGCCCATGCGCGACGGCGTAGGCCTGTCGACCGACATCTACATGCCGAAGAACCCGAACGGCAAGCTCCCGACAATCCTGTGGAAGACCCCGTACAACGAGGGCAAGCTCAAGGGTTCGACCCAGCGCTACGTGCTCGAATCGGTCAAGCGCGGCTACACCTTCATCGTCCAGAACGAGCGCGGCCGCTATTTCTCGCAGGGTAAATGGGAAATCCTGGGCAATCCGCAGACCGACGGTTACGACACCCTGTCCTGGATTGCGCAGCAGCCCTGGTCGAACGGCAAGGTCGGTACGCTGGGCTGCTCCTCCTCGGCCGAATGGCAGCTGGCCCTGGCCGGCCTGAACCACCCGGCCCATGCGGCCATGGTGCCGATGGCGGCCGGCGCCGGGATCGGCAAGGTCGGCCGCTTCCAGGAGCAAGGCAACTGGTACACGGGCGGCGTGCCGCGCAACCTGTTCTTCGTGTGGCTGTACGGCGTCGACAATCCGCTGCGCGCGGAGCTGCCGGCCTCGATCACGGACGAAAAGATGCGCGCCCGCATCGAAGCCTACAACGACCTGGATCCGAAGAAGCCGCAGGTCGACTGGAACAGGCAGATCAAGCACCTGCCGGTCGACCAGTTGCTGTCGTCGCTCGGCGAGCCGCCCGGCACTTTTGAAACCCTGATCAAGCGCACCCCGGCCGACCCGGGCTGGCGCAAGGGCGGCCTGTACCACGAAGGCATGGGCTGGGGCGTGCCGGCGCTGTGGTTCAACAGCTGGTACGACGTCTCGATCGGCCCGAACCTCGAGCTGTTCAACCATGCACGCGCGGCCGGCACCGACAAGGAAGCCAGCGCCAACCAGTACGCGGTGGTGGCGCCGAACGTGCACTGCGCCTTCTCGCGGCTGGGCCCGAACAACACCATCGGCGAGCGCAACATGGGCGACACCAGCTTCGACGTCGACGGCGCCATTTACGGCTGGTTCGACCGCTGGCTCAAGGGCGACACCAAAGCCTTCCCGAGCACCACCCCGCAGGTGCGCTACTTCGAGATGGGCGCCAACCGCTGGCAGAGCGCGGGCGCCTGGCCGCCGGAGAAGGCCAAGCCGATGCGCCTGTACCTGCGCTCGGGCGGCAAGGCGAACTCGCTGTACGGCGACGGACGCCTCAGCGCCGAGGCCCCAGCCGCCAACGAGGCGGCGGACCGCTACCGCTACGATCCAATGAACCCGGTGCAGACGATCGGCGGCGGCGATTGCTGCAATGGCGGCATCGTGGTGCCGGGCGCCTTCGACCAGCGTCCGGTCGAGGCGCGCAGCGACGTGCTGGTGTACACCAGCGACCCGCTGCCTAAGCCGGTCAGCGTGGCCGGTTTCGTGGACGCGGTGCTGAAGGTCTCGTCGAATGCCAGGGACACCGACTTCGCCGTGAAGCTGGTCGACGTCGCCCCGGACGGCACCGCCTGGATCGTCGGCGACACCATCTTCCGCGCCCGCTACCGCAACGGCTTCGACAAGCCAGCGCCCTTGACGCCGGGCGAGGTGGTGACGATCCGCCCGACCCCGATCGCGACCGCGATCCAGTTCGGCGCGGGCCACCGGATCCGGGTCGAGGTGACCTCCTCCAACTTCCCGAAGTTCGTGCGCAACCTGAACACGGGCGGGCCGAACGAGAGCGAGAAGACGGGCGTGGTGGCGGATAACGTGCTGCACCACGACGCCGGCAACCAGAGCTATATCGAACTGCCGGTCGTGCAATAAGACTGCGCGCACAGCGAACGACGCGCCGGGGGGCAGCTCCGGGCGCATCGTTCGCGCCGGCCTGCCCGTGCGCTCTGCCCCGGCTCGGCGCGTTGGCGGATAGGCCGGTCACCCATAATATGGGGTGTAGCTCACGCCGTTCTGGAGCACGCCCATCAGGGCGACCTGGTTCTCGCTGCTTTCGCTGAACAAGGCCAGCAACTGCTGCATCGAGACATTCTTCCCGTCGAGCTTGTCCAGCCAGAAGTCGTAGCCCGCCTGGTCGGGTGCGCGATGCAGGATGTTTTCGTACAGCCTGGTGAGGAAGCCGCTACTGGTCGGGTGGCTTCCGTACATGCTCCTGAATTCGGCCGATTGATAGAATTCGCCGGCGACGTCCGCCAGTCCGAGGCCCCTGTCCATCTGGGCGATCCAGTAGCCCAATCCGCCTGGATCCGGCGTGCGGTTGAAGGCAGCCTGGTAGAGCCGGTAAGCCTGCCCCGCATTGCCGTCGATATCGATGGCCAGCATACGGTCATCGAACATGATCCGCTCGACCGCAAACAGGCTGTCGCGGTCAAGCGGATCGCCCAGCCTGGTCACCGTTGCCGCCGACTGCAGGAGCCTGACTTGATAGTCGGACGCCTTGCCGGCATATTTGACGGTATCGATGCCGGCCGTTCCCGCTACGTTCGTTGTCTGGCTGCCTGGGATGAAGGTGCGGCCGTCGTAAGACACCAGCGTGTCCTTGATCTGGTAACCGAAATCTTTCAGCATCGCCAGGTCGAGCGGCGATAGCGGTGCGGTCGGGTTGCCAGGTGCGAGCCAGGGCGACTCCGGCGAGGTGCCCGAATGGATGGCATCGTGCGGGTCCATGACATGCGCCCGGTCCTCGCTCATCTGTACCGGCTTGCCGACGATCGCCATGGCGTTCGGACCGTGGAAATACGGCGTGCCGTCCACGTACTCGATGTACCTGTCCATCACGGGCACCCGATTGAAGCCCATCACATGCAGCATTTCATGCACGAATACCTGGACCGAGAAGGGTTCGTAGGCGCCTCCCGGCCGCGACAGCACCGCCGCAAACGGGACGGATACGTTGAGTTCCGCGTCGCTGAGCAGGGGCGTCGTAGCCTGGCCGTCACTGCCCACCTGTGCGGCGACCGACGCGCCTGCATTGGCGTAGGCGCGCCCGCCCAGCACGAGCGCGCGCGTGGCCAGCAAGACCTCGAAGTCGGCGTCGATCACCGCGTTGAACCTGGCGGCCGCCTCGTCCAGCCCGGCCTGGATGGCCGCCTGCTGCACCGGGTGGCTCGTCTGGTTGGCGAAGCTCGCCACGGTGAAGCGGATGCCCGGCTGCGGATCGACGGTGAGCTCGAGGATGGCTGGGGCGGACTGCAGCCCGCCGGCGTTTTCCGTGTACACCGCAAAACTGTGGAAGCCTTTCCCAAGGGCCGGCGTCTTGAGATGCCAGCTGCCGCTGGCATCGGACCGGGTCGTCCCCATTACTTGCCCGTCCTCGACGATGGTGATCGTGCTATTCGGCGCCGCCTCGCCCCAGATCAGGTTCACCGCAGCCGTGCTGACGCCGGACGCATCTTTCGCTACCGCTGCCACGGGCGCGCCCGGCACCATCGTGTTGATCTCGAAGGACAGGGGCTGGCTCGGCGCCGATGCATTGCCCTGCCCGTCGAGCTGCTTGGCGGCGACCTGCGTGTAGCGGCCGTCCTTCAGCCCCGCCACCTGCAGCGACCATCGTCCTGCGCCGTCGGCCTTCGCGGTGCCGAGCACCAGGTCCTGCTGGTAGCTGTGGCCCGACCCGGGCGGCTCCTCGTAGACGCGGCGGCCGGTCACCTCGACCGTCTGCCCGGGCTGCGCCGTTCCCGTGAAGCTTGCGACGTTCCCGACGATCTGGCCGGCGCCGTTCAGGATGACCTGCGCGCCCGGAGCCGGCGGCGCCTTCGGATTGACGAGGGTAATGGCGGTGGCCACGCCCATCGCCTGCAGCATCGCCGGGGTGTAGATGCTCGTATTTCCGGCCTGGTCCGCAACCGCGACGAAAGCGATGTTGTAGGTACCCGGCGCGGTCGATGGGCTCACCGCAAGATTCGAGATCGCATACCCCGGTGTCGCGTCGCCAAAGCCATCGATGGTCGACTGCTCGCCATCCCTGAACTGGAAAAACGACAGGAATCCGCCGCGCGGGTCGATAAGGGGCCGGTCGAACACCACTTGCACATACGAAATTCCGCTGCCGTTGCCGTCGTCGGCGCCGACCTCGAACCGGAGCGCGCCCGTACCGACGTCGCCACCAGCGGGAATGCGCAGGAAGTTCAGCTGTGGTTTGCTTGTATCGGCCATCTTGCGGGTCCAGGTTCGGTGTCAGCGGATCTTCAAGGAATACGGCGCATTGCGGTAGCGTCCAACATGCAAATGCACGTAGCCGTCGGGCGACAGGATCGCTGACAGCGGCAGCGAATACTTGTAGAGCCAGTGCGGCAGCGTTTCATACATCGTCGGGGCGAACTGCTTGGTCAGCGGGATGCTGGCCGAAGGGTCGCGGCACAGGATGTCCGTGTACCCGCCCGGGAAGTCGTGCAGGATCACGTAGTACTCGATGAACTGTTCCTGGTTGTAGACCGGGCGGATACTTTCGGCCACCGGGCAGGACACCAGATAGCGGTTGTCGCGCTGCGAGAGGATTTCGCCATTGTTGTCCAGATCGATAACGAGTTCCGGATGGTCCCCGCCGTAGTAGTTCGTCGACCCGGTGGTCCATTGCGAGTAGCGGTGCCGGTCTTCGCGCTGGTCGTACAGCGCGTCTTCTTCGATGACCAGCCGGTCGCCGACCACCTCGAAGCTGACGACGTTCTTGTGGGGGAACCGGGTGGAAGTACAGCTGGTCGGCGGGACCATCCCGGCGCTGCAAGGCTTGAGATCGAAGGGAATCACTTCGAGCGTGACGCTGTGGGCGACGACCGTGTTGGTGGCGGTGATGGTGACAGGCTGCGGTTTCAGGAGGCGGATTTCCAGCCCGGTCTGGCCGACGCGGGTGAGCTGGACCGCGTCGGGCACGGACGCCGTGTAGCGGTACAGATCGGAGACCCGGTAGACCCGCACGTACGCTCCGGCCGGGCCCACCAGGTTCGCCGTAGCGCTGGTGCCGACCGCCAGCGGCACCACCCTGCGGTCGAAGCTCGCGAGTGCGACGGTGGAGGACTGGGTGCTCGACACGCCGGTGACCGGATCGCGGATCACCAGGCTTCCGGACCCCGGGGCCATGGCGACCAGCCGCCCGTCCTCGAAGCGCAGGCCGGGTCCCGTCACCTCGACATTGAGCGGCAGGCCGGTGGCCCCGTCCTGGGCGTCGAAGGCTTCGAGTGTTCCTTCCGCTGCGTCGCCGGCGAACAGCAGCAGCGGGTCCGGCTTGACGCGGAAACGCGCCGCGCAATTGGCCACCTGTTTGTTCCGGTCCATGCAGATCACCAGGTCCTTCCTGGTGCCCCAGAAGTGCGCCAGGGACCAGTACTTTTCGATCAGGCTTGCAAGCCCAATCCCGGTTTCGGCCGTCTTGGCGAACGCCAGTTGCAGCCCGAGCTTGGCGCCGATGAAGGCGGCGGCGCGGAAGTCCTTGAAGCAGCTGGCCACGATCGGCGCCGTCGCTACCTGGTCGAGGACAGCCGTGACAAGGTTCGCTTCCAGCACGTTGAGCAGATTGTCGCTGTTGGGTTCCTCGGCAAGCGCAACCAGCCGGGGCACCTGGCCGACGGTACCGACCACCGCGGCGACGCAATTCTCCTTGAACAGGCCGGCCATTCCTTCGACGTACTTGCCGCTGAGATCCAGCAGGATGTCCTTGACGATGTTGTCCAGGTTGGTCTTGATGGCCCGCGGATCCTGGCTGACCCGCAGGCGGAAGCTGCGGCCGGCGTCCTGTACCGGCGTGAGCGTGCGTAGACCGGCGATGCGGCCGCCGATACTGGCCGGCGCCGGGAAAATCTTGTCCTTGCCCGGTTCGCCCAGCTCGGCGCCTCCGTAGTCGAAGCTGCGTACGGTCCAGGCAAGGGAAGTCGAATTGTGCAGCACGGTGTCGCGGCCGATGCTGATCTTCCCGAGCGCGCGCGGATGGCTCACCAGCGTATGGGGAAAGGGCGACTGCGCCGCCGGCGAGGGCGCCAGCGCTGCCCGTCGTGCGCCCTGGAGCAGCCCGGTCTCGGCCTGCCGCGCAACCGACAGCACGGTGCGCAGCAGCGCCGGCGCGTCCGCGGGCGCCGTTCCCTTCGCCAGCTCATCCGTGACCTCGGCCAGCAAGCCGGCAAAACCGGGGGTGGCGGCGATCACGCCATTGAACTGCTGGGAGGACAGGCTCTCCGGCGCCGGAAGCGCCATGCGGACCAGCGCCAGCGCAGTGGAGTGGGCGCCGATCAGGGCGCGCGCGCCGCTGGTGGTGAAACCGGCGGCACGCATCTTGCCGGCAGCGTCGAGCGCCATCACCGGCTGCTCGTCCACCATCGACGGCACCGCCTGCCCGTACGGAACCGCGCCGCGTACCGTCGCCAGCGTCGTGACCGCGGCAGCGGTCGACGCTGGAATGCTGGTGTCGAGCGTCACCTGGCTGGGCGTGCCCAGCAGGTGCTGGATGGTCGTCTCGATGCGCTCCGCCAGCTCCGGCTCTGCGGTGGAGGCGGCGACGGTCCCGATCATCGTGCGCACCGCCTCGTTCGCGATGGGGCCCGCATACACGAGACGCCGGATGTCGCTGTCGAGCGCATCGGTGAACGCGGACACCGCCCCCGCCTTCCGGTCGACGACGGCGACGTCCCCTCCCTGGGCCCCGGCCATGATCGAGAGCGACGCACTGCCGCGCGTCACGGTGCCGGCCCGGATCTGCGTTACCCAGAACGCTGCGCCCGCGCTGTCGGGCGCCCGGTTGAACAGGTAGCGGTAGATCGCGGCAACGAAAGCGGCATCGTCGCCCCCATACATGCCCCTGGACTCGGCGCTGTTTCCGAAGCTGTCGACCAGCATCCGGATGGCGGGGCTGGACGGATAGGCGCGCGCCAACCCGGGGATATCCGAGGGCGCGCCGGCTTCCAGGTACTTCTCGGCATAGAATGCCAGTCCGCCGGGATCGGCGGGACGCCCGAAATACGCCAGATACAGGCGCTGCACCATCGGATGGTAGCGCCTGGCCGCCTGTTCCTCCAGCGCCGACGACTTGCTGGTGACCGTCGCCATGCTCGACGCGGGCGGCGCTGCTTCGCGTCCTCCGCACGACGCGAGCAGAAGCGCCAGCGCGAGCAACTTCAGTAGAACGCAAGCTTTCATCACCTTCTCCGTCATGTTCTGCCATTCACTAAAGCAAAACATGTGCCGTGATGTAAGTCCTTGTTTTCTATCGGGCGTGACGGCCGGTTGTAAGCTTCCTCGACAGATGCTCGAAAACCTGGGGCAGCGGCATCCAGGTGCGAACGCCAGTGGCGACCCTATTGCCCACGCACGGCGGGCTTGACCTTGCCGCAGTTCGCACCCAGCCATCTGCCTGAGGCGCCGATCTTGCTGCTGTGGCTGCCGCCGCTGGACTTGGCGGTCATTGTCATTTCCATGGTGTACCCGGTGTCGCCCTGGAATCGGATGCTGCCGGTGCCCGCGGCCGGGGGTGTGGTGCAGCTGACCTCCAGCTTGACGACTCCCCCAACCATCGGCGAACGCTGCGATGTACAGTTGCCGTCCCTGGTGACGAGTTGATGAAACTCCGCTGCGTCGTCCTTGCCGATGCAGTGTTTCATGGTCATGCCTTCGTCAGTGAACTGGACATCGTTTGCTTCGGCGGCCTGGATCGCCGCTTCGAATTGCTTGCGCTGCTCGGCTGGCATGGCTGCGATCTGGCTTTTCATGCGTGCCATCTGTTCGGACATCGCCTTGCCACTGCCGGCACCGCCTTGACCCGCAGTCTTTATTTCCCACAGGCCCGGCTTCAGCGTCTGCGCCGATGAGGGCGTGACAGCGAATGCAGCCAAGGCCAGCATTGTTGCAGCAACTAGTTTAGCGTTCATAATGGTCCCCAACAGTGAAAATGCAGCTTGATGAACAACGCGTCTGACTACGCCAAGGATAACAGCTAGTCAAGCCTGAAATATCGCAGATCGTCGCGATGAACGCGATCCGACACGCTAGAATGAAGCCCGTACCACCTTAACGATCTCAAGCAATCCAATGAAGCGTCATCCAGAGGGCGGCCTCGTCTATTCCACCGAAAGCGGCAGGATGTGTCCCGCATGCCGCCAGCCGCTCGCGAACTGTGCCTGCAAGGCGAAGGCGGCGCCCGTCGGCAGCGGCGTGTTGCGCGTGTCCCTGCAGACCAAGGGCCGCGGCGGCAAGAGCGTCACCCTCGTCAAGGGCCTTGCCCTCGACCCGATCGCGCTGGCCGCGCTGGGTAAAGGCCTGCGCACGGCTTGCGGCGCCGGCGGCACGGTCAAGGACGGCGTGATCGAACTGCAGGGCGATCACTGCGAGCAGGCGATGCGGGAGCTCGCAAGGCATGGGCACGATGCGAAGCGTGCCGGCGGCTGAGTCGTAACCGCGCCATCGTGTCGTCAGCCGGCGGCGCGCGCCGTGCCCGCTTCTTCCTGCGCCATCGCCTCCATCCGCCGCAGCACTTCGGTAAACGGCATCGGCCTGCCGAACAGCCAGCCTTGCCCGTACTGCACGCCGTGGCGCGCCAGGAACTCGTACTGCGCCTGGCTTTCCACCCCTTCCGCGATCATCCGCAGGCCGAGGTCCCTGGCCATCCGGATGATGTGCCCCACCACCTGGCTGGTCGGCGCGCCGGCGCCGATCGCCTCGATGAAGCTGCGGAAGATCTTCAGGTAATCGAGTTCCAGCGACTCCAGGCAGGACAGGCTCGAATAGCCGGCGCCGAAGTCGTCGATCGCCAGCGCGAAGCCATGCCTGCGCAGCAGCCCCGAGACCTCGCGCGCCACCACCGGGTCGAGCAGCCCGCGCTCGGTCACTTCGAGGATCAGGCTGGACGGATGCGCACCCATCCGGTGGAGGAAGCCCTGCAGGTCGTCGATGAAGCCCGGCGAATGGAAATCGGCCCGCACACGTTGATGCCGACATGGAAGTCGGATGCATTTCCAGAGAGGACGACGGCAGTTTTTTTCATGTTTGCCTGCGAACGGGCATGCACGCATCCTGCGCCCGATCCATACTACAGACGCCGCAGGCGGCGCGCAATCCGCAACGCCTGCCCGTCACGGGCCTGTACCGCCATCGCGACGGTTCAGGCTTCGCATGGTCCGTATGCCTGCACGACCCATTTATGCTGCATAGCAATATGAAAATAGTTGGCCGGGGGTCTTCGTGTGCAGGCCCGTAAGCCTTATCATGCTTGCCGCAAGTCACCTTACAAAGGGGAAGCGTTTATGAGTCAGAGTAAGCCTCTGTCGCTGCATGTACCGGAGCCTACCGGCCGCCCGGGCTGCAAGACCGATTTTTCGTATCTGCAATTGAGTCCCGCCGGCTCCGTCCGGCGTCCGCCCATCGACGTGGCGCCGCTCGACACGAGCGACATCGCGACCGGGCTGATCCGCGTCCTGGACGAGAACGGCGACGCCGTCGGTCCCTGGGTCCCGGAAGCCGAGCCCGAGCTGTTGCGCTTCGGGCTGCGCACCATGATGAAGACCCGCATCTTCGATGCGCGCATGGTCATCGCCCAGCGCCAGAAGAAAATGTCCTTCTATATGCTCTCGCTCGGCGAGGAAGCCATCGGCACGGCGCAGGCCCTGGCCCTGGAAGACGGCGACATGCATTTCCCGACCTACCGCCAGCAAAGCCTGCTGTTCGCCAAGCAGGTGCCGATGGTCGAGATGATCTGCCAGCTGCTGTCGAACGAGCGCGACCCGCTCAAGGGCCGCCAGCTGCCGGTGATGTACTCGGTGCGCCGCGCCGGCTTCTTCACCATTTCCGGCAACCTGGCCACCCAGTACCCGCAAGCGGTCGGCTGGGCCATGGCGTCCGCCATCAAGGGCGACACGAAAATCGCGTCGGCCTGGATCGGCGACGGCGCCACCGCAGAATCCGACTTCTCCACCGCCCTCACCTTCGCCCACGTGTACCGCGCGCCGGTGATCCTGAACGTGGTGAACAACCAGTGGGCGATCTCGAGCTTCCAGGCCATCGCCGGGGGGGAGAGCGTTACCTTCGCCACCCGCGGCATCGGCAGCGGCATTGCCTCGCTGCGCGTGGACGGCAACGACTTCCTGGCGGTGCTGTCCGCCTCGCGCTGGGCCGCCGAACGCGCCCGCAGCAACCTGGGCCCGACCTTGATCGAATGGGTCACCTACCGCGCCGGCCCGCACTCGACCTCGGACGATCCGTCGCGCTACCGCCCGGCAGACGATGCCCAGCACTTCCCGCTGGGTGACCCGATCGCGCGCCTGCGCCGCTACCTCACCAAGCAGGGCTGGTGGTCGGACGCAGAGCACGACAAGGTACAGGCCGAGCTGGAAGCAGAAGTCCTCGCCGCCCAGAAAGAGGCGGAATCGTACGGCATCCTGGGCGACGAGCGCGCCCCGAGCGCCGCGACGATGTTCGAGGACGTATACAAGGAAATGCCGGAGCACCTGCGCCGGCAGCGCCAGGAGCTGGGAGTCTGATGATGGCACGTGACGATCAAACGAAAGACAGTGGCGACGAGAAGGACAAGGACGTCGCCAGCATGCCCATGACCATGATCCAGGCCTTGCGCTCGGCAATGGACGTGATGATGGAGCGCGACCCCAACGTGGTGGTGTTCGGGCAGGACGTGGGCTATTTCGGCGGCGTGTTCCGCGTGACCGACGGCCTGCAGGTGAAGTACGGCAAGTCGCGCGTGTTCGACGCGCCGATCTCGGAAGGCGGCATCGTCGGCACCGCGGTGGGCATGGCCGCCTATGGCCTGCGCCCCGTGGTCGAGATCCAGTTCGCCGACTATTTCTATCCGGCGACCGACCAGATCGTGTCGGAGGCGGCGCGCCTGCGCTACCGCTCGGCCGGTGAATTCACGTCGTCGATGGTGATCCGCATGCCCTGCGGCGGCGGCATCTACGGCGGCCAGACCCACAGCCAGAGCCCGGAAGCCTTCTTCACCCACGTGTGCGGCCTGCGCACCGTGATGCCGTCCAATCCCTACGACGCGAAAGGCCTGCTGATCGCATCGATCGAGAACGACGACCCGGTGATCTTCCTGGAACCGAAGCGCCTGTACAACGGCCCCTTCGATGGCCACCACGACCGTCCGGTGGTCCCGTGGACGGGCCACCCGATGGGCAGCGTGCCGACCGGCTACTACAAGGTCGACCTCGACAAGGCGGCCGTGGTCCGTCCGGGCAACGACGTGACCGTGCTGGCCTACGGCACCATGGTCTGGGTGTCGGAAGCGGCGGCACGCGAGAGCGGCGTCGACGCCGAAGTGATCGACCTGCGCAGCATCTGGCCGCTCGACCTCGACACCATCGTCAACTCGGTGAAAAAGACCGGCCGCTGCGTGATCGTCCACGAGGCGACCCGCACCAGCGGCTTCGGCGCCGAACTGGCGGCCCTGGTGCAGGAACACTGCTTCTACCAGCTGGAGGCGCCGATCGAGCGCGTCACCGGCTGGGACACCCCGTATCCGCATGCGCAGGAATGGGCTTACTTCCCGGGGCCGGACCGCGTCGCGGCCGCCTTGAAACGTGCGATGGAGGGACGTTAAAACATGGGCATTCACGTCATTAAAATGCCGGACCTCGGCGAAGGCATTGCCGAAGTCGAAGTGGTCGCGTGGCACGTGCAGCCGGGCGACACGGTCAAGGAAGACCAGGTGCTGGCCGACGTCATGACCGACAAGGCCACCGTCGAGATTCCATCCCCGGTCGCCGGCACGATTACGAGCCTGGGCGGCGCGGTCGGCCAGTCGCTGGCCGTGGGCGCGGAACTGATCCGCCTGGAAGTCGAAGGCGCAGGCAACTATTCCGGCGACAAGGCGAAACAGGAGCCGGTGAAATCGGCGGCCGCCACGGCCCCGGCCGAGGAAGTGGGCGAGCCGCAGCTGGCAGCGGTGGCGCAGGCGGAAGCGCAGGCAGGATCGACTGCGGGCGCAGGCGCCAAGGCGCCGGCGCCCTCGGCGCCTCCCCCGCCGAAGGCGCCCGCACCGCAGTCGCGCAGCTACCAGAACGGCCCGGCGCCGATGCGCGCCGAAGGCGACAAGCCGCTGGCCGCGCCCGCCGTGCGCCAGCGCGCCTGGGACCTCGGCATCGAGCTGCAGTTCGTGCACGGCAGCGGTCCGGCCGGACGCATCACGCATGCCGACCTCGACGCCCACGTGTCGGGTCGGCGCGGCGCCGCAGCCGGTGCGGGCAGCGACAACCGCTACGCCAAGCGCGAGGGCGAGCACGCCGCACCGGTGATCGGCCTGCGCCGCAAGATCGCCGAGAAGATGCAGGAAGCCAAGCGGCAAATCCCGCACTTCACCTATGTCGAAGAGATCGACGTCACCGAACTGGAACTGCTGCGCGCCCAGCTCAACGCACGCTACGGCGCCGAGCGCGGCAAGCTGACCCTGCTGCCGCTCCTGATGCGCGCCGTGGTGCTGGCGCTGCGCCAGTATCCGATGATGAATGCGCGCTACGACGATGCCAACAACCTGCTCACCCAGTACGAGCCGGTTCACCTGGGCATCGCGGCCCAGACCGACGCCGGCCTGATGGTGCCGGTGGTCCGTCACGCGGAAGCGCGCGATCCGTGGGACAGCGCGCGCGAAGTGGCGCGCCTGGCCGATGCCGCGCGCCTGGGCAAGGCGACGCGCGACGAGCTGACCGGTTCGACCATCACCATCACCAGCCTCGGTCCGCTGGGCGGCATCGTCACCACCCCGGTCATCAACCGTCCGGAAGTGGCGATCATCGGCACCAACCGCATCGTCGACCGTCCGGTGATCAGGGACGGCGCCATGGTGGCGCGCAAGATGATGAACCTGTCGTCCTCGTTCGACCATCGCGTGATCGACGGCCAGGTGGCGGCGAAGTTCATCCAGGCCATCCGCGGCTACCTGGAAACCCCGGCCACCATCTTCGTGGAGTAAAAGGCACATGGAGACTATCAATACAACCCTGCTGATCATCGGCGGCGGCCCCGGCGGCTACGTGGCCGGCATCCGCGCCGGCCAGTTGAACGTGCCGACCGTGCTGGTCGAAGGCGCGTCCCCGGGCGGCACCTGCCTGAACGTCGGCTGCATCCCCTCGAAGGCCTTGATCCACGCGGCGGACGAGTACTGCAAGGCGCGCAGCTACGCCGCCGAGACCTCACCGCTGGGCATCACCGCCAGCGAGCCGCGCATCGACCTCGCCACCACGGTGGCCTGGAAGGACGGCATCGTCAAGAAGCTCACCGGCGGCGTCGGCGCCCTGCTCAAGAAGAACGGGGTCAGGCTGGTGAACGGCTGGGCCACCATCCTGGACGGCAAGACGGTCGAGGTGAAGCCGGACGGCAGCAGCGAAGCCACGGTGCGCATCCGCTGCGAGCACATGGTGCTGGCCAGCGGATCCACCGCGGTGGAACTGCCCTTCATGCCCTTCGGAGGCCGCGTGATCTCGTCGACCGAGGCGCTGTCCCCGGGCGAGATCCCGCAGCGCATGGTGGTCGTTGGCGCTGGCTACATCGGTCTCGAACTGGGCACGGCTTACCGCAAGCTGGGCAGCCAGGTGACAGTGGTGGAAGCCGCCGACCGTATCCTGCCCGCCTACGACGCCGACCTGGTCAAGCCCGTGGCCGCGTCCCTTGCGCGCCTGGGCGTCGAGCTGCGCCTGGGCACCTCGGTGCTCGGCATGGACGAGGAAGGCCAGCGCGTGCGCGTACGCGATGCCTCCGGCGTGGAGTCCTTGCTGGAAGCGGACCGCGTGCTGGTGGCGGTCGGCCGCAAGCCGCACACGACGGGCTGGGGCCTGGAAAACCTGATGCTCGACATGATTGGTCGCGCGGTGAAGGTCGACGACCAGTGCCGCACCTCGATGCGAAATGTCTGGGCCATCGGCGACCTGACCGGCGAGCCGATGCTGGCCCACCGCGCCATGGCGCAGGGCGAGATGGTCGCCGAAATCATCTCCGGCAAGCGCCGCCATTTCGCTCCGGCGGCGATCCCGGCCGTGTGCTACACCGACCCGGAGATCGTGGTGGCGGGCATGTCGCCGCTCGAGGCCGACAAGGCAGGCATCGAGATCGTCACGGCGAACTTCCCGTTCAGCGCCAACGGCCGCGCCATGACCATCGAGAGCACCGATGGCTTCGTGCGCGTAGTGGCGCGCAAGAGCGACCACCGCATCATCGGCTGGCAGGCCGTGGGCGGGGCCGTGGGCGAGCTGGCTGCAGGCTTCACCCAGTCGATCGAGCTGGGCGCCCAGCTGGAAGACATTGCGGGCACCATCCACGCTCACCCGACCCTGGGCGAGGCGGTGCAGGAAGCCGCCCTGCGCGCACTCGGACACGCGCTGCACATCTGACGCAGTCCTGCTTCACCGGGCCGCCCTTTGGGGCGGCTTTTTTTTCGCGTGCCGGTGTGCGGCTGGACCGTGACTTCTTTGCCGATTGCTGTCTGAAGGCAAAGCTCGTATGCATACATTGTTACAACTGCAAACAATATTTGCAACTTTATGCCTATTTCAAAAGTATCTCGAGTGCAATAATCGCACCGCGCTCGGGAATGAACCCCAGCGCCTTACTAACAAGAAAAGGCATCAACATGTTCAAGAAAATCGCAGCCGCTACCGCCCTGATGATCGCTTCGTCGGCAAGCTTCGCAGCGCAACCGGGCACCATTTACGCGGGCGCCGACGTCGGCCGCACCAAGATCGACGATATCCGCGACCGGGATACCAGCGTCGGCGCTTTCGTCGGCTATAACTTCCACCAGAACTTCGCCGTCGAAGGCGGCTACCGTCGTCTGGCCGACGACGAATGGAGCGGTGGCAGCATCCGCGCCAGCGCCAAGGTCGACCAATTGTCTCTGTCGGTGCTCGGCAGCCTGCCTGTAAGCGAGCGCGTCAGCATGTACGGCCGCCTGGGCCTGAACCGCCTGGAAGCCAAGGCAAGCTTGAACGGCTTCAGCGGCAAGGAATCGGAAACGAAGGCCCTGTACGGCGTGGGCCTGAACTACGCCATCACCCCGGCCGTGTCAGCCCGCGTCGAAGTGCAGAAGCCTGCCAGCGATGCGACCAATGTGAGCGCGGGCGTGGCATTCCAGTTCTAAGCGGCTGCTGGTTTCACGAAGCCCGGCTCAGGCCGGGCTTTTGCCGTTTTGGCGAGGCGGCGTGGCCTTTCCTGCGGCGTCGTCAACACGGTCCCAAGGCGCAGCGCCGAATCGACCACCTTCCCGATGTCCGGCGCGTAGCCGTTGTCGATCCAGCGCAGCGCGATATGGATCACGCCGCCCACCACGCCGGCCTGCAGCAGTTCGTCTTCCGGTGCGTCCGGCGGGGCGACGATGCGCGCCACCTCGCGTCCGATCGCGCGCAGCGCGGCATCGAAAGCCTGGTCGACCGCCCGGCTGACGCCGCGGATCTCGACCAGGAACACGCGCGCCGACTGCGGCTCGCGCTGCAGCGCCGCGAAATAGGCGTGCAGCATGGCGCGCGAACGCGCAATTCGTCCCCGTCCCGCCTCGCGCGCGGCATGGGTGACCGTCGCCAGCACCGAATAGGTCACGGTATTGAAGCAGTCGATCAGCAGCGCCTCGCTGTTGAGGAAAGACTCGTAGAAGTATCGCTCGGTCAGGCCGGCCTCCTCGCAGACCGCCTTGACGGTGGCCTGGTGGTAGCCTCGCTCGCCGTACACGGCGATCGCCGCGGCGACCAGGCGCGCGCGCCGCTCGGCGCGCCGCTCTTCCTGCGACAGTCCGCGATAGGAACGGGTGGTGGTCAGCTCTGCTTTCATGGCTGACATTCTACACAGAAACTTGTCACGCCAATATTGACAATGTACAGTGTCAAGATAAGTTCAATAACAGGCCCGGCAACAGGAAAACGACTGCGACGAGACAGCATGCAAGCAAGCTCCGAACCCATGCCGCCCCACGCTGCCCCCCGGCCCGGCGAGGCGCCGCTGGACGTGCTGGTCGTCGGCGCCGGACTGTCCGGTATCGGCGCCGCCGCGGCCCTGCAGCAGGGCTGCCCCGGCAAGCGTTACGCGATCCTGGAAGCGCGCGCGGCCATCGGCGGTACCTGGGACCTGTTCCGCTATCCCGGAATCCGCTCCGATTCCGACATGTACACGCTCGGCTACGCCTTCCGGCCCTGGCTCGACGCCAAGGCCATCGCCGACGGCCCGGCCATCCTCGACTACGTGCGTGCCACCGCGCGCGAGCACGGCATCGAGCCGCACATCCGCTACGGCCACAAGGTGCTGCGGGCCAGCTGGTGCAGCCGCGCGGCCCTGTGGACCGTCGAGGCCCAGGCCGGCGGTGAAACACGCACGCTGCAGGCGCGCTTCCTCTACCTGTGCAGCGGCTACTACAGCTACGACGAAGCCTACCGCCCGCGCTTCGCGGGCGAGGACGGCTTCGCCGGCCGGATCGTGCAGCCGCAGTTCTGGCCGGCCGATCTCGACTACAGCGGCAAGCAGGTGGTGGTGATCGGCAGCGGCGCCACCGCCGTGACCGTGGTGCCGGCCATGAGCGACCGCGCTGCCCACGTGACCATGCTGCAGCGTTCCCCCACTTACGTGGTGGCGCGCCCCTCGCGCTACCGCTTCGCGCAGCGCATGCGCCGTTTGTTCCCGGAACGGCTGGCCTATGCGTTGACGCGCTGGCGCCTGATCGGCGAGAGCATGTTCCTGTACTGGCTGGCGCGCAGCAGGCCGGCCCTGGTCAAGCACAGGATCGTCGCGATGGCGGGCCAGCAGCTCGGCTCGCCGGACGCCGCCGCCACCCACTTCAGCCCCAGCTACAGACCCTGGGACCAGCGCGTGTGCGTGGTGCCGGACGGCGACCTGTTCACGGCGATCCGCAGCGGCAAGGCTTCGGTGGTGACCGACCATGTCGCGCGCTTCACCTCAGGCGGCATCCTGCTGCAGTCGGGCCGCGAACTGCCGGCCGACCTGGTGGTGATGGCCACTGGCCTGAGCCTCAAGCTGTTCGGCGGGGCCGTCCTGAGCGTGGACGGGCGCGAGGTCGACCCGAGCCAGGCCATGTCCTACAAGGGCATGATGCTGAGCGACGTCCCCAACTGCGCACTGGCCTTCGGCTACACCAACGCGTCCTGGACCCTGAAGGCCGACCTCACCGCCGGTTGGGTGTGCCGCCT
Organism: Telluria sp. ZB4P34; assembly: GCF_059686055.1. Lineage (NCBI taxonomy): Bacteria > Pseudomonadati > Pseudomonadota > Betaproteobacteria > Burkholderiales > Oxalobacteraceae > Telluria > Telluria sp. ZB4P34. Next base: position 75,738 of record NZ_JCASIF010000004.1, on the reverse strand, counting down.
GCTGCGCCATATGGACGCGCACGGCCAGTCGGTTGCGGTGGCCCATCGCGACCCGTCGGTACCGGAGGCGCCCTTCCTCGACTTTCATTCCGGCTACGTCGAGCGGGCGCGCCACCTGCTGCCCAAGCAGGGCGCGCGCAAGCCCTGGCAGGTCTACCAGAACTACCTGCGCGACCTGCTCACCATCCGGCTGGGCCGCGTCGACGACGGCGTGCTGCGTCTCGGCCCTAGAGGAAGCCTCCCATGAAGCTCGCCAGGCGCGTGGCCGTCGTCACCGGCGCCAGCGGCGGCATCGGGCGCGCCACCGCGCTGGCCCTGGCGCGGCACGGCTGCCACCTGGCCCTGGCCGACATCGACGCCGCGGCCGCGGGCGGCACCGCCCTGGCCGTTCGCACGCTCGGCGTGCGCGCTTCCGGCGGCGACGCCAGCTTCGTGGCCCTGCTCGAGCGCCTGAGTCCCTTCCACTACTGGAAAATACTGAAGAAAGCGACTGCCCGATGACCACCCTGCTCTCTTTCCTCGGCGGCATGGCGCTGTTGCTGGCCCTGCTGGCCCTGTTCAGCCACCGCAGCGCGCGCCGCATCGAAGCCCTGCTGCCGCCCGGCGGCAGCTTCATCGAGCTCGAAGGCGTGCGCCTGCACGTGCGCGACGAGGGGCATGGCCCGGCGCTCCTGATGATCCATGGCCTCGGCGGCCAGATGGCGCACTTCAATTATGGCGCGGTGCGCGAGCTGGCCAAGCGCTACCGCGTGGTCGCGGTCGACCGCCCCGGCTCGGGCTATTCGACGCGTCCCGACGGCATCCCGGCCGACCTGTCGACCCAGGCGCGCGCGATTGCGGCCCTGGTCGAACGCCTCGGACTGCAGCAGCCGACCGTGGTCGGCCATTCGCTGGGAGGCGCCGCCGCGCTCACGCTCGCGCTGGAGCATCCGCGGCTGGTGGGCGCGCTGGCACTGGTGGCCCCGCTCACCCACGCGCCGGACTCGGCGCCGCCGGCCTTTCGTGCGCTCACCATCGAGAGCGGCTGGCTGCGGCGGCTGTTCGCGGCGACCCTGGCCGTCCCGCTCGGCATCGCCACGGGCAAGGGTGTGCTGCGCCAGGTGTTCGGCCCCGAGACCGTGCCGGCAGACTTCGCCATCCGCGGCGGTGGCCTGCTCAGCCTGCGCCCTGCGCAATTCCTCGCCAGTTCGGCCGACCTGCAGGCCGTGGCCGGCCACATGCCTGCCCTCGCGCGCCGCTACGGCGAACTGCGCCTGCCGGTACGGGTGCTGTTCGGTCGCCAGGACGGCATCCTCGACTGGCGCGCCAACGGCCAGGCGCTGGTCGACAGGATTCCCGGCGCCTTGCTGGAACTGGTCGACGGCGGGCACATGCTGCCGATAACCCAGCCGGAGCGCACGGCGCGCTTCATCGAGGACGCGGCAGCCGGCGACGTGGCCAAGGCCGGCTGATGGGAGCCGCCATGAACTTCATCCGTACCCAGCGCCTGGTGCTGCGCACCTGGGAAGCCGCCGATGCGCAGGCCTTCTGGGCCATGAACCAGGACCCGCGCGTGATCGAATTCCTGCCCGGCCCCTTGAGCATGGCGCAAGCCGAGGCTTTCATCGCGGCCCAGCAGGAATTGTTTGCGCGCAGTGGCGCCTGTTACTTCGCCGTGAGCGTGGCGGCCACCGGCGACTTCGCCGGCTTCGTCGGCCTGAAGCGCCACCAGCCGGGTAGTGGACCGTGGAGCCTGCCCTTCGCGCCCTGCACCGACATCGGCTGGCGCCTGGCGGCATCGCATTGGGGCCTGGGCTATGCCGGCGAGGCGGCGCGCGCCTGCCTGCGCTTCGGTTTCACGGAACTGGGCCTGGATGAAATCGTTTCCTTCACCGTGCCCGCCAACCTGCGTTCGCGGGCGGTGATGGAAAAGCTGGGCATGCAGGAAGACACCGGGGGCGCCTTCGCGCACCCGGCATTGCCGCCGGACCATCCGCTGTCGCGCCACGTGCTCTACCGCCTGCGCTGCGCGGACGCGGAGTCCGGCCTCACGGCGCCAGGCGGCGCCTGAACAGCATCAGGATTCGCGCCCGGCGCTACCCTGGTCGTATTGGTCGGGATCGCCCTCGCCCGGCCCCGTCGCGCCCTGCCGGCCAGACTGCTGGTTTTGCTGGCCGGACTGCTGGTTCTGCTGGCCGGACTGCTGATTCTTCTCTTCACCGGACTGCCGGCTGCCGCTGCCCCGGCCAATGCCTTCCATCCCGGTCTGGATCTGGCCGCCCTGGCTGCCGCCGCTGAAGGCCTGGTCGGCTTCCTGGTCGGTGGTGTGCCCCGCAAGCAGGTCGTCGCTGCGGCTGGCGGATTGCTGATTGGCCCCGCTCATGCTTTCGCTGCCCATGGACCCGATGTCGCCGGTGCCGCCGGTGCCGACACTGGCGGCGCTGCCGGTGCCGTCCCGGGTGGTCTGGTGGTAGTTGCGTCCTTTGGCGTCCTTGCCTTCGCTTTGCATCGACATGATGGCCTCCCTGTTCATGGAATCATGGACCCATGATAGTCCCGCGCCGGCCGCACACAAATAGTCCCAGCCCCAAGCCTGGTGTAGGACGAGGCCGGCGGGCTCGTGTGCACAAGGCGGACGCCTGGGCCGCCGGCGTGTCGTCCGGCATGCCCCGCAACGGCATCCGGATCCTTGCCTATGGCGCGCCCGAGCGCGGCAGGTAGACCTTGATGGTGGCGCCGCTTCCCGGCTCGCCATGGATCCTTACGTGGCCGCCGGACTGCTTCACGAATCCGTACACCATCGACAGGCCCAGGCCCTTGCCCTCTTCCTTGGTCGAGTAGAAAGGCTCGAAGGCGCGGTCGACGACTTCGGGCGGCATGCCGCAGCCGGTGTCGCTCACCGCCAGCATGACGTAATCTCCGGGCGTCGCGTCGCCGTGCGTGCGGCAGTACAGCTCGTCGAGCACGGCGTTGCCCGCTTCGATCGTCATGCGCCCGCTGCCCCCCATCGCATCGCGGGCATTGGCCGCCAGGCGCAGCAGCGCGTTCTCGAGCTGGGCCTGGTCCACCGAGGTGTTCCACAGACTGCCCGGGATCACCATCGCGATCTCGATTTCCTCGCCCAGGGCGCGGCGCAGCATGTCTTCCATGCCGGAGACCAGGCGGCCGACCCGGACCAGCTCCGGCGCGAGCAGCTGGCGGCGGCCGAAGGCCAGCAGGCAGCCGGCCAGCCTGGCGCCCTCGTCCACCGCCGAACGCGCGTTCTCGATCCAGCGGCCGCAATCGGGGTGCATGGCGCCCGAATCCGGGCCCGTATCCGGGCCCGCCCCGGGCCCCGACACCTGGAACAGCCGCAGGTTTCCCGAGATGCGCTGCAGCAGCTCGTTGAATTCATGCGCCACCCCGCCGGCGAGCTTGCCGATGGTTTCCATCTTCCGCGCCTGCTGCAGGGCGAACTCGGTGCGGCGGGCCGTCTCGCGCTGCTCGCGATCGAGCGTGATGTCGCGCCCGATCGCGTGCACCTGGCCTTCGTCGGCCGCCGCGCTCCACGACAGCAGGCACCAGCTGCCGTCCCTGCGCCGGTAGCGGTTCTCGAACTTCTCGACAGGGGCGCCGCGCCCGAGCGCCGCCATCTGGGCGACCGTGGCCGAGCGGTCTTCCGGATGCACCAGCTCCAGGAAGTTCTTGCCCAGGATATCGGTCTCGGCCCAGCCGAGCAGCGCGCCGAAGGCCGGGCTCAGGGCTTCCACCCGGCCGTCGAAGGCGCATACCAGCAGGATATCCCGCGACAGCCGCCACATGCGGTCGCGTTCGGCCATGCGCAGGGCCACCTGCCCCTGCAGGTCCTGGTTCAGCGCGGCGTAGCGCTGCGCCATGTTCTTCTGCTCTTCGATGTCGGTATTGGTCCCGATCCAGCCGCTGGCCTGCCCGTCCTCCGCCCGCAGCGGGAGCGCGCGGTTCAGGTGCCAGCGGTAGCTGCCGTCGGACCGGCGCAGCCGCACCTCGGCCTCGAACGCCATGCCGGTGGCGACCGCCTCGGTCCAGCGGGTGCGGACCGCATGCAGGTCGCCCGGGTGCACCATGCGCCCCCAGCCGTCGCCCGACAGCTCGTCGTAGCCGTAGCCGCTATAGGCGTGGATGCGCTCGTTGAACCAGTCGAGCCGGCCCCTGGCGTCCGCAGCCCAGACCTGGGCCGGCATCGCCTCGGCAAGGCTGGACAGGCGCGCTTCACTCGCGCGCAGGCGCTGCTGCTGGCTGGACAGCAGGCGCCGGGCGCGCACCTTCCCGCTGGTTTCCACCACCACGCCCAGCACGCCGGCGATGGCGCCGTCGTCGCCGGCGATGGGCGAATAGTCGAGGTCCAGCCAGACCCGCCCGGGTGCGCCCTGGCCGCCGAGCATCAACTCGGCATCGCGGCAGGACAGCGTACCGCCGGCCATGCAGACCCGCATCACGTAATCGTTGAAGGCCGCCTCGTCGGGCCAGCTGCTGCGTACCGGCGCGCCCAGCTGCCGCGGGTGGCGCCCGGCGGCGATGCGGGCGTAGCCCGCGTTGTAGATCATGATGCCGTCCGCGCCCCACATGGTCACCATGGGCACCGGCGAGCGCAGTATCAGCTCGACCGTATTACGGACCACCGGCGGCCATCCGGCGATCGGGCCGAGCGCCGTTGCGCTCCAGTCGAGTTCATCGATAATCTTGCCGATCCGGCCGCCGCCATGGGCGAAACGCCGGGGACCTGATGCTGCCGCTTGCGCCATGCTGGTGCTATCCGTTTTTGTCGAATCGCAATTGTAATATCGATACGCTAAGCATGAAACAATCTGGCGCACTGTCATTACGCAGCAAAGACACAACATTTTCTTCCTTGCAAGTACAATCCTGCCATTGCCCGCACGCTATTCCAGGAGATTCCATGCCAGCTGACCTACCCGACCCGGAGGACCTGCGCGCCCTGGTCGTCTTCGCCGATTCCTCGCTGCAGCGTTCGCGCATCAGCCGCCGCGTGGCGGAAGCGGTCGCGGGACTGCCCGGCGTGCGCGTACAGGACCTGTATGCCTTGTATCCCGATTTCTACATCGACGTGCCGCGCGAGCGCGCCCTCCTGAAGGCGGCGCCGCTGGTGGTGTTCGTGTTCCAGCTGGGCTGGTACGCCATGCCGGCCCTGCTCAAGGAATGGTTCGATACGGTGTTCAAGCCGGCCTGGGCACAGGACCGGCCGGGCCCCCTGCACGGTAAATCCGCCTGGGCCGCCGTGGCCGGCGCGGGCGCCGCATCGGATTACCGGCCGGGCGGGCGGCACGGACGTGCACTGGAGGACTTCCTCGCGCCGCTCGAGCAGACCGCCAGGGCCTGCGGCATGGACTGGCTCGCGCCGCACGTGTTCTACGGCGCCGATGCGGCCGACCTCGAAGCGGCCGGCGGCCACGCCCACGAGTTGCGCGCGCTGCTGGCACGCCATGCCGGCATCGCGCTCGCGCCAGGAGACCGGCATGGAACATGACCTGCTGCTCAACGCCCTGGTCTACCTGGCCGCCGCGGTGCTGGTGGTGCCGCTGGCACGGCGCCTCGGCCTCGGCGCGGTGCTTGGCTACCTGCTGGCGGGGATCGCGATCGGCCCCTGGGGACTGGGCCTGATCCGCGAGGTCGAGACCATCCTGCACTTTTCCGAATTCGGCGTGGTGCTGCTGCTGTTCGTGATCGGCCTCGAACTCGAGCCCACCCGCCTGTGGTCGCTGCGCCGTTCGATCTTCGGCTGGGGCGCGGTCCAGGTGCTGGGCGTGACGGCCTTGCTGCTGCTGGCCGCGATGCTGGCAGGCGCAGGCTGGAAGACCGCCCTGATCGCGGCCCTCGGGCTGTCGCTGTCGTCCACCGCGATCGCGCTCACGACCATGCAGGAGAGGAACCTGATTCCCACGCCCGCCGGGCAGGCCGGGTTCTCGATCCTGCTGTTCCAGGACATCGCCGCGATCCCGATGATCGCGCTGGTGCCGCTGCTGGGCGTGGCCGCCACGGATGCGGGCGGCGGCTGGACAGGCGTGCTCAAGGCGCTGGCCGTGATCGGCGCGCTGGTGCTGGCCGGGCGCTTCCTGATCCGCCCGGTGCTGCGTTTCATCGCGGGCACCGGCATGCGCGAGATCTTCACCGCCTTCGCCCTGCTGCTGGTGATCTCGATTTCCCTGCTGATGCAGTCGGTCGGCATGTCGATGGCACTGGGGGCCTTCATCGCGGGCGTACTGCTGGCCGACTCGGAATACCGCCATGCACTGGAGACCGACCTGGAACCCTTCAAGGGCCTGCTGCTCGGCCTGTTCTTCATCGCGGTCGGCATGTCGGTCGACTTCGGGGTGTTCCTGGCCCAGCCCTGGCGCATCGTCGCCATGGCCGCGGGCTTCCTGGCCATCAAGCTGGGCGTCCTATGGCTGCTCGCGCGGCAGGTCGGCATTCCGGGCCGCCAGCGCGTGCTGTTCGCCTTCCTGTTGTCCCAGGGCGGCGAGTTCGCCTTCGTGGTGTTCGGCGCGGCCACGGCGGCGCGCGTGTTCGACGCCGAAACCGCCTCGATCCTGGTGGTCGTGGTGGCCCTGTCGATGCTGGCGACGCCGCTCCTGCTGATCCTGTACGACCGGGTGCTGGAACCCTGGTGGCAGGGCCGCCGCCAGCGTCCGGCCGACGCCATCGACGACAACCGCGACCACGTGATCATCGCCGGCTTCGGCCGCTTCGGCCAGATCGTCGGACGCCTGCTGCACGCCAACCAGGTGCCGCTGACCATGCTCGACCACGACCCGGACCAGATCGACACGCTGCGCGAGTTCGGCTTCAAGGTGTTCTATGGCGACGCCACCCGCACCGACCTGCTGCACGCAGCCGGCGCGGCGCACGCGCGGGCGCTGGTGCTGTCGGTCGACGGCGTCGAGGACAGCCTGAAGCTGGCGGCCGCAGTGCGCGCCGAATTCCCGCAGTTGCCGATCCTGGCCCGCGCCCGCAACGTCACCCACTGCTACCAGTTGATGGACCTGGGCGTGACCGTGATCGAGCGAGAAACGTTTGAATCCGCGCTGATGCTGGGCCGGCGGACGATGGAGGAACTCGGATTCGGCGCCTATTTCGCGCGCCAGGCGGCGATGCGCTTTCGCGAGCACAACCTGCGCAGCGTGCTCGACGTCTATCCCTACTACAAGGATCGCGCCCAGTACGTGTCGATGGCGCGCCGCGCGCGCGAGGAGCTGCACGCGATGTTCGAGCGCGACTTCGTTGCCCTCAAGCGCGAGCGCGAACACGAGGACGCCGACGAGTAGGGGCCGGGGTTTTCAGGTGCAGGGTAAGCCGGGACCCGGCAGGCCGGTCCCGGGCGCGTGGCTAGTGTAACAATTGTTGCCCCGCATGGTCGCCGGATGTGCCGCATACCGAGGCCCGACACAGCCTGGAGCGAATGCGTAAAGTTGTCTATACGAGTGTCGTAATTTCGTCGCCATGCATACGGTTTCCACACCGAAATGGCTATACTGGCCCGCAGATCGTCCTCCCCCCCGACGGTCGCACTTCCACCAGCAGCGGCGCCTGGCCGCGACACCAGTGACTACCTTGGAAATCTCCCTTGCCTCGCCGGACGGGCTTGCGTTGCTCGCCGAAGAAAACTCGGCCCTGATCGACAACGCGCTCGACCTCCTGGTCGTGCTCGACGGCCGCGGCCATATCCTGCGCCTGAACGCGGCGGCGCGCTCGCTGCTCGGCTACGAGCCGGCCGAACTGGTCGGCCGGCACTACAACGACATCGTCCACCCCGAACAGCACGAGGAAGCCATCGGCATCCAGGGGAGCCTGCAGACCGAACATCCTGAACGCCCCGACGTTCCCATGCGCGTGCGCCACAAGGACGGGCGCGAGGTCCTGATGTCGGTGTCGGCCCGCTGGTCCCACGCGCACCAGCGCATGTTCCTCACCGGGCGCGACGTCACCGAACAGCACCACGCACGCGAGGCGCTGCTGAAGTCCGAAGCGACGCTGAACAGCATGCTCGAGAGTATCGGCGACGCCTTCTTCGCCATCGACGGCGCCTGGCGCCTCACCTATGCCAACCAGAAGGCCGGCGACTTCGTCGGCGTGAACGCGGCCGCCGCCATCGGCCACCCCTTGCTGGAGATCGCGCCGGACCTGCTGCATTCGCCCTCGCTGCTGCGCTACCAGCGCGCGATGGAGACGCGCCAGCCGGACAGCTTCGAGGAATTCTGGGAGCCGCGTCAGGTGTGGCTGGAGGTGCACGTCTACCCGCATGCGGACGGCATCTCGGTGTACTTCCACGAGATCACCGCCAGGCGCGACGCCGAGCAGGCGCTGAAGAAGAGCGAGCAGCGCTTTCGCAAGCTGTACAACCAGGCCGGCGACAGCATCATGATCATCGATGGCGCGCTGCGGGTCGTGTCCGTCAACGACATGGCCTGCGCCCGCTTCGGCTACAGTCGCGAAGAGTTCCAGGGCATGGTCACGGACGACGTGAATTTCGGCGTCCCCGAAGCACAGGCCCTGCTGTCCGGCCTGCGCGCCGGCCAGGCGCAACTGCTGCGGCTCGACAAGCGCTGCAAGGATGGCAGCACCTTCCCTGCGGAAGTCCAGGTATCCCGTTTCGACGACGAGGGCGAAGAGTTCTTCCTGGCCGTGATCCGCGACCTGAGCGACCGCGCCGAGGCCGAGCGCCAACTGCGCGAGAGCGAACAGCGCTTCCGCGAGGTCATCGAGATGACCCCGGCGGGCTACCTGCTGGCCCACCGCGACGGCGCCCTGCTCGACGTCAACCCCGCGCTATGCGCGCTGTCGGGCTATCCGCGCGAGATGCTGCTGGCCCTGCGCCTGGACGACCTGTTCGTCTCCTTCCCCCTGGCCTCGCTGCGCGAAGGCGACGGCCCGGCCGCCGTCCAGGGCGTGGAAGCGGTGCTGCGCCACCGCCAGGGCTCGCACATCCATGTGCTGTTCAACGGCAGCATCAAGCGCGACGCCGCCGGCCATGCCGTCTCGCTTACCGGCCTGATGACCGACATCACGGGCCGCAAGGCAGCGGAGAGCCGGCTGCAGCAGCTGGCCACCCACGACACCCTCACCGGCCTGCCGAACCGCGCCCTGCTGGGCGAGCGCGTGCAGCAGATGCTCGACGCCTGCCCCTACGGCAGCTCGGTGGCCGTGATGTTCCTCGACCTCGACCGCTTCAAGGAAGTCAACGATTCCTTCGGCCACGAGATGGGCGACGTGCTGCTGTGCGAGGTCGCCGCGCGCCTGCGTCGGGTGATCCGACCGACCGACATCATCGCCCGCCTCGGCGGCGACGAATTCGTGGTGGCCGCCCACTGCGCCAGCGGCCAGCCGGCCGCGGCCCGCATCGCCGACAAGCTGCTCGAGGTCCTGACGGCGCCGGTGACGGTGGGCGGCATCGACGTGATCGTCGGCGCGTCGATCGGGATCAGCATGTACCCGCAGGACGCCCAGACCCGCGAACTGCTGTTCCAGACCGCCGACACGGCCATGTACCGCGCCAAGAACGCGGGCCGCAACCGCCACCGCTTCTTCGAGCCCGAGATGACGGTGGCCACCCGGGAGCGCATGGCGTTCGAGGTATCGCTGCGCCCGGCGCTGGCGCGCGGCGAATTCGAGCTGCACTACCAGCCGCGCTACCGCCTCGCCGGCAGCGGCGCGGAGGGCATGACACTGTACGGCATGGAGGCCCTGATCCGCTGGAACCATCCGGAGCGCGGACAAGTGTCACCCCAGCAGTTCATCGGCATCGCCGAAGAGACCGGCTTGATCAATGCAATCGGCCGCTGGGTGCTGGAAGAAGCCTGCACGCGCACCCGCCGGCTGATGCGGGAGCACGGCGGCAAGATGGTGGTCTCGGTAAACGTGTCGGCGCGCCAGCTGGCCCAGGCCGGCTTCGCCGCCGACGTCTGCGCGATCCTGGCCGCCACCGGCCTGCCGCCCGACTGCCTGGAACTGGAGCTGACCGAGAGCGCGCTGATCGAGGACATCGAGCACACCGCGTCGATGCTGCGCGAGCTCAAGCGCCTCGGCATCCAGATCGCGGTGGACGACTTCGGCACCGGCTACTCGGGCCTGGCCTACCTGCGGCGCTTCCCCATCGACGTACTCAAGCTCGACCGTTCCTTCGTCATGCAGCAGGACGGGAACGTGACCACCGTCGATTTCGTCAAGGCCTTTGTCGACATGGCGCACGCGCTGGGCATGGCGGTGGTGGCCGAAGGCATCGAGACGGGCGAGGTGCTGGCCTTCCTGCGCGCGGCCCGCTGCGACCAGGCGCAAGGCTATTACCTGGCCCGGCCGATGCCCTTCGACGCGCTGCGCGCGCTGCTGGCCGCGCCAGCGTCCTTCACGCCTGCCGGCGGAACGGCCTGAACGATGCGGTGTCAGTCAAGCACAAGGAAGCATGGATGAAGCCTGCGATCGCCATCTACGGGAATGTGTGGCCCGACGACACGCTATCCGCCCTTGATGCGCATTTCACCTGCCATGTGATGGCGCGCATGACGCCGCAGGCCGCCGCGGCCTTCCCCGGCGAGGAAGCCGGCCGGGTGCGCGGCATCCTCACCACCGGCACGGTCGGCATCGACGCCGCGCTGGCGGCGCGCTATCCGGCGCTGGAGATCGTGGCCGTGCATGGAGTGGGCCTGGACGCCGTCGACCTCGGCGCCCTGCACGGGCGCGGCGTCGTCGTCACCAACACGCCGGACGTGCTCACCGAGGATGTGGCCGACCTGGCCGTGGCCCTGCTGCTGGCCGCCGCACGCCGCCTGCCCCAGCTGGACCGCTATGTACGCGCCGGGCATTGGCAGGAGAAGCGTGCGCTGGGCCCGGCGCGCAGCCTGCGCGGCAAGGTCGCCGGCATCTACGGCTACGGGCGCATCGGCCAGGCCGTGGCCGCGCGCCTGCGCGCCTTCGGCATGGCGATCCGCTACTATCAGCGCAGCAGCGGGCCGGAACCGGCGCTGCGCTGCGCCTCGCTGGAAGCGCTGGCCGCCGCCAGCGACTACCTGGTGGTGTGCGCGCCGGGCGGCGCCGCCACCCGGACCGCGGTGGACGCGGCGGTGCTGGACGCCCTGGGGCCGGACGGCACCCTGGTCAACATCGCGCGCGGTTCGGTGGTGGACGAGGCCGCGCTGGTCGCCGCCCTCGCCTCCGGGCGGCTGGGCGCGGCGGCGCTCGACGTGTTCGAGGACGAGCCACGCGTGCCCCCAGGCCTCATCGCGCTCGAGAACGTGGTCCTGAGCCCGCACGTGGGCAGCTTCACGGTGGAGGCGCGGCAGGCGATGCGCGAGCTGGCCATCGCCAACCTGCGCGCCTACTTCGCGGGCGAGCCGGCGCTGACGCCGGTCGTGCCCTGACGCCGCCTACAAGACCAGCCCGCCCGGCGCCGGCTGGCGCGTGAAGCTCGGCCCGTCCGTGCTGGGCTTGCCGCCTTCCCACACCAGCCGGTCGATGCACATGCGCCGCCCCGTCATGGCGGTGTCCCAGGCGTGGTACACGATCCAGTCCTGGCTGCCGTCGGGCGAGGTGGTGAAAGAGTTGTGGCCGGGGCCGATCACATTGCCGGGGCGGGAACGCATCAGCAAGGCTTCGTCGCTCCCTTCGGGCCGCGTGAACGGCCCCAGCGGGTGGTCGGCCACGACGTAGCTGACGCCATAGTTTTCCTTCTCCCAGGCGCCGCCGCTGTAGAAGCAGTAGTACCTCCCGCCGTGCACCAGCACCGAGGCGCCCTCCACCGTGTGCCAGTCGTACACCGCGTCGTACATCGCGCGCCCCTTCTTGAACAGCTGCCAGTCGGCGTGCGGGCGCGCCACCGTGCGCGGCTCGCCCGCCAACTGGTCCATCGCCACCAGGCGGTCGACCACGATGCCGGTGCCGATGCGATGGTCGTCTTCCAGCTCCAGGAAATCGACGCAGTAGTACAGGTACCACTGGCCGTCCTTGTCGCGGAACGGATGGGCGTCGATCGAGAACTGGAGGTTCGGGACCAGCTGCTTGCCCTGGTCCACGAAGGGTCCCACCGGATGGTCGGCCACCGCCACGCGCAGCTTCTGGTGCTTGCCCTCGATGTCGCCGGACGAGTAGTACATCCAGAATTTGCCTTCGCTATACGCCACTTCCGGGGCCCAGAAGTGGTCGTCGCCGGGCGCCGTGATGGCGTAGCCGGCGCGGCGCCAGTCGACCAGGTCGTTCGACACCAGCACCGGGAAGCGCCCGCCGCCAGGTCCTTCGGGGGCGGTGCCGTAGGCGTAGTAGCGCCCCTCGTGCCTGAGCACGAAGGGATCGGCCATGATGTCCGGATACACCGGGTTGCAATACGTCTTCAGCATCGGTTCACCCTTACATTTGATAGCGCAGGCTCAGGCCGTACGTGGTCGGGTTGTAGCGGATGTCGCGCGGACGGATCGGGTCGCCCAGGTAGCTCTCGAAGCGCTCCCTGGTCAGATTGATCGCATCGAAATTGAGCGACAGGTTCGGCGTGAGCGCGTAGCCGATGCTCAGGTCGACGTAGGTCGAGGCCTTGACCATGCGGTCCTGGCCGAAGCGCGGCTCGGCGATCTGCTCGACGTACTTGCCGCGGCGGGTGGCCGCCAGGCGGCCGGTCCAGCGCTCGCGCTCGTAGAGCAGCGCGAAGTTCCAGCTCTGGCGCGCCACCCCGATCAGCGCGGTTGTGGTGTAGGCGCCGCTGTTCAAGCCGGTCCGGGTCTGGTTCTCCCCGTCGATCCAGGTGTAATTGAACTGCGCGCCCAGGCCGCTCCAGGCGCCCGGCAGGAAGTCGAAGAACTTCTGGATGCCGAACTCCGCCCCCTTCAGCTTGCCTTTCCCGGAGTTCTGCGGTCGGGTGACGCGGTAGGCGACGCCGTTGATGGTCTCGGTCTGTTCGAAGGTCTGCAGGTAGCCATCGATGTCGCGGTGGAACAGCGCAATCTGGGCAAAGCCGTTGTCGCGGAAGTAGTACTCCAGCGTGGCGTCGCTATTGATCGACTCGGTTGGTGCGAGCTCCGGGTTGCCTGCGGCGCCTGTCCCCTCCCTGTTCACGGTCGGCGGTATCAGGGAAAGGGCCGGGTTCAGCTGGGAAAACTCGGGCCGGGTAATGGTCTTGCCCACACTAAAGTGCGACTGGATACGGTCGGTCCAGTTCACCACCGCCGATACGTTCGGCAGGAAGTTGGTCTCGTCGCTGTCTTCGCTGATCGGGGTGACGACGTCGCCGATGCGGCGCCTGCCTTCCAGCTTGCGGTCGACTTTCACGAGGCGCCCGCCGAGATTGCCGGTCATGCCGACCGCCCCCAGCTGCGCCTTCCAGCGTGCGCCCAGGTGCAGCGTGGCGGTGCGCTCGCGCTGCTCGAACAGGCGCATCGGGTCATCCGGCACACGTCCGGCCGGCTGGCCGTAAAAGGCGCGCACGGTATCGGCCCGGTCGATCAGGAAGTCGCGCGAAGGCGTCACCCATGGACCGCCAAGGCGGTCCAGGCCCGGTACCAGGCTTTGGAAGGAAGCGCCGAAGGCAGCCACCGGCGAAGGACGCACCGTGGTGTCCGGCAGGTCGTTGGCCCGCTCCCCGCTATGGAAGCTGACCTCCCGATTCGACAGGCGGATGCCTCCGGTCAGCGCGGTGATGAAGCCGTCGCCCAGGCGGTACACCGAGTCGACACGGAACTGGGTCTGCTCGCCGCGCGACTCGCCCCAGTTCTGCACCATGCCGCGCAGGACGAACTGGCTGGGGTCGCGCAGTGCGTTGCCGCTGGTCGGCGTGGTGATGGCGTTGTAGCCCCCGTGGCCGTCGCGGCCGAAGGTATACACCGAGGAGCTGGCGCCAGGGATCTGCTGGTCGACGATCACGGTGTCGTTGACGTAGTCGGAGCGGGTGAAGGCCAGGTTGCTGTCGACGGACAGCGGGCCCTGGCGGTACTTCGCGCCGAAGTTCAGGTAGTGGGTGGCGGTATGCTCCTTCACCCCCCAGGTACTGGTCGCAGTGTAAGGATCCCAGTCGTAGGGGTTGCCGAAACGGGCCGCCGGCGCGCTGGCCGCCTGGATCGGACAGATCTGGCCGACCGGTGTGTTGCAATAGTCGCCCTGGGGCGCCAGCACCACGTTGGTCAGGCGCGGGGTCCAGGTGGCGATGTTCAGGATGTAGTCGACTTCGTTCCGGGTGCCGTAGCCGGTTCCCAGATACTGGGCGGAGAGTTCGGTCTGTGGATTGAGCTTCCACTGGACGGCGGCATGGAGGCTGCCGCGTTCACGGTCGCCGGCATTATAGATGCCGCCGATGTTCGGCAACTCGCCGAGGCGGTCGCCGGGGCGCAGCGGCGCAATCGGCTGGTCGTCGTTCAGGCGGGTGGCGGTGCCGTCCGGGCTGACCGAGAAAATGCGGTCGGGCCGGTCAACCCACTGCACCGGCATCGCAAAGCGTTCCTTGTTGTAGGCGAGGTCGACCAGCACGCCGATCTCGCCGACGCCGGTCTGCCAGCGATTGCTCATCAGGACACCGCCGCCCGGGCTGGTCTTTTCCTTGCGCGCTTCGCTGCCTTCGACGTACTGGCGGCGACCCTCGAGATAGCCGCTCAGGGTATAGCCCTTGAAGTCGAAAGGCGCGCGCAGGCGGATGTTGACGGCCCCCGCGATACCGCCCTCGAACTGGTTGGCGGTGGCCGACTTGTACACGTCCAGGCCGGCGATCGACTGCACCGGCAAGTCCTGGTAGGACAGGCGGCGGCCGGTGCCGGTGAAGATCTCGTTGCCGTCGATGGTGGTGGCCACGTCCGGCAGGCCGCGGATGATCACGCTGCTGGTCTCGCCGCGGTCGCGACCCACCTGCACGCCCGCGATGCGCTGCAGGGCGTCGCCGGCGGCGCGGTCGGGGAACTTGCCGATATCGTCGGCATTGATCGAATCCACCACCTGTTCGGCGTCGCGCTTGATCTGCTCGGCGGAGCGGATGCTGCTGCGGATGCCGCTCACCGTGACGGTGGCGATACCGCCGGTTGCAGGGGCGGCCTGCTCCTGGGCGGCGGCCAAGCCGGAATGGGCACACAGCAAGAGGACGGCGGCGCAGACCGGCCGGACTTTCAAGGTGGTCATCGAAGTCTCCTGAATTCGGTGGCGCCGCCTGCGTCCGCCGGGTGGCGGACGGGCGCGCCGATACTGGAATCGTTATTAGTCATAATTTATGACCAATATGACAAAAGCTATCCGAATCCGTGTGCGCGTGGCGCACTCAAGGACCGCCAAAAAGGGCCTTACAAAGGGGTGAAAAAAGCCACCGAATCACGCTCCACCAGAGGGCAATCCATCTTTACGCTGGTACGGCGCAGCACACCGCCGTTCACCTGGGCAATCAGGCTTTCGGCGGCCCAGCGGCCCATTTCGTAGTTTGGCAACAACACTGTGGTGAGCGGCGGCTGAATATAGCGGGCGATGTCCTGGTCGTCGTAGCCGACCACCGACACCTGGCGCGGCAGCTCCAGGCCGAGCTCGCGCGCCGCCTCGATGGCGCCGACCGCCATCAGGTCGTTGGCGCAGAACAGCGCGCTCGGACGGTCTTGCAGGCCGAGCAGCTCATGCGCGTGCGCGCGGCCGCTGCTCACCTGCCAGTCGCCCTCGCGCACCAGTTGCGGGTCGAATGGGATGTCGCGCGTGGACAGGGCCTGGCGGTAACCCTTGAGGCGCTCGGCGGCCGCTTCGATCCAGCCTTCGCCGTTGATGAAGCCGATGCGCCGGTGGCCGCGCTCGAGCAGGTGCATGGTGGCGGCATAGCCGCCCAGCACCTCGCTCGGCACCACCGAGGAATACAACCGGTCGCGCCGCTCCTTCTGGTGGCAGTTCAGCAGTACGGTAGGTACCGAGGCCAGCTGCGCGGGCACCACGACGGCGCGCGTGAAGATGGCGGCGTACACCACGCCCAGCAGCGAAGGATCGGCCAGCATCCGTGCCAGGATCGCCCCTTCGTAGGCAGGGTCGTTGCGGGTGGCGTAGACCGACAGCAGGCAGTCGTGCTCCCATGCGGCGTCGCGGGCGCCGTCGATGGTCAGCATGGCGTGCGGGCTGGTGGACAGTTCGTCGGTCAGGTAGACGATCAACTTGCGCTCGTCGCGCGGGGCCGCGTGGCCCATGCGCTCGACGGGATAGCCGAGTTCGCGGGCGATGCGCAGCACCCGCTTGCGGGTCTCGCTCGACACCTTGGCCCCGCTCATGTGGTTGATCACGAGCGACACCGTGGACTGCGACACGCCGGCCAGCTTCGCGATGTCGGTCATGGTGGGCCGCCGCCGCTGGCCCGGTGCCCCCGGTTCGCTCATTGTCGCTCCCTCAGGCTGCCAGGCTGCGCGGCAGGGCGGCGCCGTCCGCGTCGAACAGGTGGGCCTGGCCGGGATCGAAGGCGAGCCGGACCCGCGCGCCGCGCGCAGGCCCGGCGCCGTCGGCCCGGCACTTCACGGCCAGCATCTCGGGCACGCCGTCGGCCTGGGCGTAGACGATGGCGGCGTCGCCCAGGTACTCGACCAGCGCGACCGTGGCCGGGACGCCCCCTGCCCCTTCGTCCGTCTCGATCCGCAGGTGCTCGGGGCGCACGCCCAGGGTGACGGCTGCGCCGGGCGCCGCGCGCGCGCAGTCGGCCGCCACCTCGACCACGGCGCCTCCGGCCAGGCGTACGTGGGCCGCCGGACCTTCTTCGCCGGCCAGCAGCCCGGGCAGGAAATTCATGCGCGGCGAGCCGAGGAAGCCGGCCACGAAGCGGTTGGCCGGACGCTCGTACAGCGCGAGCGGGGTGCCGGCCTGCTCGATGCGTCCGCCATTGAACACGACGATCTTCTGGCCCAGCGTCATGGCCTCGACCTGGTCGTGGGTGACGTAGATCATGGTGGCGCCGAGCTCGCGGTGCAGGCGCGCCAGCTCGACCCGGGTCTGGCCGCGCAGCGCGGCGTCGAGGTTCGACAGGGGTTCGTCGAACAGGAAGACCTCGGGTTTGCGCACGATGGCGCGCCCGATCGCGACGCGCTGGCGCTGGCCGCCCGACAGCGCCTTGGGACGGCGCTCGAGCAGGTGGCCGATCTGGAGGATCTCGGCGGCGCGCCCCACACGCTCCTGGATCTCGGCGCGCGGCACCCCGGCCAGCTTCAGCGCGAAGCCCATGTTCTCGGCCACCGTCATGTGCGGGTACAGCGCATAGCTCTGGAACACCATCGCAATGCCGCGCCTGGCGGGCTCCACCTCGTTGCAGACCCGTCCGCCGATCTCCACCGTGCCCGCGCTGACCTCTTCCAGCCCGGCCACGATGCGCAGCAGGGTCGACTTGCCGCAGCCCGAGGGGCCGACCAGCACCACGAACTCGCCGTCCGCGATGTCGAGGTCGACGCCCTTGATGACGGGGTTGTCCTCGTAGTGCTTGGTAATGCCTTGCAGGCGTACGGATGCCATGGAGTCTCCTATCCTTTGAGGCCGGTCGCGGCCAGGAAGCCGTGCGTGACGCGGCGCTGGAACAGCACATAGGCCAGCGCCACCGGCAGCGCGCCGATCAGCGCGGCCGCCATCAGCTGGGCATAACGTACCCCGAAGGCGTCGTAGGTCTGGGTCAGGCCGAGCGGAATCGTCATCATGTCGTTCGAGGTGACGATGATGAAGGGCCACAAAAAGTTGTTCCAGGCGCCGATGAAGGTCACGATTGCCATCGCCCATACGATATTGCCCGACACCGGCAGGTAGACGCTCCACAGGATGCGCAGCGGCCCGGCGCCGTCCATCACGGCGGCCTCGCGAAAGTCGGCGGGAATCGCGTCGAAGAACTGCTTGAAGACGTAGATCACCACCGGCGCCACCACCTGCGGCAGCACGATGCCGGCATAGCTGTTGATCAGGCCGAGCTGGTTCATCATCCGGAACAGGGGCACCAGCAGCGCTTCGAAAGGCACCAGGAAGGCCAGCATGGTAATGGCGAACACGAAATTGCGGCCGCGGAAGCGCAGCTGGGAAAACGCATAGGCGGCCATGAGGGACAGGGCCATGGTCACCAGCGTCACCAGCAGGGCCACCAGGGCGCTGTTGAACAGCCAGCGCCCGACGTTGCCGGCGGCCAGCACCTTGGCGAAGGCCTCCAGGGTCCAGTCACGGGGCAGCCAGTGGAACACGTTCGATACCGTCTCGTGTTCGGGGCGCAGCGCGGTGCTCATCGCCCACAGCAGGGGCGCCACCCACATGGCGGCCAGCAGCAGTGCGGCCAGCGCGCCGATCGCGGTCCAGGCCGTGCCGCCGCGCGCGCCGGCGGGCATGCGGGCCGCGCTCATGCTTCCCTCCGCGCCAGCCAGCGCACGAAGCCGGCCTGGGCCAGCGACAGCGCGACCACGATCGCAACGAAGGCCACCGCGATCGCGGCGGCATAGCCGGCGTCGCTCTGGGTAAAGGCGGTCTCGTACATGTAGTGCAGGGTCACGCGGGTGGTGTTGAAGGGGCCGCCCGTGGTCATGATGTAGGTCTGGCCGAAGATCTTCATCGAGGCGATCAGCTGCAGAACCAGGGCCATTCCCGCCACAGGGCGCAGGGCCGGCCAGGTGATCGTGCGGAACAGCGTGAAGCCGCGCGCGCCATCCAGCGCGGCGGCTTCGTACAGGTCGGCCGGGATGTTGCGCAGGCCGGCGAGGAACATCAGCATGTTGAAGCCCACGGTCCACCAGATGGTGCCAATCGCCACCATCGGCATGGCCCAGGTGAGGTCGGCGAACCAGGCGCGCTGCATCCCGAGGACGTGGTTCACCACGCCGCTCGAGGGCTGCAGCATCCAGTCGGCGATCAGGGTCATCACCGAGATCGGCAGTACGTAGGGCAGGAAAAAGGCGCCCTGCAGCCAGCCGCCGGCCCGGGTGAAGCGGTTCACCAGCAGCGCCATCACCAGGCCCAGCACCGTCAGCGGGACCACGGTCAGCAGCGCGAAATAGAAGGTGTTGCCGACCGCCGCCCAGAACGACGGGTCCTGCACCAGCGTCACGTAGTTGTCGATGCCGATGAAGGCGTTGGTGCGGGTCAGGCTGCTCTCCGTCAGGCTCATGTAGAAGGTATCGAGGGCGGGCAGGAAGAAGAACAGCAGGAAGGCGATGGCGAACGGGGCCAGCAGCATTGCCGCCGGCAGCGCGTCGCCGCGCCTGGCCCCGCTCGAACGGATGGATGCCATCGGTGTCCCCTAGTAGCGCGGCGCGCGCTTCCTGATCATGCGCGCCGCTTCGGTTTCGAACATGCGCAGGGCCTGCGCGGGCGTCAGCTGCGAGGACAGCGCCGCCGGCAGGTACTTCGAGGCCATCGCCTGGAGTGGGCCGGCCGCGCCCATGTACCAGGCGTCCGGGTCGTAGATCACGCTGCGCGGCACGTCCGCATACAGGCGGTTCGGCATCAGGGCCCGTGCGGCGGGCGATTCGGCCGCGGGGCGGTAGGCCAGCACGTGCCCGCCCTCGGCCCAGCCCAGCGAGTTCTTGCTCACAAAAGCGACGAAGCGCAGCACCGCTCGCGCCTTCTGCAGCGACATCGGGCGCCCTTCGTTGGCGGGAATGGCGAAGGCGTGCGAGTCGGCCCAGACGCTGTCGTTGCCGAACATGCGGGGCAGAGGGACGATGCCGTACTCGAAGCCGAGCGTGCCGCGCCTGCTCCCGCGCACCAGTTCGGGCACTTCCCACACGCCATTGATCATGAAGCCGGCGTTCCCGCCCATGAACTGGCTGGTGGACGCCGCGTAGTCGAGGCCGGGCTGGGCATATCCCTGCCGGAACCAGCGGCTGATGCGCGCCAGCGAGTCCACGCCCGCCGCGCCGTAGGCGAAGCGGCCGTTCTCGATCAGGGGTGCGTTGCGCTGCGCCAGCATGGAGACCCACAGGCGCCAGATCGCATACGAACTCTGGCTGCTCTCCATCGTCATGCCGGGCCGGCCGGTGGCCTGGCGCACGGCGCGGAAGGCTTCGGTGAGCGCATCGATGCCCTGGATCGGGGTCAGGCTGCCATCCGCGTCGAGCAGCCCGGCCTTGCCGACCAGGGTCTTGTTGTAGTACAGGACCAGCGGATGCAGGTCGAGCGGGACCGCATAGGTGCGGCCCGCATGCTGCGATTTTTGCCACTGGCGCGGGTAGAAGTCGGCAGGCTCGAGACCCGCCTCGCGCAGTTCGTGCGGGGCGATCGGACGCAGCACGCCGCCGCCGGCCAGGTTGGTCATGCGCGACAGGTGCACCGTCGCCAGGTCCGGACCGGCGCCGACCACCGAGGAGGTGATCAGCTTGGTGTAGAAGGGTTCGCCCCACTTCAGCGTCGTGCTCAGCACCCGCACCTCGCGCTGGCTGGCGTTGAAGCGTTCGACCAGCGCCGCCATGCGCGCGCCGTCGCCGCCGCTCAGCAGCGTCCACATACGCACCTCGACCTGCGCGATGGCGGCGCCGGGCGCGCACGACAGGCAGGCGCAGGCCGCGATGGCCGCAAGGCGCGTCGCGCCGGCGGGGCGCACGGTAAATGGGGTCAAGCCTGTCTCCTGGGTGGTTCCATGCGGTCCGGCGCTGCGCCGCCGCATTGTTGTCTGCTCTATATTATTAATACTAGCAAATAATTATTGGCAGGGGCCGTCCTGATGGCTTGCAGGCGGGCGCGGTAGAATCCGGGTTTTGCCGGGTGGTGCGAGGGATGTGGATCGGAGTACTGTGCGGCCTGCTGGCGGGCGCGATGTGGGGCATGGTGTTCATCGTGCCCGAACTGCTGGGCGCCTTCACGCCGCTCGAACTGGCGGTCGGCCGCTACCTGGCCTACGGGGCCATGGCCTTCGGCCTGCTGCTGCCGCGCCTGAAACCCCTGCTCGCCAGCCTGGCGCCAGGCGACTATGCGGCCCTGCTGCGCCATGCACTGGCAGGCAACATCGTGTACTACATGCTGCTGGCCGCCGGCGTGAAGTATGCGGGCGTCGCTCCGACTTCCCTGATCATCGGGATGCTGCCGGTGCTCGTGACCCTGATGGGCCGCAACGACCATGGCGCTGCGCCGCTGCGCCGCCTGGCCTGGCCGCTGCTGCTGGTGGGCGCGGGCATCGCCTGCATCAACGTCGATGTCTTCCTGCATCCCGGCCCTGGCGCGTCGAGCGGCGACATCGCACTGGGCGTGGCCTGCGCCACCGGCGCCCTGCTGTGCTGGAGCTGGTATGCGCTGGACAATGCGCGCTACCTCAAGCGCAATCCGCGCTTCTCCAGCGCCCAGTGGTCGGCGCTGTACGGCCTCGCCACGGGCGTCCTTGCCCTCTTGACCGGCCTGTTGGCCTGGGCATTCACGCAGGGCCCGGCGCCGGCTTCCGCAGCACCCGGGCGCGACTGGACCCTGTTCTGGGCCTGCAACGTCGTGATCGCACTCGGCGCCTCGGTGATCGGCAACGGCCTGTGGAACGTGGCCAGCCGCCGCGTGCCGGTCACCCTGTCGGGCCAGTTGATCCTGTTCGAGACCCTGTTCGCCCTGCTCTACGGTTTCCTGTACCGTGGCCACGGGCCGCGCCCGCTGGAAATGGCCGCGATCGCGCTGCTGGTGGCGGGCGTGACCTGGTCGGTACGCGCCCACGCGGGCGCGCCGGCGCCGTCAGGGGCCCAGCCGTCCGACCCTGACCTCGGAAAAGGTGACGGCGTGGCCGGCGCCGCCCATCGCCACCAGGCCTAGCCTGGCGCCGGCGCCCAGGCGGTGGGTCCAGGCGCCACCCTGCACCCAGTTCCTGCCGTCCTGGCTCGACCACGCGGTATAGCGCTCCTCGCCGGCGTCCATCCCCTTGGCGCTTCCCGGGCTGCGATGGATGTCGATCCGCAGCCAGGTCCAATCGCCCGGTGTACCGGCCACCGTATTGCCGTAGCGCGGATAGCCGCGCGCCACCGGCGCCAGCTCCTTGCCGAATTCCACCTGGCGCAGTCCCTGGTGCGCCAGTTCGACCAGCTTGACGTAATTGTCGTCGTCGCGCATGACGACCAGGCCGGCCTGCACCGGCGACGCGCAGCAGTCGAGCGGCGCATCCAGCCGGATGCGGGCCTCGATGCGCAGGTCGCCGTCGGGCAGCGCGGTGCGCAGGACGGCGGCATTGTCCGTATCTTCGTGCAGGTCGGCGCGCTGGGTCGACATGCGCAGCCCAGGCTGGCCGCTGGCCCAGTGGCCGGCGGCTTCCGGGCGCACCCAGCGCCAGCGCGCATCGAGCGCACTGTTCTCGAAGCGGTCGCTCCACAGCGGCGTGGCCGCCGCAGGCGCCGCCGGCGCGGGCAGCGGGGGCAGCGGCGCTCCCGGACGCAGCGCGGGGCGCGCCTGCGCCGCATCGGAGGGACCACGTCCGCCGTTGATCACCGGCCAGCCGTCCACCCAGTCGATCCGGTCGAGCAGCAGCGGGCGACGGGTCAGCTTGTCCTCGACGCTGAAGTAACCCTGCTTGCGGTCGACCGCATGGTACAAGGTCCACCATTGGCCCGAGGGATCCTGGAACACCGTGTTGTGGCCCGCGCCGACCCAGCGGTTGCCGCTCTGCGCCAGCACCGGCGTGCCGCCGGCCCGGGCCGCCGCCAGGTCCTTGCCCTGGCGGTCGAGGAAGGGGCCTTCCGCGCTCCGCGCGCGGCCGACATGGAGCGTGTATCCCGTCAGCGGTCCCCTGCAGCAATCGGTCGCGGAGGCGAACAGGTACCAGTACTCGCCAACCCGGACCACTTCCGCGCCCTCATAGCGGTTGGCTGCGCCGATGCGCCTTGCGGCGCCCTCGACCTTCAGCCCGTCCTTCGACAGGCGCTGGACATGGATGCCGCCGCCGTAGCTGCCGTAGAACAGGAAGCGGTCGCCCTGGGCGTCCTCGACCACGTCGGGGTCGAAGCTCCAGTGGAAGCTGCAGCCGGCGCCGGCGCGGCGCGGCGCCACCACCAGCTGCCCAGCCGCCTTCCAGGGGCCGGCGGGCGACGCGCTGGTGGCGACGGCGATGCCGCTGTCGGCTTCGCAGCCCTTTTCCGGGCTGTGGGCGTCGGCCACGTCGGTAACGGTGAAGTACAGGTAATAGCTGCCGTTCTGGTACACCGGCTCGGGCGCCCACAGCCCCGACTTGGGCCCGGCCAGCCCCTTCGGACGGCGGTCGAAGGCGTCGCGCACGAAGTACCAGCTGACCAGGTCCACCGAGCGATAGACCGGCATCATGTGGAATCTCCACCCTTTGCCGTCGCGCTCCTTCTTGCTGATCGGGTCCATCGTGCAGTACAGGTACCAGACCGTGGGCGAAGAAGTGCGGTCGCGCAGCAGCGCCGGATCGGCGCAGCTCTCGGCGAGGGTGCCGTCGGCCAGGCGCAGGGGCAGCGGGTTGGTATAGCTTGACGGGGACGCCGGCTGCGCTTGCTGCGCGCCTGCATGCGCCGTCCACGCCAGCAGCAGCGCCGCACTCCAGGTTCGCAGGGAAAGGATCATGCTGTCTCCTCGTCGCGCCGCCGGCGCTGTCTCGTGCTGTCTCGGTGCTGCGGTGTTGTTGCTCAAAAGATAATTCAATCTGATGACGCGCGGCGCACGCGTGGCCGCCGCCGCTGGCCAAGCGTGGCGATTCCTGGCCGACAGTGCTCTATATGTTGTAACAGTGCGCCAGCTTGCGTTCAAATACTTTTGTAGGACTATTGCCCATCTTTACTACCTGCTAGAATGCCAGCTTAGCAACAAATGTTGTCAACTGACAAAGCGGGATTACCCGTCCCGGGGCACGTATGAGAAGAATTCGGGGGTTGTCCTAGATGAAAGTAATGCAGGCCTGGCCGGCGCGTACCTTGCTGGCTGCCGGCGTAGCAAGCCTTGCCTGGAACGTGGGAGCAGCCCGCGCCGGCCAGGCCGATGACCCGCAAGCGGCGCGAGAGCGCCAGGATACCGTGCCGGAAGTGCTGGTGACCGCGCAGCGCATCGTTGCGCCGGCCTCGCGCACGCCGATCGCCATCAGCGTGATGCAGGAAGATCGGCTGCATGAACTCGGCATCGACAGCCCGGCAGCGCTGGGCGCGCGCCTCCCGAACGTACACGTCGACCAGGCCTTTTCCGGCCTGCGCGTCACCATCCGCGGCATCAGCAACGTCGACACCAGCGACAAGAGCGACCCCTCGGCCGCCTTCATGATCGACGGCGTGTACATCGCGCGCCCGGCCGCCCAGACCGCCAATTTCCTCGACGTCGACCGCGTCGAAGTATTGCGCGGCCCGCAGGGGACGCTGTACGGCCGCAATACGACGGCGGGGCTGGTCAACGTGATCTCGAACGCCCCGGTCCAGCGGCTGGAGGGCCGCGTGGCCGTCGAAGCCGGCGCCTGGGCCAACCGCAAGCTCGAAGGCGTGATCAACGTGCCCGTGGGCGCCGCGCTGGCCCTGCGCGCCGCCGTCAGCGCCCGCAGGCAGGATCCCTTCCTGAGGAATGGCCAGGGCACGCCCCACCAGCCCGGGATGGACCGCGACGACCGCGACGCCCGCCTGAGCGCCAGGCTCGCCGCCGGACCCGACGCGACCCTGCTGCTGCGCTACGACCACAGCGAGGCCGCCAGCAATAACGACCGCACCGTCCCCGACACCAATTTCTATACCGGCGTCGCGGCCGGAAAGCCCGTGTGGCGTCCCGGCAGCACCGACCAGCGCCTGACCAACGCTTTCCGCCCGGTGAACATCGCGCCGGTGCAGGGCGTCCAGGACCGCCGCGTGCGCGGTTTGCTTGCCGACCTGAGCTGGAACCTGGGACCGGCCGCCCTCCACTACCTGGGTTCGCGCCGCGACATCGACCAGCAGATGGTCAACAATTACTACTACCGGATCACCCCGGCGATCGCGCTCGGCGTCATCAACAGCTACGACGGCGCCAACACCCAGGATTCGCATGAACTGCGCATGGCAAGCAATGGCGGCGGACCGCTCGGCGCCCAGGTTGGCCTGTACCACTTCAGCGAGGAATCCGACACCACCTATACCTTCCAGGGCCTGCGTCCGGCCGGCCTGCCGCCCTATTATTCCTTCCCGCTGGTGACCGAAGCCAGGAGCCGCGCGCTGTTCGGTCACCTGGCCTGGCGCGTGCGCGACGGCCTGCGCCTGTCCGCCGGCGCGCGGCGCACGATCGATCACAAGGCGCGCATCGGCTCGACCGACTTCCAGCAGGCCCCCGTCTTCAACCCGGGCACCGACCGCCGCCTGCTGAACGCCGCCGAGCTCAGTACGGCGCGCACCACCTGGCGCCTCGCCGCGGAGCGCGACCTGGCCCCGGGCGCAATGGCTTACCTGAGCCTGTCCACCGGCTACAAGGCCGGCGCCTTCAACGACGGCTGCGTGGCCGGCACCAGCGCGCGTGGCGTGGCCTGCCCGGCCGCGTCGGCCGTGACCCCGGAATTCCTGTACTACCAGCCGGAAGAACTGCGCGCCTGGGAAGCGGGCGTCAAGGCCCGCCTGTTCGGCGGCCGCCTGAGCGTGAACGCTGCGGCCTTCCATTACGACTACACCAACCTGCAGCTGACCGGCACGGCAATCGTGGCCGGGGCGCCACGCCTGCTGACGACCAATGCGGGCGTGGCGCGCAGCCGTGGCATCGAGCTCGATGGCGAGCTGCGGATCGGATCCCAGGGGCGCCTGAGCTACGCCCTGACGCTGCTCGACGCCCGCTACGTGAACTACATGGCGACGCCCACGGTGTCCTGGGCGGGCAGGCGCCTGGACCGCGCGCCCGCCCACGTGCTCGCGCTCGGCTACCAGCAGCGCCTGCCGGTGGCAGGCGGGCAGCTGACGGGAGGCGTGTTCGGGCGCGCCAGCGCCGCCTACGTGCTGGCGGTGCCGAGCCAGCTGCTGAGCTACCACGTGCCTGCGCATACGAGCACCGACGCGACCCTGTCGTGGCAGCCTGACGGCGCGCGATGGAGCTTGCTGGCGCGTGTGCGCAATATCGAGGACAAGGTGCGTCCGACCCTCATCGACAGCTTCGGCATGAGCACGCCGTCGGCGCCGCGCACGGCCGACCTGCGGCTCGACCTGCGCTTCTGACGAGGCCGGGCGCCCATGAACCAGATGCTCCGCCCGCCCTCCCTGTTGCGCCGCCTGCCGGCGCCATCGCGCGTCGTCCCGACGCTGCTGGAACTGCTGGTGCCGCTGGTGCTGCTGGTGCTGTCCTTGGGCGCGCTCCCGAGCGCCGCCGCCGCCGGCCCGGCGCCGCTCGAACTCGGACGCGCCATGTCCCGCGTCGACGCCTGGCCTGCCGTCACCGTCCTGGTCGACGAAGGCGCGCAGCTCGATGCGCGGGGGGCGCTGGCGGCGGCCGACCGTTTCGCGCCGCCCCGGCTAGCCAACGGCGTGCTGGGCGTCATGCAAGACCCCAGCTGGATGCGCATTCCCTTCCGCATCGCGCCGGACGCGCCCGGCGATTGGGTGGTGCAGATCGACTTCGGCATCCTCGACTACGTCGAGTTCTACCTGGAGGAAGGCGGATCGGTGCGCAAGCTGGCCAGCAGCGGACGCCGCCTCGACGAGACCGGCGCACTCAAGGGACGCGTGCCTGCCACCGTACTGACCCTGCGCCCCGGCGGCGAGTACACGCTGCTGGTCCGTGTCCAGGCCAGGGGGCCGCGCGTGGCGCCGGTCAGCTTCATGCGGCCCGACGCGTTTCACCGCGACGCGCTGGCCGAACAGATGCTGCAGGGTGTCCTGATGGGCATCGCGGCTTGCCTGGTCGCGTACAGCCTCGGGCAGTGGCTCACCATGCGCGACGCGCTCTACCTCAAGTACGCCATGTACGTGGGCGGCCTGACCATGTACTCCATCGTCTGGTTCGGCATCGGCGAGCAGTTCTTCTGGCGCGGGAGCGACTGGATCAGCAGGCACATGATGGGATTTGCCTCGATGGTCGCATCAAGCGGAGCCTATCTGTTCGTGGAGCAGGTTCTGGCGCGCCCGGGACGCGACCGGCGCTTCCGGCGCATCATGCGGGCCGGCGCGGCGGCGTGCGGCGTAGTCGGCGTGCTCTGGTGCCTCGACCTGATCTCGTACATGGCCATGATCGCATTCACCGTCACCGTGGGCAGCGCGCCGATGTTCCTCGGCCTGCCCGGCGCCCTGCGCCGCGTGCGCGAGCGCGATCCGATCGGCGCTTACTTCCTGCTCAGCTGGTTCTTCAGCGCGGGCGGCGCGGTGGTCCAGTCGCTGATGGTCGCCGGCAAGCTGCCGGCCAACTTCTGGACCCTGCACTCGCTTGAACTGGGCGTGACCGTGGACATGCTGATGTTCCTGCGCATCCTCGGCTTGCGCGGCAAGGCCATGCAAGCGGCCATGCTGCGCGCCGAAGCCGAGGCGCGCATGAAGTCGGAGTTCCTTGCCAATATGAGCCACGAGATCCGCACCCCGATGAATGCGATCATCAACATGAGCCGGCTGGCCCTGATGGGCGAGGCGCCGCCCAAGTTGCGCACTTACCTGGCCAGGATCCTGGGCGCGGGCGAACACCTGCTCGGCCTCGTCAACAACATCCTCGACCACGCCAAGATGGAGGCCGGCAAGCTGGCGCTCGAGCAGGAGGCATTCGACCTGAACACCGTGCTCGATCACGTGGCGAGCGTCACCAGCGTGAAGTGCGAGGCCAAGGGCGTGGAACTGGTGTTCCGGATCGGCCCCGGTGTTCCTCAACTTTTGCTCGGCGATCCGCTGCGCCTGGGCCAGGTGCTGGTCAACCTGGCCGGCAATGCCGCCAAGTTCACCGAACGCGGCGAGATCGTCGTCGCCGTCGAACGGCTGGAACGCCACGGCGACCCGCTCGACCAGGTGACGCTCGAATTCTCGGTCGCCGACACCGGCATCGGCATGACGCCCGAGCAGCTAGGCCGCCTGTTCCAGTCTTTCACCCAGGCCGACAGCTCGACTACCCGCAAATACGGCGGCACCGGCCTTGGCCTGTCGATCTCGCGCCAGCTGGTCGAGCTGATGGGCGGCACGATCTCGGCTGCCAGCGCCGAGGGCGCCGGCAGCCGGTTCCGATTCGAGGTTCCGCTCGGCGTCGCCGATGCGGGTCCGCCTGCCGGCGCGTCGCGCCCGCCCCCGCTGCCGGTTGTGCGCGTGCTGGTGGTCGACGACAGCGCCGCCGCGCGCGAGGCGCTGGCCGGAATGCTGGCCGGGCTCGGGATCCGGGCCGACACGGCCGCTTCGGGCGAGGACGGCCTGGCCGCGCTGGCGCGCGCGCGCGCCGCCGGCGAACCCTATGCACTGGTGCTGGTGGACCACTTCATGCCGGGCATGGACGGGCTCCAGACGATCCGGCGCATCCGCCAGGCGGCCCCAGGCGAGGTCCCGCCTATGGTCCTGATGCTGCCCTCGAGCGCACGCGATACCGTGCGCGAACAGCAGGGCGAGCTGCCGGTCGCCGCTTTCCTGCACAAGCCGGTCGGACCGGAACTGCTGTACCACCGCATACTGCAGCTGCTGCATCCCCGGGCGGGCATGCTTGACCTGGCCGGCCCGGCGTTTGCGGCGATGGCCGAGCTGCCGCGCCTGGACCGCGCCCGCATTCTGCTGGCCGAGGACAATGCCGACAATCGCGACGTGGCGCTCGACTTCATGGCCGCCGCCCGCATGCAGGTGGACGTCGCTGTCGATGGGCGCGAGGCGGTGCGCATGGCGCTGGCCGGCGACTACGACCTGGTGCTGATGGACATCCAGATGCCCGAACTCGACGGCCTGGATGCGGCCCGTGCGATCCGCCTCGACCCGCGCCTGCGCGAGCTGCCGATCGTGGCGATGACGGCGCATGCCCGGCCGGGCGACCGCGCCAGGAGTGTCGCCGCGGGCATGAACGACCACCTCACCAAGCCGATCGATCCCGACCTGCTGTTCTGCACCCTGCTCAAGTGGATCGACCCGGTCCGCCTGCGGGGACGCGCGCTGCCGCCGGCGCCCGGCGCGCA
The DNA here is from genome assembly GCF_059686055.1 of Telluria sp. ZB4P34. Classification (NCBI taxonomy): domain Bacteria; kingdom Pseudomonadati; phylum Pseudomonadota; class Betaproteobacteria; order Burkholderiales; family Oxalobacteraceae; genus Telluria; species Telluria sp. ZB4P34. The sequence continues at coordinate 46,838 of NZ_JCASIF010000004.1, read as the reverse complement.
AGCGGCTGACGAAGCGGGCCGCGCGTCCGGCTTCCTGAGCGCGCTGCCGCCGGTGCCGGGCCTGGACTGGCGCCAGGCGCTGGACAAGGTGGACGGCCAGCGCAGCCGCCTGGAAAAGCGCGCCAGCAGCTTCGTGCGCGAATACGCCGATGTCCCGCGCATCCTGCGCGAAGCGCTGGACGGCGGCGACCTCCCGCGCCTGCAATCGCTGGCCCACAACCTGAAATCGAGCGCGGCCTACGTTGGCGCCTACGAACTGTCGGCGGCGGCGCAGCGTCTCGAGCAGGACCTGCGCAACGGCCAGTCCGGGCGCCTGGCGGCGCAGGTGCCGGGCCTGGTGCACGCGGCGCAATCGGTACTGGCGGCGCTGTCGTCGCTGGCGGATGCGGCGCAGCCACGTCCGGTCGATCCGCCCCGGCCGGACGCCGTGCTGGCGCGGCTGCAGGAATACCTGCGCGCCGAAGACGCGCGCGCCGGCAATGCGCTGGCCGAGCTGGAAGCCCTGCTCGAGCACGGGCCCCATACGGCCACGCTGGCCGAACTGGGGCGTGCGGTAAGGGAGCTGGAATACGCCGCGGCCGAAGGCCCGCTGGCGGCGCTCGCAAGCGCGCTCGAACGCGATCTGGAGGGCATGGCATGAACGGCGTGGAGATCCAGTACAACGAACAAAACGGCCCCCCAGGGCCTTCCTGGACCCTTGTGCCGGCCCGCGGGATCAACCGCGGCAGACAAGGCCGAAGCGGGTTGCCTGGCAGCCGCGCTTGAGACAGGCGTTGGCGTGGTAGCCCGCCGCCCGGCACAGGCGCAGGGTTTCCGCGAACTGGTCGATTGGATCTGCCGGCGCGGCCGCCGGTTGCGGGGCTGGGCGCTCCGGCGCCACGGGAGCCCGCGCCACCACGCGTTCGCGCACCGGCCTGGAGGCAGGCTTCTGCGCGTCCGGCCGGCTGCGCTTCGCAGGCGCCGCGGCGCTACGCTGTTCGGCAGCGCGGGTTGCGGCGAGCCTGGCGGCGGGCTTGGCGGCAGGCTTTGTGGCGGGCTTTGCGGCGGGCTTCGCGGCGGGCTTCGCGGCGCGCGCCGCCTGCTTCGGGGATGTCGCTACGGCCGATGGCGCCGGCCGCGCGGCTGCCGCAGGCTCGCGCGCTGAAGCCGTCGGGTTCGGCATTTGCGCCTGCGCTTGCACCACGGGCGGCGTATCGGGCGGCGTATCGGGCGGCAGTTCGGGCGGCAGCATCCTGAGCGGCGGCGGCTCGTCCGGCGCCGACACGGGCCCGGTTTCCGCCACGGATGCGCCCTGCGCGGGCGGCGCATCCACAGCCGGCGTAGGGGCGGGGCGCGCGGCGCTGTGGTCGGCCACCACCGCCAGTGTCGACTCGACTTGGGTGTCGCGGTACATCCACACCGCTACGGTGGCGAGCGCCACGGCGGCGGCCAGCCCGGCAGTCCAGCCCAGCGCCTTGCGGCCCCAGCGTTCGGTCCAGGGCGGCGACGCGGGCTCGAGTGGAACGTTCCAGTCCGGTTCGCGGCTGGAGAAGGAGGCCGGTTCCGGCGCGCTGTCGGTGGCCATGTAGGGCGCCTGTGCCGCAGGCTGCTCCCACGCGTGAGCGCGCCGAGGCCGCGCGTCCGGCGGCAACGTCGGATCAGGCCAAGGCGGCTGCACCTGCAGCGGCGCGGCAGCCGGTCGGCTGCGCCAGACGCCCGCGCGCTGGCGGTCGGCCTGTGCGGGCGGCGGCGCTTGGGATGGAGCTGGTAAATCCTGCTCGCGCGCAGGCGCAGCGGGAGTACGCTGGACCGGGCGGATCGGGAGCGCCGACACGCGGGACTGGCTGTCGTCGATGTCTTCCAACAAACGGTTCTTCATGGGCTGACCTGCTTTCGAACAGCCCGAGTGTAGCCCAATCGCCGCGAACGTGGGCGCGGCGCCGGGTGCTGCGGTGCGGCAGGAATGCCGCCGGACCTGCGCGGCGCGCTCAGGTTTTCGCCGGACGGTGGGTGATCACGCGATAGAAGTACCAGGCCAGCAGGATCCCCAGCACGGCTTTCGATACCGGGTCGAGGTACTTGCCGACCTGTTCAAAATTGCTTTCAAGCAAAAAGCCTGCCCCCGTCAGTACGCCGGTCCAGGCCAGCGATCCGATCGTGGAAAACAACAGGAACTGTCCCCACGACATGCAGGCGAGGCCGGCCGGCACCGAAATCAGGGTACGGATCGCCGGGATCAGGCGCCCGAACAGCACGACCGAGCGTCCATGACGGTCGAAGGCCGCGATGGCCTTGTCGATATCCTCGGAGGTGACCGTCATCCAGCGCGCGTGACGGTCGGCAAACTGCTTGAGCCGCTCCTTGCCATACTTGCGCGCACCGTAATACCAGGGCAAGGCGCCAGCCACCGAGCCTGCCGTGCCGGCAAGCAGCACGCCGACCAGGTTCAGGTCGCCGCGCGCCACGACGAAGCCGGCAAAGGGCATGATCAGCTCGGACGGAATCGGTGGAAAGATGTTCTCGACCGCCATCAGGAGGAAGACACCGATATAGCCGCTCGTTTCCAGGAAACTGGTGATGAATTCGAACATGGTGGATGACTGTAGACAAGACAGCCCCTACCCTAGCATGTTGTCAACAATGCCAGCGCCCGCAAGCGTTCCCGCCAGGCCGCGTGCTGGGTGCCCATGGCCGTGGCGGCCCGGCTCCGGTACCATGCGCTCATTCGCGGGAATGTTCAACACACCCATAAAGGACTGCCATTGCTGAAGCTGAGCCTCGATGCACTCGAGATCGTCGAAACCATTGCCCGCAAGGGCTCCTTCGCCGGCGCCGCGAAGGAGCTGTTTCGCGTTCCCTCCACCATTTCGTATACGGTCGCCAAGCTCGAGGATGACCTGGGCGTGCGCCTGTTCGACCGCTTCGGACCGAAAGTGGCGCTGACGGCGGCCGGCAAGGAGTTGCTCAAGGAAGGACGCTACCTGCTGCGCGCCGCCGGCGACCTGGAGTCGCGCGTGCGGCGGGTTGCCTCCGGCTGGGAGACCGAGCTGGCGATCGGCATGGATTCGATGCTGTCCCCAAGCGGCCTGCAGGCTGACATCGTAGCCTTCTACGGCGTGGCCGACCAGACCCGGCTGCGCCTGGTGAGCGAGGTGCTGTCCGGCACCTGGGATGCATTGCTCGACCGCCGCGTCGACCTGCTGGTGGGTGCGGCCGGCGGAGGCCCATCGGGCGGCGGCTACACGGCCGAGCCGATCGGCAGCAGCCGTTTCGTGTTCGCGGTGGCTCCCTCGCACCCGCTGGCCGTCCTCGACCGTCCGCTCGAGAAGGCCGATTTGCTCGAGCACCGTGTGGTGGCGGTATCGGACTCGGCGCGCCAGTTAGGTGCGCGCACGGTGGGCCTGCTGTTCGGCCAGGACACGCTGGCGGTGCCGGACATGGAGACCAAGTATGCCTTCCAGCTGCGCGGGCTTGGCGTCGGCTTCCTTCCCGATGCCTGGGCCCGGCCCGCCATCGAGGCCGGGCTGCTGGTGGAAAAGGAGACGGTCGAGCCCAAGCCCGACGAGACCTTCTATCTGGCCTGGCGCAGCGGCGAGGAAGGCGCCGCGCTGGCCTGGTGGCTGAGGCGCATGCGCGAGTGCGCGCCCTTTGCCCGCATGATCACGCGCCACTGCCACGAGGCGCAACGTGCGCAGGCGGACCGGGCGGCATAGAGCAGGCCGTGCGTCGCCTGTCCGCGGGCTGGCGCCTGCCCCTGCCTCAGGCCGGCAGGTCGAAGACCAGGATCTCGGCCGCTTCCGCCCGCTCCAGGCGCACCGCGTCTTCGCCCGTGATCTTGAGCGCGTCGCCGCCTGCCAGCTGCAGGCCGTTGACGGTGGCGGCGCCGCGGATCACATGCACGTAGGCCTGGCGGCTCGCCGCGAGCGGATGCGCAAGCCGGTCCTCGCCGTTCATGATGGTGGCGTAGATCGCCGCATCCTGGCGCATCGAGACCGAACCGTCACGCCCGTCGCCGGAAGCGATCAGGCGCAGGCGGCCCTGTTTCGAGGCGGCGTCGAAGTGCTTTTCCTCGTAGCCGGGCGGCTCGTTCGTCGTGTTCGGCTCGATCCAGATCTGCAGGAAGTGCACGCCCTCGTCCTTCGAGTGGTTGTACTCGCTGTGCACCACGCCGCTGCCCGCGCTCATGCGCTGCACGTCGCCGTAGCGCAGCACCGATCCGTTGCCCATGCTGTCCTTGTGCTCGAGCGCGCCGTCCAGCACGTAGGAGATGATTTCCATGTTGCGGTGACCATGCGATTCGAAGCCGCGCCCCGGGGCGACGTGGTCTTCGTTAATGACGCGCAGGGGGCCGAAGCCCATGTGCTTCATGTCGTGGTAGTGGCCGAACGAGAAGCTGTGCTGCGATTTGAGCCAGCCGAAACTGGCGGCGCCGCGTTCATTGCTTTTACGGATGTTCAACATGGTGTTCTCCTTTTTCGTAGTTAGACCATCGAAGCGCCTGATCTTCGCCGGGCCCCGCTTCCCTGGCCCTTGCGCCGACTTCGCCTGATGCGATGGAGCCATTATGCGCGCCGTACTCGCCACTGAAAAACGGATAATTTACCGGCCATCCATCGAAATTTTCGATCATCCATGGAAGCGTAGCGCTCAAGGGAAGCGTGTGCACCGGGGCGGCCTCCCTGTGCTCTAATCCGCACATGACCGTTTCGATGGAGCCTGCGATGCAGCCACCCCGCCCCGACCCCGCCGGGCTCGACGACGAGACACTGGCTTTCGTGCGCCGGGTGTTCCAGCATGCGCGCGCGGGAGACACCGCGGCAATGGCCGGCCTGCTGGACCAGGGTTTGCCGCCCAATCTGCGCAACGAACGCGGCGACAGCCTGTTGATGCTGGCCAGCTACCACGGACACGTCGACACGGCGCGGGTGCTGCTGGTACGGGGCGCCGATCCTGAGCTGATGAACGATGCCGGCCAGACCCCGCTCGCCGGCGCCGCCTTCAAGGGCGACCTGGCGGTGGCCACCCTGCTGCTGGAGCATGGCGCCCGGGTCGGCACGGCCGGGCCGAACGGCAAGCAGGCGCTGATGTTCGCCGCCATGTTCAACCGGACCGACATCGTGCGCCTGCTGATGGCGCACGGCGCCGACCCGGCCGTCCCCGATGCCGACGGCGTCACGGCGCTGGCCGCAGCGCAGCGCATGGGCGCGCACGACACGGCTGCCCTGCTGGCAGTGCTCGCCTGAACACGACAGCTGCGTTCGTTTGCCTGCGACAAGATTGCAAACTATATGTGGTTCTGGCGTAATACATTAAAAGAACCCATCGATTCGGCAAGGCAAGCACATGGAACGACCCCGACTTCCGCTGGACGAAGCCCAGCGACTGGCCGCTCTCCACGCCACCCGGCTGCTCGGCAGCGCCCCCGAAGAAAGCTTCGACCGCATCACGCGCACGGCGGCCCGCCTGTTGGGGGTGCCGATCGCCCTTGTGTCCCTCATCGACACGGACCGCCAATGGTTCAAGTCGCGCATCGGCCTGGACGCCTGCGAGACGCCGCGCGAGGTCTCGTTCTGCGCCCACGCGATCCTGGCCGACGAACCGCTGGTGGTGCCCGATGCGGCCCAGGATGCGCGCTTCGTCGACAACCCGCTGGTCACCGGCTCGCCGAACCTGCGTTTCTACGCCGGCGTCCAGCTGTACTCGGTGGACCGCAAGAAGATCGGCACGCTGTGTGTCATCGACAGCAAGCCGCGCCAGCTTGGCCCGGGAGACCTGGACGCGCTGCGCGACCTGGCGCGCATGGTCGAGCAGCTGGTCTACCACCGCCAGCTCGCGATGGCGGCCCAGTCCCTGAGCGAGCGCCTGGAGGACACGGCGCAGGCGCCAGGCGGCCCGGGGGCGGGCGAACTGGCATGGCTGGTCGCGCATGACCTGTTGACCGGGCTGCCGAACCGCCAGGCCATGCTGCGCGCCATCGGGCGCAGCATCGCGCTGTGGCGCTCGGAGGGCACCCAGGCCCTGGTTGCCTGCATCAATGTCGACCGCTTCAAGCATTTCAACGAACTGCTCGGTCACCGCGTGGGCGACGACATCCTGGTTGGAGTGGCCACCAGCCTGCAGGCGCTGCTGCGCGAAGGCGACATGCTGGCCCGCGCCGGCAGCGACGAATTCCTGGTCCTGCTCCATGCGCGCGGCGAGCATCCCGAACCCGGGTTTACCCTGCCTCGCGCGCTCGACCGGATCATGGCGGCGGCCAGCCGGGCGATCCCGACGCCGGGAGGCGAGATCGCGCTCACCTGCTGCATCGGCAGCGCGCTGCTGCCGCAGGACGGCGAAGATGCGGATGCCCTGCTCAACAACGCCGTTACCGCACTGCGCCATGCGAAGACCTTGGGCCGCGGGGCCATGCTGCCTTATACGCCCGGCCTGCGGACCGCGCCAGCCCGCCGCCTGACCCTGGAAAGCCATCTGCGGCGCGCGATCGCGCAAGAAGAGCTGTTCGTCCAGTACCAGCCGAAGGTGGATCTGCGTTCCGGCAAGCTGGCCGGCTTCGAGGCGCTGGTGCGCTGGCGCCACCCGGAGTACGGCACCATCGCACCTGACGAATTCATCCCGATCGCCGAGGAAAGCGGATTGATCGTGGCGATTGGCGAGTGGGTCATGCGCACCGCGGTGGCCCAGCTCGGGGCCTGGCGCGAACAGGGCCTGCCGCTGGCGCCGGTCGCTGTCAACCTGTCGGCGCGCCAGTTCCTGCAAAGCGACGTGATCGCCATGGTGGGCGGCTTGCTGGCCGAATCGGGCCTGCCCCCCGAACTGTTGGAACTGGAACTGACCGAAAGCGTGTCGATGGCCGATCCGGAACGCAGCGTGGTCGTGATGCGCGGGCTGGGCGCGTTGGGCGTGTCGCTCAGCATCGACGACTTCGGCACCGGCTACTCGAGCTTCAGCTACCTGCGTCGCCTCCCGCTCGACAAGCTCAAGATCGACAAGTCTTTTGTGCAAGACATGGCGATCAGCGTCGAATCATCCGCCATCGTGCAGGCGATCGTGGCGATGGCGCACCGCCTGCAGCTGGCCGTGATCGCCGAAGGCGTCGAGGATGCCGACCAGGTCGCGGCGCTGCGCGAGGCGGACTGCGACCAGATCCAGGGCTACTACTACGCCCGCCCGCTGGCGGCGTCTGACTGCCCTGCCTTCATCCTCCAGTACGCGCCTCCGGAGCGCTAGCCTGGCCGGCGCTGGCAGGATTCCTGGTCTGGCGGGACCCTGGTTCCGACTTTTTTGTTGTTCCTTCGCCGTATAATCCATGGGTTGCGTAACAATCCAGAGGAAAACGATGAAAGCAATGCCGCTGTTGCCCCTGTCCCTGCTGCTCCTGTCCGGCGCCGCATTGGCCGACGACGCCGCCATCCTGAAGTGCCGCTCGCTCGCCGACAGCGGCGCGCGCCTGGCCTGCTACGACGCCATCCAGTTGGGCGCCCGGCCGGCAGCCGCATCCGCGACCGCAGGTCCCGGCGCGGCGCCTGCTGGTGCGGCCGCGCCGATGGGCAGCAAGGAGGAGAATTTCGGCATCGAAGCCAGGAAGCAGCGCGAGGAGCAGCCGAAGTCGATCACCAGCACGGTGGTCGGCGACTTCCAGGGCTGGGGCCCCGGCTCGCAGATCCGCCTCGCCAACGGCCAGGTGTGGCGCGTCATCGACGGCAGCGAAGCGGTGCTGCCTCGCACGCAAAACCCCAAGGTCACCATCGAGCGCAACCTGTTCGGAACCCTGTTCCTGAAGGTCGAAGGCACTAACAATTCGGCGAAGGTGCGCCGGGTCCAGTAAGCGGCCGCACCATGTAGCAGGCGATGCCTGGATAGCTCGCCAACGCGGCGTGTGCATCCGGGCAGCCGGTCGCGCAGGGTGCGTAGCCGAGCGCAGTCCAGAAGCCGGCGCTGTCCTGCACCGACACCAGCGCGGAGAAGCCGAATCCCCGTCCCCTCGCTGCGTCCAGCAGGTGCGCTGCCAGCCGTCGCGCCAGGCCCCGCCCGTGCGCGCGCGGATCCACCGCCAGGTCGTGCAGGTACAGCGTGTCGGCACCCGGGGCAGGCACGAAATGGGCGCCGAGCGGCGTGATGTTCCCCATCCGGCCCGGATAGGCGAACAGGTAGCCGCACACGCCCGTCTCGTCCTGCGCGACCACGCAGGTGTCGCCAGCCGTGCGGATGCGCGCCAGCACCACCTGCGGCGCCTCCTGCATCGACGGCGGATAGCACGCCGCCTGCACGCCGAGGACGGCATCCAGGTCGGCGGGGTGCATGGCGCGGATGTGGAATGGGACTGCGGGCCGCATGGGAACGTGGGTCAAAGGGCGGCATGGTAGCACGGCGTCGGCCCCGATTCGTCGTTCGTCGCCGCCGCTTCGTCGTTCGTCGCGCCGCGCTGTCCTGCCGCCCGATGCTTTCCTAGACTGCCCACATTGCCTTATATTCGACAGCAAGGAGAGCAACATGTGGCGCAAGATCACTGACTGGTACAAGGACCTCGAACAGGAGCACCTGGCGATCATGGAGCGGCCGGAGCTGGCCGCCCAGGTGCCTTCCGGCTACCGGCGCAAGCTCGCCGACAGCATCGCTGCCCTGTCGCCGATCGAGCGCCGGCAGATGCGCGAGTTCTCGCTCACCTACCGCGGCCGGCGCCTGTGGATCGCGGTTGCCAAGCTGTGCGCCTGCTTCACGCTGGCCGGCGCCCTGCTGGCCCTGGCCACCGGCAAGAGCTGGATCGCCCCCATCGTCGCCTGCAACGTGCTGGGCTTCGCGATCGTCTTCGGCGGCATCGGCGTCTGGTTCAACGCCAGCCAGTCATTCCGCAACTGGCGCCGGTTCATCGTCGGCATGCTGTGCGGCGCTACGGGAGCCTTCGTCGGCATCGCGCTGGCGGACGGCAGGCCGCTGGCCGAGCAACTGCCGATGTTCTGGCACATGCTGCCGCGCGTGGCCATCATCGGTGCACTGGCGACGGCGCCGCTGCTGGTCATCACCGTCTACCGCCGCCGCCAGCATGCGGCCCTGCTCGAAACGCTGCAGCGCGACGCCGAACGCGAGCGCCTGGCGCGCGAGCTGAGCGAATCGCAGCTGCGCATGCTGCGCGCCCAGATCGAACCGCACTTCCTGTTCAATACCCTGGGCGCCGTGCAGCAGCTGGCCGCCGACGGCGCTCCGCGCGCCGCCGCCCTGACGGCCGACCTGATCGCCTTCCTGCGCGCCAGCTTCAGCGACATGCGCTGCGAGCAGGTCAGCCTGAAGTCCGAGTTCGCCACGATCGAGTCCTACCTGCGGGTGATGCAGGCCCGCATGGGCGCGCGGCTGCGCTTCGAGCTCGTATTGCAGGAGGCGCTGGCGTCCGCCGAGGTGCCCAGCATGATCGTGCTGACCCTGGTCGAAAACGCGATCAAGCACGGCATCGAGCCCGCGCTGCGCGGCGGCGAGATCCGCGTGACAGTCGAGCGCTGCGGCGAGGGATTGCGCGTCACGGTGCACGACAACGGGGTCGGCATGAGCGACACCCCGGGCGACGGAGCGGGCCTGGACAATGTGCGGCAGCGCCTGCGACTGGCTTATGGCGAGGGCGCCAGCCTGGTGCTGCGCGAGGCCGATCCCGAGGCCGGCCTGAGCGCGGAGCTGAACATCCCCCGCATGGCGAAGGAAGCCGCATGACCCGCGTGATGATCGCCGAAGACGAACCGCTGATGCGCGAGCGCCTGGCGGGCATGCTGGCCGCCTGCTGGCCGGAAGCCGAGATCGTGCTGCAGGCCGAGAACGGCAACGACGCCTGGGACGGCTTTCTGGAGCACGAGCCGGAGGTGGTGTTCCTCGACATCCGCATGCCGGGCCTGTCCGGGCTGGAAGTGGCCGAACGCATCGGCGACAGCGCACACGTGGTGTTCGTCACCGCCTACGACCAGTATGCCGTCGACGCCTTCGATGCCGGCGCCGTCGACTACCTGCTCAAGCCGGTACAGCTCGACCGCATCGAGCGCGCCCTGGCGCGCATCCGTGCCAAGCTGCGCGACGCGCCGGCCGACCTGGGCGACCTGCTGCGCCACCTGAAAACCGCCCTGCCCGGCGCCCGCAGCGAAAAGATGAAATGGATCAAGGCGACGGTGGGCAAGCAGATCCGCCTGATCGACGTCGACGAGGTGCTGTTCTTCCAGTCCGACACCAAGTACACCCGCGTGGTGCTGGCCGGTTCGGAAGCGCTGGTACGCATCCCGCTCAAGGATCTGCTTGGCGGGCTCGACCGCGACTGCTTCTGGCAGATCCACCGCGCCACCCTGGTCAACGTCAAGGCCATCGCGGCGGTCGAAAAGCTCGACGCCGAGCGCATGCAGGTGCTGCTGCGCGGCTCGGCGGAAAAGCTGCCGGTGAGCCGCACGTTCACCCATCTGTTCCGCGATTGAGGCCTTCCGGGGCCGGCACGAGTAGCGTGCACGTCTTGACGGCCCCGGCGGCTTGCGCCATGCTAATAGAATGACAACGTCTGCATCGTCCACGAGGCTTGCATGGCGGCGCCACCGGCTCGCGGCCACCCGTCGCAGCGCCCTGCCCGCCGCCAGCAAAGCGCAGGCGTCACCCCGTTTCGATTGACCGCAGGCCACCAACCGACAGGACGACGCATGACCCCCAACGACACCGCCAGGCCGCCGCACGCGCCGACCGAATACATCCTCAACGCCAGCTGCCGCGCCGGGATCGGCATCGTGGCCGCCGTGGCCACTTTCCTGGCCGAGCGCGACTGCTACATCTGCGCACTCGAGCAGTTCGACGACGACTCCACCGAGCGCTTCTACATGCGCGCCGTGTTCCGGCTGCAGGCCGGCTCACCCGGCATCGGCAATATCCGCGAACAGTTCGGCGAGGGCTGCGCCGCCCGCCTCGACATGGCGTGGAAGATCCACGACCCGGCGGACGCCGTGAAGACCGTGATCATGGTGTCGAAGGACGACCACTGCCTCGACGACCTGCTGTACCGCCGCCGCAACGGCGAACTGAACATGTCGGTCACGGCGGTGGTGTCGAACCACCTCGACCTGCGCCCGATGGTCGAGCGCGAAGGCATCCGCTTCATCTTCCTGCCGGTGAACAGGGAGAACAAGGCGCAACAGGAGGCCAGGCTGCTCGAGGTGGTCGAGGAAACCGGGGCCGAACTGGTGATCCTGGCGCGCTACATGCAGATCCTGTCGGACGAGCTGGCGCGGCGCCTGGCCGGCCGCTGCATCAACATCCACCATTCCTTCCTGCCCGGCTTCAAGGGCGCCAAGCCCTACCACCAGGCCTTCGACCGCGGCGTCAAGCTGATCGGCGCCACCGCCCACTATGTGACGCCGGACCTGGACGAAGGGCCGATCATCGAGCAGATGGTCACGCGGGTGGACCACAACTTCCGTCCCGAGCAACTGGTGCGCGTGGGCCGCGACAACGAATGCATGGCGCTGGCCGGCGCCGTGAAGTTCCACATCGAGCGCCGGGTGTTCCTGCACGGGAACAAGACAATCGTCTTCCGCGGCCCATGAAGCGCGCCCAGCGCCTGGTAGCCTGCCAGGCGCCGTATGCACCCCGCATCGTTTTCGGCATTTCTTTCGAGAATACGACAAGTTCCGTCGCGATTGACTCATATCCAGCAATTCAAAGCTGCCTGGCTCATGGGATGTCGTGATATTCCCTCGCATGCCAATACTTTTTCCTAGAATCACTATATGATTCCATAGCTCAAGAATTTTCGTCGCGTCCGCCGTCCCCTATTCATGTCAAGAAAAGTTACCAGCATTGGCCGCGCCTTGGGCTGGATCGTCTGCATTTGTACGATACCTGCAGGTTTCCTTTCCATCCTGGCAGTCGTCTATCATTTCAACTTCGCGCGTGACGAGATCTTCGCCTCTTCGGCGCGCCGCACCGCATCGATCTCCGTCAGCGTCGACACCGCGGTAAAGGGCATCCAGGTCGGCCTGGCGACACTGGCAACGTCCCCCTACCTCGCCAACGGCGACCTGCGCCGTTTCCACTTGCACGCGCGATCGGTCCTGCCTGTCCTGGAAAATGTCAACAATGTCTACCTGACAGACCCGGCGGGACAGCAGCTCATGAATACGCTCAAGCCGTTCGGCACACCACTTCCCCCATCGAACAGCCCGGAACTGACCCGCCGGGTGGCCGGGACGGCAAAGGCCGGGGTGTCCGACGTATTCGTTGGCGCAATCGCACGCGAGCCGCGCGTGGCCATTGCGGTGCCGGTCGTACGCGATGGGCAGGTCGTGATGGTCCTCGCGGCCACGGTTGACCCGGCGCGCCTCACGCAACTGCTGAACCATCAGGGCAGCCCCTCGCACTGGATCGTGTCGATCCACGACCGGACGGGCCGCTTCATCGCCAGGTCGCACGATTCCGCGCGCTTCCTCGGCCGGCCTGCCGCGCCCGACCTGTTGCGCGCCATGCAGCGCGCCCCGCATGGCACGCTGAACGGCGTGACGCGCGAAGGCATCGAGGTGCTGGCCGCGTATACCCGTTCTGGCTACACGGGCTGGTCGGTGGCGGTCGGCATCCCGAAAGCCGGCCTGCTGCACCGGCTGAACCTGTCGCTGCTCGCCGTGCTCGCCGTGCTGGGCCTGAGCCTGGGCGGCGGGCTTTGGACGGCGTCGCGGATATCGGGCCGTATCAAGGGCGCCATCATGGCCTTGATTCCGGCGGCCGAATCCCTGAGCCGTTCAGAGAAGATCGCATTGCCGCCCGATCCCTATGTCGAGACCCGTCTGCTGGGCGAGGCGCTGGAAAGCGCTTCGGCCAAGCTGAGCAGCAGTGAATACCAGGCGCAGCATGACGCCCTGACGGGTCTGCCCAACAGGCTGTTCCTCGAGGAGTTGCTGCCGCGTTTGCAACGCCAGTCGATGCGCCAGCAAAGCGCCCTCACGCTGCTCTACCTGGACCTGGACGGCTTCAAGCACGTCAACGACACGCTCGGCCACCCGGCCGGCGACGAGGTCCTGTCGCGGACGGCCGAACGCATCCGCTCATGCATCCGCGGAGCCGACCTCGGGGCCAGGCTTGGGGGCGACGAGTTCGTCACCATCCTGCCCCACACGAATCGCGCCAGCGCCCTGGAAATCGCTGAAAGGATACGCGAGCTGATCGGCCAGCCCATCGACACCAGCTTCGGCACGGCGCGCGTGTCCGCATCAATCGGTATTGCCTCCTTCCCCGAAGATTGCGACGATGCCGGCGACCTGGTCGCGCTGGCCGACCAGGCCATGTACCGGGCCAAGAACGGCGGCAAGAACACGGTGAGCGTGTACGCCGCGCCCGCATCCGCGCCTGCGCCCGATTCCCTGGCCGCCGCCTAGCGCAGATCCTGCGCTGCGAACGGTATCGGCAAGCGATACCGCGAAGCCAGCAACACGCTACTCCGGCTCCTTTCCTTGCCCCAGGCGGCTTGATTGATGAAGATGGCGGCAAGTCAACCAAGGAGCCCCCCCCCCATGAAACGCATCTTCCTCGCCGCCCTGCTCGGCCTGGCCTGCGCCGCCACCCAGGCGGCGGCCCAGTCGGAGCTGTCCAGCGCCAGCGCCAACCTGTCGGGCATGGTGGTCGGCGGTACGATCCTCAGCGCCGCGGCCACCGGCAGCGTGGTCGTGGCCAGCGTCAGGACGGTCGGCGACGGCATCGAGCTGGTGCTGGAGAACGTCGCCGACGCCAGCCGCGCCACCGTCCGGCTCTCGGGCAAGGCACTGGGCGGCGTGTCGCTGGCTGCCGGCGCCACGCTGGAAGTCGTGACGGCCTCCACCGGCCAGGTGCTGGTGATGTCCGGCAAGGCGATCGCCTTCCTGCCGAACGAAGCCGGCAAGGCCCTGCTGCACCACGCGAGGGCGCGCTGATGCGGCCCCGGACACTTGCCGCCGGCCTGTCCGTCCTGATGTGCAGCCTGCCGGCGCTGGCCGGCCAGCCCTGCGCGGAACGCCCGCTGGCCCCGCACGAGGTGGTGCTGTCGATGGAGCTGGCCCAGCGCACCGTGCAGGCGCTGGACGCGAGCGGCGCCCAGGTGGCGCTGGTGTCGCGCGCGGGCCAGGACCTGAGCCGCTACCGGCTGCGCTATTCGCACATGGGGATTGCGATGCGCGACCATCCGCGCGGCCGCTGGACCGTCATGCATGCACTCAACGACTGCGGCACGGCAAGCTCCGGGCTCTACTATGAGGGCATGGGAAATTTCTTTCTCACCGATTTGTACCGGCACGAGGCGCAGCTGGTGATCCCCGGCGCCGATACCCAGGCCAGGCTGGCCCGGCTGGTCGCCACCCGTACGCCGGTCCGACTGCACGAGCCGCGCTATAACATGCTATCCTACGTCTACTCGACCCAGTACCAGAATTCCAACCAGTGGGTGCTGGAGACACTCGCCGCCGCGCTGGCGCCGCCGGGACAGGTCGAGACCCGCGCCGAAGCGCAGAAATGGCTGCGCTCGATCGGCTTCCAGCCGCCGACCGTAGAGATTCCCGCAGCGACCCGGCTCGGAGCGCGCATGTTCCGCGCCAACGTCGCCTTCGACGACCACCCGTACGACCGGCGCATGGCCGGCCAGATCGATACCGTGTCGACGGACGCGGTGCTGCGCATGGTCCGCATGGTCGACCCGGGGGCCAGGTCCCTGACCGTGGATTGACCGGAGGGCCGCGGTCGTAGGTGTGCGAACTAACCGAACCGGGAAGCCGGAACGGTTAAGGTGAGGGCTTCGCACACGAAAGGACGGCCATGGACCAGCACCAGGTTTACCCGCTGCGGCTGCGCATCAACGGACAAGACCACCGCTATTCGGTCGAATCCTGGGTGACGCTGCTCGACCTCCTGCGCGAACGCGCGGGCCTCACCGGCACCAAGAAGGGCTGCGACCACGGGCAGTGCGGCGCCTGTACCGTGCTGCTGGACGGTAAGCGCATCAATTCCTGCCTGACCCTGGCCGTGATGCACGATGACTGCGAAGTGACCACGGTCGAGGGCCTGGCCGACGGCGACGCGCTGCATCCGCTGCAGCAGGCCTTCATCGACTGCGACGCCTTCCAGTGCGGCTACTGCACGCCAGGCCAGCTGTGTTCCGCGGCCGGCCTGATCGCCGAAGGCCAGGCCAGGAGCGTCGACGACGTGCGCGAACTCATGAGCGGCAACCTGTGCCGCTGCGGCGCCTACCCGCAGATCACGCAGGCCGTGATGCAGGTGATGGGTATCGCGGGCACGCCCGGCGAAGGCGAGGCGCCGTTCACGACCGGTCCGGTGCTGGCATGAATCCGTTCACTTTCACCCGCGCCGGCGATGTGGACGCCGCGCTGGCCCGCCTGGCGCAGGGTGCGCGTCCCATCGCCGGCGGCACCAACCTGCTCGACCTGATCAAGGAAGGCGTGATGCGGCCCGGCGAACTGGTCGACATCAACGGCCTGGGCCTGGACGGCGTGGAGGACGCCCCTGGCGGCGGCCTGCGCCTCGGCGCGCTGGCCCGCAACGCCGACACCGCCTATCACCCGCTGGTGCGCGAGCGCTACCCGCTGCTGAGCGCCGCCATCCTGGCCGGCGCCTCGCCCCAGCTGCGCAACATGGCCAGCAACGGCGGCAACCTGCTGCAGCGCACCCGCTGCTACTACTTCTACGACCTCGGCACACCGTGCAACAAACGCGAGCCGGGCAGCGGCTGCCCGGCCAGGGAAGGCCTGAACCGCCTGCATGCGATCCTCGGCACGAGCGAGCACTGCATCGCGACCCATCCATCCGACATGTGCGTCGCCCTGCGCGCGCTGGACGCCGTGGTGCAGGTGCGCTCGCCTGGCGCAACACGCGAGATTCCCTTCGCCGACTTCCACCGGCTGCCGGGCGACCGTCCGGACCTGGACAACACCCTGGAGCCGGGGGAACTGGTGACCCACATCACCCTGCCGGACGCGCGCCGCTTCGCGGGCCATTCCACTTACCTGAAGGTGCGCGAGCGCCTGTCCTATGCTTTCGCCCTCGTCTCGGTGGCCGCCGCCCTGGACCTCGAGGACGGCAGGATTCGCGCCGCCCGCATCGCGCTGGGCGGCGTCGCCCACAAGCCCTGGCGGGTCGAGGAGGCCGAAGCATCGCTCGAAGGCAAGGCGCCGGGCGCGGACGTTTTCGGGGCCGCCGCGGACATCGTGCTGCGCGGCGCGCGCGGCCATGGCGAGAACGACTTCAAGCTGACGCTGGCTCGCAACGCCATCGAACAGGCCCTGCGAACCGCCGCCCGCGGCACCGACCATGCGAAGGGAGAACGAGGATGAGCGAATTGATTCCGGAACTGCGTACCCCGACCGCGCCCGAGGGCACGGGCCAGGTGCGCAGCGGCATGCCGGTGTCGCGCGTGGACGGGCGCGCCAAGGTGACGGGTGAAGCAAGCTATGCGGCCGAGCACGAGGCCCCGGGCCTGCGCTACGGCGTCGTCGTCAGCGGCGCCATCGCCCGGGGTCGCATCGTGCACATCGAGACCGGGGCGGCGCTTGCCGTTCCCGGCGTGGTGGATGTGCTCACCCACCTGAACCGCCCGAGGCTGCGCTCCTGGGACCTGGCCTACAAGGACATGACGGCGCCCGCCGGCTCGCCCTTCCGTCCGCTGTTCAGCGACAGGATCTTCTACAGCGGCCAGCCGGTCGCGCTCGTCGTGGCCGACAGCTTCGAAGCCGCGCGCCATGCGGCCCAGCTGGTCGAGCTGAGCTACGAGCAGGAGCCGCACGAGACCGATCTGCTGGCCTCGCTCGACCAGGCCTACAAGCCGAGCCCGTTCAAGCCGGGTTTCACGCCGCCCAGCTCCACCGGCGACGCCGACCAGGCCTTCGACGCGGCGCCGGTCAAGATCGAGTCGCAGTTCTACAACGGCGTCGAGCATCACAACCCGATGGAGATGCACGCCACCACCGTGGTCCGTGGCGAGGACGGGCACCTGACCATCTACGACAAGACCCAGAGCTCGCAGAACAACCGCTGGTACGTCTCGCGCGTGTTCGGCCTGTCGAAGGACAAGGTCACCGTGCGCAATCCCTACGTCGGCGGCGCCTTCGGCTCCGGCCTGCGTCCGCAGTACCAGCTGACGCTGGCCGTGATGGCGGCCTTGATGCTGCAATGTTCGGTGCGCGTGGTGCTGACCCGGCAGCAGATGTTCAGCTTCGGCCACCGCCCGGAAACCTGGCAGAAGGTCAAGCTCGCCGCGAACCCGGACGGCAAGCTGCAGGCCATCGTCCACGAGGCCATCCAGGAGACCTCGCGCCTGGAAGACTTCGTCGAAGTGGTGGTGAACTGGTCGGGCCAGCTGTACGCCTGCAAGAACATCCGGCTCGGCTACCAGCTGGTGGCGCACGACCGCCACTCGCCGCTCGACATGCGCGCGCCCGGCGCCGCCAACGGCATGCATGCGCTGGAGGTGGCGATGGACGAACTGGCCTACAAGCTGCGCATGGACCCGCTCGAGTTCAGGCGCATCAACTATGCCGACCGCAATCCGCTCGAGGACAAGCCCTACTCCAGCAAGGAACTGAGCCAGTGCTACGACAAGGGTGCGGCCCGCTTCGGCTGGAAAGACCGGCCGATCGAGCCGCGCTCCATGCGCGAGGGCGAGGAACTGGTGGGCTGGGGCATGGCGACCGGGATGTGGGATTCGCTGGTGATGCTGGCGCGGGTAAGCGCCGTGTACCATGCGGATGGGCGCCTGGTGGTCAGCAGCGCCGCCTCCGACATCGGCACCGGCACCTACACGGTGATGTCGATGATCGCCGCCGAGAGCCTGGGCCTGCCGCTGGAACGCGTCAGCTTCCAGCTGGGCGACTCGACCCTGCCTTTCGCCCCGGTCGAGGGCGGCTCCTCGCACGTGGCGACGGTAGGCAGCGGCGTGCATGGCGCCTGCGACAAGCTCAAGAAAAGCCTGGTCAAGCTGCTCAGGAAGATGCCGGGTTCGCCGCTGGCCAGGGCGCGCCGGCAGGACCTGGAATTCACCGATGGCCTGGTGCAGCTGCGCAATCGTCCGGAGACCGCCGTGCCCCTGCGCGCGGTACTGGCGGCGGCCGGGGTCGACCGCATCGAGGAAAAATTCTTCATGAAGCCCGCGCTGCTCAGGCAGCGCAAGTACACCCGCGCCGTGCACTCGGCCGTTTTCTGCGAGGTGCGCGTCAACGAGAAGCTGGGCATCGTGCGCGTCACGCGGGTGGTGAGCGCCGTGGCGGCGGGACGCATCATCAACGCCAAGACGGCGGCCAGCCAGGTGATCGGCGGCGTGGTGTGGGGCATCAGCCAGGCCCTGCACGAGGAGAGCTTCACCGACCACCGTTTCGGGC
Source organism: Telluria sp. ZB4P34 (assembly GCF_059686055.1). Taxonomy (NCBI): domain Bacteria; kingdom Pseudomonadati; phylum Pseudomonadota; class Betaproteobacteria; order Burkholderiales; family Oxalobacteraceae; genus Telluria; species Telluria sp. ZB4P34. The sequence continues at coordinate 28,509 of NZ_JCASIF010000004.1, read as the reverse complement.
GCTTCATGAACCACAATTTTGCCGAGTACCACGTGGCGACCAACGCCGACGTCCATGACATCGAGGTGATCTTCGCCATGGAAGACGACCGCGTCGTCAGCCAGCAGCTGGGGGCCAAGGGCGTGGGCGAGATCGGCATCGTGTCGGTGGCGGCGGCGATCAGCAACGCGATCTTCCATGCCACCGGCCGCAGGCTGCGCAGCACGCCGATCACGCCCGACAAGATCCTGCTCGGCGACCAGCAGATTCCGGTGCCGGCACCGCGCCAGGCCAAATAGCGGGTCGCCGAAGGCGATATCCTGCCGTAGGGTGGTCGGCTCCGCCGACCGCGCGTTCAACCCACGGGCGAGCAGCCTGCGCATCTGCCCCGGGGCGTGCCTGAACCCGTGGCCGGGCGAACCCGGCCACCCATGCAGGAAGCATGCGGCGCATCCGGTATCTCTGCCGCGTTCCGCATCGTTTCCGGGCCCGTTCTACGGGTTTCCACGTAGTTGCACATCCATCTATTTGCTGGTAAAACGAGCTTGCGTATGCACGCGTTCCATCCGAGCCAGCCGGGTTCGTCGTGGCCTGGAAAGTGTCCGCTGCTTGCTGTGTTTGCGCGCTGCCCGACCTGATATACCCAAAACAATCGAGCTTGGAGGAAGACACCGATGAAAACGACATTCCTGCGCTGCGCCGCAGCCATTGCCCTGGGCTTCGCCACGGCCGGCGCTACCGCCCAGAACTACCCGGCCAAGACCATTACGATGGTCGTGCCCTTCGCGGCGGGCGGACCGACCGACACCGTGGCGCGCCTGGTGGCCCAGTCGATGGGCAACACGCTGAAGCAGCAGATCATCGTCGAGAATGTCGGCGGCGCCGGCGGCACCATCGGCGCGGCCCGCGTGGCCAAGGCCTCCCCCGACGGCTATACGCTGTTCCTGCACCACATCGGCCAGGCCACGGCGCCGGCCCTCTACCGCAAGCTGAGCTACAACGCGGTCGACAGCTTCGAGCCGATCGGTCTCATCACCGATGTGCCGATGACCCTGATCGCCAAGCAGGACTTCCCGGCCAAGAACTTCCAGGAACTGCTGGCCTACGTGAAGGCGAACAAGGCCAAGGTCACCTACGCCAACGCCGGCCTGGGTTCGGCCTCGCACGTGTGCGGCATGCTGTTCCAGACCGCCATCGGGGTCGACCTGACCACCGTCCCGTACAAGGGCACCGGCCCGGCCATGAACGACATGCTGGGCGGCCAGGTCGACCTGATGTGCGACCAGACCACCAACACCACCAGCCAGATCAGGAGCGGCAAGGTGAAGGTCTATGGCGTGACCACCAAGGCGCGCCTGGCGTCGATGCCGAACGTCCCCACCATGAACGAAGCCGGCCTGCCGGGCTTCGAGGTGGCCGTGTGGCACGGCCTGTATGCGCCGAAAGGCACGCCGAAACCGGTCATCGACAGCCTGTCGAACGCCCTGCGCGTGGCGCTCAAGGATCCGACCGTCAAGAAGCGCTTCGCCGACCTCGGCACCGAGCCGGTGGCCGACAGCCGCGCCCGTCCGGAAGCCCTGCGCGCGCACCTGAAGGCCGAGATCGACCGCTGGGGCCCGATCATCACCAAGGCCGGCCAGTACGCCGACTGATCCCGCCAGTCCCGCGGCCGCGGGCTGCGCCGCTGCGCAGCCCTTCTCCATCACCAGCAACAGGGGGTTCGCTTGGCTTCCATCGTCCGCCATCCGAAGAATTTCTGGATCGGCATCATCTTCATCAGCGTCGGGCTCGCCGCCGTCTATTTCGGGCGCGAACTCGGCATGGGCACCGCCGGCCGCATGGGCCCGGGCTACTTCCCGACCGCGCTCGGCTACCTGCTCGCCCTGGTCGGCCTGCTCGCCATGCTGCGCGCGTTTATCGGCCGCGCCTCCGCCCCCCACGATGCGATCGGCAAGTTCTACCTGAAGAACATCGCGATCATCCTCGGCGCGGTGCTGCTGTTCGGCGTGCTGATGCGCGGCGCCGGCCTGGCCGTGGCAGCCTTCCTGCTGGTCCTGCTGAGCGCGTATGCCAGCCCGAAATTCAAGCTCGTCCCCAGCCTGCTGCTGGCGGCCGGCCTGACCCTGTTCGCCGTCGTCCTGTTCGTCAAGCTGCTCGGCTTGCCGATGCCGGTCGTCGGTCCGTGGCTGGGAGGAGGCTGAGACCATGGAAATCATCGCCAACCTCGGACTCGGCCTGGAAACGGCCTTCACCCTCACCAACCTGTTCTACTGCCTGGTCGGCGTGTTCGTGGGCACCGCCGTCGGCGTGCTGCCCGGCCTGGGCCCGATCGCCACCATCGCGATGCTGCTGCCGGCCACCTTCGGCCTGCCGCCGACTTCCTCGCTGATCATGTTGTCCGGCATTTACTACGGCGCGCAGTACGGCGGCTCGACGACGGCCATCCTGGTCAACCTGCCAGGCGAATCGTCCTCGGTCGTCACCGCCCTCGACGGCCACCAGATGGCGCGCCAGGGCCATGCCGGCAAGGCCCTGGCCACCGCCGCCCTCGCCTCCTTCTTCGCCGGCAGCGTCGCCACGGTCCTGCTGGCCCTGTTCGCGCCGCCGCTGGCGGAACTCGCGCTCAAGTTCGGCTCGGCGGAATACTTTTCCCTGATGGTGCTGGGCCTGGTGGCCGCCGTGGTGCTGGCCAGCGGCTCGCTGCTCAACGCCATCGGCATGGTGCTGCTCGGCCTGCTGCTCGGCCTGATCGGCACCGACGTCAACTCGGGCGCCCAGCGCTACACCTTCGACATGCCGGACCTGGCGGACGGCATCAACTTCGTGATCGTCGCGATGGGCATGTTCGGCATCGGCGAGATCATCCGCAACCTCGAGCACGACGAAGACCGCAGCCTCATGATGAAGAAGGTCACCGGCCTGATGCCGACCAAGGAAGACCTGAAGCGCATCGTGGCCCCGGTGCTGCGCGGCACCGCGCTCGGCTCGGCCCTGGGCATCCTGCCTGGCGGCGGCGCCATGCTGGCCTCGTTCTCGGCGTATTCGATCGAGAAGAAGATCTCCCCCAACGCCGCCCAGTTCGGCAAGGGCGCGATCGAAGGCGTGGCGGCGCCGGAAGCGGCCAACAATGCCGGCGCCCAGACCTCGTTCATCCCGATGCTCACGCTGGGCATTCCCTCGAACCCGGTGATGGCCCTGATGATCGGCGCCATGATCATCCAGGGCATCCAGCCGGGTCCCGCTGTCATGACCGAGCAGCCGGCCCTGTTCTGGGGCCTGATCGTCTCGATGTGGTTCGGCAACCTGTTCCTGGTCGTGCTGAACCTGCCGATGATCGGCCTGTGGATTAAGATGATCATGGTGCCCTACCACCGCCTGTTCCCGGCGATCCTGATGTTCTGCTCGATCGGCGTGTTCAGCCTGAACAACAACCAGTTCGACGTCTACCTGATGGCGCTGTTCGGGCTGTTCGGCTACATCTGCGCCAAGCTCGGGGCCGAACCGGCGCCCATGCTGCTCGGCTACATCATCGGGCCGATGATGGAAGAACACCTGCGCCGCGCGCTGCTGCTGTCGCATAGCGACCCGACCGTCTTCATCACCCGCCCCATCAGCGCCACCCTGCTGGGCATGGCGGCCCTGTGCCTGGTCGTGGTGCTGCTGCCGGCCCTGCGCAAGAAGCGCGAAGAAGCCTTCCATGAGGAAGATTAAAAACGCCGAACGAAACCTCTCGACATACCGCCAACAGAAGAGCGAGCAGGCAAACGACGGGAATACCTGATGGATGTCTGCTCGCCGCTCGTACCGGATGCACGATCTGCGTAAGCGGTGCAGGCAAGCCAAGGTTCGCTCGACGAGCCGATGCCACCGTCCAAGCTTTTCGCACGACGCTACACCGTCGCGCCCGATACGAGCGGCGATGCCGCGACTGCGCAGTCAAGCGCGATGGGCTCTCAAAGCATACGCTCGGTCAGCATGCAACTTAGCTTGATGTTTGCGGGCACGGCCAGCCAAGCCTTTCACTGCCGCGATTGACTCTACCAACGGGAAGAGGAAACGCGAGTCGTGTACTTGGGCCCGGGTTCCAAGCTACCAGTGGAAGCCCACGCTCATTGGCCAGCAAATGGTGTTTGCTTCCGGGTTTGCCGCGATCGGTTGGGTTTCGGCCTGTGTGCTCGCCCCGGACAGGTTCCGGTACGCTTGGAGCGTCAACGCAAGCACGACTCCATATGATCTGGTCGTGCTCGCGGAGCCGTCAAAGAATCACCTCGTGGATACGCTGCCAAACGCCGGCCAGCATTCATTCATGAAGGCGACGCCAGCATGTCATGCCACTGCCGCAGTTGAGTTCACGCGGCAAGTACTCCCACGGTATTCCAGTCTTGAGAACAAACAGGATTCCAGTCGGGGCCGCACGATCATCGATGCGCGGGCGGCCGCCTTTCGGCGATGGGCGCCGGGTCGGAAGATAAGCTGCTTTTAGCCACCACAGGTCTTCGGTAAGAAGTGCACGGGCCATGGCATCAGTTCGTCTACGGACACGGACGCCATGTTAGTGCTCTGACTGGACCAGCGCCCGTCCGCTATCGACCTAAAGCAGACCTAACCGCTCAAGAAATGTTCACGAACACCGTAATCTCAGTTTTCTACGTTGGGGCACCCGGGGCAGCGGCATCAGATCCCAAAAGCTTTCAGGCCCGCATCGAATAAGGCTTCCAAAGGGTTACGATTTTGGTGAACCGGGTCGCCGCTCCTTGGGATCTCTTCATAAAGGCAAAACGCATTTTCTCCTACGAATCTGTCGTTCAACAGAGCGCGTTTTCCGAGAATGTACGGAAGAAACGGCTTCGCTCGAACGGTGGAGTAGACGGTGTTGGTGCTGAACCCGAGAGTCGCGTCCTGGCTGATTGTACGCCCGGCCGCGACATTCTCGAGCCGGACGCCGCGGCAGCCTTTCACGATCAAGGTGCAGGGGCCTTCGAACGACAGGTAGCGCAGTTGAAGTGTCATCCACGCATGCAATGTTCTCAGCTTCCAGTGGCTGCATATCTTGGGCCGTCGTCCGCGCTGGTACACCACGCCGATCATACCGCGTACCTGCAGGACGAAGGACGCCCCGGCGGGGATCTCCAGCAACGCGACTTCCTCAAGCGCATTGACAGTCGACGAGATCACAATGTCAGCCGGCCGGTGTGTTGATAATCGATTTAACATCCATAAGTGCGCGGCAATACTCGGCAGCCAATATGACCAGTCAAAAAGTACTTTTGTCCTGACGTCGACGTGCTCGGGCTGGCTCTGGCAGTAAGCTGGTCGGATCATCATTTCATCTCCAGGCTCAAGAACGACTCGTTTCGACACGGCGGAGATCAGCGGGCTCCCCTTGTCGATCGAGTCAGGCGTACCAAAACTGAACGCTTCGCTCTCCTGCGTCCTCGCAATGACGATCGGACGCGCGCGTGCGGCCAGAGGTGCCAGCAGAAAGTAAAAGACGGACCGGATGGCAAATGGCACCACCAGCCAGGCCACGAGCAACCAGATAGCCGTACCAAGTACTGGCTTCACGGCTTGGTAACCTTGCCACGCGAGACTTCGCGCGGCGAGAGTTCTGGCGCGTGCTGCCCGCTGATGGAGCGGTATGGCAGCAGCAATTAAGCGTTGTTCATCGATTAGCAGCTGTGCAACGGCTGGCGCTTTAGGCAACTGGTCGACCAGTTGCTTCTGCTTGCGAAAGCTCGCCAACGCTGCATCAGCGTGTGTTTTTAGAGTGGAAACCTCCGCCTCACGTTCACGCACCAGGATGTTGACGGCCGAGCCAGAGTACACGCGATCGATCCATCGACGATCCGCCAGGGCGCGCCGAAGTTTGCTTTTTGCCTCTTCTTGCTCCGTGAACGCACGTAGATAAGCGAGACGGAGATTTTCAAGATTACGCCCGGCCTTTTCGCGGTGTAGTACGACATCGAGACGAGCGCGCGATGCGGCAAGATAAGCACGTTGCTGGCGCCGTAAATCGAGTTCGATTCCATGGAGCGCTGCCCGCTCCAGCCGCGCAGGTAGTGCGTCTACGCCATTGTGGAGAACCGATACAATGGACAAGTCATCCTGCGTCTGCTCAAGACGCAGGATGACGCTGTCAAGAGACCGAATCTCTGCGTCCAAACGGTCCAGCGGCATCGCCGCCAGTCGCTGCGTTTCAAGAACAATCGTGGAGCTCAACGTCGACTTGTAGAGGTTGACGTTTCTCTCTGCGCGCTCAAGCAACGGCAACTCGTCGATAAAGCTGCGCACTTGCCGCCACTCGTCATGAACCCATCCTCCGCACACAAGCATGAGCACAATCCCGATGAACAGCAAGACATAACGGCGAATGAAACTGAAGAACAACAACAGGAAATGCCTCATTTGGCGAGCCCAAGACTGATTAGGAAAGAAAATGTGATGCGGATCGTTCCGCACCAGCGGGCCGAGCAGCTTCGCCAGGCAGTGCCGAACATCGCCAAATCTCAGGTGCCTGATCGGAACAGCGCATGTCCTGGCAGATGAATGACCGCTCCTGGCCGAACCCAGCCGTTGCGCTCAGCATAGCAGGTCGCCAGGATCGAAAAATCGCAGACTGGCACAAGGGATCGGCCCGCCCCTAAGCGGCCTTTGTCTGCACAGGCGCTTACGCTACCAATGCATAGAAGGTGTAGCAGAGCGTCGCAATTACGAACTAGATTCCACGGTAGCCCGACCACATCATAAATCGCCCTTCCCAACTACCTTCCTTGCTGAGGCTCGATTAGTAAGCCCATGCATTGCCGTGTCCATATGCTTTTCTTTTGCGATGCTTGTAATCGATAATTTGGTTCGGGATTCCAACGAAAATTATCAGGAGAAGTGCCATGATTGTTAGCGTCAGCACTGTTACCTCCTTATTGATTCTAGAAGTCTGCTCTTGGCCGTGCTCGGCCGGTCATTGTACGGCAGCAGTCGACCCATTGCAGACATTCCAAGCGGATTTTCTTATTGCAAAACTGAAAATGTGACGTTGTCCCCGATGGACAGTATGGTTTTTAGATGTTCTCTACCGCCGGTTCTGGCGAGTATATCGTCGAGACAGTATGTCGCCAACCGTACGCGTACCTGATCCGGCCGAAATCGGTCCCACAAAAAGCTGAACTTAAAGTCAGTGTTAAGGTCGTCACTTGTTGCTCTTGCTTCTTGGGCTAATGAAGTTTCGACCTGAACAACAAACCCTTCGTGCAATCGAGGACGAGCACGTAATTCCTCTGCCATTTCGTCGTTAATGGAGAAGTCGGACTTGGTCGACGGCCTTTCTTCAGGATAAAGCTCGGCAATAGTTTTACTTTGGGTAGCAAGGTCGCATGCCTCACTCAACCTTACGCTTAAAACGTCGCCTGGAAACAAGCCACGTTCAGCAATCCAGATCAAATGACCGCAGCCACCCTCGGAATAGTTACCGCCCATTGCGCTCAACATTGCCTTTTGTTCTCGATCAAGTGCGCCATGAACAGATACATCCACAACGTCCATCCCCGCGAGGCTGATGGTCGCGATGCTTCTGCCATTCACTTCGATTGATATGCAAGACATCGTTACCTCGTTCTAGAGAAGCACTCTCTCGTAATGCTTCAAGTCGCTGACCACAATTCCACATCCGTTCCTGGCCGAAGCCGGCCCCGTTAATGGTTGTCCTGAACGACCGTCTTAAGTTCCGGCGCATCTTTGCATGCTTCCAGATGAATACGGTGCCGATCAGGGACATCTTAGGCGGAGCGGGCTGAGCTGTCGGTCAGAGGTTATCTACAGCTGAGACAGGCAGCTGAGCCGGCAGGCTCATTTTGGGATTCTGGGTCGACACGTTGGTGCAGACGTCTGCATTGGCAAGCCTGGCTGCTATCGACCCAAAGCAGAAATGCAAAAAGCGTTCGGTCCAGCGATTTTGATTGATGTTCTACGCGGTCGACTACTTCGAGCCCTCATGGGCCTGCCTCGTCGTTCGGAACCACTAGCATGACTCGCGAGGGCTTCGCCTAATTTGAGCGACAGACATTTTCAATAAAAAAACGGATCCAGTCCGTCGCTGCCGTCGTCGGCCGGCCAGCTAATACATTGACTCTCGGTCAGTGTTTTAAATCGCTTTCCTTTTACGTAAAAACCCGACCGCAAAGCTTTAGGTTTCTCACGCGTTGCGACGAAACCGTGAGCTTCCGTTAGCCGCTGAGGAACATTCAACCCAGCGTAGATGCCGTAACCCTCACCCACTTCAATCTTCTTTGATGCGAAGATGGAAGATGCAGTCTGAATGCTTTTTCCCGCTACCAGCGCACCTCGCACTTGAATGCGCGATTCTGCCTTGATGTGGCCTCCTGCAGAGACATCCCCAACTACGACGAGCGAGTGACCAACTTCCAAATCGAATTCGGTTCTGATTGTGTTCGCTCTACATGAGCGTCTACACGAAGCGCTAGAAGCGTACAGCGTGGATATCGAAACTTGTCCAGCTGTATACAGGTGACTCGATATCTGTACACGCTGTGCATTTAAGTTACCGGATACCGAAAGACCTCCCGATATATCAGCATCGAGTAAGTCGCAGTCTCCACCTACCTCTACGTCACCGTCGCCCCGTGCTTCAAGCGTGTACAGATCGAGCATCCCCTTAATCTCAATTGGATTGTAGGGAAAATAACCGGATTCTTCTCTATGATCGAATGCGGCAGCAAGAATAGCTTCGCCTGGAGCGGAGTCTTCGAAAAGAAACTTCATGTCCTCGTGCTCTGCATAGCGATAAATTTTATCACCGCGAACGTCACCGCTGCACGAGAACATTCCGTGAAAATGCATGATATTGATGTGCAGATTGCCATCTATTTTTACAGTCCCTAAACAGACCAGACACTCAATGTTGCATTCCCCGGTGACAGTGAGATCGCCGCCGACAAACATTTCCCCTTTGATAGTGACAGCGCCGTCGATTACCACGTCTCCTGCAAAACTGAAATTCTTCCGCCGCAGCCGGTCGGCTCTAAAGGTCGCCTCCGTTCTAAGTTTCTTTTGGCTTTTCATACATTTCCCATTTCGGCGAACCCTACTAAATCGATTCTAGCTATTTCCTCCTGGAAAAGCCGATGCCTACCAGCCACGTTTCAGGGTGATCATCCACATGCCCCGACTGGCGTTTTCTTCCCATGACCCTTCTAGAACGTTTGAACGCGCCAAATGCATTCGTGCATTCCCTTTTTTGGCACCGTTCTTGCCATTCCAGAGATAGTAGTGACCGTCCCCCAGGTCCTTCCCTTTATATACTGCCAAATTCCCGTGCCGCGACTCCAGTTCAGGATCGTCAACATACGAGATTTCGATTTCGCCTGGACGAAATGTGACACAGCACGGATAGTCGGTGTACGCATACTGGGAGTTCAATTTCTTGTCAAAGTAGAGACAGGACATTTTGCTGCCCGTCCAAACGTCTGCATCACCGTCCCGCAACGGCTTGCCTACGCTACCACCCCAACTATAGTCGGATTCCAATTCCATCGTCAGCTTTGGTTAGTCGTAAGGAAAAACGTGCGGAGGCGGATCAATATCCAGGAAGCTTTAAGACGCCAGCGATGCGGCAATCGCCATGTAGCCAGATAAGCTGACCACACGAACTGCGAATATTTAGCGGACACGTCAACGATGTCCGCCAAAGGATCAGCTCGAGCGACCTGATCAACGAAACGATCGTATAGCGAAGTACGCCGGTCGCCGCGACCCGCCAGCATTGCTGCAACGCTGCGAGGATCATCAGTCAAGACGACGCATTGTCCGCACCGTCGCTCCGCATTGGCAAAGTCCACCACGTCAGGTGACTGCGTCATCACTTCCCAATCCTTCTGCGCGAGCGAATTGCATATGTGTCACGCAACAGTGCAATAAAAACAGCGACCTCGCCTGCAGTGCGCAGTGAATACACGGCATCGGATTTATAGGTTGTAGAGTACCAAAAGTGCACGTTTAACCACCCTTTTGATGTCTTTCTGAGAGCGTAAGCAATTCCATGTTCCTCACCTCCAAAGCCAATCACTAAGTCTTCGGTGGACGACTGGTTAGGGATGACCTTCCAACCGAAGTCCAACGAGCAAACACGTACCTGCTCTACCCAATCTGCAATCATAATTACACCGTTAGTTGTTGACTTAGCTGAACTATAGCAGCGGGTTCTTGAATACGGAAAGCAATATTTCGTTCCATATTGCAACAATTGCCGATTCTCCTGTCAACACCATGCACGTTGGGAAATCAGCTTTGCGCGTGTCCGGTGAAGGCTGGGACCCTTTTGATGAGGCCGCAGTGGCGTCTTCCCTACCGAAACTTAGGCCGCGATACGGGTGTGTGGGATTGGACGTGCCGAGATTGCGCGAGCCATACTGCCAGGAAATCGCAAAGTACTACAGCCAATCATTACTGAAAGCCGATGATGAAGATGTACTTTACAGCTGCGTGCTAGCAGGTCTAGAAGGCTATGTATTGAGAGAAAGATGGGTCGAGCAACGTCCGCTTCTGGCCGATAGCGGACGGTCGCCACGGCTCAGTGTACCCGGCTGTTGCTTGATCAGCAACGAGAGGGTTTCGTGAGGTGCTCTAACAGCGCGGTCGGGCTGCGCCGCTCAGGCAGGCAGCCCGACCACCGGTTTCATGCGGTCGATCGTGTCGATCACGTCACGCACGCGGAAGGGCTTGATCAGGATGCGCGCCACGCCGCAGGCGCGCAGCACCTGCAGCAGCTCGGCATCGCAGGACTCGACCAGCACCGCGATCGGAATCGATGCCGCGCTGGCCGATTCGCCCGACCGGAGCTGCTGGATCAGGGTCAGCCCGCGGCAGGCATCGAGCGGCTGCGGCCATTCCACGGCGACCACCGCCGCATCGAAGGCGTGCCGCTCGCACAGCTGGTGCGCCAGCGGATAGGCGGCCGCTTCCGTGATCTCGGCCGCACCCAGGCTGCGCACCGTCAGCGAGACGGTGCGGCGCAGCAGGTGGGCCGGCTCGACCAGCAGGATATCGAATGCAGCAGGGTTATGCATCGCTGGCCGCTTGCGTCAGTTCGAGGACGGCCAGGTCGCGCAGGCTCCTCAGGATCGCCTGTTCCACCGTATCGAGGCTGCGCGGGCGGGTGTCGATCAGGCACAGCGTGCCAATCGCCAGCCGGTCCCTGCACACCAGCGGCGCGCCCGCGTAGAAGCGGATGTGCGGCGCACCCAGCACCAGCGGATTGTCGTGGAAGCGCGGATCGAGCAGCGCATCGGGAATCATGAGGATGTCGTCGCCGTGCAGGGCATGCGCGCAGAACGAGACGTCGCGCGGGGTCTCGCATGCATCCAGGCCGATGCGCGCCTTGAACCACTGGCGATTGCTGTCGACCAGGCTGATCAGGCAGATCGGCACATCGAACTCGCCGGCCGCGAATTCGACGATCCTGTCGAGCCGTTCTTCCGGCGACGTGTCCAGCAACAGCAGCTCGCGCAGCAGTGCGAGCCGTTCTTCTTCGTTCTCGGGTAGCGGGGCGGAGATCATCGGGTGTCGTGTGCAGGCATCGCGTCAGCGGGGAAAGCGGCCATTCTACCCGCAGAACAGCCCCTCAGAACAGGTCGCCCTGCGGACTCGTCAGGCGCGCGAAGCTGTCGCCGACGAACGGCAGGATGGCGTCGGCGATCGGCTCCAACTGTTTCGTCAGGTAGTGCTCGTAGTCGATCGGCGCGCGGCGCAGCTCCAGCGGCTCCGGTCCGGCCGTGGTCATCACGTAGCGGATCCAGCCGCCCCTGCGGTACTGGGGCGGGCGTCCCTGGCCCGTGTGGAAGGCATCGGCCATTTTTGCCGCGCGCACGTGCGGCGGCACGTTGCGTTCGTATTCGCCGAGCGGGCGGCGCAGGCGCTTGCGGTAGACCAGCAGCTCGTCGAGCTCCCCGCGCAGCGTGCGCGCCACGTAATCCGCCACCCAGGCCTCGAAGGGCTGGCGCTTGAAGATGCGCAGGTAGAGCTCCTGCTGGAAGCCCTGGGCCAGCGGCGACCAGTCGGTGCGCACCGTTTCCAGTCCCTTGTACACCACCTCCTCGCCGCCGTCCGGGTGCAGCACCAGGCCGGCATAGCGCTTCTTGCTGCCTTCGTCGGAGCCGCGCACGGTGGGCATCAGGAAGCGTGCATAGTGGGTGTCGAATTCCAGTTCCAGGCTGGACTCGAGGCCGTATTCGCTGCGCAGGTGCGTGCGCCACCAGCCATTGACCGTCTCGACCAGCGCCTGGCCGATGCGCTCGGCCTGTTCCTGCGAGTGCGGCCCGCCCAGCCAGACGAAGGTCGAGTCGGTGTCGCCGTAGATCACCGCGTAGCCCTGCGCTTCGATCAGCGCGCGGGTGCGGTGCATGATCTCGTGTCCGCGCATCGTGATCGACGAGGCCAGGCGCGGATCGAAGAAGCGGCAGACCGTGGTGCCCAACACGCCGTAGAAGGCGTTCATGATGATCTTGAGCGATTGGGACAGCGGCGCATTGCGCTCGCGCTTGGCCGCCTCGCGTCCTTCCCAGACCTGGCGGACGATGCCGGGCAGGCAATGGCGCGTGCGCGAAAAGCGCGCGCCGCGGAAACCGGGCACGGTGCTGTCTTCCGGCTCGGCCAGGCCGGCCACCAGGCCGACCGGGTCGATCAGGAAGCTACGGATGATGGATGGATACAGGCTCTTGTAGTCGAGCACCACCACCGAGTCGTACAGGCCGGAGCGTGAATCCATCACGAAGCCGCCCGGACTGTCGCCGGCCGCCACGTCGCCGATGTTGGGCGCCACGAAGCCCTGGCGGTGCATGAGCGGCATGTAGCGGTGCTCGAAGGCCGCCACCGAGCCGCCGCTGCGGTCCACCGGCAGGCCGGTGACGCTGGCGCGCTCGAGCAGGAAGCTGGTCAAGCCCGTCTTTTCGAAGATGCGGTTGACGAGTTCGCAGTCCTTGATGTTGTAGTAGGCGAGCGCCGGCTTGTCCTGGGCGAACATGCGGTTGATCTCGTCCATCCGGCTGTAGGGATTGTCGATCGCCTTGCCTTCGCCCAGCAGGGCCTGGGATACCGACTCCAGGCTGAACGAGGAAAAGCTGTAGCTGGCCGAGCGCAGCGCTTCGATGCCGTCGATGACCAGGCGTCCCGCGATCGACACGAAGAAGTGTTCCGAACGCCCGTGCTCGCGCGTCTCGATGGGGCTGCCGTCGCGGCCCAGGCGCAAGGGGCGGCCGAGGCGTTCGGCCGCCTGCACCAGCATGCGCAGGTCGAACTGCACCACGTTCCAGCCGATGATGGCGTCCGGATCGTGCGCGCGCACCCATTCCTCCAACCGGTCGAGCAGTTCGGCGCGGCTGGCACAGTATTCGAGCACGAAGTCGAGGTCGCGCCCGGCGCCGTTCGGCTCGCCCAGCATGTAGACATGGCGCTGGCCGCAGCCCTCCAGGCCGATGCAATACAGCTCGCCGTGCTGGTTGGTCTCGATGTCGAGCGAGACCATGCGCAGCTGCGGACGGTAGTTGCCGTCCGGCCTGAGCCAGGCGTCGAGGAGCAGGCAGGGATCGTCCGGATCCGGCCTGCCGTGCACCAGCACCGGCGCGGTGATGAAGCGCTCCATCAGGTAGCGCTCGGGCGGGCGTACGTCGGCCTCGTAAACGTCTACCCCGAACTCGCGCAGGCGCTTTTCCAGGCGCAGCAGCTGGCGGTAGTGGCGGCAGTACAGGCCCAGCACCGGGCGGTGCCGGAAGTCGCACAGCGACAGTTCGCGCAGCTCCCAGCCGCGCTGTTCGCCGTGCAGCACCAGTTCCGCGGCGGCCCGCTGTTCGAGCGGCAGGAAGGCGACCGGCGCCTGCGGCGGCAGGCGCACCCGGCGCGGACCGGCCGGCGTGGCGATCCAGAACTCGACTTCGGTGGCGGCCTTGCCTCCTATATCCGTGTCGCGCCAGTGGCGGGTCAGCAGGAAGCCCTGCAGGGGTGTCGAATCCATCGTTACGTCAGGAAAAGCGCGCCAGTTCCGCTTCGCTGAAGCCGGCCTGGCGCCGGGCCTCGATATTGAAGGGGCCTTTCAGGACCGGCGCCCCGTAGCGCACGGTCAGTTCCGCGTAGGTCGACACCGGTTCCAGCTTGCGCAGCCCGCACAGGTACAGGTACCAGCGGTTGCCGATCTCTACGTGGCCGACCTCGTCGCGCAACAGCACGTCGAGGATCTGCGCGGCGCGCAGGTCGCCGGCCTGGGCCAGCTTGGCGCGCAGCGGCGGGATCGCATCGAGCCCGCGCGCCTCGAGCGTGCGCGGCACCAGCGCCATGCGCGCCAGCACGTCCGCGCGGGTCTTGTCGACCATCTCCCACAGGCTGTCGTGGCCGGGGAAGTCGCCGTACGCATAGCCGAGCGTCGCCAGGTGGGCGCACAGCATGTCGAAGTGCAGCGCTTCCTCGCTCGCCACGCGCAGCCAGTCGGTGTAGTAGTCGGGCGGCATGCCAGGAAAGCGCCACAACGCGTCGAGGGCCAGGTTGACGGCATTGAACTCGATATGGGCCAGGGCGTGCACCAGCATGGCGCGGCCCTCGATGCTGGCCATCGAGCGGCGGCCCACGAGCCGCGGCGGCACCAGCTCGGGGCGGGCCGGCCGGCCCGGAATGCCCGGCGGCGCTTCCAGGGCGGCGTCGGCATGCACCGTCCAGGCGCCGGCACGGTGGGCGCCGGCCATGGCGGCCACGCCGGCGGTCTTGGCGGACGGGTCGGTGGCAAGCAAGGCGTGCAAAGCGCATGCGCGAAGCTCCAGCGGTTGCGCCATCGTCATCCCTTCGGTTCGATCAAAGCCGCTAGTGTAGCAAAGCGCGGCCTCCCATCCGTGTGCATGGCCGCTCCGCCGCGCTATGATGTGTGTTTCGACTTGAATAAATACGCCCATGCCGAACCATCACCCTGCCCTGATCCTCATCGACATGCAGCAATGCATGGCCAGCCCGGCGGCGGGCGCGCGCAACAACCCGGAGGCGGAAAGCCGGCTGGCGGCGCTGCTGGCGGCCTGGCGCGCCAGGGGTGCGCCGGTGGTCCACGTGCGCCACATCTCGCGTTCGCCGGCGTCGGGGTTCGCGCCCGGCGGGCCGGGCGCCGCCTTCCAGCCGGCCCTGGCGCCGCTGCCGGGCGAGCACGTGGTCGAGAAGAACGTGCCGGACGCCTTCGTGCACTCGGCCCTGGAGCGCTGGCTGCGGGTACGCGGCATCGACAGGCTGGTGATGGCCGGGGTCAGCACCAACATCTCCGTCGAGTGCAGCGTGCGCAGCGCCGGCAACCTGGGCTTCGCCGTGACCGTCCCCGCCGATGCCTGCTTCACTTTCGCGCGCCACGACCATGCGGGTGTGCTGCGCAGCGCCGACGAGGTGCATGCGATGTCGCTTGCCAACCTGTCCGGCGAATATGCGTCGATCGCCACGTCGGCGCATGCCATGGAGATGCTCGCCTGAGGCGCCACGCCAGATTACCCATGGGGGATTGTGGCAGGACAGGCAAGTTTGCTAGGATGGATCTCTTGCCTGACATTCAATCAACGCTGGCCTACCGCAAAGGAACCGCGCCATGCTGCCCCGCTCCGCCCTGCAATCCCGTCTCGCCCTCACCGCCAGCGCCTTCGCCGCCGAAGTCGCCCACCTTGGCTGGGAATACACCCACGGCGGCGTGCCTGCGCACCACCTGCTGAACGACCCCGGCCTGCCGGCCATCTCCAACTGGTGGGGCCTGCTCGTCGTACCGCTGCTGGTATGGTTCCTGGTCGGACGCATCCAGCGCCGCGGCGCCACCCTGGTGCAGGAAGGCAGCCGCGCGCGCTTTCTTACGCTTACCCGGCTGCGCTTCGGCGCCGCGCTGCTGTGGGGCGCCGCACTGGCGCTGGCGTTTACGCTGGGCCACCCGGCCGTGAGCTGGATCTTCTTCGGCGCCTTCGCCCTTGCCCTGGTGCTGCCGGCCTGGCGCGCGGAGTACGTGCTCGGCTTCGCCCTGGCGCTCAGCTTCACCTTCGGGGCCGTGTTGCCGGTATTGATCGCTTCCACCATCGCCGCCTGTTCCTTCGTGGCGCACCTGCTGCGCGGCACGGTCCTGCGGCTGGCGCGTCGCGGCCGCACCCGAGGGGCCGGATTGCCTTGAATCGAGGGCATGCGGCGGCGTCCCGTGGACTTGACCGACCGGCTCCAGGGCGGCAGCGGGACTCCCGGGCCCGTTCCCGGCAGATAGCCGATCCGATTGCCCATGAAAAAGGCATGCATGGAGCTGCCCATCACTGATATGATGATGAAATTGCAACATGAACTGAATTTGTCAAAGCAACCCGGCGGGATCTATCGGCATGAAAGTCCTGACATTCACGACCCTGTTTCCCAACGCGGCGAAACCGCACCACGGAATATTCACCGAGACCTCGTTAAGGCATCAATTGGCAACCGGCCAGGTCACCGCCAAGGTCGTGGCGCCAGTGCCCTGGTTTCCGTTTTCCCATCCCTTGTTTGCCGACTACGCCACATTGGCGATGGCGCCAACGATGGAAACCCGGATCGGTGTCGACGTATTCCACCCGCGCTACGCGCTCGTGCCGAAGGTCAGCATGCGGGTCGCCCCATTCAGTCTTGCCTATGCTGCCAGGGACACGATCGGCCGCATGATCGACGAGGGCTTCGATTTTGACGTCATCGATGCCCATTACTTTTATCCGGACGGCGTGGCCGCGATCATGCTTGGCAAGTATTTCCGCAAGCCGGTCCTTATTTCTGCGCTGGGCACGGACATCAACCTGATGCCACGCTACCCCTTTTGCCGGCGCATGATCCGCTGGGCAGGCGAGCGCTCCGCGGCCATGATTACCGTCTGCGAAGCCTTGCGAACCGAGATGATCGGTTTCGGGATGGATGGCAGTCGCATCACCACCTTGCGCAATGGCGTCGATCTTGAATTGTTCCGGCCGCTCGCGCGCGATACCTTGCGCAAGCTGCTGGGCTTGAGCGGCTTTACCCTGTTGTCGGTCGGCCACCTGGACCCGCGCAAGGGGCATCATCTCGTCATTTCCGCCCTTCCGGCCCTGCCCGACGTACGCCTGCTCATTGTCGGGACCGGCGCGGACCTGAAGAAACTGCAGAATCTCGCCGGCAGGCTCGGTGTCGCCGACCGTGTCGTCTTTGTTGGCGCATTGCCACAGGACCAGCTGCGCAATTACTACGCCGTCGCCGACGCGCTCGTGCTGGCGTCGAGCCGCGAAGGCTGGGCAAATGTGCTTCTCGAGGCAATGGCTTGCGGCACACCCGTGGTCGCAACCGATGTATGGGGCACACCGGAGGTCGTGCGGACTCCGGCGGCGGGAGTGCTGATCTCGAGCCGCACCGCGCACGGCGTCGCGGCCGGCGTACGTCAATTGCGTCTACGCTACCCCGACCGGGCTGCCACGCGCGCGTATGCGGAAGGCTTCAGCTGGGACGAAACGACACGCGGCCAACTGCGCCTGTTCCGACAGGCGGCGCTGCACGCGGCGCCTGGCGTCGCTGCCCTGCCATGATGTATGAGGCAGCGCCGTGATGGCTTGCGCCCATTGCTCGTCGTTCACCTCCTGCATCGCTTCGATAGCTGGCTCGCAGACTGCCATCGTCCAGCTGCAACCCAACTTCCCCCCACCCTCACCGTTACCATGTATAGCTCAGATAATTTGCTGGACCTTAAGCTTCAATTCGACAGCCAGGGCTTTGTCCACTTACCGGGCTTGCTTGATCCGGCCCTGACGGCACGTGTGCGAAGCGCCTTTAACGCCGCGCGCGACCGGCACGCCGCGGCGATCGCGCAAAGCCGCAAGGACAACGCCCGCTTCTTCGACCTTCCCGCAATCCTCGACGCCGACCCGGTGTTCATTGACCTGGTCGACCTGCCGGAACTGTTTCCGCTGTTGCGCATGACGATTGGCGAGGACCTGGCCCTGAACGAGACCAGCGCCCGCCTGTTCTACCCGGGCCCGACCTTTACCAGTCCCTTCCATTCGGACCTGGCGAACGTGCTGGGCGTGAACCATGCGCACACGCCAAACTTCCTGGTCAAACTGCACTTTTTTTTCGAAGACCTCAATCCCGAGCAAGGGTGCCTGGCATTCATCCCGGGCAGCCAGCACTTTCCGCCGGCGCACGTCAACCCGCATCGGCCGACGCTATCGACGTCCTCCGCTGTCACGCGGGTGGTGCCGCGCGCCGGCGACGCGGTCCTCTTCAACACCCATGTCTTGCATATGGCCGAGGACAACCGTACGCCACACATCCGCACGTCGCTCATCTACACCTACGGCCACTTCTGGATGAAAGCGAAGCCGAGCGCTGCCCCCACCGATCTCGCACGCTATGCAGACTCCCCCCAACGCCAGCAACTGTTCGGCGTCGATGTTCCCGGAGTCAGTCATTTCGCGCGCCGCCTGGACCGGCTGCTTCCTCCAACGCCGCTACAGCGCCTGCAACGAACGGGAGAACGTATCGCTTACCGATTGCTGCCCTTGGCGAAAATGCCGCCACGCGCCTGAAGCAGGCGCTCAGCCGGCCGGGGCAGATCAGGCAGATCGGGCGCAGCGCGCGCGGACCGTCGGCCATCGACTGCGGCGACGCCCGAGCGACAGCCAGGCCGCACGTCAATGCATCCACGCACGCCGGCCCCGGCCCACCATGACGACAGCGCGCTACATCTGCCGGAACAGGTGGGCATAGACCGGGCTGACCCGGGGCTTTTCCGGGCGCTTGCGCAGGTTCAGCATCACCTTGCCCATGGCGTCGCGTCCGGCGCTGGCCACGCAAGCCATGTTGACCACGGTGCTGCGGTTGACCTGGCGGAACAGGTCGGGGTCGAGCTGGGGCAGCAGTTCCTTGAGCGGCACGCGGATCAGCGCCTCGGCCTCGCTCGTGACCACGTTGACGTACTTGTCGGTCGCCTGGAAGAACACCACCTCGGACACCGGGATCATGCGTACCATGTTGCCAACCGCGGCGCGAATGGTGTCCAGGCGCTGCGGCTGCCGGGCGGCCGGCATCAGTGCCTGCAGGCGGCCCACCAGGCGGGCCAGCGCATCTTCCTCGCCCCCGTCTTCGTGCTTGGCAAGCAGTCCCTGCAGCCGTTCCACGGTGCGCGCCAGGCGCGCCTCGTTCACCGGCTTGAGCACGTAGTCGACCGCGGCCTGCTCGAAGGCCTGCACGGCGTAGTCGTCGTAGGCGGTCACGAATACCACATGGGGAAACGGCCCCGGCCCTTCCCAGCGTTCTGCCAGTTCCTCGGCCGCCTCGATGCCGGTCTGGCCGGGCATCTTGATGTCGAGGAACAGCACCTCGGGCCGCAGGGCGAGGGCCTGCTCCACGGCGGCCACGCCATTGGCCGCCGTGCCCACGATCTCCAGCGCGGGCCACAGTCCGGCGAGGGTGCGGGCGAGCGTCGCCGCCAGGATCGGTTCGTCTTCTGCAATCAGGGCGCGAATATTCATGCGGACTCCACGGGTAGGCTGAGGCGGACCAGCGTGCCGGACGGCCCCGCGGGTTCGAGTTGGATCGATGCGCGCTCGCCGTACAGCACCTGCAGGCGCTCGCGGGTGGTGGACACGCCCACGCCGCCGGTCGAAGCCGTGCTGGCGGCGGCGTGCGCCAGACCCAGGCCGGTGTCGGCGACGCGGATGTGCAGCAGGCCGTCGCGCTCCTCTGCCGAGATGCTGACCTCGCCGCCTTCGATCTTGGGCTCCAGGCCGTGCCGGATCGCGTTTTCCACCAGCGGCTGCAGCAGCATCGGCGGCACGCGCAGCGTACGCAGGGCCGGCGGCAACGCCAGCCGGTACGCCAGGCGCTCGCCCATGCGCACGCCCATCAGGCCGAGGTAGGCTTCCATGGCCGCGAATTCCTCGGCCAGGCTGGTGCTCTCGGAGCGCGAGGCGCCCAGCGTGGCGCGCAGGTACTGGATCAGCTGGTCGAGCATGCTGTTGGCCCGGTCTGGATCGAGCGCGATCAGGCCCTGCAGGTTGGCCAGCGTGTTGAACAGCATGTGCGGCTCGATCTGGGCCTGAAGCAGCCGCAGTTGCGCCTGCAGCGCCTGGCGCTCGATGGTCTCGGCGCGCAGGCGCGCCTCCTGGTGCGCCTGCTGCACGCGCTGCAGGCGCTCGCGGTACGCCACCAGTAGCGACATGGTCACCAGGCCGAGGAAAGTGAAGGCGACGTAGCTGAGCCTTCCCACCGTGGGATAGTCCTCCAGGCCTGGGGCCACATGGCCGAGCAAGGCGGCGCCGGCGTGGATGCCGGTGAAATGGGCCGGCCCGGCCACCGCCAGCATCACGCCCACGAGGGCCAGCCAGCGGCGCGGATGCCCGTCCAGCACCGGGAAGAAGCGCAGCCGCACCAGGTCGACCAGGGCGAAGCCGGGCACGCCGATGCAGAGCGAATACACCAGCTGTTCGAACAGGGTGTCGGGCTTGGCGACCGTCAGCACGATCATGACCGCGGCCAGCGCGCTGACCAGCGCGGCCAGGCGCACGTCACGCCACAAGGTGGGCAGGAGGCGCTCCGCCTGGAGGGGCGCCGGAGGGATGGCGGTGATGGTCGCGCTGCTCATAAGATCTCGCTCGCTGTGCTTGTTCGCCGGGCTTGCCGGAATGAACAGCATTCTGCCCAGCCGATGCCGGTGCGGCAAGCCGGCTGCGACGAAGCCGGCTTTCCCACCCATGAACCGGCGTGCCATTCGACCGAACCGGAGCGCAGGCGTTGCGGGAAACCGCAGCCGGGCTGTCCGGATCGACGTCTTTTCCTGTAGGATAACGCCTTTGCCCGGTAGCAGCCCAGCCAGCGTTTCTCGCCAGGGGAGGTGGACCCGCCGTCCACATGGCCTGCGCTACCGTGCCTGTCCGTACCGATCACACAGAGCGTCGCGGCCCCGGCCTGCCGGGGCCGGCCAATGGAGTTTATGGAGCGTTCACCGCCACCGCGCGCGCCTGCGCGCAGCCGCACCGCCCTCGCCTGCCTGGCCGTGGTGCTGGCCATCGCCGCCGCCGAGGCCACGCGCTGGACCCTCGGCGCGCGCGCCGCCGCCGTTCCCTCCGCGCCGCAGGCAAGCTTGCCGGGCGAACTCACCCTGTCCGAACTGTCGCGCTCGCTCGTGCCGATGCCGCGCGACACGCCGTCGGCCCACGCCAGCGCGCTGTCCACGCTGCCGGGCGACCGCATGCTCACTTTCTGGTGGGCCGGCAGCCGCGAGAGCGGCCCGGACGTCAAGGTATACGCGTCGCAGTGGGAAAGCGGCAAGTGGGGCGAACCCTGGGAAGTGGCCAGCCGCGCCTCGCTCGGCAAGGCCCTCGGTTTCGGCGTGCGCCGCATCGGCAACCCGGTCGCCTGGACCGCCCCGGACGGACGCATCCACCTGTACGTGGTGGCCACCGGCCTGGGTGGATGGGCGGCCTCGCGCGTGGCCCACCTGGTGTCGTCGAACGAAGGCGCGAGCTTCGAGATGAAGCGCGTGCTGCCGATGTCGCCCTTGTTCAATACCAGCACGCTGGTGCGCACCAATGCGGTGGGGCTGGTCGGCGGCGGCTGGTGGCTGCCCGTGTATTTCGAGCTCGGCATCAAGTATCCGATGCTGATGGCATTCGGCCCCGACGGCGAGCCGACCGGGATCGGACGGATCGGCACCCGCACCACCACGCTGCAGCCGGCCATCGTGCCGGTTTCCGGCCTGGAGGTGCGCGCCTGGATGCGCGACGCCAGCAGCGAGCGGCGCGTCCAGCATGCCTACAGCCGCGACGGCGGCAGCAGCTGGGAAGACCTGCCGGCGCTCGAACTGAACAACGAGAACACGTCGATGGCCGTGCTGCGCCTGGCTAACGGCGAATTCCTGATGCTGCACAACCACATCCGCGCGGGCGGTTCGGCGCGCAGCCTGCTGCGCCTGTCCCTGTCGAAGGACGGCCACAGCTGGCGCAGCGTAGCCGACGTGGCCAGCGGCGGCCCGCGCGACGAGTTTTCGTATCCCACCATGCAGCAGGTCGGCAAGGAGCTGCACATCACCTACACCTACCAGCGCAAGGCGATCGCGCACCACCGCTACCGGATCAGCATCGGGGAGAATATCTGATGGACTTGCCCCAGCTCTCGTGGCAATTCCTGTATGCCCGCCTGGCCTGGGCCGTCGTGCTGGCGGCCTTGTGGGTGGGCCTCTGGCCGCGCACACGCACGCTGCCGCGCCCCGCCCTGCTTGGTGTCGCCTGCGCCTGCCTGGCGCTGGTCGCGCTGCCCGGCGCTTCCTCGCTGGCCTGGCACCTCGGGCTGGCTTTCCAGTACCCGAGCGGCCTGCTGACGGGCCTGTGCCTGGCCGCGCTGCATGCGCGCTGGCGCGGCGCGCCGGCACACGAAACGAAGCTGATGCCGGCAGCGCTGGCCGCGCCGCTGGCGCTGACGGGGGCGCTGCTGTACCTCGACGCCATGGGACTGCTCGCGGGCGGCTACTATTACGCCGGCTTCGGCGCGGGCGCCGCCCTGGCGGCCGTGCTGCTGGCCCTCGGCTGCGCCCTCGCCATCATCGCCGGCCGGGCCCGGCCCCAGGCTTGCGCCATCCTCGGCGCCGTGCTGCTGTTCTCGATCGCGCGCCTGCCGAGCGGGAACCTGTGGGACGTCCTGCTCGACCCGCTGCTGTGGGGCTGGTCGCTGTTCTCGCTCGGCGGCGGCGCGCTGCGCTCCCTGCGCCGCCGCTCCTCGCGCCCGGCCGCGGCCGGCGCCGAACCGTTTTCACCCATCAAGGAGTAGTCTTTGGCAAACAAGAAGTGGTATCTCCATCCCGCAATCGCCACCGGGATCGTCATCAACCTGTTCGTGCTGTTGCTGGCCGTCGCCTGGTCGGACCAGCGGACGAGTCTCGATCGCCTGCTGGTGGAAGACGGCATCGTCGAATGGATGCAGTTCCTCTGCTTTAGCGTGATCGCCGGCCTGCTCGCGTTCACGTTGTCGGAGCGGCTCAAGCGCAGCGACCGCGGCGCGCTGGAACTATTGGCGCTGGGCGGCCTGAGCCTGCTGTGCGCGCTGGCGGCGCTCGAGGAGATCAGCTGGTTCCAGCGCATTCTCGACGTGCAGTCGCCGGAATTCTTCCTGCAGAATAACCGCCAGGCCGAGACCAACATCCATAACCTGGCCGTCGGCGATGGCAGCCTGCACAAGAATGTGCTGCTCAAGCTGATCTTCATTACCGGCATCACCCATAACCTGATCCTGCCGCTGGTCGCACGCGCGAAGCCGGGGGTGCGGCAATGGGTCGAGAAACTGGGCCTGTACCTGCCACCGCTGTCGGCCTCGATTCCCTACCTGGTGCTGGTGGCGCTGTCGCACCTGCTGATCGAGCACCCGCGCAAGGGCGAGCTTGGTGAAACCTTCGGCGCCGTACACTACCTGGCAACCGTGTTCGCGGCCTACTTCGCGGGCGTGGCCTATACCCGTCCTGCGCTGTTCGAGAACGCAAACGACATTCGCCGCCTGTCGAAGCTGTTCGCCCTGTTCATGCTGTTCCTGCTGCTGGCCGGCTGGATGCTCAGTGCCGGCGCGGGCGCGGTGGTCCGCTGACTATATCTTTACCGTAGGGTGGTCGGCTTGGCCGACCGCGCGTTCAACCGGCTTGCGATCAGCCGGACACCTGCTCACAGGTGATTTGAACGCTTGGTCGGCTTCGCCGACCGCGCATTCATCGGCTTGCGATCAGCCGGACACCTGCTCACAGATGATTTGAACGCGCGGTCGGCAGAGCCGACCACCCTACGCCCGACTCTGCTTAGAAGCCGTAGTTCATCCTGGCGTAGATGAAGCGCCCGCCACGCCCGAACGGCGCGTAGTTGGCAAACGGCGTGTTGCCGGTCGAGTTGAGCACCGGCGGCAGGGTTTCCGGATACTGGTCGAACAGGTTGTCCGCGCCCAGGGCCAGGCTCAGCTTCGGCGTGAACGCGTAGCGCGCCTCGACGTCCACCACCGTCTTCGCACCCATCCAGAAGTCCAGCGCCGCGGTCGTGCCCGGCGACAGCACCTTGCCGTAGCGGGTGGCGCGGAAGGTCGCGCCCCACTGTCCCAGCTTCCAGTTGGCGTTCGCGCTGATCTTGTTCTCAGGCTGGCCCTTTTCCAGCGACAGCACGTTGAGGCGGTCGAACAGCACCGGGGCCGGGCTGAGCGCGGCCAGCTGCGCCGTCACCGGGGTCTTCGTCACTTTCGTGTCGGTGAAGTTGCCCGCCAGCGTGAAGTCGAAGTTGCCCGCGTTTGCGGTCTTCATCGGCCAGCTCACTACCACGTCCACGCCCTGGGTGCGGGTATCGACGCCGTTGATGAAGAAGCGCCCGCCGCCTACGCCCGTGATCCCCTGCGAGATGATGTAGTTGCGCACGTTATCCTGGGTGAGGTTCTCCGACAGGATGATGCGGTCCTCGATGTCGATGCGGTAGGCGTCGACCGTGATGCTGAACGGAGCGAAGCGCAGCACCGCGCCGAGCGAGGCGTTCACCGATTTCTCGGCTTCCAGCGGCTTGGCGCCGAGCGCCGCCGCCACCCGGTCGGTCGGGCGGAAGGTGGTGATCTCGAAGGGCACGCCGTTGATGAAGTTGGTCGAGGTGGCGGTGAAGTTCTGCTGCTGCGGCGACGGTGCCCGGAAGCCGTTCTGGATCGCGCCGCGCAGGGCGAAGGACTTGCTGAAGTCGTAGCGGCCGGACAGCTTGCCGGCCAGGCTGTTGCCGAAGTCGGTGTAGTGCTCGGCGCGCACCGCCACAGAGGCCAGCAGCTGCGGCGTGATGTTCGCCTCCAGGTCGACGAAGGCGCCGATCGCGCTGCGGTGCTCATCGACCTCATTGGACGGGCGGAAGCCCGGGAACACCTGGGCGCCCGGGGCCGCCGGGCTGCCGTTCGGCAGGACCACGGGGCCGGCGCGCCAGGAATCGGGCTCACCCGCGAACAGCTCATAGCCTTCGCGGCGCGCTTCCATGCCGAGCGCCAGGTTCAGCGGCGACGACAGGCTGGCGACCTGGAGCTCGCGCACGCCGGTCACGTTGAACACCAGCTGGTCGTACGAATAGCCGCCCGCGTAGAACTCGGTCTTGCTGCTCGGGCCGATCGAGCGGTTCAGGGTGTTCTCGATGTCATAGGCCATCTTGTTCTGGCCATAGCCGAGGGAGGCGTCCATGTCCCAGCTGCCGGTGGTCCAGGTGACCCCGCCCGTGGCCGCGAAGTCGTTCACGGTCGGCGCGATGATCGGCAGGAAGCCGTCCGGGTAGATCGACGGGATGTTGCGCGCATCCTGGGCCGGGCGGAAGAAGCCGCCCGAGCGCGCGAAGCGGTTCTGCGCGCTCGCCCAGCCATACAGCTTGACGCCGTCGCCCAGGTTCTGGCCTGCATTGGCGAAGAACGTGACCTGCTCCATCTCCGGCTCGCCGTACCAGGCATTGAAGCGGTTGATGGTGAGCTCGCGCGGATCGAAGGCGCCGTTGCCTAAGCGCGGGTACTGCTGGCGCATGTCGTAGCCGCTGCGCTCGGTGCGTTCCTGCTTCTTGTATTCGCCGGCCAGGGTCAGGTAGCCGCTTTCGCCCAGGGCCAGGCCCTTCCAGATGCTCAGGGTCGCGGTCTGGCCGTCGGTGCGCTCGCGCGAGGCGGGCGCGGTCCAGGTGGCGCCCGCCGGGGCCGCGCCGTTCCACAAATCGTATTCGGTCTTGCGGGCGCCGTAGGTGATGCTCGCCTCGCCGCCGCTGCGGTCGGTGCGCAGGCGCAGGTTGACCACGCCGGAAATGGCATCCGACCCGTACTGGGCGGCGGCGCCGTCGCGCAGCACCTCGACGCTCCTGATGATGGCGGTCGGGATCGCGTTCATGTCCACCGCCGCCGAGCCGCGGCCGATCGAGCCGTTCACGTTCACCAGCGAGGATGCGTGGCGGCGCTTGGAATTGACCAGCACCAGGGTCTGGTCTGGCGCCATGCCGCGCAGGGTGGCGGGACGGATGGTGTCGGTGCCGTCCGTGATGGCCGGACGCGGGAAGTTCAGCGACGGCAGCGCCATCGACAGGGCCTGGGTCATCTCGGTGCTGCCGGAGTTCTTGAGGGTCTCGGCGGAGATGATGTCGACCGGGGCTGCGGTGTCGAGCGCGGTGCGGTTGGCTACCCTGGTGCCGGTGACCACCACCGTGGCCGCGGCGCCCGGGTCGGTGGCCGCCGGAGCGCCCGTTGCGCCCGTTGCGTCCTGGGCATGGGCCGCGCCGGAAAACAGCGAGGCGATGGCGAGTGCGAGGACCGTCTTTTCCGTTACATGTTTCTGCATCGTGGTTTTTCCTTTTGTTGTCGTAGCATGCCGCCCGGTGTGCTTGCCTGAATGCCTGGACACTGTTCCAACGGGCGCCATTCGATACTGCTGGGCAAGCCAAAAGATGTCAAACCGTATATTTACGATCGGCATATTTACAACACCTCCTGCACGTCAGGATGGCGTAAGCCCGTGCTGCGGGCGGCTGCTACACTGCTTTCTTCCACCATCGCGAGCCCGTCATGAATGCCTCCCTGTTTCCCGGCTTCCGCAGCATCGGCATCACCACTGCTGAGGGCGTCACGATCGCCGGCGTGGCCGGCGGCGCCGGTCCGCCGCTCCTGCTGCTGCACGGCCATCCGCAGACCCATGCCATCTGGCACAAGGCGGCGCCGGCCCTGAGCGCGCACTTCTCCGTGGTGGCCTGCGACCTGCGCGGCTACGGCGATTCGTCGAAACCGCCGGGTGCGCCCGGCCACGCCAACTACAGCAAGCGCTGCATGGCGCTCGACATGCTGGCGGCCATGCGCGCGCTCGGTCATGAACGGTTTTCCGTGATGGCGCACGACCGCGGCGCGCGTGTCGCGCACCGCCTGATGCTGGACCACCCGCACGCCGTCGAGCGCGCCGTCGTCCTCGACATCGCACCGACGCTGGCCATGTACGAGGGCACGAACGAAGCCTTCGCACGCGCCTACTGGCACTGGTTTTTCCTGATCCAGCCCGCCCCGCTGCCGGAACGCCTGATCGAGGCCGACCCGGCAGCCTACCTGCGCGACGTGCTGGGCGGCCGCAGCGCGGGCCTGGCGCCCTTCGACCCACGCGCACTGGCCGAATACGCCCGCTGCCTGGCCCTGCCCGGCGCCGCCCACGGCATCTGCGAAGACTACCGGGCCGCCAGCGGCATCGACCTGGAACACGACCGGCTCGATCGCGCAGCAGGCCGCAAGGTGGACACGCCGCTGCTGGCCCTGTGGGGCGCGCAGGGCGTGGTGGCGCGCTGCTTCGATCCGCTCGCCGAATGGCGCAAGGCCGCGACGCTGGCGGAGGGCGAGGCGCTGGACTGCGGCCATTACATCCCCGAGGAAGCGCCCGAGGCGCTGCTGGCGCGGGCCCTGCCTTTCCTGCGCGCCGGACGCTAGAGGCATGCCCCTCTGACGCGGCGAGCGTGAGAATGCGAGGATTTCCGCACGGCCAGGCTCTGCTATCGTTTTCGCAGCGCGCGCCGCTACGGCCGCGCACTGCGAACATCCTGAAAGAGAGAACAATGAAAAAACGCATCCTCGCCATTGCCGTGGCCGGCGCCATGGGCGTACTCGTGAGCGGCTGCACCATCGTCGATACCGGAGAAGTGGGCCTGCGCGTCAATTTCGACAAGACCATCGAGCCGGAAGAGCGCGTCGCCGGCAGCTTCAACCAGACCATGGTCGGCAAGATCCTGACCTTCCCGGTGAAGGACGTGAGCGTCGACGTGCAGAACCTTACCCCGCTGGCGGCCGACAATTCGACCATGAAGGAATTCGACATCAGCGTGATCTACAACATCACGCCGGCTTCGGTGTCCGACCTGTACATCAACAAGAGCCGTTCCTTCCACACGGTGGACGACAGCGGCGACATCTACCTGATGCACGCCTACATCTACCAGACCGCACGCAATGCCGTGTACAAAACCGCGCGCAAGTATGAGGCGCTGAACATGAACGACAACCGCGCCCAGATCGAGCAGGAAATCCAGGAGATCATGGCTGCCACGCTCAACGAGGAAAAGCTGAGCGGCATCGTGATCTCGCAGGTACGCGTGGGCAGCATGGTGCCGAGCGACGCCGTGAAGGCCAGCGCCGACAACCTGGTGCGCGCCAAGAACGAGGAAAAGACCAAGGAAGTGGAGGTCCAGATCGCGAAGAAGGAAGCCGAGCGCATCGCCGCGCTGAACGCGAATGCGGGCGCGATCAGCTACATGCAGGCGCAGGCCCAGATGAAGATTGCGGAAGGCATTGCCGAGGGCAAGGTGCAGACGGTGGTGATTCCGTATGACTTCAAGGGGATGGTGAACGTAACTGCGAAGTAGCTGCCAGCGAGGCCATTGGTATGCGATGGTGAGATAGCCCCTTGATTCACCAGACACAGTCGATGCTGTATCCTAACGGATGGGAATATGACTGTGAGTATGACTAGGAACAACCAAACCATCGAAGTCGTGACGGTGTCCGAAG
>NZ_JCASIF010000003.1:0-466359 GCF_059686055.1 Telluria sp. ZB4P34 | reverse complement strand
GTGCGGTAACCCATCGAGCCTTCAAGATACCGTTGCACGACAATCAGCTTGAAGGCAGGTGTGTACTTCCCCATAAAACCCCAGAAAGTTAGTGTCCAACTTTCTGGGGTCAGTTCACTGCCGACCACCCTACGACCCCCAACAGAAGGCATTTAGGCCATCGACACGACGCGATTACGGCCGTTCGCCTTGGCCCGATACAGCGCCGTATCCGCCTGCGCCACCAGATCCTGCGCCACCCCCTCGATCGCATGGTCGCGCTCGAAGTTGTCGAGCGTGGCCACGCCGATCGACACGGTCACCTCCACCTGCTCACCACCGGCCAGGTCGACCGGCGTCGCGGCGACGCTGGCGCGGATGCGCTGCGCCACCATGGTCGCGCTTTCCAGGTCCGCATCGATCAGGAGCACCACGAATTCCTCGCCGCCGAAGCGCCCCAGCGCATCCGAAATGCGCAGTTCGGCCTTGATGCGGTTGGCCACCTCGCGCAGCACGTCGTCGCCGCCGGCGTGTCCAACGCTGTCGTTGACCCGCTTGAAGTGATCGATGTCGATGTACATGCACGACATGCGGTAGCCCTGGCGGCGCGCCCGCGCGATCTCTTCCACCAGGCGGCGGTCGATGTAGCGGCGGTTGTAGACGCCGGTGAGCGAGTCGGTCAGCCCGATGTACTTGAGCATCTCGTTGCTGATGACGTTCTCGAGGCAGATCGCGACGATCGAGCCCATGTGCTCGATGAAGTCGGTGCCGAGGGCCGGCGTGAAGCGGTTCGGGTCCTTGCTGCCCAGGTTCAGGCTGCCGATCAGGCGGGTATTGCGCAGCAGCGGCACCATCGCCACGCTCTGCATGCCTGCGGGCGCATGGGGGAACATCCCGGCGTGGCGCACCGGTACATACGGACCCAGCACCGGCCGCGGCAGGCGCCCTTCCGGGGTCTTGAACCCGAGCTCCTCCACCTGCTCGCAGAACAGCAGATTGGGCAGCTGTTCGTAATCGACGCCCAACTTGTGCATCACCGTGTAGATGTCGGCGTCCGGGTCCACCAGCGACAGCGTCACGGTGTCAAGTTCCGAGATGAGCGGCAGCGTGCCGAAGATGGTCGACACCAGCTCCGTGAACGAGCCCGCGCCGACGATCTGCAGGTCGAAGGCCTGGTGGCGGGTCATGATGGAATGGTTGCGTTCCGCCTGCTCGAGCAGGTAGGCCATGCGGGAACGCAGGGCTTCATTCTCCAGCATCAGTTCTCGCGTCTGCGCATCCGGCTCGTGCATTGATAATTCCTTTCAGCAATATCCGTAACAGTACGCCATCTTTTCGGCATTGGAAACGAAAAATCGCCCGGCAAGGGCGATTTCGCGACACTGCGTGCGCATGCTGGATGCATATTCCCCCTCGCATGGGGGGCCGGTGCGGCCTCAGAATGCGATGGCGGCCTCCAGCGCCTGGCCGGCGCGCAGCGCCGTCCAGGCGCCTGCCGTGACGATGCAGTTCATGCCCATGCAGACGGCTCCTTCCATGCGCGGATTGGCGCGGTAGCCCTGCAGGATGTCGAGCGGGTCGGGGCCGGGGATGCCGGTAGCCTGGTCGATGGCCGGGATCGGGCAGCGGGCACAGGGCTTCACGGGACGCAGCGCAAGGCTACCCGCCGTGAATGCTTCCACGTAGTCCTCTTCGAAGGCTTCCAGGCCGTCGACGACCAGGTTCGGGCGAAAGCGGTTCATCGGCAGCGGCGCGCGGCCGGCGGCCTGCAACCTGGCGTTGAGGTCGTCGAGCGAGGCCCGGCCGATGACGAGGACCGGGTAGCCGTCGGCAAAACGGGTTTCGGCGGCAAGGCCATTGGTCCATTTGGTGCTGGTGGGCCGGTGCACCTCGGGACGGAAGCGCACCAGGCGGCAGGGCCCTCCAATCGCCTCGGCGAACCAGCTGGCTGCGGCATCGCCGCAATCGGCGGCCTCCACGCTGTGCTCCCAGATCTGGACGGTGACGCCGGTTGCAGCGGCATCGTGCGCGAGGGGCAGGCGCAGCGGCAGCATGCCCGGAGCCGTCACCTCGACGGCGCCGCCGTCGATGCGCGGCGTGACGAGCGCCATGCGCGGGTATTCGCGCTGTGTCAGGAATTGGCCGTCCTCCGCGACCAGCATCCACTCGCGGTCGTGCACGCCCTGCGCCACCAGGCCGGAGATGAGGAACTGCGCCTCCGGCACCGCAATGCCGGCGCAGGACTTGATCGGATAAATGTGGAGTTCGGTGACAGTGGCCATGATGTCGGCGCTTGCAAGGGAAGGCCGACAGTATGGCAGGGATCGGGGGCGCTGTCCTCAGCCGCCGGCGGCCTTGGCCTTCTCGAGGCGCTCGCGCTGCAGGCGCGCCTCGAAATTCCTGGACGCTCCCGCAGCCAGCTTGCGGCAGCCTTCCGGATCGATGAACGGGTTCGACTGGGCCGTCTTCGCAGCCGCCTTGGCGAATGCATCGGTCGCGGAAGGATGGGCGGCGATCACGATGTCGCACTTCAGGCCGGCGATGCGGTCGATCGTCTTGCGGAAGCTCGCCGAGCGGTCCGGATAACTGGCGCCGCCGGTGAAATGGAAGCCGTCGGTGGACACCGCGGTCAGGCTGTCGGCGTAGACCATGTCCAGGCATTTACCCTGCTCGCAGGACTGCCAGGTCCAGGTGGTGCCGCCGGGCGTGTGGCCGGGCGTGTAGTGCACGGTGAAACGCAGCGGGCCGACCGACAGGGACTGGCCGTCCGCGACCTCTTCCACCTGCGCGACCTTCGGGATATAAGCGCGTTCCTGCGGATGGTATTGCGGGTCGTCCGTACCGGGCGTGCCGTCGCGCAGCACCTGGGCGCCGTGCGGGCTGTGGGCGACCCTGGCGCCGCTCGCCTTTTGCAGCGCGGCGATGCCGCCCGCGTGGTCGAAGTGCGCGTGCGAGTTCAGGATCAGCTTCACATCCTTCATGTTAAAACCGAGGGACTCGATGTTCTTCTGGATCAGCGGCGCCGACTGCGGCAATGCGCCGTCGAGCAGCACGTGGCCCTGCGGGCTCGTCACCAGGATGGCGGACAGGCCGGCGGTGCCGACGTAGTAGGTGTTGCCGTGGATGTTGAAGGGCTTGGCGGGCTTGTTCCATTCGGCGCAGGAGCTGCAATTGATGGCGTCTTGCGCGAGGGCGCCATTCGCCGCCAGCAGGAGGACGGCGGAAAGGATTGTTTTCATGATTCGCTCGCTTGTCGGTAGAGGTGGAACTGGATCGATCTTCCTAGTTGAACATGGAAGCGGCGCCCAGGAAACCATTTTGGGATGAACACCCGCCAATGCGGGACAAAGCCGACGCGCCAATCGCGTCCCTGATCCGGAGGAATCTCGGCTGGCGGTCTACTGCGGCTATGTGCGCAAGCCTTCGCTGCTGAACTGGGCTGCCATGGCCTTCCTGCTCGCTGCCGCCTCGGACAGGATCCATTCCTGTACGGCGGCCAGCGCCGGACTGTGCGCGTCGCGGCGGGCCAGCATCCAGCAGCCATGGTCGCTGGCCACCGGCGCGATCGCGGTAGCGAGCCGCAACTGCCCTTCGGCGAGCAGCCTGCCGACCAGGGCCAACCGGCCGAGCGCCACGCCCTGCCCGGCCAGCGCCGCCTGCACGACCTGGTCGTACTGGTTGAACAGCAGGCGGCCGGCGGCCGGCGCTCCCTCCTTCTGACCGGCATGGCGCAGCCAGTGTTTCCACTGCATCCAGGGACGTGAACTGTCGTCGTAGTCGATCAGTACGTGGCGGCGCAACTGCTCCGTTTCTTCGATCGCCGTCACGCCCAGCGACGGATGCGCCACCGGCACGAATACCTCGTCGAACAGCCGCACCGCGCCTTCCGGCGCCAGCGCATCCGGACAAAAGCGCAGCGCCAGGTCCATGCCGTCGCGCTCGAGGTCGACGACGCGGTTGGTCGCGGCGACGCGCACGTCGATCTCGGGCGCGCTGCGCTGGAACGCGCCGAGCCGCGGCAGCAGCCACAAGGCGGTGATGCCGATGCTGGCCGTGATCGTGACGCAGGGACGTTCGGCGGGCGGCTTGAGCATCGCGGTGACGGATCCGAGCTGCTCGAGCATCGGATCGGCCGAGCGGAACAGATGCCGCCCCTCGGGCGTGAACTCGATGCTGCGGTAGGAGCGGACGAACAGCCGGCAGCCGAGCGCCGCTTCCAGCGCCTGTATCTGCCGGCTGACCGCGGACTGGACGATGCACAGGTCCTGCGCCGCCAGCGTGATGCTCATGCGGCGGCCGACTGCGACAAAGGTGCGCAACAGGTCGAGGGGCGGCAAGTCAATCAGTCGATTCGGCATTCGTCATCCCCAATATGCTGCCCAAGCCAGACGCTCGCATGCCCGTTCGGCATGCGATCGGGGCATTTTAAACGTTTGAATAACATCCCGATACGGTTTCTAATGACAGCATCACCGACGCAGGGCCAGGCACGGGCGACGCCCACCGGCACGCTGCCGCGCGAGCGCATCGAGGTCCGCTGCCTCCTAATGTGCGATTGATGAAAGGACGCCATGAGAAGCATTGAATTCTGGTTCGACTTCGGCAGCAACTACAGCTACCTGAGCATGATGCGGATCCGGGGCCTCGCTCGCGACGCAGGCGTGCAGGTCCAGCTGAAACCCTTCCTGCTCGGGCCGATCTTCCAAGCGCTGGGCTGGGACACCTCGCCGTTCGTCCTGCAGGAGATGAAAGGCCGGTACGTCTGGCGCGACATGGAGCGCCAATGCGACAAATACGGCCTGCGCTGGCAGCGCCCATCGGCCTTTCCGCGCAAGGGCTTGCTGGCCGCCCGCGTCGCGCTGGCCGGCGAGGCAGCGCCCTGGATGCCGGCATTCTGCGAACAGGTCATGCTCGCCAACTTCGCCGACGATTGCGAGATCGCCATTGACACGACCATTGCAGGCATCCTGGACGGACTGGACGCCGACAGCGGCGCCATCCTGCGGATTGCACGGACGGACGCCGTCAAGTCGGCGCTGCGCGAGCGCACCGCCATGGCCCAGGCGCGCGGCATCTTCGGAGCGCCTACCTTCTTCGTTGGCGATGAGATGTTCTGGGGGAACGACCGTCTCGAGGACGCACTGGCCCTGGCGGCCCGATGAGAGGACCGCCGGACATGACATTGGGATTCATCGGCCTGGGCAACATGGGCTTTGCCATGGCGCGCAATCTGGCGCGCTCGGGCGCGGAGCTCATCGTCTGGAATCGCACGCCGGGCAAGGTCGAGGCCCTGGGCCCGGATGTGCATGCCGCGGCGTGCGCCGCCGACGTGTTCGCGCGGGCGCCCATCGTCTTCCTGATGCTTGCCAACGCCGGAGCAATCGACGAAGTACTGGCGCGCTCGACGGCGGCGTTCGGCGACCGCGTGCGGGGTCGCACGATTGTCCACATGGGCACCACTTCACCGGGCTATTCGGCCCTGCTCGCGGCCGACATCGCCACGGCGGGAGGCCGCTATGTCGAAGCGCCCGTGTCGGGCTCGCGGGTGCCCGCGGAACAGGGCCAGCTGGTCGGCATGCTGGCCGGCGCCCCGGATGCGGTGGCGGAAGTCGCCCCGCTACTGGAGCCGATGTGTGGACAGATCTTCGTGTGCGGCGCGGTGCCGCAGGCGCTGCGCATGAAACTGGCGGTGAACCTGTATCTCATCACGATGGTGACGGGCCTGGCCGAGGCCGTCCAGTTCGCCGAGCGCAGCGGCGTCGACCTGTCGGTCTTTCGCGCCGTGATCGACGCCGGGCCGATGGCCAGCAAGGTTTCCTCGGTCAAGCTGAACAAGCTGGTCGAGCGTGACTATGCGGTGCAAGCCTCGGTGTCCGACGTCCTGGCGAACGCCAACCTGATCCACGATGCAGCCCATGCCGGCGGCGTGCCGTCGCCGCTGCTCGCGCACTGCCGCCGGCTGTTCGCCTGTGCCGAATCGAGCGGCCACGGCCAGGCCGACATGGCTGCCGTGATCCTGGCCTATGGCCACGAAACCGGATGAACAGGGACGGATTGTCCTACTAAGGGAGTAAATGAAAACATGAACCAGCGCGTTGTAGTGATCACCGGCGGGAGCAAGGGCATCGGCGCGGCGACGGCATTGCTGGCGGCGCAGCGTGGCTACGCCGTCGCCATCATTTATCGCGACGATGACGCGGCGGCCGCGGATGTCCTGCACACCATCGAGGCCGGCGGCGGCAAGGCCTGCCTGCTCAAGGGCGATGTCGCCGATGCGGACGACGCCGACCGCATGATGGCGCAGGCGCAGGCCGCACTCGGCCCCTTGTACTCCCTCGTCAATAGCGCAGGCATCACCGGACCGATCGGCCGCTTCATGCGGGCCGACCCGGCCATGATCGAAGGGGTGTTCCGCACCAATGTCTTCGGCACGATGAACTGCTGCCGCGCCGCGGTACGCTTGTTCCAGGCAGCGGGTGAAGGCGGCGTCATCGTGAACCTGTCGTCGACCGCAGCCAGCACCGGCAGCCCGAACGAATACGTCCACTACGCCGCGAGCAAGGCTGCAATCGATGCCTTCACGCTCGGCCTGGCCAGGGAGCTGGCGCTTGACGGCATCCGGGTGTGCGGCGTGGCGCCGGGCTCCACGCTGACCGGCATCCACGCATTGGCGGGCGAACCGCAACGGCCTGCGCGCGTGGCGCCGCTGATTCCCATGGGGCGGCTGGCGCAGCCCGAAGAAATTTCGGAGGCCGTGCTTTGGGCAATGTCGGACGCGGCTTCCTACTTTACCGGGGCGACACTGCGTTGCGGCGGCGGACTCTAGCCCTCTTCTTTCAAGGATAAAACATGCATGACAAAGTGAATATTCCGTCTGCGTTGGCGGGCCTGGCCGAGTTCTGGTCGCAGCAAACGGTTGCCGCGGCGAATGGGAATTTGTTTAAGGTGGCCAAGGGCATCGGCTCGGCGCGCTGGCACCAGCATGACGACCAGGATGAGCTTTTCATCGTCTACGGCGGCCAGCTGACCATCCAGCTGGAAGAGCGCAATGTCGAGCTTGGCGTAGGCGACCTCTTTGTCGTGCCCAGGGGCGTGCGGCATTGCCCGAAGGCGGATCGGGAAACCAGTTTCCTGATCGTGGGCATGAATATCACCTCGAATGCGGCGGGTGGGAAGCCGGATGTGCCTGTGCCGGTAGGACCCGGCTCCGGCGCCGGCTGACGAAACCGCGGTCTGCGAATGGCAGAAATGAACAAGCCCGCAGCGCGGGTTGTTCCTGGAATGGCCGAAACGGCGGCTGATCGGACCTTGAACTGGAAGATGACGGGAAACACAGCTTGGACACAGGTTCAACTTGCCGTGTGCGACTTCCAGGCTCACGGCATGCGGCGACCCCGTCAACCCTGACGTACGCAGTTGCGGCCGACTGCCTTGGCGTCGTACAGAGCCCTGTCGGCCCTCGCGATCAGGTCGAAGGCCGAATGCGCGGGCGCCGGCACGAGCGAGGCTACGCCGATCGACATCGTCACCACGCCCATATTCGTCTCGGGATGTTCCAGCGCCAGGTTTTCCAGGTGGACGCGGCAGGCTTCGGCCAGCTTCAATGCACCATCCAGGCTGGTTTCGGGCAAGACGACGGCAAATTCTTCGCCACCATAGCGTGCGGCAATATCGGCAGGGCGCTTGAGTTGCTCGGTCAGCACCGCAGCCACCTTTTTCAGGCACATGTCGCCAGCCTGATGGCCGAACTCGTCGTTGTACAGTTTGAAGTGATCGACGTCGCACAGCAGCATCGACAAGGGTTTTTTCGAGCGCTGTCCGCGCTGCCATTCGCGCAGCACAGCATCGTCGAACGCGCGACGGTTGCCGATGCCCGTCAAGCCGTCGAGCGCCGCCAGTTTCTGCAGTTGCAGGTTAGCGTCCGCCAATTTTTGCTGGCTCTCTCGCAAGAACCGGAATGCATCGTCACGTTCGAGGCGGCTGATGTACGCGGCGGAATGGTAACGGATGCGCGCCAGCAGTTCGACCGGATCGGGGAGCTTGACCAGGTAGTCGTTGGCGCCGACGGCGAAGCTATGGGCCTTGAGTTTCGGATCTTCCTTGGCCGACAACACAATTACCGGTACCGAACGCAGGCTGGCCTCGCTACGGTACTGGCGTATCAGGTCGAAGCCATCCGAACCGGGCATGATCAGATCTTGCAGGATCACTGTCGGATGCATCTCGGCCGCAGCAGCATATGCCTTGGCGCCGTCGGTTACAAAATGAAACTCGATGTCCGGCTGTCCGACGAGCATGCGACGAATCGCTTCAATGATGAGTGCTTGGTCATCAACCAGCAAAACCCTGA
This sequence comes from Telluria sp. ZB4P34, assembly GCF_059686055.1. Taxonomy (NCBI): domain Bacteria; kingdom Pseudomonadati; phylum Pseudomonadota; class Betaproteobacteria; order Burkholderiales; family Oxalobacteraceae; genus Telluria; species Telluria sp. ZB4P34. The sequence continues at coordinate 458,030 of NZ_JCASIF010000003.1, read as the reverse complement.
CACGGTGAGGCGACGTATTTTGCATATTGATGCCGGTTGGCATCGCTTCCGACATGGGAACCTTTATAAGTTGTGAGCATGCGCGTATTTGTAGCTAGATAAATTGCGCGTAATTACGCACGAATTTTATCGCGAATTGCGGCGCCAATCTTGCTGAGTGGCAAAATATCCACAGCCGCGTCGATTTCGGCGGCGGCGCGCGGCATGCCATAGACGGCGCTGCTGCCCTGATCCTGCGCCAGCGTGGCATGTCCTGCCCGGCGCATGGCCAGCAGCCCGGCGGCGCCGTCGCGCCCCATACCGGTAAGCAGCACGCCAGTGGCAGTGCCGTTCCAATGGGCCGCGACGCACTCGAAGAACACATCGACCGATGGCCGATAAGGGTAATCGCGCGGCTCCGGCCGGTAATGAAACCGGTGACCGCCGCTGAGCGTCAGGTGATCGTTGGTCTGGGCGACCTGCACCATGCCGCCCTGCATGAGGTCGTTTTCTGCCACCACCCGCGCCGGCATGCTGAGCTGGTCGTTGAGCCAGCGCGCGAACTGGCTGGCAAAGCCGGCGTCGATGTGCTGCACCACGACAACCGCGGTGTCCGGCGGCGCCTGCCAGCCGGACAGGATCGCCGCAATGGCCACGGGGCCGCCAGTCGAGGCGCCAATCGCCACAAGGCGCCTGACATCGCTGGCATGGCCCGGCAGGCGCTCCGTCCCGGCGTGGACATGCGCCCGCGTGACGCGCTCGGGGCGGATCAGCTTGCCGATGGTCCTGATCTTCGCCAGCAGTTCCCGCGCGCCCAGCCCGCCGCCGGCGAGCACCGGTGTCGCGGTCACATCCAGCGCCCCAGCCCCCAGTGCGCGAAACACCTGGCCGACGCTGTCCTGGGGGTGGCTGGTGACCACCAGGATGGCGCAGGGCGCCTCGCGCATGATCCGGCGTGTCGCTTCGACGCCATCGAGCCCGGGCATGTTCAAGTCCATCAGCACCAGGTCGGGACGGTCCTCGCGGCACAGTCGCACTGCCTCGGGCCCGGTGCGCGCGATCCATGCTAGCTGGTAGCCGGTTCCTTCGGTCACGGCACGACGCAGCGCTTCCGCGGCCAGGACGACGTCGTTGGCGATGCCGATCCTCATGGCGCGGCCGGGCCGATGAGGTCGAACACCGCATCGAGCAGGGTCGTGTCGTGGAAGCTGCCTTTGGCCAGGTAGTAGTCGGCGCCGGCATTCATGCCGCGTGCGCGGTCCTCGGGGCGGTCTTTGTAAGAGATGATCATCACCGGCAGTTGTTGCAGGCGGGCGTCCTGGCGCACCAGGCTCACCAGCTCGATGCCATCCATGCGCGGCATATCGATGTCGGTCACCAGCAGGTCATAGTTGCCGCTGCGAACCATGTTCCAGCCATCCATGCCGTCGACCGCCGTATCGACACGGTAGCCGCGTGCGGCCAGCAGTTGGCGTTCCATCTCCCGCACCGTCAGTGAATCATCGACCACCAGGATGCGTTGCATGGCGCGCGCGTCGGCGTCTCCCTGGCGCGCCGGCTGCTGCAGCGCACCCGCTTGCAGCAGCTTGTCGATCGACAGCAGCAGATCAGCCACATCCAGCACGAGCACCGGCGAGCCGTCGTCCAGCAGTGCGCCGGAAGCAACATTGCGCAGCTTGCCGAAGAGCGGTTCGAGCGACTGCACGGTCAGGCTTTGCTCGCCCGAGATAGTATCGACCACGAGCGCGTAGCGCGCCGTGCCGGCGCCGATGACAAGTACCGCCAGCTCGGCGGCGGGCACAGGCTGCCCCAGTTCCAGCACCTGGGTAGCCGCCACCAGTCCATGGTGCACGCCATCGAGCTCGAAAAATTGCTTGTTTTCCAGCGTGTGCACTGCCGTCTGGGGCACCCGCAGCACCCGCTCCACCTTGGCGATCGGGATCGCATATGCCTCGCCTTGCACGCCGACCACCAGCGCACGCACGATCGATTGGGTGAGCGGCAGCGTGATAACAGTGCGAAAGCCCAGGCCGGGATCGGTCTCGACGCGCACGGTGCCGTTTTGCTCGCGTACCACCTGCTGCACGACATCGAGGCCGACACCGCGTCCCGAGATTTCGGTCACGGATTCCTTCATGCTAAAGCCGGGCAGGAACAGGAACTCCATCAGTTCCGCCGGCGACAGGGCCGCTGCCATGCCTGGACTGCCCATGGCGCGCTCAAGCACGGCGCCGCGCAGGCGTTCGAGGTCGATGCCGCGACCATCGTCGTGCACGTCGATCACCAGCATGCCGCCGCGATGGCGCGCCGACAGCCGGATCGTACCGAGCGCCGCCTTTCCGGCTGCAAGCCGCTCGTCCGGCGTTTCCATGCCGTGATCGAGCGCGTTGCGCAGCAGGTGATTGATCGGACTTTCGATGCGGGCCAGGATAGCACGGTCAACCGGTGTGTCGCTGCCCTCGATGACGAGCTGCACCCGCTTGCCGAGCTTGCGTGCCAGGTCGCGCACCATACGCGGGAACGCGTGCACTCCTTCACCGAAAGGACACATCCGCAGCCCCAGCACCTGGTCTACCAGACGGGTCGACAGCAGCATGGCGCGGCGCTCGTGGGTGTCGGCATCGGCCATGTGCTCCTGCAGCAGCAGCTTGAGCGGCTCGGCGCCCGCCAATACCAGTGCCGAGCGCTCGATCAGGCGTGCATCGCCGCTGCCGGCGATCGCCTCATGCAACTGCTGCAGCGCCTGCAACATTACGGCCTGCTGCCGCTTGAAGCGCTGGAGCGACGTGTTGAACGTTCCGAGCTTGTGGGCGTTGGTGCGCGTTTCGATGGCCAGGGCCAGCAGTTCGTCGGTGTCAACGCCAGCGCGCAGGGGGCCTGGCGGCGGCGACGGATCTGTCACGATGAGCGCGGAAGCCGTGGGCACCGGCCCGCCGCGCGCACCGGCGATTGCCCGACTCCCTGCCCTGTCGTCCGCTGCCTCAGCGCTGCCTGCGCCTGCGTCGCCGGTCCTGTCTTGCCCACGCGCCTCACGGTGCGGCTCAGCAGCCATGGCGCCCAGCGTACGTATGGCGAGCACCGCGACATCGATGTCTGCGCCGTGCGCGGCCATCCAGTCAGGCATGGCCGCCTCGGTCAGCATGGCGGCCTGCACGATCAGGTCGACCCCACCCAGCAACACATCGATGTGCGCCGGGGCCAGGTCCAGGTCCCCCGCCTGGGCGGCTGTAAAAGCATCCTCCATCGCATGCGCGAGCTGCACGATCACGCCCAGCCCGACGATGGCGCCTGCGCCCTTGATGGAGTGGGCGGCGCGCATCAGGCCGTCCAGCACGTCGGCGTCGCCAGTGCCGCTTTCGAGACGCAGCAAACCCTCGGTCAGGTGACGTACCTGAGCCTCGGCTTCCATCCGGAACAGGTCCAGCAAGGAGAACTGGCTGAGGTCCATCGAATCGGCGCTCATCGGAGCACTCCGGCGCAGTGACCCGCCAACAGTACCGGGTCGAGCACCCCGACCAGCAGGCCGTCGTGCGCCAGTACGCCATTGAGGTGGCGTTCCAGCCCCCGGTTGATGGTGGAGGCCGGCGCAGCCAGCTGCGCGCTGGCATAACGCACCAGGCCGTGCAGTTCAGCCACCGGAAACGCGCAATGCTGCCCGGCACAGTCGAGTACCAGCAAGCGCGCAAAGACGTGACGACCGGTTACGGTGTCGGTCCCGCTGTCGTCGATGCCGAGCAGGCGCGCCAGCGACAGCGCCGCCACAAGGCGCCCGTCCACGTTGACGACACCCAGCAAGACGCCGCCACTGCGGTGCGGCACTCGGTGCACCGGACCCACCGGGACGACGGAGACCACGACCGTTGCCGCCACCGCGAGCCATTCGGCGCCGATGCGAAACACCAGCGCAGCGCCGTCAAGCGCTTCATGGGTAACGCGCGTCCGCCGCAATTGTTCCGCCCAATGCGCTCGATAGGCATTGTCGACGGGGCGCTCGAGGATGCGCCCGGCCGCCCCTTTATAGACGGGACAATGCCGGCAATGCACATGCTCGGCCAGGCGCGCGCAACTGAGGTCGCCCCCGACCCCGATCTCGCCCCAGCAGTCGGCTGCCGCCGTCGAATCGGGCGCGCTCATCCGGTCCTGCCTTGCGCCTGGCGGCGCCCGTAAATGCGTGCGGCCCGCTCCTGATAGGCGTCGGCGGCATGCACGTCGCCGTGACGCCTGGCCAGCAGGGCCAGGTGGCAGAGCGCCTCATAATGGCCTGGATCGAGATAGACGCAGCGGCGCCAGTATTCGGCTGCCGCCGCAGCCTCCTGCCGGCATTCACTGACCAGGCCGAGGATAAAATAGGCGTCGGCCGAGGCCGGGTCTGCCGCCAGCCATGCATGACAGGCCTCCGCCGCCGCGCCATGATCTCCGCTGTCGGCCAGGCGCCGCGCCTGCGCCAGCAGGTCCACCGGTGCCGGACTGGCTGCACGGACTGGCGCCGCATCCTGCCCCGACAGCGCGGTGTGCAAGGCTAACTCAGGACGCACTGCCCGCGCACGCCGCAGCGGGGGCAGCGGGGGCCCTGCTTCCAGCGCCTGTTTCTCAAGGGCAAAGGCACCTGGGATGCGCAGCGCTGAAAAGCCATGGCGGCACCAGGCCGGCACTTCGGCATAGCCGGCGAACAGCAGCCCGTCATCGGCCAGCACCGTTCGCAAGACGTGCGCCGCGGCATGCGTGGCACGATCGTCGAAATAGATCAGCAGATTGCGGCAAAATACGACGTCGTAGGATCGCGCCAGGGCCGTGGTGTCGAGTTCGAACAGGTTTCCCTGTGTGAAATGCACCCTGGCGCGGATCGCGTCACTCAACTGATAGCCGCCGGCCTGCTCGTTGAAATAACGATCGCGGAATACCAGGTCGGCGCCGCGGAAGGCATTCTGCGTGTAATACCCGGCCATGGCGCGGCGAATCGACGCGTGCGACAAGTCGATGGCGTCGATCCGCACCGATTGCGGGGCCACCCCGGCCATATCGAGCGCCATGGCCGCCGAATACGGCTCTTCGCCGCCGGCGCACGGCAGCGACAGGAGGCGCACGATGCGGCCCGGCTGCTGCGCCAGGCGGCGCACCACGAAGCCGGCCGCTGCCCTAAAGGCTCCCGCGTCGCGGAACAGCCATGATTCGGGCACGACCACCAGTTCGATCAGCGCGGACAGTTCATCCGCGGTCAGCGCCCGCAGGTAGGCGCTGCGGTCGGCCATGCCGAGGCGCACCATCCGCTCGCGCACTGCGCGTTCGGCATCGGCCTCGCTGACATTCAGGCCGGTGGCCTCCTGCAGCAGGCGGCGCGCGCTCATGGGCCACCCACGGGAAACAGCAGCGCACGCACATCCGGCGCCAGCAGGTGTTCGATGTGGACCAGCTGCAGCATGGCGCCGTCCCCTGTCGCCACCTGCCCGAAGAAGGGGACGCCGCGGACGCCGGCATCGGAAAGCTTACCCTGCTCCACCTGTTGCACCCCCTGGACGCGTTCGGCGAGCAGGCCGAGCGCACGCACGTGGCCGTCGTCAGCCGCATAGTCGGCCACCACGATGCGGGTGTCGAAGCGCAGCGCCGACGGTCCCAGTCCCGCAAGCTGCGTCAGGTCGATCACGGGCACGGGGACGCCATGCAGGTCGAGCAGGCCGGCCACATAGGCAGGCGTCAGCGGCAGCGCCTTCAGCGCCGCGACCGGCACCACCTGGCTGACGCCCGCCAGGCGCAAGCCATAGCGCTCCGCGCCGATGTGAAAGGCCAGCACTTTCATGAAAGCGTCAGCTGTTGACGGAGAAAGTGGCGACCGACGACTGCAGGTCCCCCGCCGCATACTGCAGCTGGCGCACCGCATCGCTGGTGGCCTTCAGCGACTCGACCGTCTGCTGGGTGGCCTCACTCAGCTGCAGCATGGTTTCCGAGATCTGCGAGGCGCCGACCGCCTGCGACTGCATTCCTTCGAGCACCAGATCGAATTGCGGCGCCAGTTTCTGGACCTGGTCCATCACCGACGAGAGCTGCTCGGCCACCTGGCGCACCTCGCCGACGCTGCGCCGGATCTCTTCGGAGAACTTGTCCATACCCATCACGCTGGCCGACACCGCCGACTGCATCTCCTTGACCATTTGCTCGATATCCCAGGTCGAGACCGACGTCTGGTCCGCGAGGCGCCGGATCTCCGTCGCGACCACCGAGAAGCCGCGACCGGCATCGCCGGCCTTTTCGGCCTCGATCGCGGCATTGAGCGAAAGGATGTTGGTCTGGTCGGCAACCTTGGTGATCGTCACGAGCACATTGTTGATGTTGCTGGCCTTTTCCGAGAGTGCCGCGAGCTTGGCGTTGATCGAGTCGGTTGCCGTTACCATGTGCTGCATGGTGGCGTCCATGCGCTTGAGGTTGCCCTGGGCTTCGGCGGTGGCGCTGGTCGTGAAGTCGGCCACCGCGGTCGCCTGCTCCATGGTACGCAGCAGCTGGGTCGTGTTGGCCGAGATTTCCCTGGTGGTGGACAGGATCTCGACGCTGGTCTGCGCCTGTTCGATGCCGGTGGCTTCCTGCTGCCTGGACGAGGCCGCGATTTCGGTGGCCGAGGTGGTAACCTGGATTCCGGCCTTCTGCACGTTGTTGAGGTGACTGCGCAGGTTGTCGAACATCGTGGCCAAACCCTGGCCGAGCTGGCCGATGGCGTCCTGGCCGGTGATCGTCACGTGGCCGCTGAGATCGCCGGCGGCGGCCTTCGACACCACCGCCAGCAGCGAATCGACCTTGGCGCGCAGGTCGGTCGTTGCCGCCAGCTCCTTGGCCTGGCTGTCCTGGATGGCCTGCGCCATCCGGTTGAACTCGACCGCCACCTTGCCCAACTCGTCGTTCGCCACGATGCTGACGCGTGCCGACTGCTCGCCGGCGGCGATTTGGCCAAGCGTGCGGTTCAGGCTGTTGAGCGGTGCGAGCAAGGCGCGCATCAGCAGCCAGGCGATCAACATGGCCAACGCGACGGTGGCGCCGCCGCCCACCGTCAGCAGGAGCGACATATTTTCCTGGAGCGCGGCCGACTCTTGCGACCGGCGCGTCATCAGGCGGCTTTCCTCGGCCGCGATCTGATCGATCTGCTCGCGAATCGCCGCCACCGTGCGTGCGCCCAGCAGCACAGCGGCCTCAGTACCTTCGGTTTCGCCCAAGCTGTCGCCCGGGCTGCGGCTGCGCCGCAACTTGATCTGAGGCGTGATGGCCTGCGCCATCCAGCTATCGAGCATGGGAGCCAGCTGTCTCATGCGGTCGAGCTGGATCGGATTGTCGGCCACGAGCCGGGTGGCCGTTACCATGTGACGCTTCGCCTCGGCGAACTCTGCATTGATGGGCTCGATCAGCGCTTCGTTCCCGGTCAGGAGAAATCCGCGTGTCGCACTCTGGACCTGCAACACCGCAGTGGCGATATGGTTCGACTCGACCAGCACTTCCAGCGCATGACGGTCCCATTGGTTGGCGGTAGCCAGCTTTTGGGCGTTGTTATACGCCAGGGCCAGCAGGAACAGCATGATGGCGACGATCGTCCCCAAGCCCAGTGTCAGTTTGTTCTTGATACTCACATCGTTCAACATGAATGCTCCGGCCAATAGGTACATGACTGTAACATTTTCGCGATTGCGCGCTTGGAAGTTCTGAAAAGCAACAGCGAGGTGCGACTGAATTGCCCGTGGGCAGGTAAATGGAGCGGGTTTCTGGAGAAGCTCGACATTGAGGTTTGCCGGTGGCAACTTTAGCTTGGGGCAGTCCGATCCGCACCCTTGTCTCGACAACACGATGTGCTGCTTGCGTAATTTCTGCATGCAGCCGCTTGGAGCGTGCCCCCGGTGCTGGGGATCGACGCAAGAAACAATAAAACCGCGTATCCGCGGCTTTATTTTTCAAATTTCAAGGCCTTTCCTGATGTTTCAGGAGCACTTCGCCTATCAGACGTTGAACAGGAAGTTCAGCACATCCCCATCCTTGACGATGTACTCCTTGCCTTCCGCCCGCATCTTGCCCGCTTCCTTGGCGCCCGTCTCACCCTTGTAGCTGATGTAGTCGTCAAACGAAATGGTCTGCGCACGGATGAAGCCGCGCTCGAAGTCGGTGTGGATCACGCCCGCGGCCTGCGGTGCGGTGGCGCCGATCGGTACGGTCCAGGCGCGCACTTCCTTCACGCCGGCGGTGAAGTAGGTCTGCAGCCCCAGCAGCGTGAAGCCGGCGCGGATCAGGCGGTCCAGGCCCGGCTCGTCCATGCCCATGTCGGCCAGGAAGTCCTTCTTGTCGGCGTCGTCCATCTCGGCGATTTCCGACTCGATGGCGGCGCAGATCGCGACGATCGGCGCGTTCTGCTCGTTGGCGAAGGTGGTCAGCTGGTCCAGCAGCGGGTTGTTGGTGAAGCCGGTGTCCGACACGTTGGCCACGTACATGGCCGGCTTGGCGGTGATCAGGCTCAGTTGCCTGAGCAGGGCCATCTGCTCGGCGTCCAGGCCCATGGTACGAACCGGCAGGCCTTCGTTCAGGTGCGGCAGCACCTTTTCCAGCAGCGTGACCAGCTTGAGCGCATCCTTGTCGCCCGACCGCGCCTTCTTCTGCTCGCGGTGGATCGCCTTTTCGACGGTGGACAGGTCGGCCAGCGCCAGCTCGGTCTGGATCACGACGATGTCGTCCAGCGGGCTCACCTTGCCTGCCACGTGGATGACGTTGTCGTCCTCGAAGCAGCGCACCACGTTGACGATCGCATCGGTTTCACGGATGTGCGACAGGAACTGGTTGCCCAGGCCCTCGCCTTTCGAGGCGCCGGCCACCAGGCCCGCGATGTCGACGAATTCCACGATGGCCTTGACCACGCGCTCCGGCTTGACGATCTCGGCCAGCTGCTCGATGCGCGGATCCGGCACCTCGACCACGCCGACGTTCGGCTCGATGGTGCAGAACGGGTAGTTTTCAGCCGGGATGCCGGCCTTGGTCAGGGCGTTGAACAGGGTGGACTTGCCGACGTTCGGCAGGCCGACGATGCCGCATTTGAGGCTCATGGGAACTCTTTCTCTCGATAGACGCGGAGCGCAAGGAAAGCCCGGCTCCAAAACCCCACATTGTAACCGGGGACGCTTTCGGTTGCCGAAAAAAACGGCTATCACACCACAGCATCGTGCTCAACGGAAGCTTAAATTTCTGTCGAAAAACTTTACAACGTGGTGCGGAACGGCAATAGCTTCCGAAATATGTTCATCCGAATCAAGGGCTTGTATTTATGGAACAGTTGTTGCTTATAGGAAGTAACCTAGACCCTAGCATGCATCCTCATGAACAAGTTCATCCTCATCCTGACTGTCCTTGCCAGCCTCCTCGCGGGCAGCGCACACGGCGCCATCGTTCGTCCAAATACCGGCACTGCCGGCCTGGTCGGCGGCGACCTGACCGATCCGGAGAACAATGGGCACATCAACGCCGACATCAACTACAACGCGGTCTTCCGTTCATCGCACGAGCCGGGCTTCGGTGGTGGCGAGTATGCATTCAACGTGTTCGACAACCGGGTTGGTGGCAGCAGCGACAAATGGTGCTGCGATATCAACGTCTGGGTCGAAGCGGACTTCGGCCGCAACACCTACACGCTGGCCAGCTTCACGGCCTCGTCAGCCAATGACGGACCGTTCCGTGATTCGAACCGTTGGCAGATCCTTGGTTCGAACGACGGCAAGCACTACACGCCGATCTTCACCTACGCTGCGACGGACGCTGTGTGGACCGCACGCCTGCAGACCATCCAGTTCTTCGCTGGCATTGATTACGCACGTCCGGAGGCGTACAGCATCTTCCGCTACCAATCGACCTCGGTCGTCGCCTATTCGGCGCATCAACTGGCCGAACTCGAATTCTTCGGCAAGCAGGTGCCGGAACCCGCCAGCCTGATGCTGATGGGCCTCGGCGCACTGGGTTTCGCCGCGCGGCGCCGCAGGCGCGCCTGAACCTGGCGTACAAGAAGAACCGCTGCATGCAGCGGTTTTTTTTCGTCTCAGATCGGCTTGACCAGGGACAGGTCCGGCCTGGCGACAAATTCGGCCAGTTCATCACGCAGGCGCTGTCCCTCCCCCATCGCACGCTGCCAGTTGCGGATGCGCTCGTCATGGTCCAGGCCGTAGAAGCTGAAGTCGGCCCGGTCCGGCAGTTTGCCGCGCGGCAGGGTGCGCAGGAACTCGCTGGATGGGGCAATGATGAGGACGTTGTCGAGCCAGTGGCGCCGGGCGCGCGCCGCGCGGCGCCACGGGAAACCCTTGTCCAGCCAGCCCGGCACGATGTGCCGGGTGAAGTGGGGATACAGCACCAGCTCGCCCTTGGCCTCCCCCGCTGCCTTCGCATAGGGCAAGGCCAGGTGGTAGTCGATGATGCCGCCGTCCCAGTAGCTGCCCGGCGGCAGGCCTGCGATGCCGGTCACCGGCTTCATGATGAGCGGCAGCGTGCCCGATGCCAGCAGGCTGGCGGCGAGGTTCGCGCGCGTGAGCGCGGAAAAATGGGTGGTGAAGCCGTCGAAGCGCTCGCGCAGCCAGGGCGCATGGGCGCGCACGTCGCCGATCACCACGCGCTCCATCATCCGCCCCAGCCAGTCGCGCGAGCAGGCATTGTGCAGCGCCGCCGCGGCGAAGCCGCGCAGTTCGGCGCGCGTATGCCCCGGCGCGGCAAGGGCGCCCTTGCCGCGCACCGCCAGCAGGTGCAGGCGATGCTGCGGGTGGCTGACGATGTCGTCCTCGTGGCCGCGCACGAACTCGCCCAGCAGGCCCTGCACCACCTCGTCGACCTGCTGCTGGGTCGGCTTCTTGCTGGTATAGCGCTGGCCCGCGTACAGCTCGCCCAACCGGGCGAAGGCCTTGACGGGATCGCGCTGGCAGGCCGCCGCCATGCGCCAGGCGCCGATCGAGGAACCGATGAGCATGCGCTCGCGCGGCGCACGCGGCAGCCACTCGCCGAACATCCACTGGTCGAGCGCCTGGAAGACCAGCCCCTTGGGGCCGCCGGCCGCGGCCGGCACGATGGCGACGTCCCGCGCGCGCAGGCCCTGCGCGCCGATCTGGGCCAGGGCCAGCGGCCCGGCGTGGAATGTGAGTGCCTTCATGGGGCAAAATTATCGCAGGAAGGGCGTGCTTGCGCAGGCTCAAGAGTGGCATGCGCGTGCTGCGTAACATGGATCGGTCGCCCTCGCGGAGCCTGCCATGCCGATTCGACTTGCCCGGTTTGTGTTCGTGTCGCTGTTTCTGCTCCTGTGCTGCGCGCCGCTTGCGGCGCGCGACGACGGCACCGACCGCTCGGTGGTCATCGAGCGCCTGGTGCAGCATTTCACGGTCGACGAAGACGGTTCGCACACGATGCATGTCGAGATGGTGAAGACCATCGCCAGCAGCGCCGCGGTCGAACGCCATGCCGAACAAGCCATCAGCTTCAACGGCTCGCTCGACCGGGTGCTGTCCGTCGAAGCCTGGACCACCAAGCCCGATGGACGGCGCGTGCCGGTCGAGCCGCAAGGCATCCGCGACCAGCACGAAGCCGCCTCGCTGGACGCGCCGATGTTCCAGGATACGCGCCTGAAAGTCGTCATCTTCCCGGACGTCGCGCCCGGCGACACGCTCACCCTGCGCTACTCGGTGCGGCGCCACACGCCCCTGTTTCCCGGCCAGTTCGAAGATTTCACGGTGGCCCGTCCCTGGCGCCACAAGGATTTCCGCCTCACCTACGACCTGCCGCTCTCGATGGCGCTGCAGGCGGACGCCGTCGGCTTCGTCCCGCTGGCGGCGGACAGCCCACCAGGCCGGCGCCGCCATACCTGGCGCTACGTAGATGGCGGCAACGCGCGCATCGAGCACGGTTCGGTGAGCTACCTCGATTACGGCCGGCGCCTGGCGGTGTCGACCTTCCCTGACTACGCGGCCTTCGCGCGCGCCTATCACGCACGCGCCGCCGGGGCCGCGCTGCCCGATGCGGCGGTGGCAAAGCTGGCGGCCGAGATCACGCAGGGTCTCGCGGAGCCGCGCGCACGCGCCATCGCGCTGTCGGACTGGGTCCGGCGCAACATCCGCTATGTGGCGGTCTACCTCGGCCCCGGCGGCGTGGTGCCGCATTCCGCGACGTCGGTGCTGGCGAACCGCTACGGCGACTGCAAGGACCATGCGGTGTTGCTGCAAGCCCTGCTGGCCGCCAGCGGCATCCCGGCCAGCGCCGCGCTGGTCAACGGCGACGACGCCTATCGCCTGCCCGCGGTGCCGACGCTGGGTGTGCTGAACCACGTCATCGTCTACGTGCCGCAACTGCAGCTCTTCCTCGACCCGACCGCCGGCACGGTGGCGGGCGGCTACCTGCCGCCTGCCCTGCTCGGCAAGCCGGTCTTGCTGGCCGATAGCGGCGGGCTCGCGGTGACGCCTGCTTACCAGGCGGCGCGCAGCCGCACCGTCACGCGCTTCGACATCGCCCGCGACGGCAGCAGCCGCTTCCAGGTGCGGCGCACGAACGGCGGCGCCATCGCGGAACCCTACCGCCATGCCGTGCGCGCTACGCCGCAGGCCGAGCGCGACAGTTTTGTCAGGCGCATGCTGGCGGGGCTCGGGCGCTCGGGCGACGGACTGTTCGAGCCGGGCGAGACGGAGACGGCGGGCAAGGCAGCATCTGGTGAAAACGCGCCCGGCGACGACTACACCGTGGCCTTTTCCGGCGCCACCGATGGCTTCGTGCGCCTGCCTGGCCCGGCTGCGCTCACCACGACCTACAACTTCTGGGGCGGGCTGGGCGACGCGGTGTTCGAACTCGGGCGCGAGCCGGAACGGCGCCAGGAATTCGTCTGCCCCGCCATCGATGCCGAGGACGAGCTGCGCTACGGCCTGCCGCCACGCACGCGGGTGCTGGCGCTGCCGAAGCCGGTCACGGTCGACGACGGCAGCTTCTACTACCGCTCGCAGTATGCGCGGCAGGGCAATGCGGTGGTGGTGAAGCGGCGGCTGCAGTTCCGCCACACGGCGGCCACCTGCACGCCCGAGGACTACCGCCGGATGCGGCCGGCGCTCGAGCGCATGATGCACGACCTGCGCGGGCAGGTGGTGGTGCAGGGAGCGTAGGAGTAGGGGTCGCGGCGGACAGCCTCGATGACGCGCGCCGGCGGCGCGCACCACATCAGGTTCAGGCCGTGTGCAGCTGCATCATCGCCACGTCCATCTTGCCTTCGCAGGCGAGTGGAATGACGCGCAGGGCCTTGTCGATCGATTCCTCGATCAGGACCTGCTCTTCGCGGCGCGGACGGTGCAGCACGAAGTCGGCCACCGCCTGCTGCAGGTTGAGGCTGCGCGGGTGGCCGATGCCGAGGCGCAGGCGCCAGTATTCCTGGGTGCCGAGGCTTGATGTGATGTCCTTCAGGCCGTTATGGCCGCCCGAAGAGCCGCCCTTCTTCATCTTGGCCACGCCCGGCAGCATGTCGAGCTCGTCGTGCACGACGAGCACCTCGCTTGGCTCGATCTTGTAGAAGCGCGCCAGCGCACCCACCGACTGGCCCGAGCGGTTCATGTAGGTCAGCGGCTCCAGCAGCCACACTTCGTTGCCCCCGATGCGCGTCTTCGCCACCATGGCATTGAAGCGCGATTCGCGCTGCAGGCGGCAGCCCGGCAGCGAGTTGGCCAGGTTGTCGACCAGCCAAAAGCCGGCATTGTGGCGGGTTTGTTCGTACTCCGGGCCCGGGTTGCCGAGGCCGACGATCAGACGGATGGACATGCTTTGTCTACTTTGATTCTAGGAGAACAGGATTATCGCTGAAATAGGGAGAGCCATGCCGTCCGTAGGGGTGAACTGGTCCACAGTACAGCGCGATCTGCCTGTACGCTTACGCCGCCCGGGCGTTCAGCTCCGGCGAGCGCCGTGCCTGCGCATCCGATCGTTGAACGCGCGGTCGGCGAAGCCGACCACCTACGAAAAACAAAAAACCCGCCGGGCAAGCCACGGCGGGTTTCGTTTCCTGCAGCCGCTTGCGCGGCCGGCAAAGAAAATATTACTCAGCAGCTTCGGCCGAAACAGCGCCGCGCGGGATCGAGGTGGTCACCAGGGTCAGGTTCTGGCCGTGGGTCAGCGCGGTCACGCCTTCCGGCAGGGTCAGGTCGTTCACGTGGATCGACTGGCCGGCTTCCAGCTTGCTCAGGTCGACTTCGATGAACTCCGGCAGTTTGCCCGGCAGGCAAGCGACGTCCAGTTCGTTGGCCACGTGCGAGATGACAGCGGCGCTCAGCTTGACGGCCGGCGAGATCTCGGCGTTGACGAAGTGCAGGGTGACCTTGGTGTGGATCGGCTTCGATGCATCGACGCGCTGGAAGTCAGCGTGCAGGACCAGTTGCTTGTATGCGTGCATCTGGAAGTCGCGCAGCAGGACTTGCTGGGTCTTGCCTTCGATTTCGAGGTCCAGGATCGAACCGTGGAAAGCTTCTTTCTTGAGCGCGTGGTACAGGGCGTTGCCGTCCAGGGCGATCAGTTCCGGGGTAGCGGCGCCACCGTAGATGATGCCTGGGGTCTGGCCAGCCTTGCGCAGGCGGCGGCTCGCTCCGGTCCCCTGCTGAGTGCGGTTGAATGCGACTACTTTCATGTGAAACTCCAAAAATAAACGGGTCCGAATGTCGGCTATGTGCCGGCCCGGCAACCCAGTGGTGACTGCCCCGCGACCAGGGCAGTCGTGAATAAGCGCCATGTTGCGCGCTCAAGAATGCAAGAATTCTTTGGTGTTCGAAGGCCCTGCGGCGCTCGAAAACAGGGAAACCCAAGATGTTACAACGGCGCGCCTGCCGTGTCAGCCAGGCGCGCCGTAAAAAACGACAGCGTGTTGCTTAGTCGACGAACAGCGACATCACCGAGTCGCCCTTGACGATCCGCTTGAAGGTCTCGGCCAGCAGCGGTGCGCAGGTCAGCTGGCGGATCTTGGTGCAGGCGGCGCCGGCGGCGCTCAGCGGGATGGTGTCGGTGACGACCAGCTCGTCGAGCGGCGAATTCTGGATGCGGTCGATGGCCGGACCCGACAGGACCGGGTGCGTGCAGTAGGCGATGACTTTCTTGGCGCCGCGCTCCTTGAGCACTTCGGCGGCCTTGCACAGCGTGCCGGCGGTGTCGACCATGTCGTCCATGATCACGCAGTTGCGGCCTTCGACTTCACCGATGATGTTCATGACTTCCGACACGTTCGCCTTCGGGCGGCGCTTGTCGATGATCGCCAGGTCGCAGCCGAGGCGCTTGGCCAGCGCACGGGCGCGCACCACGCCGCCGACGTCCGGCGACACCACCAGCAGGTCGTCGTAGTTACGCTTCTGCAGGTCGCCCAGCAGGATCGGTGAGGCGTAGATGTTGTCGACCGGGATATCGAAGAAGCCCTGGATCTGGTCGGCGTGCAGGTCCATGATCAGGACGCGCTCGACGCCGGCTTCTTCCAGCATGTTGGCGACGACCTTGGCCGAGATCGCGACGCGCGCCGAGCGCGGGCGGCGGTCCTGGCGGGCGTAGCCGAAGTAAGGAATGGCGGCGGTGATGCGGCCGGCCGATGCGCGCTTGAGCGCGTCGACCATCAGCATCAGTTCCATCAGGTTGTCGTTGGTCGGTGCGCAGGTAGATTGCAGGACGAAGACATCCTTGCCGCGCACGTTCTCGTTGATCTCGACCATGACTTCGCCGTCCGAGAACTTCGAGACGACTGCTTTACCGAGTGGAATGCCGAGGTTCTTGGCGACCCCTTCTGCTAGTGCCGGATTAGCGTTGCCGGTAAAAACCATCAGGTTTTCGTAAGCCATGGAGGGAATCCCAAGAGAAAAACGTTGAATCTGGAAAAACAATCAGCCGGCTGAACCGGCTGATTACATGTCAAAGCGTTGTGGATGCATGAAACATCGCACCGCTGTTTGTCCCGCTGGAGGAATACGCCTCGACAGCCGGGAAAACTTTGGCAGGGGAACAAGGATTCGAACCTTGGTATGCCGGAATCAAAATCCGGTGCCTTAACCAGCTTGGCGATTCCCCTACACGACTGAACTGCTTGCCGTTACATTCCACGTATTTTAACGTCTAACGTCGCGACAGGCAAAATTTTATTCTACAACTCATTGATTTGCAAGAGCGATTTCATCGGGTGGCTCGCCAGCGAACGGCCTTTCCACGCATTCCATACGCTTGAGCCACTGAGCGGCACTTGCGCTAAAACCTGGTCCGCTTCAGCCTCGCCAGAGAAAGCACAGAACACACATGCCCCCGAGCCAGTCATCCTGGCATCGCCGTAGCTGCTCAACCATCTCACCGCCTCTGCTACCGGCGGGAACAGGCGTTCAGCCACGTCCTGCAAATCATTCTTTCCGAAGCCAATCTGTTTGCCTGAAACAGCAAGGCTGCTGGAAAAGTCCGCTATTGTAACGGGCTTCGTGTCCCTCGTCAAATCGGGCGCGGAAAAAATTGCCGGGGTTGGCACGGCGACGCCCGGCTCGATCACCACGTACCAGCAGTCGGGCCCTGGCACCGGCTGCAGCGCCTCCCCGACCCCCTCGGCAAACGCGGTTTCGCCGAACAGGAAGAACGGAATGTCGGCGCCCAGCGGCAGGCCGATGTCCATCAGTTCCTGTTGCGTCAGGCCGGCCTGCCACAGGTGGTTGGCGGCCATCAGCGCGGTGGCGGCGTCCGACGAGCCGCCGCCCAGCCCGCCGCCCATCGGCAGGATCTTCTCGATGGCCACGTCGATGCCCGGCGGCAGCCTGCCGTGGCGGCGCGCATATTCTGCCTGCAGCAGGCGCAGCGCACGCACGATCAGGTCCTGCTCCTCGGGCACGCCCGGCACGCTGGTCGACCGCACGATGCGCTCGTCGTCGCGCAGGTCGAAGTGCAGCGTGTCGGCGCGGTCGATCAGCTGGAACACGCTTTGCAGCAGGTGGAAGCCGTCGGCGCGGCGGCCGACGACGTGCAGGAACAGGTTGAGCTTGGCCGGAGCCGGGCAATGGTGGAGCGAACGCATGGATCCCGTCCCCTCCTCAGCCCTGCGCTGCCGGATCGATGGCGATGCGGATTTCCAGGTCCTGGATGTCGCCGACCGCGGCGCGCGTGGCGTGGATGACGCGCGGGGCCGGCTGCGCGGCATCCGGATCTTGCCAGCTGACGAAGCGCAGGCGCCAGCCGTCGCGCGTGACGACTTCGTTGCGCGCCGGCGATGCCGCGAAGCGCTGCCCTTGTGCATCCACCGCATAGCCCTGCATCCAGTCGCGCAGACCCGACACCGGCAGCGGCCAGCCCAGCGTACGCTGGCTCAGGCTGTCGATGTCGGCTTCCGTCACCGGCGGCCGGTTGGCCTGGGTCAGGGTGGCCGATTGCGGCGTCACCGCGATGGTCGCGAGCGTCTGGCCGATCGGGCTGGTGATCGTCACGTCCACCTGCCCGGGACGCTGGGCCCAGTCGAAGTTCACGGTCAGTGATTCGAGCTTGCTGTCTTTCTGGTAGTTGACCGACAGGCGGCCGCTCAGGTCGATGGTGTCGCGGTAGGCGCCCACGGTGGCGACATTGGTGCTGGTGGTGGCGCAGCCGGCCAGGGTGGCAAGGGTGGCAGCGAGGACGAGCAGGGTCAGGCGTCGGCGCATTGGTATCGTTGGCGGCATCGGCAATGGGTAGTGGCGGTCGGGTTGCGTCGATGCGCCGGCAGCATCGCTGGCGGCGCATCGGGATGAATCGTGGATTATTTCACAAGCTCTGGCGCAGGCGCGCGAGCGTGCTGCGCAGCGTGTCGTTCTGCGGGTCCTTGGCGCGTGCTTCGCGCCACAGTTCCTGCGCCGCGGCCTGCTGGCCCTTCTGGAACAGCACTTCGCCCAGGTGCACGGCGATTTCCGGGTCGCGCCGCAGCGCGTAGGCATTGCGCAGGTACTTCTCGGCTTCGTCCAGTTTGCCCATGCGGTACTGGACCCAGCCCATGCTGTCCATGATGAATGGGTCGCCCGGCGCCATGTCGAGCGCCTTGGCGATCAGGGCGTGGGCTTCCTCGAGGCGCAGGCTGCGCTCGGCCAGCGAGTAGCCGAGGGCGTTGTAGGCGTGGTGGTTGTCCGGCGCCAGCGTCATCACGTCGCGCAGCACTTTTTCCATCACGTCGAAGCGGCCGATCTTTTCGGCCAGCAGCGCGAAGTCGTACAGCAGGTCGGGATTCTTCGGGAAGCGCTTGGCGGCAGCGTCCATCAGCGAATAGGCTTCCAGGGTGCGGCCGGCGTCACGCAGCAGCTGCGAGTCGGCCGCCACCACCTGGGCCTGCTGGGCCGGCTCAAGCGGCTTGAGGCTGGCCAGCAGCTTGCGCCCGCCGGCCAGGTCGCCCTGGCGCGCCAGCAACTGGGCGCGGCGCAGCTGGGCGCTGAACAGCAGTTGCGCGTCGGTGCCTGCGGGGATCTTCTCGAGCCAGGCCAGCGCCGCCGGATAGTCGCGGCGCTCTTCCGCGATCTGCGCCAGGATCAGGAGCGCGCGGGTGGGGTCGCGCTCGTCTTCCGGATTGCGGGCGAGTACCTCGACGAAGCGCGTGAAATAGCCTTCGGCGGCCACGGCGTCGTTCATCTGCGTGGCCAGCACGCCCAGGGCATACAGGTTGCCGGCATCGTCCGGCCGGCCCTTGAGCAGCGCCTCGAACTGGGCGCGCGCCTGTGGATACTGCTTCTGGTTGACCAGTACCCGGGCGTGCGCCGCGCGCACTTCGCGCGCTTCCGGATGCTTCTTGAGGAAGGCTTCCAGCATCGGGCCGACCTTGGCGTCGTCCTCGAGCACTTGCGCCATCATCAGCACGGCGATCTCGGAATCGGGCTTGGCCGCCAGTGCCCCCTGGGCGCCACGCTGGGCCGCCGCCTTGTCGCCGCGCGCGAGCGCCGCCTGGGCGCGCACGATATGGGCTTCGAAGCTGCCCTCGTAGGGCGCGATGACGCGCTCGAGCATGGCCGCTGCCGCGTCCTTGTCCTTGGAACGGCCCAGCAACTGCTGGATCTGGAACAGCAGCATGCCGCGCTTGTCGGGCGGCGCCGCCTTGAGGCGCTTCACGAAGATCGGTTCGACGTCCGCGATGCTGTCCGAGGTGATCACCATGCCGACGAAGTACTGGGTCGCTTCGTCCGACTCCGGGTCGAGCTCGCGCCACAGGCGCACGGCCGCCAGCGTGTCGTCGGCCTGGCGGGCCGCCACCGCCATCTCGGCCGCGCGGCGCGCCAGGCGCGGGTCGCGGGTCTGCTGGGCCAGCGACAGCATGGTCAGATACGGGCCCTGCCAGTCGCCCTTGCGAAATGCGAACTCGGCCTTAAGTAGCTGGTTCAGCATGCTGCTGGTCAGCTCGACCTTGGGCAGGCGCGCTTCCGCTTCGGCCCGGGCCTTGGCGTCGGGGTCTTCCTCGCTGGATTCGGCGACCGCCGCGTCTTGCTCGCCTTCCTGCCCGGCCGCCCGCTCGGCGTCGGCCAGCGGCGTGTCCGAAGAAGCCTGCGCCGCGGCCGGCTGTGCCGTCCGCTGTACCGGCGCGACAGCGCACGCCGCCAGGATGCTGGAGAGGGATACAATGACGAAAGCGTTTTTCAAGGCAAGTCCACGGTTCTGAGATGTTGTCCGATTCTACGCTCAAGCATGCGCCCGCGTGCACTGCAGCGCGCTTCACGGCTTGCCTGCTGCCTGAGAATTTACACGATTCCCCTTCCCCATGCCTGAACTGCCAGAAGTAGAAGTCACCCGGCGCGGTGTCGCGCCCCATATCGAAGGCCGCGTCGTCGAGGCGGTGGTGCTGCGCCGCGAAGGCCTGCGCTGGCCGTTCCCGCCCGGCTTGTCCGAACTGCTCGTCGGCCGCCGCATCCTCGGCACGGGCCGCCGCGGCAAATACCTGCTGATCGAATTCGAGCACGGCGTCCTGATCGTCCACCTCGGCATGTCCGGCCATCTGCGCGTGCTGCCGCCGGGGATCGAGCCGCGCAAGCACGACCACGTCGATCTGGTGGTGGCCGGCACGGATGCGGGACCGGAAGGCCGGCAGGTGCTGCGCCTGCACGATCCGCGCCGCTTCGGGGCCGTGCTCTGGCATGGCAAGGAAGAAGGCGAGCTGGAGCAGCATATGCTGCTGCGTGGCCTGGGTGTCGAGCCGCTGGGTGACGGCTTTTCGGGCGAACTGCTGTGGCGGGAGACGCGCAAGCGCAATGCCCCGATCAAGCAGGTGCTGCTGGCGGGCGACATCGTGGTCGGCGTCGGCAATATTTACGCTTGCGAGAGCCTGTTCCGCGCCGGGATCAACCCGAAAACGCCGGCCGCGCGCATCAGCCGGGCCCGCTACAACAGGCTGGCCGAGGCGATCAAGGACATCCTTGCCGCTGCGATCGTGCAGGGTGGTAGTACCCTGCGTGACTTTATTGCTGTAAATGGTCAATCAGGGTATTTCCAGCAGACATATTTCGTCTATGATCGTGCTGGAGTGCCTTGCCGCAACTGTGGGGCGCCGGTTCGCCAGATCAAGCAGGGCCAGCGTTCGACTTTCTATTGCGTGCAGTGCCAGCGTTGAGACGTAGGGTGGTCGGCTACGGCGACCGCGCGTTCAACTCCGGCATGCTTTGCCTCGGCGCGTTCACTGTTTGAACGCGCGGTCGGCGAGCCGACCACCCTACAAACCGGGTTTAGAAACATGCAGGATTTTCAACAGTATGGCGCCTGGCGCGCCGCCGTCACGGCATCGCTCGAGGCCTACGGCGCCGCATTGCGTGACGCCGGCCTGATCGACGGCGCCGGCGAACAGCAGCTCGCACGGGCCCTGGCGCGGCTGCGCGACGACCGCCTGTCGGTGGCCTTCGTGGCCGAGTTCTCCCGCGGGAAGACTGAGTTGATCAACGCGCTCTTCTTCGCCGACTACGGCCAGCGCATCCTGCCGTCCAGCGCCGGCCGCACCACCATGTGCCCGACCGAGCTGCTGTACGACCCTGCCCTGCCGCCCTGCATCCGCCTGCTGCCGATCGAGACCCGCGCCGGCAAGCTGTCCACCAGCGACTATCGCGAGCACACCGGAGAAAACAGCGCGAGCTGGACCGTGCTGCCGCTCGACCTGGACGCCCCCGAACGCATGACCGAGGCCTTCCGCCAGGTGAGCCAGACCTGCCGCGTGCCCGCCGCCGAAGCCGAAGCCTACGGCCTGTGGGACCCGGAAGACCCGGACCTGGCGTCCAGCCTGGGGGCGGACGGCACGGTGGAGATTCCGCGCTGGCGCCACGCCGTCATCAACCTGCCGCACCCGCTGCTCAAGCAGGGCCTGGTCATCCTCGACACGCCGGGCCTGAACGCCATCGGCACCGAGCCGGAGCTGACCCTCAACCTGATCCCGAACGCGCACGCGGTGCTGTTCATCCTGGCCGCCGAGACCGGCGTCACCAGGAGCGACATCGAGGTCTGGCGCACCCACATCGGGACCGGACCAGGACGCCTGGCGGTGCTCAACAAGATCGACGCGATGTGGGACGAACTGCGGTCGCCGCAGGAGAACGACGCCGAGATCGCACGCCAGCAGGCGCACGCGGCCCAGCTGCTGGGCCTGGACAGCGCACGCGTGTACCCGGTGTCGGCGCAGAAGGCGCTGGTCGGCAAGATCACCGGCGACATGGCCCTGTTCGAGAAGAGCCGCCTGGGCGCGCTCGAAGCGGCGCTGTTCCACAGCCTGATTCCCGCGCGCCGCGACATCGTCCGGCGCCAGCTGCATGCCGACCTGGCGCTGCTGGCCGAAGGCGAGGGGGCGCTGGGCGCGGCGCGCATGCGCGAGCTGGCCGAGCAGCTGCAGGAGCTCAAGAGCCTGCGCGGCAAGAACCGGGGCGTGATCGCGCACATGGTGAAGCGCATCGAGCTGGAGAAGAAGGAATTCGACGCCAGCCTGTTCAAGCTGCAGGGCACGCGCGCCGTGTTCGCGCGCCTGTCCACCGAGCTGTACTCGACGCTGGGCATGGACGGCGTGCAGGAAAAAACCGAGGCGGTGCGCGCGGCGATGCAGGCCGCCCGTTTCGCGACCGGCATGCGCGCGCCGGTGCGCAGCTATTTCGAGGCGCTGCGCGCGAACCTGGACGCGTCGTCGAGCAAGGTCGCCGAGATCAGCGCCATGATGGACAGCATGGTGCGCAAGTTCTCGGCCGAGCACGGCCTGTCCCTGGCCAGCCCGATGTCGCTTTCCTTGGCGCGCTACCGCCGCGAGATCGACGAGATCGAGGCGCTGTTCCTGAAGCAGTTCGGCACCGCCACCCTGCTCATGACCAGCCGCGCCACGCTGCTCGAGCGCTTCTTCGATGCGATCGCCTCGCGCGCCCGGCGCAGCTTCCGCGAGGCCAACCTGGACGCCGAAAACTGGCTGAAGGTGATCATGGCGCCGCTGGAGATGGCGATTCGCCAGCACCGCGACGGCCTGCGCCAGCGCCAGGCCTCGGTCCAGCGCATCTTCGAGGCCACCGACAGCCTGGAGCAGAAGATCGCCGCGTTCGAGAGCACCCGGGTGGCGCTGGACGATACGCGCCGCCGGCTGGCGGCGATGGCGGACGCTCTGGCGGCCCGCCTGGAAGAGGAAGCGGCATGAAACGTTTGACTGAATTCGGCCCGGCCGAATTCGACCAGCTGGCCGACCCGGGCTTTTCCCAGGCGGTGATCGACTGGCAGCGCAGCCACGGCCGCCACACGCTGCCCTGGCAGAACACGACGGACGCCTACCGCATCTGGCTGTCCGAGATCATGCTGCAGCAGACGCAGGTGGCGGCGGTGCTCGGCTATTACGCGCGCTTCCTGGAACGCTTCCCCACCGTGCAGGCGCTGGCCGAGGCGCCGCTCGACGACGTGATGGCGCACTGGAGCGGCCTGGGCTACTACACCCGGGCGCGCAACCTGCACGCCTGCGCCAGGCGCGTGGTACAGGAATACGGCGGCGTGTTCCCGGGCGACCCGGGGCTGCTGGCCGAACTGCCGGGCATCGGCCGCTCGACCGCGGCGGCGATCGCGGCCTTCTCCAGCGGCGCCCGCGCCGCCATCCTGGACGGCAACGTCAAGCGCGTGTTCGCGCGGGTGTTCGGGATCGACGCCTACCCGGGCGAAAAGCGCGTCGAGGACGCCCTGTGGCGCCGCGCCGAAGCGCTGCTGCCCGAGCAGGGCATCGAATCGTACACGCAGGGCCTGATGGACCTGGGCGCCACGCTGTGCACGCGCAGCCGCCCGGATTGCGGACGCTGTCCGCTGCAGGCACGCTGCGTCGCCTACGCCACCGGACGGACGGCGGAGCTCCCGGTGCGTAAGCCGAAGAAAGCGACGCCGGAAAAGCGTGCGGCGCTGCTGGTGCTGATCGACCGCGGCCAGGTGCTGCTGGAGCAGCGGCCGGGCACGGGGATCTGGGGCGGGCTGCTGTCGCTGCCGGAGGTGGATGGGCACCTGGGGGTGGACGTGGCTGCCCTGTCCTCGCCCGAGGTCGCGGCTGCGGCGGCGCAGTTCGGCCAGGTGGGCGAGGTGCAGGCGCTCAGGCCGCTGGTGCATGTGTTCACGCACTACAAATTACATATCACGCCGTGGCAGGTCAGGCTGGCCTCGCGCGGCGGCGCGACCGGGCGGCACCTGTGGTGGGATCTGCACGCGATCGCGGAGGCGCCCTTGCCGGCGCCGGTGAAGAAGCTGCTGGTGGAGCTGGGAACGCCGGGCTTGTTCGGGTAGCTGCCGTTCGTAGGGTGGGCGGCTATACCCGGCGATGCGATCAGTCGGCAGCGTGTACGCCACCCGCGCGCTCAAACCACGGCAATGCTGCCCGTGCGGCGTTTCACTCGCTTGTTGAACGCGCGGACGGCGCCGCCGTTCGTGCTGATCGCGCTGCCCGGCGGAGCCGCCCACCCTACGAAACCGGCCGGTTCCTGACTCAGAAGTGGTCCAGCGAGAAGATGCGCCGATGCTCCCGGATCGCATACCGGTCCGTCATCCCCGCAATGTAATCCGCAATCTTGCGCGCCTGCCGCATCGGGTCGTTCTCGACCTGGTAATCGTTCGGCAACAGCACCGGATCCGCCAGGAAGGCCTCGAACAGCTCGCGCACGATGCGGCTGGCCTTCACGCGCATGCGGTTCACCTGGAAGTGGCGGTACAGGTTCGCATACAGGAAGCGTTTCAAGGCCGTGGTTTCCGCGCGCATCTGCGGCGAGAAGCGGATCAGCGGCGGTGACGCCCGCACGTCGTCGATGTCCTGTGGCGCCGCCTCCTTCAAGAGCGCGGCCGAGGTGTCCACCAGGTCGGCCGTCATCGCCGTGATCATCAGGCGGATCGTCTCGTACAGCGCGCGCCGTCCCGGCAAGCCTGGGTACTGGGTCTCCACCGTGTGCCGGTGGCGCGCGAACAGTTCCACTTCTTCCATCTGCCCCATCGTGAGCAGGCCGGAACGCAGCCCGTCGTCGATGTCGTGGTTGTTGTACGCGATCTCGTCGGCCAGGTTGGTCAGCTGCGCTTCCAGGCTGGGCTGGCTGCGGTCCATGAAGCGGTGCCCGAGCTCGCCCAGCTGGCGTGCGTTCGCCAGCGAGCAATGCTTGAGGATGCCCTCGCGCGTTTCAAAGGTGAGGTTCAGGCCGTCGAAGGCGCCGTAGTGCTCTTCCAGCTCGTCCACCACGCGCAGGCTCTGCAGGTTGTGCTCGAAGCCGCCGTAGTCCTTCATGCATTCGTTGAGCACGTCCTGGCCCACGTGGCCGAAGGGCGTGTGTCCGAGGTCATGCGCCAGCGCGACCGCTTCGACCAGGTCTTCGTTGATCTGCAGGCTGCGCGCCAGCGTGCGGCCGATCTGGGCCACCTCGATGGAATGCGTGAGCCGGGTGCGGAACAGGTCGCCCTCGTGGTTCAGGAAGACCTGGGTCTTGTACTCGAGCCGGCGGAAGGCGGTCGAGTGGATGATGCGGTCGCGGTCGCGCTGGAACTCGCTGCGCGATCCTGCCGGCGGCTCGATGTGCGTGCGGCCGCGCGACTTCGACGAATGGGCTGCGTAGGGGGCAAGGCGTGCGTCGAAGTCCATCGCCTTCACTCCTTCGTCGTGTCCACGCAGGCGGCCAGCGTGGCCTGCAGGACTTCCACCGGCACCGTCGTGATCGACGGACTGCCCAGGGGCTTGAGCAGGATGAACTTGATCGCCCCGCCCTCGTTCTTTTTATCGACCGCCATCAGTTCGATCCAGCGCTCCACGCCCAGGTCGGGCGCCACGGTCGGCAAGCCGGCCGCCTTCACGAGATTGCGCACGCGCTCCACCGTCAGCGCGTCGACCAGGCCGAGGCGCGCCGACAGGTCGGCCGCCATCACCATGCCGCAGCCGACGGCCTCGCCGTGCAGCCAGGTGCCGAAGCCCAGGCCGGCCTCGATCGCGTGGCCGAAGGTATGGCCGAAGTTCAGCACGGCGCGCAGGCCGCCTTCGCGTTCGTCCTTGCGCACCACCTCGGCCTTGATCTCGCAGGAGCGCGCGATGGCGTAGGCCATCGCTTCCGGCTCGCGTCCGACGAGCCTGGCGATGTTGGCCTCGATCCAGTCGAAATAGGCGGCATCCAGGATGGCGCCGTGCTTGATCACCTCGGCCAGGCCGGCCGCCAGTTCGCGCGGCGGCAGGGTATCGAGGGTGGCGGTATCGGCGATCACGGCGCGCGGCTGGTAGAAGGCGCCGATCATGTTCTTGCCGAGGGGGTGGTTGATGCCGGTCTTGCCGCCCACCGAGGAATCGACCTGCGACAGCAGCGTGGTGGGTACCTGGACGAAAGGCACGCCGCGCATGTAGCTGGAGGCGGCGAAGCCGGCCAGGTCGCCGATCACGCCGCCGCCGAGCGCCACCACGACCGTCTTGCGGTCGCATTTGTGTGCGAGCAGCGCGTCGAACACCAGATTCAGCGACTGCCAGGTCTTGTGCTCCTCGCCGTCCGGCAGCACGATCTCGACCACGTCGCGGCCCGCGGCGCGCAGCGCAGCGGCGACCTTGGCCAGGTACAGCGGCGCAACGGTCGTGTTGGTGACGATGGCGGCCTTGCCGCCGTCGACGTGGCGCGCGAGCAGCGTGGCATCGTCTAGCAGGCCGGGGCCGATCGTGATCGGGTAGCTGCGCTCGCCCAGGTCGACGTTCAGGATGGTGGGTGCGGGTTGGGTCATCGCGTTCATCGGGTCGCTTGCCAGTGCGCGCTTACGGTCCGCCAGGGCGGCCCCGAACGCGGCGAGCTGGTCCAAAATGGTCTGTATCATCGATTGTACGTTAGGACGGCCGGTATCGATGACGAGGTCGGCAATCTCGCGGTACAGCGGGTCGCGCTGGGCCAGCAGCTCCTCGAGCTTGGCGCGCGGGTCGGCGGTCTGCAGCAGCGGCCGGTTCTTGTCGTGCGCTGTGCGCTGCAGGATGCTGCCGATCGAGGCGCGCAGGTAGACCACGGTGCCGCGCTCGGCCAGCAGCGCGCGGTTGCCCGGGTCGAGCACGGCGCCGCCGCCGGTGGCCAGCACCAGGCCGTCCTGCGCGCTCAGCTCGCGGATCATGTCCGCTTCGCGGCGCCGGAAAC
Source organism: Telluria sp. ZB4P34 (assembly GCF_059686055.1). Taxonomy (NCBI): domain Bacteria; kingdom Pseudomonadati; phylum Pseudomonadota; class Betaproteobacteria; order Burkholderiales; family Oxalobacteraceae; genus Telluria; species Telluria sp. ZB4P34. Next base: position 431,499 of record NZ_JCASIF010000003.1, on the reverse strand, counting down.
TCCCCTCCCCCTCGATCTCGAAGATCCAGGGAATCGAGGCGCCGGTGCGGGCTTCGATCTCGTGGTCGGAGTCGACGAAGCGCATGCCGAGCTTGCGCGCCAGCTGGCGTCCGATGGTGGTCTTTCCCGCCCCCATCAGGCCGACCAGGAAGATATTGTTGTTCTTGCGATGAGGCACTGCCAGGTCCGCAGAAATAAAAAAAGACGGCCAGTATAGACTGGCCGCCTCATTTTGCGTCAAACCGAGGCTTCAGACGATCAAGGGCAACTGAACGTGACCCTGAACGGAATCGACGTGGTATCTCCTTTCGGCGTAATGACGGTTACGTCAAAGGTACCGACGCTGCCGGCAGTGCAGGGTTGAGGAGCAGTGCTGTTGATGGTGAAACGGTGGGTCGAGCCTTGGGCTCCCACGACCGTGTTGCCGGTGTGGTCATCCAGGCCGCTCGCATTGTGCGGCAAAATATTCGGCACGATTGCCGGGACCACGCCGACGACAGTAGCGTTGGCGAGGCCGGTCACTTGGACGGTTGACCCAGCCGGCAAGGGGTTCAGGTTCAGGTCGTTCAGCTGCAGCGTAAAGACGAGCGGATTGGCCGACGGGACCGGGCCGATTTCCACCGTCTGGCTTGGCAGCCTGGTGCTTGAGCCGTTCATGAAGACGTTGTCAGCATAACCGCCGCTGAAGAAGATGGTGGTCTTGGTGAACTGTGTATGCGTGCCGTCGGTCGTACTGGCGCAAATCGTTGCCAGGCCTGGGCGGGTGCTATCGGGTGTCGCTCCGGGACCGGTGTTGCACGGCGTCGCCGGCTGTCCAGGCACGGCCTGACGGGGATTCTGCGTGCGGAAGTCGACTGAACAGCCGCCATTGACGGTATTGCATCCGCCTTTGTCGGACGAACCGATCGCGCCCAGGTTGGTCTGGAAGACGATCGGCGTGCCGTCAGGGACCGGATTGCCCGACTGGTCGGCCAGCAGGATCCGGACTACGCTCGCCGGCGTAGTCGTACCGCTGTCCACACGCCATCCTTCGACGTTTGAAACAGAAGTACTCAGCGACAGCGAGCGCTGCACCGGGAGGCCGGTGGTCACCAAGATCGAGTCTGACAGAGTGGAGATGTTCTCCGGACGGGTCGATGTGGTGGTTCCGGGAAGCGTGGCCTTGACGCGGAAGCTGGTTGCCGTATAGCGGGAGTTGACCGTGGTGATGACTTCGCCGTTCTGGTCGGTCGTGTCGCTCGCCTTGTTGAGGTCGACAGCGCCGGCGGGGACCACCGAGAACTCGACTGGCTGGCCTACCAGCGGGCGGTCGAATATGTCGATGACTCGGAAGCGCAGGGTGGCGGTTTCAGTACGGTTGATTCCGCCCTGACCGCGGATCACAATCGATTTATCCACTGGTGAGGCGGCCACGAACTGCACTGATGCCGCTGCCGGAGCAGCAATATCGAGCGTATTGCTTACTGAAGCGGTGACCCCATCGGCCGACGCTGTGATGGTATCTTTGTTGCCGCAGCCTAGGTCACGGTAGACCACCATGGCCTTGCCCTGGTTGGTTGGCGCGGTTGCCGCCAGCGTGGCTTTGCCGGCGGTGGCGCAGGCAGACGTAAAGCGTACGTTCACCGACTGGTCGGTGTACAGGGTGCCATTCGCCAGCACGTCGACCGATATCTCGGTCGAGCCATAGGCAGCGATCGCGGATTGCGACAGGCGCAAGGCGCCGAGCGTAAGTGCAGTTGCGCCAACCGAATAATTGCCTTCGCTAGTCACGGTTGCCCCGGCAAGCACGGTCGTGGCCGTCACTTTGCCGGCGCCGCTCGCCGACAGGCTGGCTGCACGCAAGGTCACGGTGGCGACGCCGCTGGCGTCGGTCAGAGCGGTCCCGGCGGTCGGCGAGAACACTGCCAGCGTCGGATCGGTGGCGAAGGAGACGAGTGCGTTGGTTACCGGTTTTCCAGCCTGGTCGCGCACTAGAGCGCGCACGGTCAAGGGAGTAGCGCCTGTGAGCGAGTTGCTGGCTTGGCCACCCGCATTGACGAAGCTCATTGTAACGGTCGGCGTTGCCGGAACTGTTGGTCCGGGCGTGCCGCCGGTGCCGGTACCGCTACCCGTACCGGTGGTCGTGCCGGGATTACCGCCACCGCCGCCGCAAGCCGTCAGTACTGCCGCCATCAGCAGCACCAGGCTGCCGCGCATGGTCTTGCTCGTTTCGTTCATGTCAAACCCGTTGTTGTTTTGATTAGTGCTTATTGATTATTTTTTGAATCCGGTTCAGCGCGCCGAAGCGGCGTCCGCCACGATCTTTGGCGTGATGAACACCAGCAGTTCGGTCTTGGTGCTTTCGCGTCCGGTCGTCTTGAACAGGTAGCCGACGATCGGCACGTCGCCCAGCAGCGGGACCTTGGTCTCGTTGTTGCGGTCGGTCTGCTGGTAGATACCGCCCAGCACCACCGTGCCGCCATTCTCGACCATCACCTTGGTCTTGACGTGCTGGGTGTTGATGGCCGGGCCGGCGCGGGTTTCTTCGCCCTTCGAATCCTTGCTGACGTCGACGTCGAGCACGACGTTGCCGTCCGGCGTGATCTGGGGCGTCACTTCCAGGCGCAGGTTCGCCTTCTTGAAGGTGATCGAGGTCGCGCCGCTGCTGGTGGCGACCTGGAAGGGCAGCTCGACGCCCTGCTCGATCACGGCGACCTGCTTGTCCTCGGTGACCACGCGCGGGCTCGAGATGATCTTGCCCTTGCCATCGGCTTCCAGGGCCGACAGTTCCAGGTTCAGGAAGCGGTTGGCGGCCGAGGAAAACAGGCTGAAGGCCAGCGAGGAAGCGGCCGCGCCGCCGATCGGCCCGGCCGGCAGGTTGACCATGGTGGTGTTGGTATAGCCGTCGCCCTCGTCCGGGGTCTGGCCGGTGACCTGGCCGACGCCCTTGATGTTGCCGCCGATGGCCACGCGCTCGTTGCCCTTGACCTGCCAGCCCGAGTCGCCGCCGCGCAGCGTGCGCAGGTCGGCGAAGCCGAGCTTGGCGCCGAGGTTGCGCGAGAAGCCGTCGTTCGCTTCCACCAGGCGCGCCTCGATCAGCACCTGCTTCGAAGCGACGTCGGTCTTCTGGATCAGCTTGCGGATGTCCTCGATCTTCGCGGCGATGTCGGTCACGAACAGCTGGTTGGTGCGCGGGTCGATGATGGCGCTGCCGCGCTTGGACAGCACGCGGTTCTTGTTGTCGCCGCCGGACGACGCGCCGCTCGCGTCCAGGCCGAACACGCTGCGGAAGGCTTCCACCTTCTGGTAGTTCAGCTGGAAGATCTCGGAGCGCAGCGGTTCCAGGTCGGCGATCTGGGCGCGCTGCTCGAGTTCGAGCTTTTCCTTGGTCAGCAGTTCTTCCTTGGGCGCGATCCACAGCACGGTGCCGTTCTTGCGCATGTCGAGGCCCTTGGCCTGCAGGATCACGTCGAGCGCCTGGTCCCAGGGCACGTCGCGCAGGTGCAGGGTGAGGTTGCCGGTGACGGAGTCGCTGGCGATGATGTTCAGGTTCGAGATGTCGGCGATGGCCTGCAGCGCGGCGCGCACTTCCACGTTCTGGAAGTTGAACGACAGCTTTTCGCCGCGGTAGCCGGTGCTGTTGCCGCCGGGGCGGTTCGGGTCTTCCTTGACCGGACGCACATCGACGATCAGCTGGGTGTCGCTCTGGTACACGGACTGTTCCCAGGCGCCCTTCGCGTCGATGGTCATGCGCACGTTCTCGCCCTGGGAGGTGGTGGTCACGCGCGTCACCGGCGTGCCGAAGTCGGTCACGTCGAGGCGGCGGCGCAGCGTCTCCGGCAGGCCGGTGCGCAGGAAGTCGACGATCACCTGGTTGCCGGCCTGGCGCACGTCCACGCCGACCTGGCCGTTCGGCAGGTCGACCACCACACGGCCTTCGCCGTTGCTGCCGCGGCGGAAATCGAGGTCGCGCAGCATGTGACGTGCCGCCGGCGCCGGGGCGCTGGACACCGGCATGCCGGACGCGTTCACGGCCTGGGCCACCCCGCCCGAGCCTTCGATGGTGACGATCACCGACTTGCCGTCGACGGCGGTGGCATAGTTCAGCGCGCGCGACAGGTTCAGCACCAGGCGGGTGCGCTCGCCGGCCTGCACCACGTTCAGGCTGCGCACGTCGCCCAGGTTGATGTCCAGGGCGCTCTTGCCGGTGACGTTGGCGGTGGCGCCGAAGTCCAGTGCGATGCGGGCCGGGTTGGTGATCGAAAAGCCGATCGGCGCCTTGGCCGGGGCCTCGCGCATGGCGATGTTCAGGATCACGTTGCCGCCCTGCTGGTTGGCCGTGATCGATTCGATGGCATTGCCCTGGGCCTGGGCCTGTCCTGCACCGGCGGCCAGCGCCAGCAGCAGCGCCAGCAAACGGGCAGCCGCGCAAGACGCCAGCCAAGCCGGCACTGCCATGCAAGAGCTGCGGAAGCTGCGAATGTGATGCATGTTCATGCCTGGGGTCATTTCCCGGTCTCCTTGCTCGCCGCCAGCTCGATCGTCGCCTTGCGCTCGACCCAGTCGCCGGTGGTGTCCTGCACTACTTCCCTGATGTCGATCGCGCCTTCGCTTACTCGCGTGACCAACCCGTGATTCTGTCCGATGCGCTGGCCGGCCTTGACCCGGTAGATCGACGCGTCGATCTGCACCAGCGCGTAGTTCGCGCCGCCCTTCTGCAGCGTGCCCACCATGCGCATGGTGTCGAGCGGGTAGTTCTCGAGCATTTCACGGGCGCGGCGGGTGTCCGGCTGCAGCGGGTTGGCGCTGGCGGCTTCCACCTGCGCGATCTCGCCAAGCAGCCTGGCATCGCTGAACGGCTCGGCCGCGCCGGCCGGATGGTAAGCGTAGGGGACGAACTCCTTCGGTTCCGGCAGCGGCTTCACCTTCGGCACGGTCTCGCGCTGGACCTGCTTCATCCAGTCGCGCACTTCCTGCACGTCGCCGTCGCCGCAGCCCGCCAGCAGGGCCGCCGCGCCGAAGGCGCACAGGATCTGCCTCAGCACGTGCCTCGATCGCCGCATCATTTCGCCGCTCCTTCGTCGTTCTTGCCCTTGCTCTTCTTGCCCTTACCCTTGCCTTTGCCCTTCTTGTCATCGCGCGCCTTCTTCTGCGCGCTGATCTCATCCGGGTCGAGGTAGCGGAAGGTCTTGGCCACCGCCTCCAACTGCAGGGTGCCCTCCCGGGTGCTCAGCACCATGTTATTGAGCGTGACGATACGCGGCAGGTTGGCCATGTCGCCGGCAAAGGCGCCGACGTCGTCGTACTTGCCCGTCACCTTGATGTTGATCGGCAGTTCGGCGTAGTAGTCGCGCACGACTTCCTTGCCCGGCTTGAACAGCTCGAACTGCAGGCCGCGGCCGACGCCGGCCTGGTTGATGTCGGACAGCAGGTCCGCCATTTCCGACTTGCTCGGCAGCTGCTTCTCGAGACGTTCGACGTACTGGTCCACCTGCACCTTCTGCTTCTGCAGGGCCTCGAGGTTGATGGCCTGGGCCATCTTGCTCTGGTATTCGGTGCGCAGGCCGGCTTCTTCCTTGGCGCCCTTCTTCTGCTTCTCGAACTGGCCGTCCCAGTAGAAGAAGTAGCCGAGGCCGATGACGGCCGCCATCACGCCGGCCGCGCACAGCAGGCGCGGGGCGAGCGGCCACTGGCCGGGCTGGCGGCCCTGCAGGCCCTGGAACTGCGCCGCGAACCGGGCGCCGATGTCTTTCAGGTCGATATTCATGGTGCGGCTTCCGCGAGCTTGCGGCCGGCCGCGCCGCCTGCCTTGGCGCCGTCGGCGTCGTCGTCGCCCTGTTCGCGCGGACGCTTGATCGCCACGTCCATCTGGAACTCGACGACCTTGCGCCCGGTCTTGTTCTGGCCCAGGATGACGCCCTTCACCTCGGTCAGGTTGGGACGCTCCAGCCAGGGCGAGACGCCGGAGACGTTGCGCAGCAGCTCGGCGACCCGTTCCTGCGACTGGGCGACACCGTTCAGCGTGACCTTCTGGCCTTCCTGCCTGATCGACTTCAGGTGCACGCCTTCCGGGGTCTGGCGCACCAGTTCGTCCAGCACGTAGACGGGCTGGTTGCGGTCGCCCTGCAGATCCTCGACCGCCTGCTGGCGCGCCTTGAGCGACTCGATTTCTTCCTTCAGCGTCTTGATGTCGGCGATCTTCTTGTCCAGTTCCGCGCTGGCGGTCTTGAGCACCAGGTTGCGTTCGTTCTGGACCGCGATGCGGCTGGCGTTGTAGGCGCCTACGAACAGCACTACGGCGGCGCCGACCACGCCGCCCGCGGCCAGCAGCGCCACGAACGCGGCCTGCTTCTGCTTGCGCTTCGCTTCGCGGTGAGGCAACAGGTTAATGCGGATCATAGGTCGAACCTCCGCAGCGCCAGGCCGCAGGCGACCAGGTAGGCTGCGCCTTCCTGGCGCAGTTGCTGTTCGCGCACCCCTGCGGCATGGCTCATGCCGGCAAACGGCGCCGCCACGCTGCTCGGGATGCGGGTGCGGCTGCCGATCAGCTCGAGCAGTCCCGGCAGCGCTGCGCAGCCGCCGGCCAGGTACAGCTGGTCGATCCGGGTGTACGGCGTGGACGTGAAGAAGAACTGGATCGCGCGCGTGATTTCCAGCGCGGCGCTTTCCAGGAAAGGAGCCAGGAGGTCGGCGCGGTAGTTCTCCGGCAGGTCGCCGGAGCGCTTGCGGGTTTCCGCTTCCTCGAACGACAGGCCGTAGGCGCGCACGATGTCCTGGGTCAGCTGGTTGCCGCCAAAAGGCTGCTCGCGCTCGTAGATGGTGTCGCCGTTCTGCAGCACCGACACGTGGGTGGCCTGGGCGCCGATCTGGAACAGCGCGACGATCTGGTCCGGCTGGGCAGCACCCGACCGGTCGAGGGCGGCGCGCGCCGCATACGATTCGATGTCCATCACGGTGGCGGTGAGCCCGGCCGCTTCGGCGATCGCCACGCGGTCCTCGACCTTCTCGCGGCGCGCGGCGGCCAGCATGACTTCCATGTCTTCGGTCGAGGTCGCGGCCTGGCCGATCACGTCGAAGTCCAGGCTGACCTCGTCGAGCGCGAACGGGATGTACTGGCTGGCTTCCGACTCCACCTGCACTTCCAGCTGGTCTTCCGACAGGCCGGCAGGCAGGATGATTTTCTTGGTGATGACGGCGGCCGGCGGCATGCCCAGCGCCACATGCCTGGCCTTGGTGCCGCTCTTCTTCCAGACGCGGCGCACCGCTTCGGCCACCTGGTCGATGTTTTCGATGTTGCCGTCCACGACCGCGCCACGCGGCAGCGGTTCGGCGGCATAGCGCTCCAGGCGCAGTTCACCCTTGCCGGCATCGGCCAACTCCACGAGGCGAACGCCCGAGGTGCTGATGTCGAGCCCCGCCAACGGCGGACTGGACTTTCCGAACAAGGAACCTAGATTGATCACGAGCGTACTCCTCGACTGCCCTTCCTGCCAGATGCAGGACCTGTATTCAACGCCCGCTGGGGGATATGTCCTGCTGAATCACGCATGCAAATCACGCATGTAAACCAATGAGTTGGTGCACATATATGAGGCACTGCGTTAGATCGTACTGAAAAGGATGCCCCCAGACAAGATATTTCTATGAGGGAACACAGCATTCCGGCGCGTGCACGCCACACTCTGGCACGGAGTGTTATCACCCCTGCCATGACCCTTATTTGCTTGATATCCGAACTTGCTAATCTCGTGCTTGTTCCAGCTTAAGCTTCGGCTCAGCAGGGTGTGTGTCGGCTGGAAAACGGCTGCTTTATAATGAAGCATTCAGCACAGCTATTTTGCGAAAGACAGCATGAAAGAGAAACAAGCAGCGACGCCAACCGCGGGGTCGAAGTACAGCCCGAAGCGCCTGGTCCTGATGGCCGTCGGTGCGCTCGCCGGCCTGGCCGCCATCGGCGTGCTGGTACTCGTGTTCGCGCTCGCGATGGCCTACCCCAACCTGCCCGCGCTCGATACCATCACCGACTACCGGCCGAAAATGCCGCTGCGGATCTTCACCGCCGATAACGTCCTGATCGGCGAATTCGGCGAGGAGCGCCGCACCCTGGTGCGCTTCAAGGACATCCCCGACGTGATGAAGAAGGCGGTGCTGTCGATCGAAGACGACCGCTTCTACGAGCACAGCGGCATCGACTACTGGGGCATCCTGCGCGCGGCCTTCCGCAACGCCACCACCACCACGCGCCAGGGCGCCTCGACCATTACCCAGCAGGTGGCGCGCAACTTCTTCCTGTCCTCGGAACAGACCTTCAAGCGCAAGGCCTACGAGGCGATGCTGGCCTGGAAGATCGAGAAGAACCTGTCCAAGGACCAGATCCTCGAGCTGTACATGAACCAGATCTACCTGGGGCAGCGCGCCTTCGGCTTCCAGTCGGCGGCCCAGATCTACTTCGGCAAGGACCTGCGCGACATCACCGTGGCCGAAGCCGCGATGCTGGCCGGGCTGCCGAAGGCGCCGTCGGCCTACAACCCCGTGGTCAACCCGACCCGCGCCAGGACCCGCCAGCAGTACATCCTGCAGCGCATGCATTCGCTCGGCTACATCACCGACGCCCAGTACGCCCAGGCGAAAGAAGAACGGCTCACGATCAAGACCGACAGCACCGCCTTCGGCGTACACGCCGAGTACGTGGCCGAGATGGCGCGCCAGCTGGTGTACGAGCAGTTCAAGGAAGACACCTATACGCGCGGCCTGAACGTGTTCACCACCATTACCAAGGCCGACCAGGACGCGGCCTACCTGGCCGTGCGCCGCGGCGTGATGGAGTATGAGCGCCGCCAGCCGTACCGCGGCCCGGAATCCTACATCGAGATCCCGCGCGACAAGCTTGATGCCGACGAGGCCATCGAGGCCGAGCTGGCCGAACATCCGGACAGCGACAACATCGTGGCGGCCATCGTGCTGCAGGCTTCTCCGGCCCAGCTGACCGCCACCATCGCCTCGGGCGAGACCATTACGGTCACCGGCCCCGGCCTGTCCTTCGCCAAGGCCTGGCTATCGGAGAAAGCGGCGCCGAACCGCCGCCTGCGCCGTGGCGCCGTGATCCGCGTGATGCAGAACGACGAGTCGAAGTGGATCATCACCCAGATGCCGGAAGTGGAATCGGCCTTCGTTGCGACCAGCACCGAGGATGGGGCGATCCGCGCGCTGGTGGGCGGCTTCGACTTCAATCGCAACAAGTTCAACCATGTGACGCAGGCCTGGCGCCAGCCGGGTTCCTCGTTCAAGCCCTTCATCTATTCGGCGTCGCTCGAGCGCGGCCTCTCGCCGGCGACCATCGTCAACGACGCCCCGATCAGTTTCGATGCCGGCCAGACCGGCGGCCAGGCCTGGGAGCCGAAGAACTACGACAACAAGTACGAAGGCCCGATGACCATGCGGCGCGGCCTGACGCAGTCGAAGAACATGGTCTCGATCCGCATCCTGAACAAGATCGGCGCGCGCTACGGCCAGGAATTCGCCACCCGCTTCGGCTTCGACGCCGAGCGCAACCCGGCCTACCTGACCCTGGCGCTCGGCGCCGGCTCGACTACCCCGCTGCAGCTGGCCGGCGCCTACGCCGTGTTCGCCAACGGCGGCTACCGCGTCAGCCCCTACCTCATCTCGAAGGTGACGGACAGCGATGGCAAGGTGCTGTCGGAAGCGCGCCCCGAGCGCGCCGGCGTGGAAGCCAACCGCGTGATCGACGCGCGCAACGCCTTCCTGGTCGACAGCATGCTCAAGGACGTGGTGCGCTACGGCACCGCGACCAAGGCGCTGTCGCTCAAGCGCACCGACCTGGCCGGCAAGACCGGCACCACCAACGACTCGGTCGACGCCTGGTTCGCCGGCTACAACCCGAAGCTGGTGGGCGTGGCCTGGATCGGCTACGACCAGCCGAAGAACCTCGGCAACCGCGAGACCGGCGGAGGCCTGGCCCTGCCGATCTGGATCGGCTACATGGGCAAGGCGCTCAAGGGCGAGGAGATCGTCGAACGCGAGGTGCCGCCGGGACTGATCCTGGCCAACGGCGAGTACTACTACGCCGAGACCCCGCCGGGCACCGGCGTGGCCACGCTGGACGTCGGCCCGCCGCCGGCGCCGGCCGAGCAGAAGCAGCGCGACGCGGTCAGGAACGAGCTGTTCTGATTTTGACCGCCTGGTAAAAAAAATGGCGACCACCTGGTCGCCATTTTTTCGTAGGGTGGTCGGCTTCGCCGACCGCGCGTTCAGCCAACACATGAATAGCGGCTGCGTCGGCTCACATGGGGTGTGAACGCGCGGTCGGCAGAGCCGACCACCCTACCGTCTGCTGCAAGAATCAGCCCAGCGCCACCGGCGCCCCGCCCTGCTCCGTGACGTACTGCGACAGCGAGGCAAACAGCTCGGTATCGTCGCGCGTATTGCGCCACTGGTCGCCCACGCGCTTGTAGTGGTAGCCGCCCGAGCGCGCCGCCACCCACATTTCCTGCAGCGGCGCCTGGCTGTTGATGATGATCTTCGAGGCGTTCGACAGGAACTCGACTTCCAGCACGTTGCCGCTGCGCTTGCACTCGACGTCGATCACGTCGTCGTCGTTCAGCTTGTCGAGGCAGGCCTCGATGCGGTCCAGGGTGCTTTGGGCCAGCGTCAAAAATTCGGATTCGGTCATGCTACACTCCAAGGTCTGCTAATCAAACCCCCATTCTAATCGTGAAGTCCACCATTGCACTTCTTTCCAGCGCGGCGGTGCTTGCGGCCCTGGGCGCGGGTCTGGCCGGATGTGGCCAGACCGGCCCGCTCTACATGCCGAATCCGCCCGCAAAACCGGCCCCCGCCGCGACCGCCGCGGCCAATCCGCAGCCGGCCCAGCCTGTTCCATCGAATAACGCCTCGACCCCGGCTCCTACCAAGTAATCGACTCCTTTCCCTTCCTATGTCGCATTTCCAGTACCAGAACGGCGTCCTGCACGCCGAAAGCGCTGCCCTGTCCGCCATCGCCGAAGAATTCGGCACGCCGACCTACGTCTATTCCAAAACCGCGCTGCTGGAGAACTTCGGCGCCTACGCCGATGCCTGCGCGGGGCGCGACGCGCTGGTGTGCTACGCGATGAAGGCCAACTCGAACCTGGCCATCCTCGACCTGCTGGCGCGCCAGGGCGCCGGTTTCGACATCGTCTCCGGGGGCGAACTGCTGCGCGTGATCGCGGCCGGCGGCGACCCCGGCAAGACCATCTTCTCGGGCGTCGGCAAGACCGTCGAGGAAATGCGCATGGCGCTCGAGCAGGGCATCCTGTGCTTCAACGTGGAGTCGATCCCCGAACTGCACCGCCTCGACGAGGTGGCCGGCAGCATGGGCAAGCGCGCACCGGTCTCGCTGCGGGTGAACCCGAACGTGGACGCCAAGACCCACCCGTATATCGCCACCGGCCTGAAGGCCAACAAGTTCGGCGTCGCCTTCGACGACGCGCTGGACACCTACCGCACCGCTGCAAGCCTGCCGAACCTGGACGTGGTCGGCATCGACTGCCACATCGGCTCGCAGCTGCTGGACGATGCGCCGCTTCTGGAAGCCCTGGACAAGCTGATCGAACTGATCGACACCCTGGCCGGTGAAGGCATTGTGCTGCACCACCTCGACATCGGCGGCGGCCTCGGCGTGAACTACGGCGCGGAAGGCGACAAGCCGCCGGTGCCGGTGGGCGAGTACCTCGGGCGCCTGTTCGCGCGCATCGACGCCTGGCGCGCGGAAAAATACGATGGCAAGCCGATCAAGGTGATCTTCGAGCCGGGCCGCTCGATCGTGGCCGATACCGGCGTGCTGCTGACGAAAATCGAGTTCCTCAAGCCAGGCGTGGAAAAGAACTTTGCCATCGTGGACGCGGCCATGAACGACCTGATGCGCCCGACCCTGTACCAGGCCTGGATGGGCGTGCAGGCCGTCAGCCCGCGTGCGGGCGAAGCGCTGACCTACGACATCGTGGGTCCGGTGTGCGAGTCGGGCGACTGGCTGGCGCGCGAGCGCGACCTGAACGTGGAACCGGGCGACCTGCTGGCGATCATGACGGCCGGCGCCTATGGCATGACCATGGCGTCGAACTACAACACCCGCGGGCGCGCGGCTGAAGTCATGGTCGATGGCGACCGGGTGCATGTGATTCGGCAGCGCGAGAATCCGGCGGATCTGTTCGCCCTCGAATCGATAGTGAAATAGTTCGTAGGGTGGGCGGCTATGCCGCCCACGCGTTCAAATTACCGATGCACTGCATCAACGCATGCTTTAGTTGAATGCGTGGGCAGGAGACCTGCCCACCCTACGATACAGCAGCTTTCTGTGTCTTCCTGGCCGCGCTCCAATACACCCGCAATCCCAGCAGCACCGCCACGATCAGCCCGAAGATGATCGGCTCCTGGAAATCGTTCTTCCCCGCCTTCATCCACCAGAAATGCAGGATGCCCAGCGGCGCGATCACGTAGATCAGCCGGTGCAGCCACTGCCAGCGCTTGCCGCCCAGCCGCTTGATCATCGCATTGGTGCTGGTTGCCGCCAGCGCAATCAGCAACACGAAGGCGATGAAGCCGACCGTGATGAAGGGTCGCTTCACGACATCCGTCAGCATGGCCGCGATGTCGAAGAAATGGTCGAACCAGAAGAAGCAGGTGAAGTGCAGCAGGGCGTAGAAAAAGGTGAACAGCCCCAGCATGCGCCGCAGCCGCACCAGCCAGTTCCAGCCCGTCAAGCGGCGCAGCGGCGTCACCGCCAGCGTGATGCACAGGAAGTACAGGGTCCAGTCGCCGGTGCCGCGCGTTAGGTATTCAAGCGGCTCGACCGGCACACCCTGGAATACCAGCCAGGCCATGCGCAGGAAAGGCAGCAGCGCCAGCACGAACACGGCGGCCTTGAGCATGCCCAGCTGGCGGGTGGACGGATTGAACGCCATCAGAAAAACTTTTTCAGGTCCATGCCGCTGTACAGCGACGCCACCTGGTCGTAGCCGTTGAACATCAGGGTCTTGCGCTTGCGCTGGAAGAAGCCATCCTCGCCGATGCGGCGTTCGGTGGCCTGCGACCAGCGCGGGTGGTCGACGTTCGGGTTCACGTTCGAGTAAAAACCGTATTCGTTCGGCGCCGAGTCGTTCCAGGCCGTGCGCGGCTGGCGGCTCACGAGGCGGATCCGCACGATCGACTTGGCCGACTTGAAGCCGTACTTCCAGGGCACCACCAGGCGCACCGGGGCGCCGTTCTGGTTCGGCAGCACCTGGCCGTACATGCCGACCGTGAGCAGCGCGAGCGGATGCATGGCCTCGTCCATGCGCAGGCCTTCCACGTAGGGCCAGTCGAGCACCGGGCTGCGCAGACCGGGCATCTGGCGGCGGTCGGCCAGGGTGGTGAATTCGACGAACTTCGCGGAAGCTAGCGGTTCGACCTGCCTCAAGAGGTTCGACAGCGAATAGCCGACCCAGGGAATCACCATCGACCAGCCTTCGACGCAGCGCAGGCGGTAGATGCGTTCTTCCAGCGGCGCCAGCTTGATGATGCGGTCGATATCGAGCGTGACGGGCTTTTTCACTTCGCCGTCGATCGTCACCGTCCAGGGGCGGGTGCGCAGCGTGTGCGCGTTCTCGGCCGGGTCGCCCTTGTCCAGGCCGAACTCGTAGAAATTGTTGTAGGAGCTGGCGTCCTTGAACGAGGTTTGCTTTTCCTGGGTAGAAAGGGCGGCGTTGCGTGCGGCGGCCAGTCGCTGGCCGGTCGTTTGTGCAAAAGCCTGGCGATTGGCCATCTCCCAGATGCCTGAGCCGACCGTGGCGCTCACCGCCATGCGGGCGATGAAGCGTCTCCGTTCTTCGTAGACTTCGCGCGGCGTGATTTCAGATGGAAACGGGAGGTCGATTCCGTTCGGATTACGTTTGATGAGCATGGTCTACCCCGGCTGAGAGAGCTTCCAATGTATCCCAAATGACTTAAACGAAAGTTAGCATCGTTTCCGCCAACCGGGAGCGCGGCTATTCCCATCGCCCCGGCGGATCCACTCGACAGCAGTAACTTTGACAATCCGTGGAACGGCATGTCCAGGCAAGCCCGGCCATGCCGGCGCCCGGACTATTTTTTCATATCGCTTTTGTTCATGGCATTCTTTTCCGAGTCATGTTTTGTCATGCCATCTTTTACCATGGCTTTCTTTTTCATACCCTTTTCCATGGGATCTTTGGGTTTGGACATGCCATCTTTACCGGGGCCTTGTCGGGACATGGCCTCGTGTTTCATGTTGTCTTGCGACATGTCTGCCGGTTTCATGGCCTCGTGTTGCATCGCCTGTGAGGCAAAGGCAGCGCAGGGCAGCACGAGCAAGGCGGACAGCAAGCTGGCGGAGAATGTTTTCATGGTGGGTTTTCTCAAGCTGGGTTATTGGAAGAATCAGAGCTGGACCGACTTCACGACCGGGAAATCGATGTCCGTATCGGCGACGATATTGATGTAGTTCGTCCAGATGTTTAATGCCACGTGCTGCACAATTTCGATAATCTGGCCGTCGTCGTAGCCCGCAGCGCGCAGCGCATGGACATCGCTTTCCGATACCTTGCCCCGCTCTTGCACCAGCTTGGCGGCGAAACGCAGGGCCGCATCGGCCTTCGGATCGTCCGAGCGCGCATGGCGATTGGCATTCATTTCGCCATCGTCCAGGCCAGCCAGATTCTTGCCCAGGTAGATATGCGCCGACAGGCAGTAGTCGCAGCCGTTGAGCTGTGCGACGACGAGGGCGATACGTTCCCGGGTTGCGCCCGGCAGCGTGCCTTTCGCCAGGGCGCCGGACAAGCCGAGATAGCCCTCCAAGGCCGCCGGGCTGTTAGCGACCAGCCGGAACAGATTGGGGACGACGCCGAACTGCCGGTTGACGTCTTCGAGCAGGGGCTGCGAAGCGAGCGGGGCTGCAGCGATGGTTGCGGGGATAAGAATACGGGTCATGCACATTCCTTCAGTAAGAGTGAGAGGCAGTCGTGATCGACAGTTGTTACTCTACGCCCTTCCATTTCTAAACATAATCCTGCAATATAGAAAATCATCCTTCCAAATATTGAAATATATGGACCGTCTCGACGCAATGGCCGTATTGATTGCTGTAGTGGAGTCAGGAAGTTTTTCGGGGGCGGGGCGTCGCCTGGGTATGCCCTTGGCGACAGTCAGCCGCAAGGTCAGCGAACTGGAGGCTTATCTCAAGACGCGGCTGCTCACTCGCACCACCCGTCAGCTCTCCTTGACCGAAGCAGGACGAAACTATGTGGCGGTATGCAAGCGCATCCTCGAAGAGCTTGGCGAAGCGGAGCGTACTGCAACCGGGGAATATGCGTCACCCAAGGGCGACCTGGCAGTCAGCGCACCCATCGTCTTCGGACGCCTGCATGTGGTGCCGCTCGTATCGGAATTTCTCAGGAATTTTCCGGAGATCAATATTCGCCTTACACTCGCAGACCGTCTCGTCCATCTGGTGGAAGAGCAAGTCGATGTCGCCGTGCGTATCGGCAAGCTTCCCGATAGCGCACTGGTGGCCACAAAGGTCGGGGAAGTACTTCGCGTCGTCTGCGCTAGTCCTGCCTACCTGGCGCAGCATGGCATTCCCCGGCATCCGGACGAGCTGATACGACACCAGTCGATCACCTTCGAAGGTTTGGCGTCGCCATCGTCGTGGAAGTTCTTGGCGGGAACAGACGAACTCGTCGTACCCGTGAACACCCGGCTGGCCGTCAATACCGCCGAGGCCGCCATTGCGGCAGCGATGGAGGGCCTGGGGCTCGCAAATATCCTGTCTTACCAGGTTGCGGAGGCAGTAGGCAACGGGTCACTCGTGACCGTTCTCGACGAATTCGCGCCCGCGCCTTCGCCGGTCAGCCTGGTCAATGCGGGACAGGTCCCCCAAGCGCTGAAACTACGCGCCTTCCTGGACTTCCTGACCCCACGCTTGCGGCAACGCATGAGCCGCAAAGCCCCGTGAGGTCCCACGCGCGCATCAGAGCTCGCCGTAGGAGTGCAGCCCCGACAGGAACATATTCACGCCCAGGAAGGCGAAGGTCGTCACCAGCAGGCCCACCACCGACCACCAGGCCGCCACGCGACCGCGCAGGCCCGACATGAGGCGCATGTGCAGCCATGCCGCGTAGTTGAGCCAGACGATCAGGGCCCAGGTTTCCTTCGGGTCCCAGGACCAGTAGCCGCCCCAGGCTTCGGCCGCCCACAGCGCGCCGAGGATGGTGGCGACGGTGAAGAAGGCAAAGCCGACCGAGATCGACTTGTACATCACGTCGTCCAGCACTTCCAGCGCGGGCAGGCGGTCGGCCAGGATGCCGTGCGATTTGAGCAGGTAGGCGCAGCCGACCATCGCGGCCAGCGCGAAGGTGCCGTAGCCGATGAAGTTGGCCGGCACGTGGATCTTCATCCACCAGCTCTGCAGCGCCGGCACCAGCGGCTGGATCTGCGCGGCGTCGCGCGACACCGTGTACCACAGCAGGAAGCCGACGGCCGCGGCGATGATCAGGAGCACGAAGGGCCCCAGCTGGCGCGTGGCGTAGCGCTGCTCGTAATACAGGTAGAACATCGCGGTAATGATCGCGAACAGGATGAACACTTCATACAGGTTCGACACCGGGATGTGGCCCACGTCCGGGCCCATCAGGTAGGACTCGTACCAGCGCACCATCATGCCGACCGAACCCAGCACCACGCCCGCCCAGCACAGCTTGCTGCCGACCGAGCCGCCGAATTCGGAGCGGCTGACCAGGCCCAGCCAGTAGAACACGGTCGAGAACACGAACAGCGCGCTCATCCACAGGATGGCGGACTGGCTCGACAGCATGTATTTCAGGAAGAACTTCTGGTTGGCGGCATCGATCGCGCCGCCATACAGGGAGATGGCCCACAGCGACAGCAGCGCCACCAGCGGCAGCAGCCAGCGCATCGGCTTCCAGTACCAGCCCAGCAGCGCGAAGGTCGGCGCGCTGCACACCAGGATCACCTTCTCGTAGATGTCCATGTGGTGCGCATAGCGGTTCAGCGCGAACAGCGCGGCCGCCAGCAGGGCGGCGCCATACAGCCAGTCGATCGCGTTCAGGCTGCGGAAAAAGCCCGGCTGCTGGACATAGGCCGCCGGTTTGCCGGTTTGGGTGTGCGACAGTTCCATCTTGGTCTCCTTGCCGCGGCATCAGGCCGGCTGCGGCAGTTTTGCTTTCAAATCATCGAATTCACGCTCGAAGTCGAGCGTCTTGCGCTGGGTGCTCATGGCCATCAGCGCATGGGCGCCATTGCCGCTTGAACGCACCCACACCCACATGCGCCGTTCACGAATATAAAACATTGCGAACACGCCCGCCACCAGCAGCAGGCAGCCGAAGTAGACGATGCCCTTGCCCGGCGAGCGCGTCAGCTGCAGGACGGATGCCTTGACCTCGACAAATTCCTCCAGCTGCAGGTACACCGGCGCCCCGTAGAACACGCTGTCCGACAAGGCGTTGGTGGCCAGCTGCAGGTAGCGGCCGTTGGCCTCGGTCGCTTCGACCGGCGGCAGGCCGGCGCCCGCGTTGGCGGCCTGCCACAACTCCCACAGGGCGCCGTTGAGCATCTTCATGAAGATATTCGCGGCCTTTTCCTGTTCCGCCGGCGGAATCTTCTCGAGGAATTGCGACACGCCGACGAAGCCGCCGCGCCCGCCGCCCCCAGTTGTTCCTTCTCCGGCAAAGATGGCCAGCGTACGCGCCGCCGATTCTTCCAGCTGGCTCGTCAGGCCGCCCTGGGCGCGCTGTTCCGGCGCCACCGCGCGCGCGGCGTAGCGCCGTGCCGCCTCGAGGCGCAGCGCCGGGTCGGCCAGCGCCGCGCGCAGGCGCATCCAGGTGCGCACGCTGTACTCGGCGTCGGCCGGGATGCGCAGGTAGCTGAAGTTCTCCGAGGGGCTGGCGCGCACGCCGGCCAGGTAGACCTGGGCGCCGTCGAGCGTCACCGGCTGCATGTAGTTCATGAATTCGCGCGCCTGGCCGGTCTTGTCGCGCAGCTTGTACTGCACGCTCGGGCCGACGTTCTTGAGGTCCTTGGCGGCGTCGCTCTTCGCCGCCGAACCGGAGGCCTTGCCGAGCGTGGCGCTGAGCTGCTCGTTGAACGAGGTGTTCCTGGCCACGGCGCGCGCATCCTGGCTTGCGGCGATGTTCTCGACGTTGAACGGACGGAAACCCGACCATTCCACCGACCAGGTCTCGCCGCCCTGCTTCAGTTCGGTAGCCGCGCCGACCGTGCCTTCGATCTGGAAGGCCTCGTTCTTCGCCCCGCTCATCGGGAAGCCGGTCAGTTTCAGCTTGCTGCCGCCATCCTCGAAGCTCGACTGGTAGACGGCCACGCCCTTGTAGATCAGCGGATGGTTGACCTTGATCGTGGCCGGGAAGGTCTTGCCGGTCTCGTGGTCGCGCACGACGACGTCGCTGGCGAACAGCTTGGGCATGCCGGTCGAGTAGAAATCGATGTGGAATTTATCCAGCTTGATCGAGAACGGCAGTTCCTGCACCAGTACGCCGTCGGCCTGCGGCAGCAGCGCCGTGTTGCTGGTCTGGCCTTCCGCAATCAGGGTATTGCCGCGGAAGGTGGGGTTCGAGATGCCGAGGCGGTGCTGGGCCGGGATGTCGGCGATCACGCCGCTGCCGCCGAACGGCGTCTTGCCGAGGAACCACTGCTGGAACTTGACCGGCAGTTCCGAGTCGAGCATGCCGCCCAGCAAGATCACGATGATCGACGTGTGCGCGAAGATATAGCCGAACTTGTTGCCGGCGCCCTTCTTGGCTGCCACCAGGGTGCCGTTTTCCTTCTCGACCAGCTTGACGGCATAGCCGGCATGGCGCAGGCGCTGCGCGGTCTGCTGCGCCAGGCCCGCGCGGTCCAGCGGCGCTTCCCATTCGAGCTTGTGGTGGAAATTGCGCAAGGACTCTTCGCGCACGTTCTCGCGCCAGCTGCGCATGTCGCTCATCATTTTCGGCGCATTGCGCACCACACACAGGGCGGTGGACAGGATCAGGAAGACCAGGATCAGCAGGAACCACCAGCTCGAGTACACGCTGTACAGGCCGAGCCTGGCGAACACCTCGAACCAGAACGGGCCGAACTGGTTCACGTAGTTCGGCATCGGCTCGTTCTGCTTGAGGACGGTGCCGATCACCGACGCGATGGAGACGATGGTCAGCAGGCTGATGGCGAAGCGCATCGACGACACCAGCTCGACCGCTTCGGCGAACCCGCGGCGGCGGGTGTTCAGTTCAATTCCGGTGGTACTCATGTTCCGCTACTTCCGTAAAGCGCCAGCAAATCTGTCGAGCATACCGCAATTGCAGGGTGGGCGGGTCCCCCGCCCACGCGTTCACATCCGGTATGAGCAGACGCCTCGTCCATTCATCCGCCGGCTGAACGCGTGGGCGGAAGACCCGCCCACCCTACGAATTCGTCAATGGCGCTGCTTACTTCAGGCCCGCGATATAGTCGGACACCGCCTTCATTTCTTCCGCCGACATGCGCTGCGCGAGCGTGGTCATCTGGATGCTGTTCTTGCGGGTGCCGTTCTTGAACGCGTCCAGCTGGGCGTAGGTGTAGTCCTGGTGCTGGCCCGACAGGCGCGGGTACTGGGTCGGGATGCCGTTGCCGGTGGCGCCGTGGCAGCTGGCGCAGGCGGCGACGCCCTTCTCGGCGATGCCGCCGCGGTAGATCTTGCGACCCAGTTCCACGGTGTCCTTGTTCTTGGCAGCGCCCGGCTTGGCTTTCTGGGTGGCGAGATAGGCTGCGATGTGGCGCTTCTCGTCCTCGGTCAGCATCTTCGAGTACGGCGTCATGATCGGGTTCTGGCGCTGCGGCGTGGTGAAATCGACCAGCTGCTTGTGGGTGTAAGCGGCGATCTGGCCCGACAGTTTCGGGTTGACGACGATGGTCGAGTTGCCGGCGGCGCCGTGGCAGGACATGCAGGCCGGCAGGCCGCGCGCGGCGTCGCCAGAATCGTAAAGGGTTCCGCCCCTGGCCGGATCGGCCTTGGCGGCAGCGCCTGGTGCTTCGGCCGCGGACACACTGCCGCATACAGCCAGGGTTGCAACCAGCAAGGACTTCAAAAGCGGAAACGTCAAACGATTCATACAAGCACCCTGAAAAAGTCAAAACAGATGTTGGATTTGCAGTGAAACAGTGCGGCGGCCTTACGATGAACCTATTCCGGCTCCCCCAAGGGCGGAGCAGGGATCAACCCCTTATTGTACAATAGCTTTGTTTCCTCATCGCCATTTCGTTGTCATCTATACCCTCTGAACATGTCCAAATTATGGCAAGCCCGGTTCTTCACGACCGTTAACCAGTTGCGCGATCTCCCGGGCACCGAGGTTCCCGAAATCGCCTTCGCCGGGCGCTCGAACGCGGGCAAGTCCACGGCGATCAATATTCTCACCAACCAGAAGGGCCTGGCCTTCGCGTCGAAGACGCCGGGCCGTACCCAGCACATCAACTATTTCTCGATCGGCGGCGCCCACGTGGGCCAGCACCGCAAGGACCCGACCATCGTCGAGGAGATCCGTGCCCTGCTGGTCGACCTGCCGGGCTATGGCTATGCCGAAGTATCGGGCACGGCCAAGCTGCACTGGCAGAAGCTGCTGGGCGACTACGTCCAGCGCCGCGAGCAGCTGGCCGCACTGGTCCTCATCATGGATTCGCGCCGTCCGTTCACCGACCTCGACACGCAGATGCTTGAGTGGTTTGCCCCGACCGGCAAGCCGATCCACTGCATCCTCACCAAAGCGGACAAGCTCAACCAGAACGAAAAGGCCAATGTCCTGCGCCAGTCGCGCCAGATCCTCGACAGCTACGTGGACGAGGACGGCGAAGGTTTCCCGTTCACGGTGCAGCTGTTCTCGGCCCTCAAGCGCATCGGCATCGAGGAAGCGGATGCCAAGATCCTGGAACTGCTCGGGCTCGATGGCGACGACGACGCCCAAGCGGCGCCGGGCGACGCCAACGAGGATTCGGATTTGGATTCGGATTCGGATTCGGAATAAGCCTTCAGACGCATCGGACTCATCGACATGACCATCATCACGCCTGCCACCTACCCTGCCGCCCGCATGCGCCGCATGCGCCGCGACCCGTTCTCGCGCGCCCTGATGCGCGAAAACGTCGTCACCAGCGCCGACCTGATCTACCCCGTCTTTATCCTCGACGGCGAGAACAAGCGCCAGCAGGTGGCCTCGATGCCGGGCGTGGAACGCTTGTCGGTGGACCTGCTGCTGGCGGTGGCGGAAGAGTGCGTGGCGCTGGGCATCCCGATGCTGGCGCTGTTCCCGGTGGTCGATGCCTCGCTCAAGACCTACGACGGCGTCGAAGCCACCAATCCGGAAGGCCTGGTGCCGCGCGCCGTGCGCGAGCTGAAGCGCCGCTTCCCGGAACTCGGCATCATGACCGACGTGGCGCTCGACCCTTACACCACCCACGGCCAGGACGGCCTGCCGGACGAGAATGGCTACATCGTCAACGACAAGACCATCGAGATGCTGATTCGCCAGTCGCTGGCGCAGGCGGAAGCCGGCGTGGACGTGGTGGCGCCCTCGGACATGATGGATGGCAGGATCGGCGCAATTCGCGGCGCCCTTGAACAGAACGGCCACATCCATACACGCATCATGGCCTACTCGGCCAAGTATGCGTCGAGCTTCTACGGCCCCTTCCGCGATGCGGTCGGCTCGGCAGCCAACCTGGGCAAGGCGGACAAGAACACCTACCAGATGGACCCGGCCAACAGCGACGAAGCCCTGCGCGAAGTGGCGCTCGACATCGCCGAAGGCGCCGACATGGTGATGGTCAAGCCGGGCATGCCCTACCTCGACGTGGTGCGCCGTGTGAAGGACGAGTTCAAGGTGCCGACCTTCGCCTACCAGGTCAGCGGCGAGTACGCGATGCTGAAGGCGGCGGCGCAGAACGGCTGGCTGGACCATGACAAGGTCATGATGGAGTCGATGATGGCCTTCAAGCGCGCCGGGGCGGATGGGGTGCTGACCTATTTCGCGCTGGAAGTGGCGCGCAAGCTCAAGGCGCAGGCCTGATTGCTCGCTTTTTCGAGGACGAACGGCGCTCAATGCGCCGTTTTTTGTTGGTACCACTGTGTCGAGATTCTTTACAGCATTGCTACCGAAACTAGCACCCTCTGCGACAACTACGTGTTTACGCTTGGATTTTCCTCCTGGCATGATAAATGCTTTAGATCAAGAGATTCGTCTTAAGGACGAACAGCCGTGTTGATCAACTCACTATCAGAGGCTATATGAAGATTCAGTCGGCTTGCCGGACACTGCTTGCGACTTTGACATTTGCCGCCGCAGCTTGTGTCAATGCTGCTCCGATCCTCGAAGTCAACGGTGACGGGGTGCTCACGGGCGCGAGAAACGTTAATGTTGCTGGTGCACTTTATAATGTGACATTTGCTGGAGGTTCTTGCGATACAGTGTTCAATGCTTGTAGCGCCACGGAATTTACGTTTTCAACTTTTGCAGCAGCAAAGCTCGCCGGGCAGGCCTTGTTGGATCAGGTGTTCCTCAATGGCCCGTTGGGCGAGTTCGACAGTATTCCGGGCAAGAACCTTGGTTGCGAAAGTAATACCGAAGTCTGCGATACCTTTATCCCCTACGCAGTCGATCAATCGGACTTTGCTTCGGTATCAGCTGCTAATTTCCTCTTGGAAATAGATAGTGTTGGGGGCATGCCACTTATTCCCCAGTGGTATTCACTATCAAACTTATCGGCGCGCTTTGCCAAGTTTGAGCTCGCGGCCCCTGCCTCTGATGTGCCCGAACCAAGCTCGATTGCTTTGACTGTGTTGGTACTAGCCGGTCTGGCGTTCTCGCGTCGCAGTAGGCTTTGATTCGCGTCAGGCGTCAGGCGGCTGGCGCGTCAAAAGGTGCATGCGCCAGGACGCAATCCCTCTGCATCATGTGCGAGCTTATTGGCCTTTGCCGGCAGTCGTGAGCATCAGTGGCGCTTACTTCGGTGTAGATAGGTCTACAAGCGATGTCCAGTCCGCCCGAAACCGTGATCTGGCAAAGGCGGAGATCCGGTTCATACTGTCCAGCTTTCACCAAGTCAGCGGCGACTACGTGGCTGCTGACGGCGCCGGCGCAGGATGGCTGGCTGAATCATGACAAGGTCATGCTAGACGCGACAGTTGTCTACCTTGATAGCCGTCAACTCGGTTTTTCTGTGCAATACGAGCTACTCCTTCCGTACGCTGCCAGAGCAGCATTATGGGAAGGGGCCGTCATACGCCCCCCGACGGCTCGCTCAATACGCCTCCACACTCACCGCCACCAGCTCGACCGCATCCCCGTGCACCTTGTCGTGGTGGTGATGATCATGCCCATGCTCGTGGCAATCCGGCCCGCACATCGGCACCACGCGCAGCCTGATCGTGCCATCCGCCGGCAGTGCGTGCGCCGCGCTGGCCTGGCGCAGCTTCTCGCCCAGCGGCAAGGTGTAGGTCAGCGCACCGTGGGCGCCGCGGTGGCCGAACATCATGATGGTGGCCAGGTAATGGGGGCTGGAAGCGTCCACGTGCGACAGGTCGTCCGGCCCGCCCAGGATCACCATGAAGGCGTCGTGGGACATCTGCGGGAAGTTCAGGGTGACGTTTGCCACCAGCACCTGTCCCGCCGTGCGCGCCGCCTCGATCGTCGTGGCGGGCAGCTGCAGCACTGCGCTGGCCGGCGCGGCGCCGGAGACCTGGCGCCGCTGCACGCTGCCGGCGATGCGCCTGCGGCTGGCTCTCTGCCGGCCCATGGAATACTGCGGAATGAGCTCCTCGCCGGAGCCGGGCTCGTAGTCATAGCCGAACGGCGTCATCCAGGCGTAGTCGCCGGCCCGGGTCTGGGCCACGGGCTCGCCCTTGGCATTGACGAAGAACATGAACGGATCGCGCGCCCAGCGGTAGTAGTCAGAGGCCCGCTCCGCCGCCGATTTCTCCGCGTCCGGCAGGTCGGTGCGCAGCTCGTAGCCGGCCGGCAGGAAAGGCAGGCCCTGCTGCATCTGCTTGCGCGTCCACACGTCCCAGAGGCGGTCCATGTTGCTGTGGTGTAGAAAGAAAATCGGATCGACCGGCGACAGCATATCTCCCATGAAACCGCGCGATTCGACGAAATTGCAGTCGCGCGAACCGACGCAGCGGTGGATCGAATTGTGCGGCCGAGCTTCCAGGATGCCGAACCCGGAACTGGTGTGATGGTTCGAGGTCTTCGCACTGCCGAAGGCGATGAAGTCGGGAGCCGCCAGCGCCGCCTGGATGGTGGCGGGCGAGACGGCGTCGCTGGTGGCCAGCGAGAAGCCGGGCTGTTCGCGCCGGATGCCGCGTGCGCCCGGCTGGTCGAAGAACATGCCGCCGCGCGGGTCGGTCACCATGTCGAACATCAGGTCCTGTTCGAAACGGATGCGGCGCGACAGCAGCTGGCCGAGCTGGGTACGCCCGTTAAAGCCGCTGCCGGGCAGCGACCAGTAGCCGGCGCCCGCGATCACGCCGGTGACCATGCGCTCGAAATCCTGGCGGCTGGCCAGGTAGGCCGGATGATTGGGGTCGAGCACGTCGTCGAACATGCCGTCCGGCACCTGCTGGTCCACGGTCCAGTCCCAGTACGGCAGGGCGAAATGCAGGTCGCCGCTCAGCTCGCGGCAGATCTGTTCGAACCACCCGAGATAGCCGCGGTGCCAGGGCAGGAACCACCAGTTGCCGTGCGGGCAGTCCATCGTGTGGATGATGGCCTGGCGGTACCAGTTGCGCGGATCTTCGGGGGGCAGCGCCAGCATGGCGCGCACCGCCTTGGCATAGCTCTTGAGCATGCGCTTGCCATGCCGGCCGGTCGCGCTGTGGCGCCGGTAACGCCGCTGCTTGTCGGCAGCAAGGGCCATGCCGCCGAAGGGCAGCGCGCCGGCGCCAAGGGTGAGCGCGGCGGATTTCAGGAGGGTGCGGCGGGCTGGGCTGGACAACTCGGTTGGCTCGATCATGAAGACTCTCCGTCGATGTGAAGAACAATGCCCCAGACAGTTTCCTGAGACACGGCAGACGGCCCGTTCATTGTCGAACAGGCATGATCTCAGCGTAAGCTAGCTATGGGAACAAGATCTGCCCGAACGCAAGGGAGCTCATTCGTACGGCGGGCGCAGGGTCGGCATGCTGCTTGCGAAGACGTGAAAAACAAACGGCTGGGGTGAATACCGCAGCCGTGGCTGGAAGTCAGGAGTGCTGCCAGCCGGGGCAGCTTAGAACCTAGTAGGGAGGAGGAAGTTGATGGTGACATGCGCGTCTGCGATGCATGGCAAGCGGGTGCAAGGCGCGAGGACGCCGCATGGCAAGCCATGCAAGGACGAGGTAGCATGGCATGGGGTGCCATGCTACACGGCACCCGCTTGTCAGGCGCGCCAGCAACCACTCATTCCCTACTGGGATAGGTTCTTAGAGTTGGGACAAAGCAGCAACATGGTCGTCATCATCTCCGCTTGATCCGTGGTTGAGCAAGACGAGATCGCACTTTCCCTACAAACCGATCCGGCCGTCGGGCTGTCGAACCGGCAGCGAGCGTCGCGGCAAAGATACAAATATTGCAGAGCTGCCAACGCAAAACTCTTTCTTCTAAGCTTGAGCAAAACGCCCTGGCCTATAATCACTGCTCATCCTCAAATCCTGCCATCGTTGGCGTCTTGCGCGTGATTGCGCGCGCCGTCCCGAGCATGGCTTTGCATCACGCCCCCGATCTCGCGCGGGGCTACTCTGAGAGCACTGAATGACACTGGCGACAGATCAAAATATTGACGGGCGCGGCCTATCGCCGATCGCCTCGCAATTTGCATCGATGCGCGATGCGGTCATGGACCATTGGGAGCGAGAGGTGCGCCAGCGCGTCGAAGGCGCCCATGATTTGCTGCGGCCCGTGCTGACGAACACTTTGCCGGCATTCTTCGACAATATCGCCGAGGCGCTCAGCCCTGCCCATCCACGCGAACAGGGCGCGAGCGGGACGAACTCCCCTACAGCGCATGGCTGCGAGCGCGCGCGCATGACGCCGTTCGGCCCGGATCAAGTGATCCACGAATTTCAAATCTTCCGCGAATCGATCGCGGCCATGACTAAAGGACGGGTTGAACTGGGCGAGAAGGAATGGGCCATCATCGACGATTCGATCAACGCGGCGACGCGTGAATCAGTCCGCGCCTTCACGCGCATCCATGAAGAGCTTCGGCTCAAGGTGGCCGCAGCCCTTTCGCACGACATGCGCACGCCCCTGGCGATCATCGCCAACGGCGCGCAACTCATCGCCCTGGCTCCGGACATGGCGATGGCCCGCAATGTTGCGTTCAAGATCGAATCGAACGCCGACCGGCTCGACAAAATGATGGCGGATTTGCTCGACGCTTTCACTTTCGAAGGCGGCGCGAAAGTACCATTGCACCTGACCCGCTTCGACATCCTCGACCTGGTCCGGGAAACGCGGGATCAATATGCCGACAGCCGCGACAGGGATGTCGTGTTCAAGACATTGGGCGACCCGGTCATGGGACATTGGTGCCGCGGCTCGATGCGCCGCGCTCTGGAAAATCTGATTAACAACGCGATCAAGTACGGCGACCGCGGCGTGGTCAGGATCATGGCGGGCCAAACACGCGGCCGACTGATGCTGAGCGTGCACAACGAAGGCATTGCAATTCCCGAGGACCAGCACGATCGCATCTTTGAATATTTGCGCCGCGAAGCGGGACCGCTGGCGGCCGCTGGGTGGGGGATTGGCCTGCCGTTCGTCAAAGCGGTGGCGGAGAGCCACGGGGGCAGCGTCTCGGTGGACAGCTCGCCGGAGCTTGGCACAACCTTCCTCATCGATATTCCAGTCGACTGTCGACCGTTTGTCAAAGATGGCAAAGCGGGACAGGGGCCGGACGGCTCATGAGCCTTATCGCTGAGATCAAGCACATCATCGTGGCGGCGGGATATTTCGCCGCCGCGGGCGACACTTTGGTAGCAGCAGCACAACGACACTCCTGCTAACCTGGAGACCTTTATCCCGGCGAAGGCCGGGCTCCAATGTTGGCTGATCAGCCTTGACCCTAGCGCCACTGCTGTGGCGGCTTGTACTCGGGGAACATTTCCTTGAACAAGAAGGTCATCAGCTGGTCCGTGTCCTGCGGCCGCGCGCTCAGCTTGACGATGCGGCCGAGGCGGTGCGAGTCCCACTCGAAGTCCCCGGTTTTCTCCTTGCGGATCAGCTCGATCATCTTCTTGACCACGGCGATCTCGATATCCGGCTCGCTGCCCTGCTCCACCGTCACTTGCGTGAGCCAGCGGCGCTGGAAGTTCGGGTTCCAGCCGCGGAACTTCAGGTTCATGCTGTGGAAGGTCTTGTTCGACACCGAGAACACGCCGCCGCTCTCGTTCCGGTCTTCGCGGCCGCGGCCGTTGATGGCGGCGATGTTGGCCAGCGCGTTGCGCATGCCCTTGGCCGATTCGCTTTCCTCGGACGGCTGCTCGCTGCCGGTGGCGGCGCCGCGCTGGCGGCGGCGGGCGTTGATGAAGTCCTGCATGTCGACCGGCTTTTGCTCGTCGAACTTCTGCGGCGGCCTGGTTTCCTTGACCGGCTGTTCCGGCGGGGTGGTGATGGTGTCGGGCAGGCGCGCGATCTCGATGCGCTCCAGGCGCGGCACTTCGACAGGCGGCATCGGCAAGGGTTTCGGCGCCTGCTCGCGCGGCGCTTCCGCCGCTTTCTGTTGCATCGGCGCGACGTAGACCACCTTGCCGTCGTCGCCGGAGGCCGGTTTGGCCTGCTTCTCGTCCTTGTCGGGCTGGAACAGCCAGATCACGACCAGCAGCAGGTGCAGCAGGATCGCGCCGGCCAGCGCCGGACGGTTCGGCCCCTGGCGCCCGTACGCGAGCACGGCGCGCCCCTGCATCGGCAGGGGCTGGCCGCAGTGCGTGCACACGTCGCTGTGCTCGTCGTAGATGTGGGAATGGTCGCGCAAGGTCGAACGGGTTTCCTGGTCGGTGTCTGTCTTCACTACTTGAGAGCCGAAGTCTAACCGTTTTGCGGCAGCGGCGCACCTTAGGGGAACCTTAGGCGGCCTTGGGGGTAATAGCGGCACGCGGGGCCTTGCCCGCCTGCCGCCTGCCGGTCAATGCGCCGCTTCCAGCCTGGCCAGCTGCTTGTCCGTCATCGGGCCGGTGCCGCTGTACTTGTCGAGGTACAAATAGATCACCGGAGTGATGTACAGCGTGATCACCTGCGAGAAGATCAGGCCGCCCACCACCGCCAGGCCGAGCGGCTGGCGCAGCTCGGCGCCCGCGCCGATGCCGAGCGCGATCGGCAAGGCGCCCATCATCGCCGCCAGCGTCGTCATCAGGATCGGGCGGAAGCGCAGGATGCAGGCCTCGCGGATCGCATCCTTGGGCAGCATGCCCTGGTTGCGTTGGGCATCGAGGGCGAAGTCGATCATCATGATCGCATTCTTCTTCACGATACCGATCAGCATCAGAATGCCGATCATGGCGATCAGGGTCAGGTCCATGTCGAACATCCACAGCGTCAGCAGCGCCCCCACCGCCGCGGAAGGCAAACCGGCCAGGATGGTAAGCGGGTGGATATAGCTCTCGTACAGCACGCCCAGCAGCACGTAAATCACACCGATGGCGGCGATGATCAGGATCAGCTGGCTCGACTGGGTATCCTTGAACACCTGGGCGTCGCCGCCGTAGTTGGTGATGATCGAGGCCGGCAGCTTCATGTCGCGGCCCATCTGCTCGATTGCCGTGGTGGCGTCGCCCAGCGGCACGTCCGGCGCCAGGTTGAAGGACAGCGTGATCGCCTGCAGCTGGCCCTGGTGGTTGACCGCCAGCGGGCCGACCGTGCGCTTGACCGTGGCGAAGCTCGACAGCTTGACCAGGTCGCCGTTCCTGGAACGCACCGACACGCGCGACAGCGCCTCGTCGTAGTAGCGATCGGCTTCGGCCGCTTCCAGGATCACATAGTAGCTGGCCGCGGTGGAGTAGATGGTCGAAACCTGGCGCTCGCCGAACGAGGCGTACAGCACAGTGCGGATGTCGGCCATTTCCACGCCCAGCAGCGCCGCCTTGTCGCGGTCGATGTCGATGGTGGCCTGCAGCGCCTTGTTCTGCGAGTCGCTGGTGACGTCGCGGAAGCGCTGGTCCGCACGCATGCGCTCGAGGAACTGCTCGGCCCAGCCGCCGATCTCGCCGCCCGACACGCTCTGCAGCGTGTACTGGTAACGGCTCTTGGACTGGCGCCCGCCCAGCTGCAGGTTCTGCACCGGGGACAGGAATACCTGCACGCCGGCCACCTGGCGCGTCGCCTTGCGCAGCGCATCCACCACTTCCGGCATCGGCGGGCGCTCGCTGCGCGGTTTCAGCACCAGGAACATGCGGCCGGTATTGCCGCCGCCCGTGAACGAAGTCACGTGCTTCACGTGCGGGTTGGCGCGCACGATGTCCACCACCTGGGCCTGCAGCTTCTGCAGCGCCAGCGACGATGTGTCCTCGGCTGCCTCGACCGTCACGCGGAGCTGGCCGATGTCTTCTTCAGGGAAGAAGCCCTTCGGCATGGTCACGTACAGTACGGCGGTCAGCACGAAGGTACCGAGCGCCAGCATCAGGACCAGGAAGCGGTGGCGCAAGGCCATGTCCAGGGTACGGGCATAGCCGTCGCGCACGTTGGTGAACATCGCTTCGAAGCGGCGGCCGACCCAAGACATTTCCTTCGGATCGACGTGGCCGCCATGCTTGATCATGCGCGAGCTCAGCATCGGCACCAGGGTCAGCGACACCAGGGCCGAGACCAGCACCGCCAGGCCGACGATGACGGCGAATTCACGGAACAGCAGGCCGATCACGCCCGGCATGAAGAAGATCGGGATGAACACCGCCACCAGCGAGATCGAAATCGAGATGATGGTAAAGGCCACCTCGCGCGAGCCGACCAGTGCCGCCTGCATCGGCTTCTTGCCCATTTCCATGTGACGCACAATGTTTTCCAGCACCACGATGGCGTCGTCGACCACCAGGCCGACTGCCAGCGTGATGCCGAGCAGCGAAATATTGTCCAGGCTATAGCCGAAGGCATACAGCAACGAGAGCGCGCCCAGCAGCGAGATCGGCACGGTGACGGCCGGGATGAAGGTCGCCGTCACGCGGTGCAGGAACAGGAAGATCACCAGGATAACCAGCAGCACGGTGCCGGCCAGGGTCAGGTTGACGTCGTGGATCGCTTCGCGGATCGATTCCGAGCGGTCATTTACCAAGTGGATCGTGATCGAGCGCGGCAGTTGGTCCTCGAAACGCGGCAAGAGCGCACGCACCGCGTCGACCACCTGCACGGTATTGGCGTTGGGCTGGCGCTGGACCATCAGGACGATCGAGCGCTCGCCGTTCAGGCTGCCCATGGCCTTGACCGATTGGTAGCTGTCCTCGACCTCGGCGATATCGCGCAGGCGTACGGGTTGGCCGTCGCGGGTCGCGACGATCAGGCCGGCGAAGTCGGCGGCGCGCATCAGCTGGCCCCCGCCCTGGATGGTCAGGCTCTGGGTCGGGCCGTCCAGGATGCCCAGCGGGGTGATGGAGTTGGCCGAGCGCAGCGCCGTGGCCAGTTCGGACATCGAGATATTACGCGCGCTCATCAGGTCGTGCCTGGCGCGTACCCGCACGGCGAAACGCTTGCCCCCGTTGACCGTCACCTGGGCGATGCCCGGCAGGGTCGAGATTGCCGGGGAGACGAGGTTTTCCGCGTAGTCGTTCAACTCCGACAAGTCCATCGACGGCGAAGTCATGTGCATGAACAGGATCGGGGCGTCGGCCGGATTGATCTTGCGGTAGGACGGCAGGTCGGTCATTTCCTGCGGCAACTGGCGCTGGGCCTGCAGCAGCGCGGCCTGCACGTCGACCGCGGCCTGGTTGACGTCGATCGACTCGTCGAACTCGAGCGTCAGGGAAGTGTTGCCCTGGGTGCTGGTCGAGCTGATCATCTTGATGCCGGCGATGGTCGCGAACTGCTTTTCCAGCGGCAGCGCGACCGACGAGGCCATGTTTTCCGGGCTGGCGCCCGCCAGGTTCGCGTTGACGTTGATCACCGGCGTGTTATAGCTCGGCAGCGCCGCGACCGGAATGTGCATGTAGGCCAGGATGCCGAC
Organism: Telluria sp. ZB4P34; assembly: GCF_059686055.1. Lineage (NCBI taxonomy): Bacteria > Pseudomonadati > Pseudomonadota > Betaproteobacteria > Burkholderiales > Oxalobacteraceae > Telluria > Telluria sp. ZB4P34. The sequence goes on along the minus strand of NZ_JCASIF010000003.1, from coordinate 400,296 downwards.
CAGGATCAGGCACAGCGACATCAATACCACCATCACGGGGCGGCGGATACACAGCTCGGACAGGTTCATGCCTTTTCACCTTTCTTCGCAGGCGTACCGGCGACGGGTGTACTGTCCACGGGCGTGCCGGCAGCTGCGCCGGCCGGCCGGACCTTACCGCCCGGACGCAAATTCTGCTTGCCTTCGGTGATGACTTTCTCGTTGCCGGCCAAGCCTGTCACGGCAGCATACTCGCCGAATCCGTGCAGGCGCGCCACCTTGACCTGCTTCGCCTCGTTGCCCTCGCCCACCACGTACACGAAGGTGCCCTGGGTACTGGTGATGATGGCGTTCTGCGGAATCACGACAGCGTCACGAATGGTCTGCACGATCACCCGGGTGCTCACGTACTGGCCCGGCCACAGGCTGGCATCGGGATTGCCGAACTGGGCTTTCACGCGGATGGTGCCGGCGGCCGGGTCGACCGCGTTGTCGACGAACTTCAGTTCGCCGGTGACCGGCCTGGCCCCGCCGCCGGTGCTGGCCTGCACCGCCACCTTGCCGGCGCGCTGGGCCGAGAGCAGCGCGCCGAGCGCCGATTCCGGCATGCTGAAGGAGACGTCGATCGGGTCGAGCTGGGTAATGGTGGTCAGCGAGGTGGCCGGCTGCACCAGGGCGCCCGGGTGGATGTCGATGGCGCCGACGCGGCCCGACATCGGGGCGCGGATAGTGGTGTAGCTGGCGCTGACCTGGCTGGCGCGCACCGCCGCCGAATTGCTCTGCATGAGGGCGCGGGCCGCCTCGACCTGGCTGCGCAGGGAATCGACGGCGCTCTGGGACAGGAAGCCCTGGGAAGCGAGTTCCTGGCTGCGCTTGTACTGGCGCTCGAGGTCGGCCAGGGTGGCGCGGTTCTGCGCCACGGTCGCTTCGGCGCGGGCGACGCCGGCGCGGTCGGCACGGTCGTCCAGCGAGAACATGACCTGGCCTTCCTTGACGAACTGGCCTTCGCGGATGTGCACCTGGCGGATGGTGGCGGTGGTCTGCGGACGCAGGTCGACCGTGCGCACCGGGGTCACGGTGCCGTTGGCGGACAGCTCGATGCCGACGTCCTGGCGCTGCGGCGCCACCACGTTGACGGTCACCGGCGGCATGCCGCCCTTGCCGCCCGGCCCGCCGGGGCCGCCCTTGCCGCCCGAACCGTCGGCCTGGGCGCCGTCGCCCTTGTTCAGGTACCAGGCGCCAGCCACGGCCAGCGCCACGGCGCCCACGATCAATCCCGCATTCTTCTTTTTCATGTTCGTCCCTTGCCGCCTTGCCCGCGGCTCTTTCTCTAGTGTGATCCGGTATGCAAGCGCAGTGTTGCCAGCGCGCGGCGCTGCATTCTCGCATACTCATGTTTCCGGATTATTCATCCGGTCTTTATTTATTCGGGTAATACTCCGGCAGCACCAGGGTGGCTTCCAGGCCGCCTTCCGGGTGGTTGGCAAGTGCGATGCTGCCGCCATGCTGTTCGGCGATGTTGCGGGCGATCGTCAGGCCCAGGCCGGTGCCGCCCGACTCGCGCGAACGCGAGGTTTCGACGCGGTAGAAGGGGTCGAACACCCGGCCCAGCTCGCCCACCGGGATGCCGGGACCGCCGTCGCGGATGCGCACGCGCGCGGCGCCATTGATGCGCTCGACGGTGACGCGCGCCTCGTGGCCATACTTCACCGCGTTGTCGATCAGGTTGCCGAGGCAGCGGCGCAGGTCGAGCGGCCGGCCCAGCAGGGCGATGCCGGCGCGGCCCGCCAGGCTGACCTCCTGCCCTGCATCGCTGGCGTCGGCGCATACGGCCTCGAGCAGCGAATCGAGATCCAGCGCCTGCATGTTCTCGGTGGTGTCCATGCTGCGCGCCAGCACCAGGCCTTCGCGCACCATGGCCTGCATCGCCGACAGGTCGCCGATCAGGCGTTCCTGCAGCTCCTGGTCCGAAACCTTCTCCAGGCGCAGGCGCATGCGCGTGAGCGGCGTCTGCAGGTCGTGCGTGATTGCCGCCAGCATCTGGGTGCGCTGGAAGATGTACTGGCGGATCCGCGCCTGCATCGCGTTGAAGGCGGCGCTGGCCTGGCGGATCTCGCTGGCGCCGTCCAGCTCGAGCGGCGCGCGGTTGATGTCCTGGCCCAGGTCCTGGGCGGCGCGCGCCAGCACCTTCAGCGGCCGGGTGGTCATGCGCGCAACCAGGTAGGCCAGCACGCCGATGCTGAACAGGAACAGTGCAATCGTGGTGCGGTAATCGGTTTCGGGGGTGAGGAAGGTGCGCGGCGGCAGCACCGACAGGCGCAGATCTTCGCCGTCGCGCAGGCGCACGTTGAGCATTTCGCAGGCGCCGCGCCATTGCACGCTGGCCAGGCCGTACAGCACCGGAAACTGGTGCGGGATGTCGCAGGAGGCCGGGCGGCTGGCAGCCGAGGTGATGCTGTAGCCCTCGCCCAGACGCCCCGCCAGCGAACGGGCGAAGCCGGTCGGCGTCCTGGCCAGCGGCTGCGACGGACCGACCTCGAGGCGCAGGCCGGGACGGTTGGCCACGGACAGGTAGACCGAACGCGCCGAGGTCGGGACGATCTCGGTGGCCATGACCAGCTGTTCCGCGCGCTCGAGAAGATGCTGGTCGCGCTGCTGCTGGACCACGCGCTGGCGCTCGAGGTCGGCAGCCAGCTGGGTGAGTGTCGCCGAGATCAGGATACCGAGCAGCAGCGTGATGAATACCCGCCCAGTCATCGATCCAAAGAATGCTTTCACGCAGGCGGCTCCACGGTCACCTGGCCGGCCAGCACGTAGCCGCCGTTGCGCACGGTCTTGATAATCTGCGGCATGCGCGCGTCCTCGCCCAGCTTCTGGCGCAGGCGGCTGATCTGGATGTCGATCGAACGGTCGAAGGGATCGGCGTCGCGGCCCTGGGTGAGGTTGAGCAGCTGGTCGCGGTTGAGCACGCGGTTCGGGTGCTCCAGGAACACGCGCAGCAAACGAAACTCGGCGCCCGACAGCATGATCACCACGCCCTGCGGATTCACCAGGTGGCGTGCGGTCAGGTCCAGGGTCCAGCCGGAAAAGCGCATCTGCTGCACGTTCTCGGACGGGGTGTTGGACGGCATCGCGTGCGAGCGGCGCAGCACGCTGCGGATGCGGGCCAGCAGCTCGCGCGGCTCGAAGGGCTTCGGCAGGTAGTCGTCCGCACCCATCTCGAGGCCGAGGATGCGGTCGAGCGGTTCGTTGCGGGCGGTCAGCATGATGACCGGCAGGGTCGAGGTGGCGCGCAGCTTGCGGCACAGCGTCAGGCCGTCGTCGCCCGGCATGTTCAGGTCGAGCACGATCAGGTCGGGGCGCGCGTCGTCGAGCGCCTTCCACATGCCGGTGCCATCGGCGGCCGCGATGGTGCGGTAGCCGTTCGATTCCAGGTAGTCGGCGAGCAGGGTGCGAATGTCGCGGTCGTCGTCGACGATCAAAATCGTAGAAGGATTGTCCATAACCTCAATTATCCGCATCTAGGCCAGGGATGGACACCGTTTTTGTATCGGCTTGTATATGCCGATGGACGCGAAACATATTGATACAAAGTATCGGACAGGGGAAATCCCACGGTTACAGTTGTTGGCGATGATGGGAACCGTGCAGCGAGCAGTCCGGATGCAAAGTGCACACCCACCAGACTCTCACTAAAGGAAGACACATGAACACCTTCTACAAGAACATCGTGATCGCATTGACCGCAGCCGGCATCGCAGGCGCCTCGCTCGGCGTGCAGGCACAGACCCAGGCGCCGCAGGAAGGTCGCCACGCCCATGCGATGAGCAAGGAAGAGCGCGAGGCCAGGCGCGCCGAATTCCGCAGCCTGAGCCCGGAACAGCGCCAGGCGAAGATGGCCGAGTTCCGTGCGAAGCGTGTTGAAGCGCGCGCCGCGCGCCAGGCCCGTCTCGCCGAAGCGCTGAAGCTGACTCCGGCCCAGCAGCCGGTGTGGCAGGCATTCGTCGCCAGCATGGCCCCGCAGCAGAAAGGCGAGCGTGCCGGCCAGCGCCTGAACAAGGAAGAACGCGCCGCCCTGAGCGCACCGCAGCGTCTGGAACGCCGCATCGCCCGCCAGAAGGAGCGTACCGCGCGCATGGAAGCCCGCCTGTCGGCCCTGAACAGCCTGTACGCGGCACTCACGCCGGAACAGCGCAAGGTCTTCGACGAGCAGCAGCAACGCCGCGGAGGCCGTCATCATGGCGGCCATGGCAAGATGATGCGCGGCTGAGCCAAGGCTCCTTGAACGCGCGATCGGCGAAGCCGATCACCCTACGGTAGGGTAATCGGCTCTGCCGATCGCGCGTTCGACTCACGGCAGTTTAGCCAGCGAATTCAGGAATTTCTCGGGATTCTGGTACCCGATCACCCGGCTATCCGGAATCTCAGCCCCGTCCGGCCCGAACAGGATGATCCCCGGCGGCCCGAACAGGTTGAAGCGCTTGAGCATTGCCTTGTCTTGCGCATCGTTGGCCGTCACGTCCACCTGCAGCAGGACCGTGCTGGCCAGCTTCGCCTGCACAGCCGGATCGACGAAGGTCAGCTTTTCCATCTCCTTGCAGGACACGCACCAGTCGGCATAGAAGTCCAGCATCACGGTCTTGCCGCCGGTATTGGCCAGCTCCCGGTCGAGGTCCCCTACCGTCTTGATGCGCTTGAACACCAGGCCCTGGTGCCCCCCGCCCGTCAGGTGTGCCAGCGGCGCCAGCGCGTCGCGTCCGCCGGTTGCTGCGCCGACCAGTTGCACCGCGCCCAGTACGGCGAAGGCCGCGCCGGCCGCCATCGGGGCCCAGTGCCGGTGCCTGCGCAGGAGATAAAAGGCGTAGCCGGACAGCAGCGCGGCCCAGCCCAGCATCTGCACCACCGGCGGCAGCACCGGCGACACCAGCCACAAGGCCATCGCCAGCATCAGCACGCCGAACAGGCGCTTGACCGATTCCATCCAGGCGCCCGCACGCGGCAGCAGCGAACCGGCCGAGACCCCGACCAGCAGCAGCGGGATGCTCATCCCGACCGCCATCGCGAACAGGGCGGCGCCGCCGATGAGCACGTCGCGAGTCTGGCTGATGTAGACCAGGGCGCCGGCCAGCGGCGCCGCCACGCAGGGCCCGACGATCAGGGCCGAGATCGCCCCCATCGCGAATACCCCGAGCAGCTTGCCGCCCGGCTGGCGGCCGGACGCATTGGCGAGGCGCGTCTGCAGCACGGCGGGCATTTGCAGTTCGTAGAAGCCGAACATCGACATCGCCATCGCCACGATCAGGAGGGCGAAGGCGCCCAGCACCCACGGATTCTGCAGCGCGGCGGCCAGCCCCTCCCCGGCCAGCCCGGCGGCCACGCCGAGCGCCGTGTAGACGATGGCCATGCCGAGCGAGTAGGTCGCCGACAGGAGGAAGCCGCGCGCGCGGCCGGCCTGGCGGCCTTCGCCGACGATGATCGAGGACAGGATCGGCACCATCGGCAGCACGCAGGGCGTGAAGGCCAGGCCCAGGCCGAGCAGGACGAAGGCCGGGACGATGGCGAGCAGGCGGCCGCCCTCGAGGATGCCGGCGATGCCGGCCATCTCGGACGGCGGCGCCGACGGAGCAGTTGCCGCTGCAGGCGCCGAGACCGGGTTCGTTGGCGCCATGCCGATCGCCGGCGCGGTCGACATCTGCGCCGCATTGGCGCCGATCGGCAAGGTGGGGGCGGCAGCGCCGCCGCCGGCGGACAGCTGCGCACTGTGTTCCTGCGGCGGGTAGCACAGGCCGGCGTCCGCGCAGCCCTGGCTGCTTGCCGTCAGGGTGAACGGGCCGCTCCCCTCGACCGGGATGCGGATCACCAGCGCGCCCTTGTAGGTTTCGACATCCTTCTGGAAGGTCTCGTCGAACTTCACCTTGCCCGGCGGGATGTCGGGCGCGCCCAGCTTGACGCCGCTGGCGCGGAAGGCGAAGCGCTCGCGGTACATGTAGTAGCCCTCGGCGATCTGGTAGCGCACTTCCAGCGTTTGCGGGCCAGCCATGCGCGCCTCGAAGCGGAAGGCGATGGACGGGTCGAGGAAGTCGTCGGCGGCCCTGGCGCCGCCTGCCCCGAGCAGCAGGTAGAGGGCAAACAGGAGCATGCAGGCCTGCAGCAGCGGGCGCGAAAGACGGTAGAGCATCGAGAGCATGGTGTCAGATGAGTGTTGGTGCCGGCGGAATGGTACACCGGGGCGCCCTTCCCTGCTTGCGGCAATGCTTAAGAACCTATCCCAGTAGGGAATGAGTCGCTTTCGGCGCGCCTGGCAGACCGGCGCTGCGTTGCTCGTCGCGCAGTTGGCAAACCCGTGGCTAGCCATGCGGCCTCCTCGCGCCTTGCTCCGGCCTGCCATGCATCGCCGCCAGCTTCCTCCTCCCTACTGGGATAGGTTCTAAACACCGCCTGCGACATCGGCGCGCCGCAGTTCGAGGTAGACGCTGTCTGCGATCCCGGTGTGGGTATGCCAGGTGCCGGTGGCATACCCGGTGCGCACGAAGCCATGGCGTTCGAGCATGGCGAGCGAACGCAGGTTGCGTGGATCGACGTCGGCAGTGAGCCGGTCGACATCGGCGCGCGAGAATACATGCGGCAGGAAGACGCGCAGGGCTTCGGAGGCCAGCCCCCGTCCCCAGTAGGCGGGCGCGATGATGTAGCCGATCTCGGGCAGTCGCCAGGCGCCCAGCTTGCCGATCACGATGCCTTCATGCTCGATGACGAAGTCATCGCTCAGGTCGGCGGGCGAGGCGATCATGCCATCGATCCAGGCGGCGGTTTCGTCGCGGCAGCCGTGCGGGCCGGACGACCAATAGTCGAGGGCGGCCGGATCGCTCAGCACGCGATGCATGTCGTCGACATCGGTGCGGCGGGCGCGGCGCAGGATCAGGCGGGGCGTCGTCAAGGTGGTCATCGCGCGATCGTACACGAGCGCGGGCGCCGGGAAAACCGGCAAAAGGACGAAAAAAAACCAGGCGCGGGGCCTGGTTTTTTCAGTCGTCGCGGAAAGCGATTACTCGGCGGTCGGAGCTTCGTCAGCCGAGGTGACTTCCGGACGGTCCAGCAGTTCGACGTAGGCCATCGGCGCATTGTCGCCCACGCGGAAACCCATTTTCAGGATGCGCAGGTAGCCGCCGTTACGGTTGGCGTAACGCGGGCCGAGTTCAGCGAACAGCTTCTGCACCATTTCGCGGTCGCGCAGGCGAGCGAACGCCAGGCGCTTGTTGGCCAGGGTGTCGGTCTTGCCCAGGGTCAGGATCGGTTCGATGACGCGACGCAGTTCCTTGGCTTTTGGGACGGTGGTCTTGATGGCTTCATGACGCAGCAGCGAGACGGTCATGTTGCGCAGCATTGCCAGGCGGTGGGACGAGGTACGGTTCAGTTTACGGAGGCCGTGACGGTGACGCATGGTACTTCCTTTCGAGTGTTTAATGTCCAGTTCTTCGATCGTTCATGCCGGAGCATGACCGCGGACCGGTTCTAGGGGTTAAAACTGCCCGGACAACATTGTCTGGGCAGGTGGTGCGAATTACTTCTCCAGACCTGCAGGCGGCCAGTTCTCGAGTTTCATGCCCAGGGTCAGGCCGCGCGAAGCAAGGACTTCCTTGATTTCGTTGAGCGACTTGCGGCCCAGGTTCGGCGTCTTGAGCAGTTCGTTTTCCGAACGCTGGATCAGGTCGCCGATGTAGTAGATGTTCTCGGCCTTCAGGCAGTTTGCCGAACGGACGGTCAGTTCCAGGTCGTCCACCGGACGCAGCAGGATCGGATCGACCAGCGGCGCACGCGACGGCGCCTCGGCGGCGGCTTCGGTGCCTTCCAGGGCGGCGAACACGTTGAGCTGGTCGACCAGCACGCGTGCCGACTGGCGGATCGCTTCTTCCGGGGTGATGACGCCGTTGGTCTCGATGTTGATGATCAGCTTGTCCAGGTCGGTACGCTGTTCGACACGGGCCGATTCCACGGCGTAGGACACGCGGCGGACCGGCGAGAACGAGGCGTCCAGGATGATGCGGCCGATGGTCTTGTTGGTGTCTTCCGACAGGCGGCGCACGTTGCCGGGAACATAGCCGCGGCCCTTCTCGACCTTGATCTGCATGTCCAGCTTGCCGCCGGCGGTCAGGTGAGCGATCACGTGATCCGGGTTGATCAGTTCCACGTCATGCGGCAGGTCGATGTCCGAAGCCAGCACGGCGCCTTCGCCTTCTTTCTTCAGGGTCAGGGTGACGGAGTCACGGTTGTGGACCTTGAAGACCACGCCCTTCAGGTTCAGCAGCAGGTCGACCACGTCTTCCTGCACGCCGTCCAGCGACGAGTACTCGTGCACGACACCGGCGATCGTCACTTCGGTCGGCGCGTAGCCGACCATCGACGACAGCAGCACGCGACGCAGCGCGTTGCCCAGGGTGTGGCCATAACCACGCTCGAACGGCTCCATCACGACTTTTGCGTGGCCTGCGCCGAGTGCTTCGACGTCGATGATACGTGGTTTCAACAGACTGTTTTGCATGAAATGTCCTTTTCAATACCCTCGGCTCGTTACACCGATAAGGCTGATGGCATTAATAGAAAGCGCCTGCTCGGGGAGCAGGCGGTGAGACGAATGTGGATGCGATGGGAGTACAGGAATCGAGGATTCGTTGCGGTGCCGAGCCGTGCTCACTGCGCCCGCACTGTACCGCCTTCGCCCCCGCCTGGGCGGGGTTGGCGACAAAGGGACGGCAAGCCGTCCCCAGTCGTCATTAACGCGAGTACAGTTCGACGATCAGCGCTTCGTTGACGTCAGCAGCGATCTCGTTACGTTCCGGGAACGAACGGAAGGTGCCTTCCATCTTCTTGCTGTCAACCGAGACCCATGCCGGCATGCCGACTTGTTCGGCCAGCGACAGGGCTTCCTGGATACGCACTTGCTTCTTGGCCTTTTCGCGCACAGCGATCACGTCGCCGGTCTTGACCTGGTACGAAGCGATGTTCACGACATTGCCGTTCACGGTGAAGGCCTTGTGGCTCACCAGCTGGCGTGCTTCGGCGCGGGTCGAGCCGAAGCCCATGCGGTAAGCGACGTTGTCGAGGCGGGCTTCCAGCAGCTTCAGCAGGGTTTCGCCGGTGTTGCCCTTCTTGCGCGATGCTTCCGCGAAGTAGCGGCGGAACTGACGCTCGAGCACGCCGTACATGCGCTTGACCTTCTGCTTTTCGCGCAGTTGGTTGCCGTAGTCCGAGGTGCGGGCGCCCGACTTGACGCCGTGCTGGCCTGGCTTGATGTCCAGTTTGCACTTAGAATCGAGCGAGCGGCGTGCGCTCTTCAGGAACAGGTCGGTGCCTTCACGGCGCGACAGTTTTGCTTTTGGTCCGATATAACGTGCCACGTTGAATCCTTAAAATTAATAATCACGCCCCAGAGGCATCGCAGGCGATGCGGCAGGCGCTAGTCCAACCCTCGTGAGAGTGGACGTGGCTTGAAAAACCGCCCGCCGTGAATACGGCAGACGACAAGAGCCGGGCAGTATAACCCATTTTCAGGTTACTGCGCCGGTCAATCTCGTAAAACACAACGGGGCGCAAGGCCCCGTTGTTGGCTTTTCGCGACGCAGGACAGGGCATGCGCCCTCTCCTACTGCCGAGTCAGCGCCGTATCAGATACGACGACGCTTCGGCGGACGGCAGCCGTTGTGCGGAACCGGAGTGACGTCCTGGATCTCGGTGATCTTGATGCCCAGGTTGTTCAGTGCACGCACAGCCGACTCACGGCCCGGGCCTGGGCCCTTGATGCGCACTTCCAGGTTCTTCACGCCCGATTCCTGAGCGACCTTGCCTGCGGCTTCGGCAGCAACCTGCGCTGCGAACGGGGTCGATTTGCGCGAACCCTTGAAGCCGGCGCCGCCGGAGGTTGCCCACGACAGGGCATTGCCCTGGCGATCGGTGATCGTGATGATGGTGTTGTTGAAGGACGCGTGCACGTGGGCGATGCCCTCGGCGACGTTCTTCTTGACTTTCTTGCGCACGCGGGCTGCTGCTGCGCTGCTCTGTTGCTTGGCCATGGTCGGTTCCTAGATTATTTCTTCAGCGATTGTGCGGCCTTGCGCGGGCCCTTGCGGGTACGTGCATTGGTACGGGTACGCTGACCGCGCACTGGCAGGCCCTTACGGTGACGCATGCCGCGGTAGCAGCCCAGGTCCATCAGACGCTTGATGTTCATGGACAGTTCGCGGCGCAGGTCGCCTTCCACGACAAACTTCGCGACTTCGTCACGCAGCTTCTCGAGTTCGTTGTCGTCCAGGTCCTTGACCTTCTTGTTGGTCGCGATACCGGTGGCGTCGCAGATCTTCTGCGAACGTGGACGGCCAACACCGTAGATCGCCGTCAGGCCGATAACAGTGTGCTGATGATTTGGGATGTTAACCCCTGCAATACGTGCCATTCGTTATTCCTCTTAACCTTGACGCTGCTTGTGACGCGGCTCGACGCAGATCACACGGACCACGCCCTTGCGCTTGATGATCTTGCAGTTGCGGCAGATCCGCTTGACTGAAGCGTTAACTTTCATTTTGCACTCTCTTCGGTTCGTTTACTTTAATGATTTTTACTTGGTGCGGAACACAATGCGGGCCCGGGACAGGTCGTACGGGGTCAACTCCACCGTTACCTTGTCCCCCGGGAGAATGCGGATGTAATTCATGCGCATTTTACCCGAGATATGCCCCAGAACCACGTGCCCGTTTTCCAGCTTCACGCGAAATGTTGCGTTCGGGAGATTCTCCAGAATCTCCCCCTGCATTTGGATGACGTCGTCTTTTGCCATTCGGTCTATGCCTTCCGCTTAACGCGACGGAATCCCGCCCTTGAAATTAGCCTTGCGCAGCAGCGATTCATATTGCTGCGACATGACGTAGTTCTGCACTTGTGCCATGAAGTCCATCGTCACCACAACAACGATGAGGAGCGACGTGCCGCCAAAGTAGAAGGGAACCTTCCACTGGCCCGTCATGAACTCCGGCACCAGGCACACCAGGGTGATATAGACCGCACCGGCCAGGGTCAGGCGCATCAGGATCTTGTCGATGTAGCGTGCAGTCTGCTCGCCCGGACGGATGCCCGGAACGAAAGCGCCGCTCTTCTTCAAGTTGTCCGCCGTTTCCTTGCTGTTGAATACCAGCGCCGTATAGAAGAAGCAGAAGAATACAATCGCCACCGCATACAGCAACGCGTGGATCGGCTCGCCTGGCGCCATCGACGCTGCAAGGTCTTTCAGGAACCCGATAACCGGGCCGCTGGCGTCCTTGCCGCGGGTGAACCAGTCGACGATCGTCGCCGGGAACAGGATGATCGACGAGGCGAAGATCGGCGGGATCACGCCTGCCATGTTCAGCTTCAAGGGCAGGTGGCTGCTCTGGCCACCGTAGATCTTGTTGCCGACCTGACGTTTAGCGTAATTGACCAGGATCTTGCGCTGTCCGCGTTCCACGAACACGACGGCATACGTCACGAGCACCACCAGGATGACGATGATGATCGCGGCGATGCTGCTGATCGAACCGTTCGAGACCAGGGTGAACAGGCCACCCAGGGCCGACGGCAGACCTGCTGCGATACCGGCAAAAATGATGATCGAAATACCGTTGCCAAGACCACGCTCGGTAATCTGCTCGCCCAGCCACATGAGGAACATGGTGCCGGTCAGGAGCGTCACTACCGTGACGAAGCGGAAGCCCATGCCCGGATCGAGCACGAGGCCAGGCTGCGACTCGAGCGTTACCGCAATGGTGAACGCCTGGAACAAGGCCAGCACCACCGTGAAGTAACGGGTGTACTGGGTGATCTTGCGCCGGCCGGCCTCGCCCTCTTTCTTCAGCGCCTCGAGTTGCGGCGAGACGATCGATGCAAGCTGCATGATGATCGAAGCCGAAATGTAAGGCATGATGCCGAGGGCGAACACGGTAAAGCGGGACAGGGCGCCACCGGAGAACATGTTGAACATGCCCAGGATGCCGCCTTCGTTCTGCTTGAACAGTGATGCCAGCTGCACCGGGTCAATCCCGGGGACCGGAATGTGAGCACCGATGCGGTACACGACCAATGCGCCAAGCAAAAACCACAGCCGACCCCAGGGGAAGCCGGATGCAGCGCTTTTACCAAGTTGTGAATTAGTCGCCAATTTTTGCTCCGATCAGGCAGGGCCGCAATTAAGCGACCGAACCGCCAGCTGCTTCGATCGCCGCTTTCGCGCCGGCAGTTGCCTTCAGGCCCTTGAGGTTCACCGCTTTGGTGATCTCGCCCGACAGGATGACGCGCACGTCGCGCGCCACCACCGGCAGGACGCCTGCTGCCTTGAGCACCAGGATGTCGATGTCGCCGACAGCCAGGTTGTTCAGGTCCGACAGGCGCACTTCAGCCTTGAACGTTGCGTTCAGGGACTTGAAGCCGCGCTTCGGCAGACGGCGCTGCAGTGGCATCTGACCGCCTTCGAAGCCGACTTTGTGGAAGCCGCCCGAACGCGATTTCTGACCCTTGTGACCGCGGCCGGCAGTCTTGCCCAGGCCCGAGCCGATACCGCGACCAACGCGACGCTTCGCGTGCTTGGCGCCTTCAGCTGGTTGAATGGTATTGAGTTCCATTGATTTCTCCGTACGTAAGCCCGAGGGCTTACGAAACTACTTTAACGAGGTACGCGACTTTGTTGATCATGCCACGCACGGATGGGGTGTCCTGCAGCTCGGAGACCGAGTTGACACGACGCAGACCCAGGCCGCGCACGGTGGCACGGTGATCCTGACGGGTACCGATCAGGCCCTTGACGAGCTGAACTTTGACAGTGTTTGCCATGTGTGTTCCCCTTAACCCAGGATGTCTTCGACCGACTTGCCGCGCTTGGCAGCGATGTCGGAAGCAGTGCTCATTTTCGACAGGCCGTCGAGGGTCGCGCGAACCAGGTTGTACGGGTTCGACGAACCGGTCGACTTGGCGACCACGTCGGTCACGCCCATCACCTCGAAGATAGCGCGCATTGCGCCACCAGCGATCACGCCGGTACCCGGCTTGGCCGGCATCATCATGACGCGCGAGGCGCCGTGACGGCCCGACACGGTGTGATGCAGCGTACCGTTCTTGAGGGGCACCTTGATCAGGTTGCGGCGGGCTTCTTCCATCGCTTTTTGCACGCCGACAGGAACTTCCTTCGACTTGCCTTTGCCCATGCCGATGCGGCCATCGCCGTCACCGACAACGGTCAGCGCTGCAAAACCCATGATACGACCACCCTTGACCACTTTGGTCACGCGGTTGATCGCGATCATTTTCTCGCGCATGCCATCATCCGGCTTGTCGCTTGCCATTTTCGCTTGCATTTTTGCCATGACGATTCTTCCTTAGAACTTCAGACCGGCTTCACGCGCGGCTTCCGCCAGCGCCTTCACACGGCCGTGGTAACGGAAACCCGAGCGATCGAACGCGACTTCGGTGATTCCTGCTTTCAGTGCTTTTTCAGCGACGCGCTTGCCGACCAGGGCAGCGGCGGCGGCGTTACCGCCGGCGCCGGTCTTGCCAGCCAGTTCAGCACGCACTTCGGCTTCCAGCGTCGAGGCCGACACCAGCACCTTAGCGTCCGGGCTGATCAGGTTCGCATAGATGTGCAGGTTGGTGCGGTGAACCGACAGACGGTTCACGCCCAGCTGGGCGATCTTGATGCGGGTTTGACGTCCGCGACGCAGACGCGATTGTTTCTTGTCCATGTCAGCTCCGATTATTTCTTCTTGGTTTCTTTAAGCTTCACCACTTCGTCCGAATAACGGACACCCTTGCCCTTGTAAGGCTCAGGCGAGCGGTAAGCACGCACTTCTGCAGCCGTCTGGCCGACTTTCTGGCGATCGATACCCTTGATCACGATTTCGGTCGGGGTCGGGGTGGTTGCAGTGACGCCTTCCGGCATCGCGTGCAGCACCGGGTGCGAGAAGCCCAGCGACAGGTTCAGGGCGTTGCCCTGCACAGCTGCCTTGTAGCCCACGCCCACCAGGTTCAGCTTCTTCTCGAAGCCCTTGGTGACGCCGGTAACCATGTTGTTGACCAGGGCGCGCAGGGTGCCCGACATGGCGTTCGATTCACGCGAATCGTCCACTACGTCGAAAGTCAGCGTGCCGTTGTTGTTTTCCACTTTGACCAGGCCGTTCAGGGACTGGGTCAGGGTGCCGAGCGGGCCCTTGACGGTGATCGACGACGCGTTGATCGCGACATCGGTACCGGCCGGGACGGCGATTGGCATCTTAGCTACTCGAGACATGTCTACTCCTTAAGCCACGTAGCACAGCACTTCGCCACCGACGCCGGTAGCACGTGCTTTACGGTCGGTCATCACGCCTTGCGGGGTCGAGACGATCGCGACGCCCAGGCCGTTCATGACGGTCGGGATTTCGCTCTTGCCCTTGTAGACGCGCAGGCCAGGACGGGACACGCGCTCGATGCGCTCGATGACCGGACGGCCGGTGTAATACTTCAAACCGATTTTCAGTTCAGCCTTGCCACCTTCGGTGGTCACGGCGAAATCTTCAATGTAACCCTCGTCCTTCAGGACGTTGGCGATCGCAACCTTGACTTTCGACGACGGCATTGCGACCGAGGTTTTCTGGACAGTTTGTGCGTTGCGAATGCGGGTCAGCATATCGGCGATAGGATCGCTCATACTCATTGCATATTCTCCTATTACCAGCTGGCTTTGGTCATACCCGGGATTTCGCCTTTCATGGCGAATTCACGGACTTTGGTGCGGGCCAGACCGAATTTACGGAAGGTGCCACGTGGACGGCCGGTGATGGCGCAGCGGTTACGCTGGCGGGTCGGGGCCGAGTTGCGCGGCAGCGCCTGCAGTTTCAGGCGTGCTTCGTAACGTTCTTCTTCCGACTTCGACTGGTCGTTGATGATCGCTTTCAGAGCTGCACGCTTTGCGGCGAATTTCTCCACCAGGTCTGCACGCTTCTGTTCGCGGTTAATCAGTGCAAGTTTTGCCATTGCTCTTAGTTCCTGAACGGGAATTTGAAGGCGGCGAGCAGCGCTTTGGCTTCTTCGTCGGTCTTAGCGGTGGTGGTGATCGAGATGTTCATGCCACGCAGCGCATCGATCTTGTCGTAATCGATTTCCGGGAAGATGATCTGCTCTTTGACACCGATGTTGTAGTTGCCACGGCCGTCAAACGACTTGCCGTTCACGCCACGGAAGTCACGCACGCGCGGCAGGGCCACGGTGATGAAGCGGTCCAGGAATTCGTACATGCGGTTGCCGCGCAGGGTCACCATGGTGCCGATCGGGTAGCCTTCGCGGATCTTGAAACCTGCGATTGCCTTGCGAGCCTTGGTGACGACCGGCTTCTGGCCGGCGATCTTGGTCAGGTCGCCAGTGGCGTGCTCGATGATCTTCTTGTCGGCGACTGCTTCCGACAGACCCATGTTCAGGGTGATCTTGGTCAGGCGCGGGACTTCCATGATCGACTTGTAACCGAATTTCTCGGTCAGCTCGGCGACGACTTTGTCTTTGTAAATTTGTTGGAGACGGGCCATTTATCTTACCCCTTCACTACTTCGCCGTTCGACTTGAAGACGCGGACTTTTTTGCCGTCCTGGTCTTTGAAGCCAACGCGATCTGCCTTGCCGGTCGCAGCATTGAACAGCGCGACGTTCGACACGTGAATCGGCATAGTCTTGTCGACGATACCACCAGTAACACCGGTCATCGGGTTCGGCTTGGTCGCTTTCTTCGCGACGTTGACGCCTTCAACGATGACGTGTTCAGCGTCTACACGCTTCTGAACGACGCCACGCTTGCCCTTGTCCTTACCGGCCAGAACGATGACTTCGTCGTTTTTACGAATCTTATCCATGTCGACTCCTTACAGAACTTCAGGTGCCAGCGACACGATCTTCATGAACTTCTCGGTACGCAGCTCGCGCGTGACCGGTCCGAAGATACGGGTGCCGATCGGCTCCAGCTTGGCGTTCAGAAGGACAGCGGCATTGCCGTCGAACTTGACCAGGGAACCGTCCTGGCGGCGCACACCTTTAGCGGTACGCACAACCACGGCGTTGTAAATTTCGCCCTTCTTGACGCGACCACGCGGCGCAGCCACCTTGACGGTGACCTTGATGATGTCGCCAATGCTCGCATAACGGCGCTTCGAGCCGCCCAACACCTTGATGCACAGAACTTCCTTGGCACCGGTGTTGTCGGCTACTTCGAGCCGGCTTTCGGTTTGAATCATAGTATTTTCTTTCCCAACTTAAGCCGTAGAAAACCCCACGGAAACCGTGGGCCTGCGGTCAGTCTTGGTCCCGCCATGACGCCCCTGCTGGAGCCCCATGTTTGGGTGATGGACTTTCCATTCGTTACAGGCCGCAGAACCGCGGAGGCAAACTGCGGCAACACATGAACGAAGCCCGCTAGTATCACAGATACCAGCGGGCCACGCAAGACAATTTTTTAGGCTTTAGATGACCTGTGCTTGCTGCACAACACGGGTCACGGTCCAGGCCTTCGTCTTCGAGATCGGGCGACCTTCCGTGATCTCGACCGTGTCACCGGCCTTGACTTGGTTGGTCTCGTCGTGCGCGTGATACTTGTTCGAACGCACGATGATCTTGCCGTACAGCGGGTGCTTCACGTGACGCTCGATCAGGACGGTCACCGTCTTGTCCATCTTGTCGGACACGACCTTGCCGACCAGCGTACGCTTCAGCGCCGTTTTAGTGGTGTCGTTCATTTGGCTTCCTTCGAGTTCATCACAGTCTTCACACGCGCGATGTCGCGACGTACTTTCTTGAGCTGCGCGGTGTTGCCCAGCTGCTGGGTAGCGATTTGCATGCGCAGGCCGAACTGGGCCTTCAGCAGCTCATTCAGCTCCTTTTGCAGCGCTTCCTGGTCCTTGCCGCGGAGTTCCGATGCTTTCATATTCAACTCCTGTTATTGGCCGACTTGACGGACCACGAAGGTGGTCGCCAGCGGCAGTTTGGCAGCGGCCAGGCGGAACGCTTCGCGCGCCAGTTCTTCAGCGACGCCGTCCATCTCGTACAGGACTTTGCCTGGCTGGATTTCAGCGACGTAGTACTCCGGATTGCCCTTACCGTTACCCATACGGACTTCAGCCGGCTTGTTCGAGATCGGCTTGTCCGGGAAGATACGGATCCAGATGCGGCCGCCACGCTTGATGTGACGGGTCATGGCGCGACGCGCCGCTTCGATCTGGCGTGCGGTGATACGGCCACGGGCAACTGCCTTCAGGCCGAACTCGCCGAAC
Source organism: Telluria sp. ZB4P34 (assembly GCF_059686055.1). Taxonomy (NCBI): domain Bacteria; kingdom Pseudomonadati; phylum Pseudomonadota; class Betaproteobacteria; order Burkholderiales; family Oxalobacteraceae; genus Telluria; species Telluria sp. ZB4P34. The sequence goes on along the minus strand of NZ_JCASIF010000003.1, from coordinate 383,021 downwards.
GAGACCGCGGTGCCGCGGGTGTGCGAAATGCCGGTGTTACGGCCTTTCTGCTCTTTACGATACTTCCTGCGCGATGGTTGCAGCATGCTTATTCTCCTGCTTTCTCAGCTGGCGCAGCGGCGGCCGGAGCGGCAGGCTTCACAGCCGGACGTGCACGGACGGTTGGTGCTGCAGTGCCAGGACGGCCGGCGCCAGCCGGACGTGGGCCGCGCGACGGCTTGCCGTCGTCGCGACGCGGGCCGCGTGGCTTCTTCTCATCAGGCGGGGTGTCGATGACTGGAGCTTCGCCGGTGACCGAACGGTCGCCCTTGTAGACCCAGACCTTGACGCCGATGATGCCGTAGGTGGTCGATGCTTCGCTGGTGCCGTAGTCGATATCGGCGCGCAGGGTGTGCAGAGGCACACGGCCTTCGCGGTACCACTCGGTACGTGCGATTTCGATGCCGTTCAGGCGGCCCGACGACATGATCTTGATGCCGACAGCGCCCAGGCGCATGGCGTTCTGCATCGCACGCTTCATGGCGCGACGGAACATGATGCGCTTTTCGAGCTGCTGCGAGATCGAGTCGGCGATCAGCTGCGAATCGATTTCCGGCTTGCGGATCTCTTCGATATTGACGTGCACAGGCACGCCCATGATCTTCGCCAGCGAAGTCTTCAGCACTTCGATGTCTTCGCCTTTCTTGCCGATCACGACGCCCGGACGCGACGAGTAGATCGTGAAGCGTGCGTTCTTGGCAGGACGCTCGATGACGATACGGCCGACCGAAGCGTTCTTCAGCTTCTTTTTCAGGAAAGCGCGTGCTTCCAGGTCTTCCTTCAGCATGTCGGCGAAGTTGCCGTTGCCAGCGTACCAGCGCGACGCCCAGTTACGGGTAACCGCCAGGCGGAAGCCGGTTGGGTGGATTTTCTGACCCATCTGTGACCCCTTAGTTACCGACAGTCACGAAGATGTGACAGGATTGTTTCGAAATGCGATCACCGCGGCCTTTGGCGCGAGCCGTAAAGCGCTTCAGGATCGGGCCCTTTTCGACGTAGATCTGCACGACCTTCAGTTCGTCGATGTCGGCGCCATCGTTGTGTTCCGCGTTGGCGATTGCCGACTCGAGAACCTTCTTGATGATGGTTGCGCCTTTCTTCGGGCTGAACTGCAGAATGTTGAGTGCTGCGTCAACTTTCTTGCCGCGGATCAGGTCCGCAACCAGGCGGCCCTTTTGTTCCGACAGGCGCACGCCTTTGAGGATTGCTTTAGTTTCCATTATCGTTTCGCCTTCTTGTCAGCAGCGTGGCCCTTGAACGTACGGGTCAGCGCGAATTCGCCGAGCTTGTGGCCGACCATGTTCTCCGACACGTACACCGGCACGTGGACCTTGCCGTTGTGCACGGCGATGGTCAGACCGATGAAGTCAGGAGAGATCGTCGAGCGGCGCGACCAGGTTTTGACTGGCTTTTTGTCTTTGGTCGCTTGCGCGGCTTCGACTTTTTTCACCAGGTGGGCGTCAATGAACGGCCCTTTTTTCAATGAACGAGTCATGTGTTATCCCTTATTTCTTGCCGCGGCGCGAGACGATCATCGACGAAGTGCGCTTGTTCGAGCGCGTCTTCTTGCCCTTGGTCTGCTGGCCCCATGGCGACACCGGATGGCGACCTGCCGCCGTCTTGCCTTCACCACCACCGTGCGGGTGGTCGACCGGGTTCATGACGACACCGCGGACGGTCGGGCGGACACCGCGCCAACGCATCGCACCAGCTTTACCGATCTTGCGCAGGCTGTGTTCGGCATTGCCGACTTCACCCACGGTTGCACGGCACTCGATGTGCACGCGGCGGACTTCACCCGAGCGCAGGCGAACCTGGGCGTAGGTGCCTTCGCGGGCCATCAGGACGACAGCGGCGCCGGCGGTGCGGGCCATCTGTGCGCCTTTGCCAGGCAGCATTTCGATGCAGTGCATCACGGTACCAACCGGGATGTTGCGGATCGGCAGGCAGTTACCGGCCTTGATCGGTGCTTCCGAACCGTTCATCAGGGTATCGCCGACAGCGACGCCCTTCGGAGCGATGATGTACGCACGGGCGCCGTCCGCGTAGCACAGCAGAGCGATGTGCGCGGTACGGTTCGGGTCGTATTCGATACGCTCGACCTTGGCAGGGATACCATCCTTCTGGCGCTTGAAGTCGACCAGACGATAGTGCTGCTTGTGGCCACCGCCGATGTGGCGGGTGGTGATGTGACCGTTGTTGTTACGGCCAGCAGTCTTCGATTTCTTCTCAACCAGGGCTGCGAGCGGACGGCCTTTGTACAGGCCTTCGGTCACAACCTTCACCATGCCGCGACGGCCTGGGGAGGTTGGCTTCATCTTAACGAGTGCCATTATTTAGCCTCCTCGACAAAATTGATTTCCTGGCCCGGCTTGAGGGCCACGAAAGCGCGCTTGGTGTGGTTGCGGCGACCGGTGAAACGGCCCGAACGCTTGACCTTGCCTTCGCGGTTAACGGTTTGCACCGATTCCACTTCGACCTTGAACAGCAGTTCGACGGCGGCCTTGATTTCCGGCTTGGTCGCGTCCGGCAGAACCTTGAACACGATCTGTTCGTTCTTTTCAGCGACGAAGGTCGCCTTTTCGGAAATGACCGGAGCCAGCAGCACCTTCATCAGGCGCTCTTCGCTGAATTTGATTGCGGCGCTCATGCGTACATCTCCTCGATCTTGGCCAGGGCTGCTTTGGTGACCAGGACTTTTTTGTAGAACACCAGCGACATCGGGTCGGCTGCCTTCGGCTCGACGACGAGCACGTGCGGCAGGTTGCGCGACGCCAGTTCCAGGTTCTCTTCGATGGTGTCGGTGATCACCAGGACCGATTCCAGGCCCATGCCTTGCAGCTTCTGCTGCAGCAGCTTGGTCTTCGGCGCTTCGATCGACAGGTTCTCGATGACGACCAGACGGCCTTCGCGGGCCAGCTGCGAGAAGATCGAGCAGATACCTGCACGGAACATCTTCTTGTTCACTTTGTGGGTGAAGTTCTCGTCAGGCGAGTTCGGGAAGATGCGACCACCGCCGCGCCACAGAGGCGACGACGACATACCGGCACGAGCGCGGCCGGTGCCCTTCTGGCGCCATGGCTTCTTCGTGGTGTGGCTGACTTCTTCACGATCCTTCTGCTTGCGGTTGCCGCTGCGCGCGTTGGCGGCGTAGGCGACCACGATCTGGTGGATCAGGGCTTCATTGTATTCGCGGCCGAACACGGTGTCGGCAGCTGCAACGCCGGCGCCAGCTTGACCTTGCTCATTCAGGAGCTGGAGTTCCATACTTAGGCTCCTTTCTTGGCTTTGGTTTTGACAGCCGGCTTGACGATCACTTGGCCGTTCTTGGCGCCGGGAACGGCACCCTTCACGAGCAGCAGTTGACGGTCAGCGTCGATGCGGGCGATTTCCAGGTTCTGGGTGGTGACGGTAACGTCGCCCATGTGACCGGTCATGCGCTTGCCTGGGAACACGCGGCCCGGATCCTGCGCCATACCGATGGAGCCAGGAACGTTGTGCGAACGCGAGTTACCGTGGGTCTGACGACCCGAGGCGAAGTTGTGACGCTTGATGGTACCGGCGTAGCCCTTACCGATCGAGGTGCCTTGCACGTCGATTTTCTGGCCCACTTCGAACATCGAAGCATTGATGGTGTCGCCGGCTTTGAGTTCAGCGGCTTTAGCGGAATCGATGAGGAATTCACGCAGCATCGTACCGGCTTCGACGCCAGCTTTGGCGAAGTGACCGGCAGCGGCCTTGTTCACGCGCGAGGCGCGACGTTGACCGAAGACGACTTGCACAGCAGTGTAGCCGTCAGTTTCAGGGGTTTTGACTTGCGCAACACGGTTGTTGGACACGTCCAGCACGGTGACAGGGATCGAATCGCCGTCATCCGTAAAGATACGCATCATGCCAACCTTGCGACCGAGGAGGCCCAGGCTCATTTTTTCTCCATTCCCACCTACGATTGGGCGGGGCTAATTAAACTACCAGGAAAAGGTACAGGCGAAAAAGAGATACCCGTACCGAAGCCGGCTAGTATAGCGCGCAAAAAGGCTTGACGCAACAAGAGAATCAGGGGTATGTCGACCCTGTTGCGTATTCGCAGTAGCTGGAGAAGATGAGGAATCTGACCTGCTGGTCAGCACAGAAAACACGGCGAACCGTCTTTTCTCTGCAGGCTCTGGGCCTGCGATCTGGAAGTCTGGTGGGCGGTGCAGGATTCGAACCTGCGACCCCTTGGATGTCGACCAAGTATTCTAACCAGCTGAACTAACCGCCCGGGGAGCCGCATTATACGTGCGGGTCCGCGGTTTTTGCAATAGCTGTGTTGATCAATCGTGCAAGTCCTGTTTTCTACAGGCGGCGCGTGCCCGGAACGTCACGCGTCGGCCCCTGGCGCATGGACGTGTCGAGAGGGGGGCAATGTGAAATGTGAGCGTGTACAATCGAATAATTCACGCCTCATCGGCGCCCGCTCAACCCGACCACGCAAGGAGTTCATATGGCAATCAGTCTGCAGAAAGGCGGCAACGTCAACCTGAGCAAGGAAGCACCCGGCCTGACCAAGGTCATCATCGGCCTGGGCTGGGACCCGCGCTCCACCGACGGCGCCGCCTTCGACCTCGACGGCAGCGCCTTCCTGCTCAAGGCCGACGCCAAGGTGCGGGGCGACAGCGACTTCATCTTCTATAACAACCTGAAGTCGAGCGACGGCTCGGTGGAGCATGCCGGCGACAACACCACCGGCCAGGGCGCCGGCGACGACGAGAAGATCGCCGTCGACCTGTCGCGTGTGCCGAGCGACATCGACAAGGTCTCGTTCTGCGTCACCATCCACGACGCCGACGCGCGCCGCCAGAATTTCGGCATGGTCGCCAAGGCCTACATCCGCTGCCTGAACGCGAATGGCGAAGCCGAGATCGCGCGCTACGACCTGTCCGAAGACAGCTCGACGGAAACCGCGATGATTTTCGGCGAACTGTACCGCCATGGCGGCGAATGGAAGTTCCGCGCCGTCGGCCAGGGCTTCAAGGGCGGCCTCGGCCCGCTCGCCCGTTCGTTCGGCGTCAACGTCTGAACGATCAGCGCTTCACGCGCCCGCTTCGCTGCGGGCGCCTGTCCACCCCGTCCTGAAAGATTTCATGCGCGTCTGGTACAACAGGACGTTCTCGTCCGTCTACGCAGCCATCAAGCTGATCCGCGAAGCCGACACCGCCGGCCGTTTCACCATCATCCACAGCAATGCCAACCGCCATACGCCGGCGGCGCGCCTGGCCCACGAATTCCACGCCGAACCCACCGGCCTGGAACCGAGCGCCTACGTCGACTGGTGCCTGGCGTTCTGCCGCGAGCAGCGCATCGACATCTTCGTGCCGGGCCGCGAAGCCACCACCCTGGCCGCCCACCATGGGCGCTTCCTGGAGATCGGCACCCGCGTCCTGAGCGCGGCCTCCCCTTCGAAGCTGCAGCTCATGCACGACAAGGCAGGCTTCTATGCGGAGACGATGCTGGAGCAGGCGCCGGTGGCCGAGTTCCGCCGCTTCGAGAACCTCGCGCAGTTCGATGCCGCCTGGGCCGAGCTGCGCCCGCGCCATGCGAAGCTGTGCATCAAGCCTTCGCGCGGCATCTACGGCATCGGCTTCGCCATCGTCGACGAGGCGCGCAGCAGCGCAGCCCTGCTGATGGCAGGCGTCGAGTACCACATCGGCTACCAGGACCTGCGCCGCGGCCTGGCCGAGCTGGGTGAGTTCCGCACCATGCTGCTGATGGAATTCCTCGATGGAAGCGAGTACAGCGTCGACTGCGTCGGCGACCATGGCCGCCTGGTGGTCGCGGTGGCGCGCCGCAAGCTGTCGCAGAGCGGCAGCGGCCAGCTGATCGACATGCGGCCCGAGATCATCGAGGCGACCAGGAAGCTGGCCGCCGACTATGGCCTGAACGGCGTCTTCAACGTGCAGTTCCGCGAAGCCGCAAGGGAGGGGACAATGCGGCCCCGCCTGCTGGAGATCAATCCGCGCATGTCCGGCGGCATCGGCATGGCCTGCGCGGCCGGGCCGAACCTGCCCTGGATCGCGCTGAAGGGCTTTGCCGACGGCTTCGACACGGTCGAGGTGGCCGAGGTACGCAATGGCATGCGCGTGATCGAGGTGGCCGCAGCGATGGAGCTGGCATGAACGCGAAGTCGGACCTGGCTTTGCTGGCCCGGCGCAGCGTGGCCTTGCCAACCGGGACGCTCGACGTCACGCTGGCGGACGGCGCGGACGAGTTCGAAGACCTGCTCGGTTTTGCCGCCCGCGCCAACGCCAAGCGCGGCTTTCTCTTTCTGAGCAAGGTGCTGGGCAAGCACTGGCCGGTGAAACCCTCCGGCATGATCGCCGTTCACGACCGTCTCGCGGCCACCGTGCCGGCGGTCGAGGGTCCCGTGGTGTTCATCGCCATGGCCGAAACCGCCATCGGCCTGGGCCAGGGCGTGTTCGAAGCCTGGCTGCGCACGCATCCCGGACTGGACGCGCTGTTCATCCACACCACGCGCTACCGCAGCGGCACGGGAGAGCTGATCGAGTTCGAGGAAGCGCACAGCCACGCGCCGCGCCAGTTCCTGCACATGCCGGAAGACCCGGCGCTGCGCCAGCTGCTGCTGACCGCCTCCACCTTGGTGCTGGTGGATGACGAAGCCAGCACCGGCAATACCTTCCTCAACCTGCTCGATGCCTGCCGCCGCCTCAATCCCGGGATCGCGCGCGTGCACCTGGCGACGATCACCAACTTCATGGGGCGCGATGCGACGGCCGGCCTGTCGGCACGCTTCGGCCTGCCGGTGACGATGGGGGCGCTGCTCAGCGGCGAATACCGCTTCACGCCGGGCGACTACGTCGCGCCCGACACTGCCGCCCAGCGCTTCGATCCGGAGGCGGACCGCGGCGCCAGCACGCGCTTCGGCCGCCTCGGCCTGCGCGCGGCCCTGCGCGCGCCGGAGCACCTGGCGCTGCGCCTGGCGAGCGAATTCGCCCCTGGCGCCAGGGTGGCGGTGCTGGGCACCGGAGAGTTCATGCACGCCGCCACCCTGCTCGGCGCGGCCTTGGAGCGGCGCGGCGTGAACGTCGTGGTCCAGTCCACCACGCGCTCGCCGATCCTGGCCTGGGGCGCCGTCGCGCATGCATTGACCTTCCCCGACAACTACGGCGAAGGCATCGCCAATTTCATCTATAACATCGCGCCGGGCCAGTACGACCACGTGCTTGTCTGCCACGAGACCGCACCGAACCCCGCCCTGCGCGAGCTTGCCGGGCAGCTCGATGCGCGCCTTTTCCACTTCCTGTCCGAGGCTGACGTTGAAGAAGTTCCTGTTCGCTGACCTGGACGACACGCTGTTCCAGACCTTCGAGAAATGCGGCCCGCTCAATGGCGCGGACGCGCTCGAGCCGGCCGCCTACTACAAGGACGGCAGCATCTGCTCGTACACCACCCGCGCCCAGCGCGCTTTCCTGAGTTTCGTGCAGGATGGGATGACGGTGATCCCGACCACCGCGCGCGACCACGATGGCCTGCGCCGCGTGCACCTGCCTTTCGAGAGCTATGCGGTCATCAACTACGGCGGGGTGGTGCTGCTCCCCGGCCGCGGCGCCGACCTGCCCTGGCTGGAAAGCATGCGCGGCGCCATGCACGCGGCCCTGCCCGGCCTGCAGGAGCTGGCGCGCCACATCGACGACTACGCGCAGCGTACCGGCTTCGGCGGACGCGCGCGCATGATCGAGGATTTCGCCACGCCCTTCTTCCTGGTCGTGAAGGATCCGGACAAGCGCCACGAGCGCCTCGCGCCGATAGAACATGAGGTAGTGCGGCCCTGGATCGCGGCCGGCCACCCGGACTACCTCGTGCACCGCAACGGCAATAACCTGGCGATCCTGCCGAAGGCGCTCGACAAGGCGAACGCCGTGGCCCACGTGAGCGCCCTGCTCCGCGCCGAGTACGGCGACATCGTCACCTTCGGCATGGGCGACAGCCGCTCGGACGCGCGCTTCATGGCCGCCTGCGACTACGCCATCGTGCCGCGCGCCACCCAGCTGGCGCGCATGACCGTGGAGGCGCTGTGAGCTTCCCGGGCAGCTACCGCGCCGGCGAAGTGGACTTCCTGCTGACGCGCTTGCCCGCGCAGGCATTCACCAGCGTGCTCGAGAAGGAACGCCTGATCCAGTCGGGCCAGCGCCACTACAGCCAGATGCTGTCGCCCGAAGCGCCGCCCTCGCCCCGCTACATGGCCGTGTTCGAGGACGCCTGCCGCGCCAACAACGCGCGCATGGCGGCCGACTGCCTGCGCCTGGCAGGCCTGATCGACGCGCGGCGCGGCGGCGCCGTCACCGTGGTCTCGCTGGCGCGCGCCGGCACGCCGGTCGGCGTGGTGGTGGCGCGCCTGCTGCGCGAGGTGTTCGGGCGCGAGGCGACTCACTATTCGGTGTCGATCGTGCGCGACCGCGGCATCGACCGCGCGGCCCTGCGCCACATCCTGGCGCAGGGCCATGCGCCGGAATCGATCGTGTTCGTGGACGGCTGGACCGGCAAGGGCGTGATCGCGCGCGAGCTGGCGCTGTCGGTGTCCGCCTTCAATGCGGCGCACGCGGCCGGCATCGACAGCGGCCTGTACGTGCTGTCGGACCTGGCCGGAGCAAGCGCCTGTGCGGCCTCCGGCAGCGACTACCTGATCCCGTCGAGCATCCTGAACGCGACCGTGTCGGGGCTGGTGAGCCGCACGGTGCTGGACGAGCGCATCGGGCCGGACGACTTCCATGGCTGCGTGTACTACAGCGAATTCGCTCCCCACGACCAGTCGCAGCGCTTCGTCGACGCGCTGGTGGCGCTGGCCCTGGCCCAGGCCCGCGGGCGCCTGCCGGATGCCGCGCCGCTCGACGCGCGGGCGGCCGCCGGGCGTTCGCGCGACTACCTGGACGGCGCCATGGCGCGCTACGGCATCGACGATGTGAACCTCATCAAGCCGGGCATCGGCGAGGCCACCCGTGTGCTGCTGCGCCGCGTGCCGCGCCTGCTGGTGCTGCGCCAGCCGGGCGCCGCCGATGTGAAGCACCTCGAAGTGCTGGCGGAAGAAAAACAGGTGCCGGTCGCGATCGACCCGGCCCTGCCTTATCATGCAGTATCCCTGATCAGGAGTGCAACGGATGGCTAGTGTGGCAAACAAGACCTTGGGCGCGTCGCTGTACGTGCCGGCCAATCACAAGGACCTGGCGGCAATCGCAAACGGCGACAAGCTGCCGCAGGCGCGCTCGCTCATCTTCTGCCTCGAAGACGCCATCGCCGACCGCGAGCTGAGCTGGTCGCTGTTCAACCTGTCGGTGGTGCTGGCCAACATGCGGGCCGACGTCACGGCCGAGCGTTTCGTCCGCGTGCGCAATCCGGACGTGATGGCGCGGGTGCTGGCCATGCCGGGCGCCGAGAAGCTGAGCGGCTTCGTGCTGCCGAAGATCACGCGGCACAACTTCGAGACCTATTTCCGGCTGGTGCGCGACACCTGCCACGTCCTGATGCCCACCCTGGAAACGGCGGACGTGTTCAGCGACAGCGAGATGCAGCAGCTGCGCGCCGTGTTCGACGCCCCGGGCGTGCGCCAGCGCATCCTGTGCCTGCGCATCGGCGGCAACGACCTGCTCGCCCTGCTTGGCCTGCGCCGGCCGCGCGGCATGACGATCTACCGGACCCCGCTGGGGCCCGTCATCGCGCGCCTGGTGACCACCTTCCGTCCCTGGGGCTTCGCGCTCACGGCGCCGGTGTTCGAATACCTCGACCTGCCGGAACTGCTCGACCAGGAAGTGCTGGAAGACCTGGCCTACGGCATGGTCGGCAAGACGGCGATCCATCCGAGCCAGATCGGCCCGATCGAACGGCACTACCGGGTGCGCCCGCAAGACCTGGCGGTGGCGCACGCCATTCTCGACGAGGCGAGTCCTGCGGTATTCCGCATGGACGACGCGATGTGCGAAGTGGCGACCCACCGCGCCTGGGCCGAGCGGCTGGTGGAACAGTCGCAGCGTTTCGGCCCCCATTCGATGGAAGGAGAACCCTCATGAACCTGTTTTCGCGTGGCCAGAAGGGCAAGCTGGCCGACCTCGGCGCCGGCAATGCCTTCACCGTCGAAGTCGACATCGGCGCGCCCGGCCTGTCGGTCGACGTGTCCTGCTTCGGCCTGGATGCGGCGGACCGCCTGTCGGACGAGCGCTACATGGTGTTCTACAACCAGCTGGCCAGCCCCGAGGGCGCGGTGCGGCTGGAGCTGGCGGGCTCGCTGTCCCGCTTCGCCGTCGACCTCGAGCGCCTGCCTGCGGGCATTGCGAAGCTGGTGTTCGTGGCCGCGATCGACGGCGTGCAGTCCATGCGCGCGCTCGGCGCCTGTTCCCTGAGCATCGGCAGTGCCTTGCGCTTCCCGTGGTCAGGCGCCGACTTCGGCGACGAGAAGGCGGTCATCGTGGCGGAGCTGTACCGGCGCGACGGATCGTGGCGCTTCGGTGCGGTCGGCCAGGGCTTCAACGGCGGACTGTCGGCGCTGCTGGCGCATTTCGGCGGCACCGAGGCGAAACCGGCCGCGCCCGGCCCTGCTTCTCCCCCTGCCCCGGCTGCCCCGCCCGCGCAGCCCAGGGTTTCGCTGTCGAAGGTCACGCTGGAAAAGCGCGGCGACAAGGTCTCGCTCGACAAGCGCGCCGGCCGCGGCTTCGGGCGCATCCATGTCAACCTGAACTGGAACCAGTCGGCCATCACGGCGCCGCCGCAGCCCGCGAAGACGGGCTTCTTCGACAAGCTGATCGGCGGCGCAGGCGGTGGCATCGGCGCCGGCCGCAAGGGCCGCGGCGGCATCGACCTCGACCTCGGCTGCATGTACGAGCTGGCCGACGGCCGGCGCGGGCTGGTGCAGGCGCTCGGCAACGCCTGGGGCGACTTCGAGCGCGAACCCTTCATCCGGCTCGACGCCGACGACCGTACCGGGGCCGTGGCCGGCGGCGAGAACCTGTATATCAACGGCGAGCGCTTCGACGCGATCCGGCGCGCACTGATCTTTTCCTTCATCTACGAAGGCGTGCCCAACTGGGCGGCGACGGACGGCGCGGTGACCATCGCCGCGCCCGACCAGACGCCAATCGAAGTCAGGCTGGACGGCGGCGGCAACCAGATGATGTGCGCCATTGCCCTGATCGAGAACCGCGGCGGCAGCCTGCAGGTCACCAAGCTGGCTGAATACTTCCAGCAGATGGGCGGCACCAGCGCGCACGAGCTGATGGACCGCCACTTCGGTTTCGGCCTGCGCTGGAAGACCGGGTCGAAGGGCTGAGCCTTGTCTCTATCGGTACCCCCACACCAACACCATTGGTCACTGGCTGAAAGAAAGGATGGGGAGCATGAACCATGACGGTATGGGCCGCTTCATTTATGGGGCGGCGCGCTTCGGCGGAAAGAAGCAGGATATTCGCGACTGGATGGCGGACGATTTGCAAGTGGCGCGTCCAGCCCTGGAGGACGATGATGCCATGCGCAGGCTGTACGAGGCGTTCTTCGCGAAGTATCCCGACAATGCTTCCCTGAGCGATAACTACGAACGCTTCATGGACGTATTGAAGCGCCGGCCTGGCTAACCGCAGGTCTCGACGTAGGCTACCGATGGCTGGAGACCTGCGCGGATCCTGGTCACCTTGCCGCCCGCTTCCTCCAGCAGGATCGCTGCGCGGCCATCGGCGCTGGGGAAGCTCACGTAATGGGCGTCGGCATCGTATTTGTGGGGGCTCACGATCGCCTGCGGATGCGTGGTCCGGATGTGCGCCAGCGTGTCTCCGACTGCGACACCCACCGCGTTCCCGATTCCGGGCTCGGCGTCGGCGCGCGTGACAACACCGTTCTCGACCATGAAGCGCAGCTTCGGCAAGGCCGGGAATCGCACCATGCTGCAGGCCGGATCGAAGGGCGTGGGCAAGGCCGCTTTGCCGCCACTCGCCTGCTCCGCCTGCGCCAGGCGCATCCCGAAACGAATCGGCCCGACACCTTCAGCGCGCAGGGTATCGAGGTCCGCCGGAGGCGTCGCCGCCGGTGCGTGTGCCGGCGCATCGTGTTGCGTGCGGGCGGGAGGCGTGCCGGCGCTGGCAGTTGCCTGTGGCGCCTTGTCCGAGCATGCGGCCAGCAGCGCGACGAGTCCGATCGAATATAGCTTTTGCACTGTCGGCCTTTCTCCACGTTGATCGCGTGTCCACTATACGCAGAAGGTTCGTTTCCCGAAGCACGATCCAGATGAGACTACTGTCATCCGCCGTTGCGGAAATTCAAGGTGCGCATGAGAAGCACGCTCGACAATGGTTTTTTGCACGGAGGCCCCATGTCGCACCCCGATCATCTGCCGGACGATGCCACCCGCCTGAGCACCGCCAGCCTGCGCTCGCATTTCACCGGCATGTCCCCGCCCCCGACGCTGGTCGGCTGGATCGGCCGCTACGCCCTGCTGGTCGTGCTGCTCGGCGCCGGCGCCGCGATCGGCAGCCTGCTCGGGCCCGCCCTCTACGCCCTTCTGAACTGAGCTTCCACGACGGCCGCTCCACGGCGGCCGCTCCACGGCGGCCGCAAATGACAAGGGCCGGACACCCTTGCGGATGTCCGGCCCTTGCTGACCGCAGCGCCGGGCGCTTGCGGTGGATGCGATTACTGCAGCTTGATTTCGACGTCGACGCCAGCCGGCAGGTCGAGCTTCATCAGTGCGTCAACGGTCTTGTCGGTCGGATCCACGATGTCCATCAGACGCTGGTGCGTACGGATTTCGAACTGGTCGCGCGAGGTCTTGTTGACGTGCGGGGAACGCAGGATGTCGAAGCGCTGGATGCGGGTCGGCAGCGGGACCGGGCCCTTGACGACTGCGCCGGTGCGCTTGGCGGTATCGACGATTTCCAGGGCCGACTGGTCGATCAGCTTGTAGTCGAACGCTTTCAGGCGGATACGGATCTTTTGATTCGAAGCGGACATTGCTATTCCTTAAAGAGCGAACCACACGGGGGGTGTGGCAATAAAAAACGCATACGGAAATCCATATGCGCAACAGGGTCAGCATCGTATCACAATGCCGGCAACCCGTATACTGCCACTGCGCGGCTGCCGGCAAGTGTTGCGTTTCGTTCGAACCTGCCCTGCTTCAGCGGATGCGCAGGGACATGGTCGAGCGCCCGCCGGTCGCCAGGTACCATGGCTTGCAGCTGAGTCCTCCCGCCAGGCCCTCGGCGCAGGGGAGTTCGGTGCGCGCCTCGCCGCGCCGGACGAAGTACTCGTAGAGGCCAAGCGCATGGGCGTCGAGCGGGCGTTCCGACAGGATGATGGTGGCGCTGCGGAAGGCTTTCTGCGAGTTTGCGACGCCCGGCGTGCGTATTCCGGCGGCTGCAATCACGTCGGCCACCCGCACGGTCTGGATGTCGGCGGCGGACAGCTGCTGGCCGGGGACCACATTCATGCTCTGGTCTTTCAGCACGAAGTAGTCCGGCACCTCGTCCGCGGCGGCCAATCCCATCATGTACAACTCGATCATGTTGAAGCTGGTGCGTGCTGCGTCGTCCTGCAGGCTGGCGACATAGCCGCCCTTGCCGTCCGCAGTAAAGGTAAAGGGGAATTCCCCGCCCTGCCCGCTCGGCGGCATGCTGAAGCCCATGATGCCGCTTGCGATGCTGCCTTTCGGCCAATGGGGCCTGCCGGAAGCGAAGGGCGCCGTCGTCAGCTGGCTGATCCACTGGTGGGCGGTCTCGTGCAGGAAACCTTTGGCGCCGTGGTCCATCAGGCTGGACAGCGGGAACACGTTGTAGCCCAGCAGGCGGGCTGCGCTGCCGTAGCTGGCGCCGGCGGCGAGCGGCGCCATGCCGATGCCGGTCACGGCACTGCGCACGTTGCTGTGGTAGCGGTTGCCGCGGGTTCCGCCGACCAGCACGAAGTTCAGGAAATCGTAGTCGTCCGGATAGCTGGCGTAGAAGGTGCGCGCCCAGGCTTCGGCGTCGAAACTGCTCAGCTGCGCGGTGCTCGCCGTGTAGTTGACGAGGTAATCGGTCTCCTGGCCTCCGGCGATCGGCCGGGCTGTGGGCAGGCCCATCGATGCGGTCCAGACTTCGGCGCCAACGTTATACACGTCCGCGCCGCCGGCCAGGCGCAGCTGGCCCAGCATGGGGCGGTGCACGCGGGCGGGTGTGTTGCGGGCGAGGATCGTGGCAACCGGCAGCTGCACGCTCCAGGTGCCGTCGCCCGCAAGCTTGTCGCCGCCGAGGCCGTTGTCGGCGAGGGCGATATCGCTGTTGCCGATCGTGAGCGTGACCGCTGCGGGGCGGCCGGTGGTGACGACCTCGTACAGCACGGGCTCGGTGCGGGTGTCCGGTACGACGGTGGGCGTCCACAGCTCGCGGACGGCGGCGATGGGGCCGGTGGATGGGTTGCCGTTGCCGCCGGGGCCGTTCGCTTGCGGCGTCGCGGCAGGCGGCGCCGAAGACCCGCCGCTACAGGCGCCGAGACTGCCGGCGATCAGGGCGAAAGCGCCCAGGACGAGGAAGGACTTGGCTTGGCTGGCAATGCAGAGTGACACGCTGATCCTCCCGGTGACTGATGAGCCGTACAGGATAGGACGTGGTCGTGCGGACTGCTCGCCCCATCGAAGGGGGAAATGCGTTAAAAAGCCTGGCACAAAAACAAATGTCAGCCGAAGCTGACATTTGTTTTGCCTTTGGGCGGCTGACGCCGCCCTGGAGCTCACCTATTAGGCGATGATTTTCGCCACGACGCCGGCGCCGACGGTACGGCCGCCTTCGCGGATTGCGAAGCGCAGGCCTTCTTCCATCGCGATCGGAGCGATCAGCTTGACGGTGATCGACACGTTGTCGCCTGGCATGACCATTTCTTTGTCGGCCGGCAGCTCGATCGAACCGGTCACGTCAGTCGTACGGAAGTAGAACTGCGGACGGTAGTTGTTGAAGAACGGGGTGTGACGGCCGCCTTCGTCTTTCGACAGGACGTAGATCTCACCGGTGAAGTGGTTGTGCGGCTTGATCGAGCCCGGCTTGGCCAGAACCTGGCCACGCTGGACGTCTTCACGCTTGGTGCCGCGCAGCAGCAGGCCGACGTTGTCGCCAGCTTGACCCTGGTCCAGCAGCTTGCGGAACATTTCCACGCCGGTGCAGGTGGTCTTGACGGTGTCGATGATGCCGACGATTTCGATTTCTTCGCCGACCTTGATCACGCCGCGCTCGACACGACCGGTCACCACGGTACCGCGGCCCGAGATCGAGAACACGTCTTCCACCGGCATCAGGAAGGCGCCGTCGACGGCACGTTCCGGGGTCGGGATGTAGGTGTCCAGCGCGTCGGCCAGGGCCATGATCGCGTCTTCGCCCATTTCGCCAGCCTGGCCTTCCAGCGCCATACGTGCCGAACCCTTGATGATTGGCAGGTCGTCGCCTGGGAACTCGTACTTCGACAGGAGCTCACGGACTTCCATTTCGACCAGTTCCAGCAGCTCTGCGTCGTCGACCAGGTCGCACTTGTTCAGGAACACGATGATGTACGGAACGCCAACCTGACGCGCCAGCAGGATGTGCTCGCGGGTCTGCGGCATCGGGCCGTCAGCGGCCGAGCACACCAGGATCGCGCCGTCCATCTGCGCGGCACCGGTAATCATGTTCTTGATGTAGTCGGCGTGGCCTGGGCAGTCGACGTGCGCGTAGTGACGGTTCGCGGTTTCGTATTCGACGTGCGCGGTGTTGATGGTGATGCCGCGTGCTTTTTCTTCCGGAGCCGCGTCGATCTGGTCGTAGGCCTTGGCTTCGCCGCCGAACTTCTTCGACAGGACGGTTGCGATGGCTGCCGTCAGGGTGGTTTTACCGTGGTCAACGTGACCGATGGTGCCGACGTTGACGTGCGGCTTGGTCCGTTCGAATTTACCTTTTGCCATTTCGATCTTCCTTTAAATAAACTGTTTAGCTATATTTTTTTGAAGGGGCAGGCTTTGCTGCCTGCCCCCTGAACTACGCGATTACTTGGATTTCGCGGTAACGATGGCGTCGATCACGTGCTTCGGAGCTTCCGAATAGTGCTTGAACTCCATCGTGTAGGTCGCGCGGCCCTGGGTCGCCGAACGCAGCGAGGTCGAGTAACCGAACATTTCCGACAGCGGGACTTCAGCCTTGATGATCTTGCCGCCGCCGCCCGGGATTTCGTCCATGCCCTGCACCATACCGCGGCGCGACGACAGGTCGCCCATCACCGAACCAGCGTAGTCTTCCGGCGTTTCCACTTCCACGGCCATCATCGGCTCGAGGATGACCGGCGATGCCTTGCGGCAGCCATCCTTGAATGCCATCGAACCCGCCATACGGAACGCGTTTTCGTTCGAGTCGACGTCGTGGTACGAACCGAAGGTCACGGTGACTTTCACGTCAACCACCGGATAGCCAGCCAGCACGCCGCTGGTCAGGGTCTCGCGCACACCCTTCTCGACTGCCGGGATGTATTCGCGAGGAATCACACCGCCCTTGATGGCGTCGACGAATTCGAAGCCCTTGCCCGGCTCTTGCGGCTCGATCGACAGGACGGCGTGGCCGTACTGGCCGCGGCCGCCCGACTGCTTGACGAACTTGCCTTCGACATCAGTGACTGCCTTGCGGATGGTCTCGCGGTAGGCGACCTGCGGCTTGCCGACGGTCGCTTCCACGTTGAACTCACGCTTCATGCGGTCAACGATAATTTCCAGGTGCAGCTCGCCCATACCACCGATGATGGTCTGGCCCGATTCTTCGTCGGTACGCACGCGGAACGACGGATCTTCCTGTGCCAGGCGGTTCAGCGCCAGGCCCATCTTTTCCTGGTCGGCCTTGGTCTTCGGCTCGACGGCCTGCTGGATGACCGGCTCCGGGAACACCATCTTTTCCAGGGTGATCACCGACGATGGATCGCACAGGGTTTCGCCGGTGGTCGCATCTTTCAGGCCGACCGCAGCAGCGATGTCGCCGGCACGGACTTCCTTGATCTCTTCACGCTGGTTGGCGTGCATCTGCAGGATGCGGCCCAGGCGTTCCTTCTTCTGCTTGACCGGGTTGTACACGGTGTCGCCCGAATTGATCGTGCCCGAGTAGACGCGGAAGAAGATCAGCTGGCCGACGAACGGGTCGGTCATGATCTTGAATGCCAGCGCCGAGAACTTCTCGTCGTCGGCAGCGCGGCGGGTAACCGGCTGGTCATCTTCGTCAGTGCCGGCGACCGGTGGAATGTCCACTGGCGACGGCAGGTATTCGATGACGGCGTCGAGCATGGCCTGCACGCCCTTGTTCTTGAACGCGGTGCCGCACATCATCGGGACGATTTCCGATGCGATGGTGCGCTGGCGCAGGGCGGCCTTGATCTCGGCTTCCGACAGTTCGCCTTCTTCCAGGTACTTGTTCATCAGCTCTTCCGACGCTTCAGCGGCGGTTTCGACCAGCTTCTCGCGCCATTCGTTGGCTTGATCCACCAGTTCGGCCGGGATGTCGCGGTAGTCGAACTTCATGCCCTGCGATGCTTCGTCCCAGAAGATTGCTTTCATCTTGACCAGGTCGACCACGCCCAGGAAGTTTTCTTCCGCGCCGATCGGGATTTGCAGCGGGATCGGGTTGGCCTTCAGGCGAGCGCGCATCTGCTCATAGACCTTGAAGAAGTTGGCGCCGGTACGGTCCATCTTGTTGACGAAGGCCAGACGCGGGACTTTGTACTTGTTGGCCTGACGCCACACGGTTTCCGACTGTGGCTGCACGCCGCCGACTGCGCAGTACACCATGCAGGCGCCGTCCAGCACGCGCATCGAGCGCTCGACTTCAATGGTGAAGTCGACGTGGCCCGGGGTGTCGATGATGTTGATGTGGTGCGGCTCGAAGTTACCGGCCATACCTTTCCAGAAGCAGGTCGTCGCTGCCGAGGTAATGGTAATGCCGCGTTCCTGCTCCTGCTCCATCCAGTCCATCGTCGCTGCGCCATCGTGCACTTCGCCGATCTTGTGGTTCACGCCCGTGTAGAACAGGACGCGTTCGGTGGTGGTGGTTTTGCCAGCATCGATGTGAGCGGAAATACCGATATTGCGGTAGCGCTCAATGGGGGTCTTGCGTGCCATAATTTTTCCTAAATCTTTGAATGGACAAAACCGGGCGGCATCTTGGTGATCAAAATGTGCCCGGCCTGAACAACAGATACTGCGTGGCCGCGCCCCCAAAGGGGTTTGGCCAGGTGCTTAGAAGCGGAAGTGCGAGAACGCCTTGTTCGCTTCTGCCATACGGTGGACTTCGTCACGACGCTTCATCGCGCCGCCGCGCATTTCCGCGGCTTCCATCAGTTCACCACCCAGGCGTTGCGGCATGGATTTTTCGCTGCGCTTGTTTGCGGCTTCGCGCAACCAACGCATGGACAGCGCCATACGACGAACCGGACGAACTTCCACTGGCACCTGGTAGTTGGCGCCACCGACACGGCGGGACTTGACTTCCACCAGCGGCTTGGCGTTGTTGATCGCGGTCGTGAACACTTCCAGCGGGTCTTTGCCCGATTTCGACTGGATGTATTCGAACGCACCGTAGATGATGTTTTCAGCGACCGATTTCTTACCGGACAGCATCAGGACATTGACGAACTTGGCGACATCGGTGTTGCCGAATTTTGGATCCGGCAGGATTTCGCGCTTGGGTACTTCACGACGACGTGGCATTTCAATTCCTTCCTATCTTCAGTTGAGTGCGGGATCCGCACTCGCGAAAGACCCTCATGATCTTTCACTTACTCGGCCTTCCGGCCGGCTCAACTTAACTTATAAATGTGACCTCGATGTGACGAGATCGCAGGATTACTTCTTGGCGCCGGCCTTGGCGCGCTTCGCACCGTACTTCGAGCGAGCCTGCTTACGGTCTTTCACGCCCTGGGTATCCAGCGCGCCGCGGACCATGTGGTAACGCACACCCGGCAAGTCTTTCACACGGCCGCCGCGGATCAGGACGACGCTGTGCTCTTGCAGGTTGTGGCCTTCACCGCCGATGTACGAAATGACTTCGAAACCGTTGGTCAGGCGCACCTTGGCGACCTTACGCAGTGCCGAGTTCGGCTTCTTCGGGGTCGTGGTGTAGACACGGGTGCACACGCCGCGCTTCTGCGGGCAGTTTTCCAGTGCCGGGGACTTGCTCTTCACAACCGCGGCTTCACGCGGCTTGCGAATCAGTTGATTGATGGTTGGCATCGTTCAAAAATCCAACAAAATTACTACGTTGATGACCCGGACCCTTGTTGCGCTTGTCCGGGGACTGAAACCTAGTCCCGGCATCCTGCCCACAGCAGAGGCGACGAAAGCCACTCACCGAAGGAGCGGCTGCAAATGCGCGAATGCTGAAATCATGTGCAGAATAAATCGAGAACTCGCGAGTATAGACCCGATGCGCAACCCGGTCAACCGCTTTGCCCGCGCGTCAAGCCGGGAAAAGGGCGCGGACGCGGTTTACGGCGCCGGATGTGGCAAGACTGCTACAACACGGCGTTGCCATTGCAAGACAGGCAACTTATCGAGGTGACAAGCATGCCCGCCCGACAGCCGGTCAGGCGCAGCGGGGAACGGCGGCCTCGACCGGGCGATCCGGGACCGGCCGCGCCGGATGCCCACCGGGATGCTCGCCCAGGTGCGCGCTGAGCCAGCGCGCCACTTCGGCCGCCCGGTCCTCGATGCGGGCGCCGAAGCCCTGCGTCGCCAGCAGCGCGATGCCGTTCGGGTTGCGCAGCACGCCCGGCGCCAGGGCCGGCCGGCCGCTCGCGGTATCGATGCGAAGTGGTTCGAGTGTTCCCGCCAGGATGCGCGCCAGCACCAGGTTATGCGAAGACACCAGCACCAGGTCGCGTTCGCACAGGCTTTCCAGCACCGCGCTGGCGGCCGAGACCGACTCCAGGTGGTTGGTGCCGCGGAAGACCTCGTCGACCAGGCAGACGCCGGGCGGCGCGCCGCCGGCGGCCAGCAGTTCGCGCGCGCGGCGCAGCTCCGACATATAGAGACTCTCGCCGCCCAGCAGCGAATCCTCGTTCTGCATGCTGGCGCGCACCGGCACTGCCGGCAGGCGCGCCGACCGCGCGTAGCAGAAGCCGAAGGCGCGCGCCGCCACCAGGTTCAGGCCCACCATGCGCAACAAGGTGCTCTTGCCCGAGGCATTTTGCCCGGAGATGAAGGCGCCCTGCCCGTCCAGGCCGATGGACAGCGGGACCGGCGCATCCATCAGCGGATGCACGCCTTCCTGCAGGTCGAGCGTGCGTGCTGCGCTGCGCTCGGCCCAGCACCAGGTGGGCTGGCCGCGCAGGTGGCGCGCCAGCGCCACGTCGGCCTCCAGCGCGGCGCTGCGCAGGTAGCAGGCGCGCAGGAAGTCGCGTGCACCGGCCACGATACGGACGGTTTTCCAGTAATGGCGGACGTTGTAGGCAGCGAACCAGTTGGCATAAGCCATTCCCCCAGGAATCATGCGGATCAGGAGCGAGCGGCCGATGCGCCCGTGCAGGCGCGCCGCCGCGGCGCGCTGCTCGACAAAGTGTTCCAGCAGCGGGCCGCCCAGTTCCGCCAGTGCGTGGCTGCCTGCCAGCAGCGCATTCAGGCTGCCCAGCATGTTATTCCACAGCTCCATACGGCGGTGATAGCTGATCTGCAGCGCCATCAGCGGCGCTGCCGCAACGAGCGTCGCTACCCAGCCCAGCGGCTGCGTGGCCAGCAGGCCCAGCGACAGCAGCAGGAAGACCGGCAGCGTCCAGAGAAAACGGCTCCACCAGGGCGGCTCGGGCATGTCCTCACCGGCCCCGCCGAACAGCAGGCCGGCCACCTCCGTTTCGGCAAAGCGCAAGGGCCGCAGGGCGCGCGTCAGCGCATCGATCCGCGCCGGGTCGTCCAGCAGCCCGCGCAGGCGCCCGGCCAGGACCGCGCAGTCGGCATCCGCCAGGCCCGCGCGCAGGCGCTGGTGCAACAGCTGGCGGCCATAGATGCTGCTGTCCTGGGCCAGCCGCTCTTCCCATGATTCCAGCAGCAGGTCGCGCCAGGTCTGCTCATCGAGGGCGGTGCGGGGGTCCGCGCCGGCACGGTGGAGACGTCCGATTTCGTCGGGGGTGAAGAAAGGCGACGGCGGTTCATGGTCGGCGGGGCGGAACACACCGGCAAGGCGGTCCAGGACCAAGGCAAGCAAGGGAGGCATGGCAGGATGGTAGCAGCGTGCCGCAGGCGAATGTTCAAGCTTTGTCACGCGGGGGCGCCGAACTGCGTGCGCGCTCCCACATACCGAAGCGTTCGTCCGTGTCAGGATCAATGACCAGAAGTATCCGGACAACGACGACAGGGGAGAAAACTTTCATGAAACACGCGTTATCCGCAAGCCTGCTATGCCTGGCGGTCGGCGCCGCCTGGGCCCAACAGGGCGACGGCACGCGCGCCACCGCCACTGCCAACGTGTTCAAGCCTGCCAAGGTCGACGCCACGCCCGAGCGCATGAAGGGCATCCGCGCGCCGCAAGGTTTCACCGTTACACCGTTCGCCACGGGCCTGAAGAACGCCCGCATCATCGCGGTGGCGCCGAACGGCGACATCTACGTGAGCCGGCGCGACCAGGGCGACGTGCTGCTGCTGAAGGACGCCAACGGCGACGGCCGGGCCGACGGCGCCCCGGTCGAGGTGGCCAACCGCGCCGGCGCGCATGGCATGGCGATCAAGGACAACAGGTTCTACCTGGTGACGGTCAAGGAGCTGTTCGTGGCCGACATCAGGCCGGACGGCCGCCTGGGCGAGCTGAAACTGCTGCTGGGCGACCTGCCCGATTCGGGCCAGCATCCGA
Organism: Telluria sp. ZB4P34; assembly: GCF_059686055.1. Taxonomy (NCBI): domain Bacteria; kingdom Pseudomonadati; phylum Pseudomonadota; class Betaproteobacteria; order Burkholderiales; family Oxalobacteraceae; genus Telluria; species Telluria sp. ZB4P34. The sequence continues at coordinate 361,143 of NZ_JCASIF010000003.1, read as the reverse complement.
ACCGCAGCATCGCGTTCGGACCGGACGGCATGCTGTACCTGACCGTGGGCAGCACCTGCAATGCCTGCAACGAGAGCAACCCGGAAAACGCCACCATCCTGCGCGTCTCGCCCGACGGCCAGCAGCGCAGCATTGTCGCGTCCGGCCTGCGCAACACCATCGGCTTCGACTGGCATCCGCAGACCGGCGAACTGTGGTCGTTTGACCACGGCATCGACTTCCTCGGCGACGACCAGCAGCAGGAAGAGGTCAACAAGATCGAGATGGGCAAGATGTACGGCTGGCCGCACGTCTACGGAGCCGGCGACATCTACCCGCAGAGCACCCCGGTGGGCGAGATCAAGAAGGAAGAATGGAAGGCGCGCAGCACCCCGATGGTGCTGGGCTATACCGCCCACGCGGCGCCGATGCAGATGGTGTTCGGCCATCGCGGCGGCTTCCCCGCCGAATACAGCGGCGACGCTTTCGTCACCATGCGCGGCTCCTGGAACCGGGCCCAGGCTTCAGGCTACGAGATCGTGCGCGTGCGCTTCGCCAATGGCCAGCCGACCGCCGTCGAACCCTTCGTCACCGGTTTCCTCACCGACGGCGGCAAGACCCACATCGCGCGCCCGGTCGGGCTGGCCTGGGCCAGGGACGGCGCCCTGCTGATGGCGGACGACGCCAATGGCGTCATCTACCGCATTGCCCACAGCGCCGGCAAGCCCGGCAACCTGGCCGCGATGGCCCCGGCCGGCCCGATGCAGCAGCAGGCCAACAAGGGCAATGGCGTGCCGCTGGCGAACAAGCGCCCCGAAACCCGGTCGGCGGCCACGCTGTCGGTCAGTTCCGCGAGCTTCAAGGCCGGCGCCGCCATGGACCAGAAATACAGCGAATATGCCGACGGCGTATCGCCGGCCCTGAGCTGGAAAGCGGTGCCGAACGCCAAATCCTACGCCATCATCATGGAAGACCCGGACGCGAAGCCGGTCACGCCCTTCGTCCACTGGCTGGCCTGGAACATTCCGGCGAACGTCACCAGCCTGCCGGAAGGCCTGCAGGAACAGCCGCGCCTGACCGATCCCGAAGGCGTGCTGCAGGGCCGGAACACGCGCGGCTCGATGGGTTATTTCGGGCCGAAGCCGCCGGTGGGTGACAAGCCGCACCATTACCACTTCCAGGTCTATGCGCTCGACACGATGCTGGATGTGCCGTTCGGCGCCGACCGCGACCAGCTGCTGCAGGCGATGCAGGGGCACGTAATCGGCAAAGGAGAAGTGATGGGAACCTATGCCCAGAAGCAGAAGCCGCCGAAATAAAAGCTTTTCGTAGGGTGGACGGCTTCGCCGTCCGCGCGTTCAGCTCACGCTTGAATAGTAGTGCGGCGGATTTCAGGCCAGTTGAACGCGCGTTCGGCAAAGCCGAACACCCTACTGTCCGGACAACTGTCCGGGCATCGTATTGACGGACACTGCGGACACCGGACGCGGCGGTCATCTCTCCCATCAAAACAAACACTTAGCATCCTGGCACGGATCATGCATTGACAACGCCATCCAACGTTGTCACCAGAAAATACCATGATCCGCGATACCTCTCACCAAGACGCCGTCCTTACCGCTGCCCCGGTCCACAAGCTCAAGCGCCGCGCAGCCTGGGTTGCCGGCGCCGTCGCCATCCTCGCCGTCAGCGCCGCCGTGCTCGGCGCCTGGACCAGCAGCGAACATTCGGTCAGCGAAGCGCGCCTGCGCATCGCCGAAGTCACCCGCGGCACCCTGGTGCGCGACGCCTCGGTGAACGGCCGCATCGTGGCCGCCGTCAGCCCGACCCTGTATTCCACCGCGCCGTCCACCGTCAACCTGAAGGTCGCCGCCGGCGACACCGTCAAGAAAGGCGATGTGCTGGCCGTGCTGGAGTCGCCCGACCTCACCGACGAACTCAAGCGCGAGACCTCGAGCTACGAGCAGCTCAAGGCGGAGGTGGCGCGCCAGCGGATCCTGGCGCGCAAGCAGCAACTGCTGGCCAAGCGCGAAGCCGACACGGCCGAGATCGAGCGCCTGTCGGCCCAGCGCACCCTGGAGCGCTACGAAGGCGTGGCCCAGGTCGGCATCATCGCCAAGATCGACTACCAGAAGGCCAAGGATGCGCTGAACTCGGCCGAGATCCGCGCCCGCCACGCCTCCCAGGCGGCCGGCCTGGAAGGCGACGACGTGCAGCTGGCCCTGAAGACCAAGATCAACGAGCTGGAGCGCCAGCGCCTGTCGCTCGCCAATGCCCAGCGCCGTGTCGACGAGCTGACCGTGCGTGCGCCGGTGGACGGCTTCATCGGCACGCTCAACGTCCAGAACCGCATGGTGGTGGCCGCCAATGCGCCCCTGATGACCCTGGTGGACCTGTCCAAGCTCGAAGTCGAGGTCGAGGTACCGGAAAGCTACGTCGCCGACATCGGCCTGGGCATGAACGCCGAGATCACCCTTCCTTCGGGCAAGGCCACCGGCAAGCTGTCCGCCCTGTCGCCGGAAGTGGTGCGCAACCAGGTGCTGGCGCGCGTGCGCTTCGACGGCGAACAGCCCAAGGGCCTGCGCCAGAGCCAGCGCGTGACCGCTCGCTTGCTGATCGAGGAAAAACCGGATGTGGTGATGCTGCCGCGCGGCCCCTTCGTGGAAAGCGAAGGCGGACGCCATGCCTACGTGGTGCAGGACGGGATCGCCGTACGCACCCCCGTGCAACTGGGCGCCACCAGCATTTCCGCCGTCGAGATCCTGTCGGGCCTGAAGCCCGGCGACAAGGTGGTCATCGCCGGTACCGACAGTTTCAACAACGCCGCCCGAATCACGATCAACTGAGCGCTTGCTTGCTCGATCAATCGCTGAACAAAACCAACAAACTAGGAGAATTCCATGCTGCGCATGACCAACCTGAGCAAGGTGTACCGCACCCACATGATCGAAACGCACGCGCTGCGTGGTTTCGAAATCGAAGTCAAGCAGGGCGAGTTCGTCACCGTGACCGGTCCGTCCGGCTCGGGCAAGACCAGCTTCCTGAACATTGCCGGCCTGCTGGAAGAATTTACTTCGGGCGAGTACGTCCTCGACGGCGTCAACGTGAAGGGCCTGGACGACAGCGCCCGCTCGCGCCTGCGCAACGAAAAGCTGGGCTTTATCTTCCAGGGCTTCAACCTGATCCCCGACCTGAACCTGTTCGACAACGTCGACGTGCCGCTGCGCTACCGCGGATTCAATGCCAAGGAGCGCAAGGAGCGCATCGAGGACGCACTCAGCAAGGTCGGCCTGGCCTCGCGCATGAAGCACTACCCGGCCGAGCTGTCGGGCGGCCAGCAGCAGCGCGTGGCGATCGCACGCGCGCTGGCCGGTTCGCCCAAGCTGCTGCTGGCCGACGAACCGACCGGCAACCTGGATACCCAGATGGCGCGCGGCGTGATGGAGCTGCTGGAAGAGATCAACGCGGCCGGCACCACCATCCTGATGGTGACCCACGACCCGGAACTGGCGGTGCGCACCCACCGCAACGTGCACATCATCGACGGCCAGGTCTCGGACCTGGTGCGCAAGGGCCCGACCCTGGTCGACAAGGCCTCCGCCACCGCATAAGGACGACCAGACCATGTTCTCCTACTATTTCAAGCTCGGCGTGCGCAGCCTGCGCCGCAACCCGGCCCTGACCGCCCTGATGGTGCTGACCCTGGCCATCGGCGTGGCCGCCAGCGTCTCGACCGTGACCATCCTGCACATGATGTCGGGCGATCCGATCCCCGAGAAGAGCGACCGCCTGCTGGTGCCAATGGTCGACAACGGCCCGGTGGAAGGCTGGGTGCCGAGCGACGGCCGCAACGACGACCAGCTGGGCTACATCGACGCCGCCAACTTCCTCAAGAGCGGCCAGGGCGAACGCCGTACCGCCATGTACGGCATGCAGCGGCCGATCGAGCCACCGCGCACCGACATCCCGGCCTTCAACGCGGGCGGTATCGCGCCGACGCGCGACTTCTTTGCCATGTTCAAGGTGCCCTTCCTGCACGGCCAGGCCTGGACCGAAGGCGACGACGCCAGAGGCGCCGACGTCATCGTGCTGGGCCGGGCGACCGCCGAAAAGCTGTTCGGCGAGATCAACCCGGTCGGCAAGCAGCTGCGCATGGGGGGCTTCCCCTACACGGTGGTCGGCGTGGTCGACACCTGGGCGCCACTGCCGCGCTACTACAAGCTGATCGGCGGCAGCCGCTTCGGCCAGGGCGAGGAGTTCTTCATCCCGTTCTCCAACGCCATCCGCCACGAGATGAACCACAGCGGCAGCATGAGCTGCAGTTCCAACCGCGACCCGGGCTTCGCCAACCTCCTGACCTCGGAATGCACCTGGATCCAGTTCTGGTTCGAGCTGCGCTCCGCGGGCGAGCGCGCCGAGCTGCAGTCGTGGCTGGACAACTACGCAGCCGACCAGCGCAAGCTGGGCCGCCTCAAGCGCAACGCACCGAACAATCTGTACAACGTGATGGAGTGGATGGAAGAGCTGAAGGTCGTCGGCAACGACAGCAAGCTGCAGGCCTGGCTGGCATTCGGCTTCCTGATCCTGTGCCTGGTGAACACCATCGGCCTGCTGCTGGCCAAGTTCTCGGTGCGCGCTTCCGAGATCGGCGTGCGCCGCGCGCTGGGCGCCTCGCGCAACGACGTGTTCAAGCAGTTCCTGATCGAGACCGGCGTGGTCGGCCTGGTCGGCGGCGTGCTGGGACTGATCCTGGCCTTCGGCGCGCTGGCCCTGATCGGCATGCAGAGCAAGGGCATGGCCGCCATCGCCCGCATGGACTGGCAGATGCTGCTCCTGACCTTCGTGATGTCGGTACTGGCCGCCCTCATCGCCGGCCTGCTGCCGACCTGGCGCGCCTGCCAGGTGACGCCGGCCATCCAGCTCAAGTCGCAATAAGACCTCACAAGAACGAGAGACCATCATGGAAATCCGTCCCATCCTGTCCGCCCTGATGCGGAACAAAACCGGCCCGATCCTGGTTGCGCTGCAGGTGGCGCTCAGCCTCGGTATCCTGGCCAACGCCCTGCACATCGTAAACGAACGGCGCGAAGTGGCCGCCCGTCCGTCCGGCCTGGGCAATGAGGCCGCCACCTTTTACTTCAACGTCCGCAGCCTGAACACCGACGGTCCCGAGCAGCTGCTGGCCACCATGAAGCGCGAGGCCGAGGTGCTGCGCGCGGTGCCGGGCGTGCTCGGTGTCGCCAACGTGAGCCAGATGCCGATCTCGCGCAGCGGCAGCAACAGCAGCGTGGCGCTGGACCGCGGCCAAAACCGCGAAAGCGCCGTCACCTCGCAGTACGTGTCGGGCGACTCGCTGGTCAAGGCCTTCGACCTGAAGCTCGTGGACGGCCGCGACTTCCTGCCGAACGAATACGTCGACATCAACGAGAACGAGAACCGCCAGCTGCCCCGCCCGCTGCTCATCACCAAGCCGCTGGCCGACAAGCTGTGGCCCGGCCAGTCGGCCGTCGGCAGGCGCCTGTTCTTCGGCACCGGCGACGGCGCCCAGGAGACCCAGGTCGTGGGCGTGGTAGAACGCCTGCAGAGCGCCCACGGCGAAGTCGGCGAACGCGGCGAGTTCTCAGTGCAGATTCCAGCACGGCTGTACGGGAGCCCGGGCTCGCTGTACGCCGTGCGGACCGAACCGGGCCAGCGCGACCGGGTGATGAAGGAGGCCGAGGAAGCGCTGCGCAAGTCGTCCGCCACCCCGATGATCCTGCAGGCCAAGACGGTCGAGGAAGACCGGAAGAACCGCTACCGCGCCGATCTCACCCTGTCGTGGATGCTGATCACGGTGAGCGTGCTGCTCCTCCTCATCACCTGTTCGGGCATCGTCGGCATGGCCAGCCTGTGGGTCACCCAGCGCCGCAAGCAGATCGGGGTGCGCCGCGCCCTGGGCGCGCGCAAGATCGACATCCTGCGCTACTTCATCATGGAGAACTTCATGATCACCAGCGCCGGCGTGTTCGGCGGGGTGATGTTCGGCCTGAGCCTGAACCACCTCCTGGTGACGAAACTCGAGATGGCGCGCCTGCCCTCGGCCTACCTGATCGGTGGCGGCGTGGTGTTCTGGGCGCTCGGCATCATGGCGGCCTATGGTCCGGCATGGCGCGCGGCCAGCATCTCGCCGGCGACCGCTACCCGCAGTGCTTGAGCGCAGTGCTTAACGCTAAGCAACTAGTGATATCCTTGCCGTCATGCCCACCGTACTGATCATCGACGACAACGCCGCGGTCACCATCGCGCTCGACGTGCTGTTCTCCCTCCACGACATCGCCTCGCTGCGCGCGGCGTCGCCGGAAGAGGGACTGGCCATCCTCGAGCGCGAGCCGGTGGACCTGGTGATCCAGGACATGAACTTCACGGCCGATACCACCTCGGGCGAGGAAGGCGTGGCCCTGTTCCGCGAGATCCGCCGGCGCCATCCGGACCTGCCGGTGATCCTGCTGACGGCCTGGACCCACCTCGACGCCGCGGTGGAACTGATCAAGGCCGGCGCCGCCGACTACCTGTCCAAGCCCTGGAACGACGAGCGCCTGCTGACCACGGTAACCAACCTGATCGAGCTGGGCCAGGCCAACCGGGCGCTGAACCAGCGCCTGCAGCGCGAGCGCAAGGCCAAGCGCGAGCTGGAGCAGAACTTCGACCTGCGCGGCCTGGTGTGGCAGGACCCGGCCACCGAGCGCGTGCTCACCCTGGCCTGCCAGGTGGCGCGCGCCGACGTGCCGGTGCTCATCACCGGCCCGAACGGCACCGGCAAGGAACGCATTGCCGAGATCATCCAGGCCAACTCGCAGGTGGCAGACGGTCCTTTCGTGGTGCTCAACTGCGGCGCCCTGCCCTCCGAACTGATCGAGGCCGAGCTGTTCGGGGCCGACGCCGGCGCCTACACCGGCGCCTCCAAAGCGCGCGAAGGCAAGTTCGAGGCGGCCGACGGCGGCACCCTGTTCCTCGACGAGATCGGCAACCTGCCGCTGGCCGGGCAAATGAAACTGCTGCGCGTGCTGGAAACCGGCCGCTTCGAGCGCCTCGGCTCCAACCGCGAGCGCCAGGTCAAGGTGCGGGTGATCAGCGCCACCAACGCCGACCTGGGCGCCATGATCCGCGCCGGCAGCTTTCGCGAAGACCTGTTCTACCGCCTCAACGTGATCGAACTGCGCCTGCCTCCTCTCGCCGCACGGCCGGGCGACATCCTGCCACTGGCCCTGTCCTTCCTGCGCGGGAAAACGCTGCACCCGTCGGCCGAAGCAGCGCTGCAGGCCCACACCTGGCCCGGCAACGTGCGCGAACTGAAGAATGTGATGGCGCGCGCCAGCCTGCTGGCGCAGGGTGAAGTCATCAAGGCCGCCGACCTGGGGCTGCAGGTGGCGGTGGCGCCCGCGCAGGACGCGGAACCCGACCGCGACGCCATCGTGCAGGCGCTGGCGCGTGCCGGCGGCGTAGTGGCGCAGGCCTCCGCCGAGCTCGGACTGTCGCGCCAGGCCCTGTACCGGCGCATGGAGCGGCTCGGCATCGCCAGGCCGGCATGAATAAAGGGGAGACCCGAAAAGGGTTCCGACTCTCGCTGGTCACGCGCTGGTCGGCGCTGGTCGGCACCCTGCTGGCCCTCGGCATGCTGATCGCGCTCGGGCTGGACCACGTGTTTCCCGAGCATCCCGTCCTCGTCTTCTTCGCCTGCCTGGTGGCGATCGTGCCGATCGCCGTCATCACCATCCGTTCCCAGATCCAGCCGATCCTGTCGTTGTTCCGCGCCCTCGAGGGCACGGTGACGAGCTACCGCGACGGCGATTTTTCATTCAGCCTGCACTGGCCGCAGAACGACGAGCTGGCCGACCTGATCGCCGCCCACAACGCCCTTGGCGAAGTGCTGCGCGAACAGCGCCTGGGCCTGGTGCAGCGTGAACTGCTGCTCGATACCATGGTGCAGAACACGCCGGTCGCCATGCTGCTGGTGACGGACTTCGTGGCCCGTGCGGATACCCCCGCAGCCACCCCGGCCGGCATCATCGTCTACGCCAACCTGGCGGCGCGCCAGCTGCTGTCGGAAGGACGCAAGCTGGAAGGCCATCAATTGAACGCCGTCCTGGACGGCGCCTCCCCCGCCCTGAAGGAAGCGCTGGCGCGCGGCGGCGACGGCCTGTTCACGGCCGGCGCCGCCGAGGAAGAAGAGGTCTACCACCTGGCCAGGAGCGCCTTCACGCTCAACGGCCGGCGCCACGAACTGCTGCTGCTGCGCCACCTGACCACCGAACTGCGGCGCCAGGAAGTGCAGACCTGGAAAAAAGTGATCCGCGTGATCAGCCATGAACTGAACAATTCGCTGGCGCCGCTGGCCTCGCTCGCGCACTCGGGCGCGGAGCTGGTGCGGCGCGGCCAGACCGAGCGCCTGCCGCAGATCCTGCAGACCATCGGCGAGCGCACCCGCCATCTCGAGACCTTCATCCTCGGCTACGCGCGCTTCGCCAAGCTGCCGACGCCGCGCCTGGAGGCACGGCCGTGGGACGTGTTCATCCACCGCCTGGCCGACCAGGTCGCGTTTCGCCTGTCGGGCGAGCTGCCGCCGGACCCGGCCTGGATCGACCCCGCCCAGATGGAGCAGGCCCTGCTCAACCTGCTCAAGAACGCCCACGAATCCGGTTCGCCCCCGGAGGACGTCGAGCTGCAGGTGCGCCGCGCGCAGGACGCCGTGCGCATCGACGTGCTGGACCGCGGCGCCGGCATGAGCGATACGGTGCTGGCCAATGCGCTGGTACCCTTCTATTCCACCAAGCGCAGCGGCACCGGCCTCGGGCTGGCGCTGGCGCGCGAGATCGCCGAAGCCCACGGCGGGCGCATCTCGCTCTCGAACCGCGACGGCGGCGGCCTGGCCGTCACCCTCATCCTTCCCGCGCTGCCGGGAACGCAAACCCCATGAAAGGAGACCGTACATGTTGAAACTCGTCGGCAAGGACACCTCGATCAACGTCCGCAAGGTGCTGTGGACCTGCCTCGAACTCGACCTGCCCTTCGAACGCGAAGACTGGCATGCCGGCCATGCTGCGCTCAATCCGAACGCCATGGTGCCGGTGCTGGTGGACGAGGGCTTCGTGCTGTGGGAATCGAACACGATCTGCCGCTACCTCTGCACCAGGCAGGCGGAGCAGGGCGGCAGCGCCCTGCTCCCGCCTGGTGCACGGGACCGGGCCCGGGTCGAGCAGTGGATGGACTGGCAGGCCACCGACCTGAACACGGCCTGGCGCTACGCCTTCATGGCGCTGGTGCGCAACAGCCCGGCGCACCAGGACCCGGCGCAGCTGGAAGCCGGCGTCGCCGCCTGGAACCGCCACATCGGCATCCTCGACGCCCAGCTGCGCGCCACCGGCGCCTATGCGGCGGGCAGCGCCTTCACCCTGGCCGACGTGGTGCTGGGCCTGTCGGTGAACCGCTGGATGATGACGCCGATGGACAAGCCGGCCTATCGCCACGTGGCGGCGTATTACGACCGGCTGGCCGAGCGGCCGGGGTTTCGCGAGTTCGGGCGCAACGGGATCGCGTAGGGTGGCCGGCTCTGCCGACCGCGCGTTCAAATCCGGCATGATCTGATGTACGGCTGACCAAAGTCTTGTTGAACGCGCGGTCGGCGAAGCCGGCTACGCGCCCCGGACCACCCTACGGTATCATCGGCCTGCCATGCCGCCCTCCTACACCCGCATCGATCCCCGCTTCGCCCAGCCCGGCCATCCGCCCGCCACCATCGACGAATTCGACGGGGTGCGCTTCCTGCACCTCGGCACCTCCTGGGTGCAGGGCGCGATGCGGCTGTCCAGGCCGGATGCGATCGAGCTCGAGTACGTCCAGCTGATGATGATGTGGACGCTGTTCAATGCAGCGCCGCGCCGCATCGTCCAGCTGGGCCTGGGCAGCGCGGCGCTCACCAAGTTCTGCTACCGCCGCTTTCCGCAGGCGCGCGTGCAGGCCGCCGAGCTGAATCCGAACGTGATCGCCATCTGCCGCGCGCTGTTCGGCCTGCCCGAGAACGACGGGCGGCTCGACGTACGCGAGATGAATGCGCTCGACTTCGTGCGCGATGCCCGCAACCTTGGCCAGGTCGACGTGCTGCAGGTCGACCTGTACGACCACGAGGCGCGCGGCCCGGCGCTCGATTCGCTGGAGTTCTACCAGGGCTGTCACGACTGCCTGGCGGACGACGGTATCATGACCGCCAACGTGTTCGGCGAAATCAGCAGCTACGACAGGAACCTGCTCACCATGCAGCAGGTATTCGACGCGGTGGTCTGGCTACCGGAAGTGCATGACGCGAACATCGTGGTCCTGGCCTTCAAACACGCCCCGCAGCTCGACTTTTCGCTGTTGTACGAGCGCGCCAACGAGATCCGGCGGCACCTGAACCTGCCGGCCAGGAAATGGGTCGACGGCCTGAAGGAGTGGATGCGCGACCACGCGCACGGCAACTAGCGCCCCTGGACGCCCGGCCGCGTGCTGCGAAGGAAACCGGCATACGAGCGCGCGCTTTCCTCGGGCGCTTCCATCATCGGCAGGTGGCCGATATCCGGGAGGATGCGCATGTCGAGGTGCGGAAGCAGGGTTTTCAGGGTTCGAGCGCCCGAGACGTCGAACACCTTGTCATGTCTGCCCCACAATGCCAGCGAGGGCACGCTCACCTTGCCGATGTGCTCCTGCAGCAGGTAGCGGTCCTTCAGCTGTTTTTCCCATAGCAGCCAGTTCGATCCGGCGTTCGCGATGGCCTGCTTTTCCGCTGCCTGGAAGATGGGGTAAGGGATGAAAGGCCGCTTGGCAAACACCAGGTTCAGCATCGCGTCGAATTCCCTGGCATTGCTCGCCACCAGCGGCGCCTGGCCGGATTCGATCAGCTTGTCCATCTCGCTGGCCTTATCGGAACGAATGCCATGCGGCGCCCCGACAAACGCCAGGCTGGCCACGCGCTCCGGATAGCGGACCGCGAACAGGGCAGCGATGGTGCCGCCCATGGAATTGCCGGCGATGTGGGCGCGGGCGATGCCGAGGGAATCCATGAACTGCCTGAGTCGTTCCGTTTGCGCCGCGTAGTCGTACTGCTGGCCGGTGTGCCGGCTGCTTTCGCCATAGCCCGGGAGGTCGGGCGCGACCACATGGTATTGCCCGGTGAGATGGCGTGCGAAATCCACCCAATGGTCTTTCTCCGCAAAGATGCCGTGCAGGAGCAGCACGGTCTCGCCGCGGCCGCCCTCCAGATAATGGACCGTATGCCGGTCGACCGTACCGGTCTTTTCCTCGAGGCCGGACAGACTCCGGTTCAGGGCCAGCAAGGGCTCCCTGAAGGTGTCGGGGACGCTGTAATATGCGGTAGCGGTGACGGCCGCCAGGAATGCTGCCGACCAGAGAGCGATACGCTTCATTCGATCTTTTTCGTTTGCATGTGTTCGCCGCGCAGGCTACAGCAATGGACCGACAAAAACTTGTACATTTGGGCTATGCAGAAACCAGTACGCGGCAATACCCTCGCCATCCATGGCGACCGTGCGCTCTACATCGGCGAGTTGGGCGCCACCGGCTGGCACCGGCATGCCTGCCCGGTGCTGCTGATCGGCCTGTCCGGCCGCTTCGCCGTCCAGGTGCCGGGACAGCATGCGCAAACCTGTCATAGCGCCCTGGTCGACGCCGGTGTCGACCATGTTTTCGATCCGCGCGGAGAACAGGTGGCGCTGATCTACCTGGAACCGGACGCGATCGAATCGCGCCAGTTGCGGCGCCGTTTCCTCAGCGAGGGGCCGGTGATCTGGGACCCGGCCGTGCGCCCCGGAGACAAGTTCGCCTATGCCAGCCGTCTCGCCAGCTTCGACCTGGCCTCGCTGCTGCAGCAGGAATGTCCCCAGCCCTTGATGCTCGATCCGCGCGTGGCCGCCAGCGTGCAGGCCCTGCGCGGGCAGCAGCCATGCAAGGGACGCGCTGTGCTGGCTGCGGCGGCCGCCCTGTCCGAATCCCGCTTCAATCATCTGTTCCGGGAAGAAACCGGTGTCAGTTTCCGCAGCTACCGACAGTGGTCCCAACTGCGGGCGGCCATGGCGCGGATCGACATGTCGCGCACACTCACCGACGCCGCACTCGAAGGCGGATTCACCGACTCCGCGCATTTCAGTCGCACTTTTCGCAAGACCTTCGGCATGACGCCGTCCAGCGTCCTCAAGCCCTTGCGCGACATTCAGTCCAGCCAATTTTTACTCAGTCAGACCAATATGTAAATTGGTCTTGCCAATTCTTGTGCTTCGGGCCACCATGGCACGGCCGGCGCCTGCATGTGCGCAAGGCGTCGTGCCGGTAAAAAACAAGATTGGAGACGAAGAATGCGTTCAAAGAATTCCGGCGGCGTCGATCGCCGCACAGTACTGAAGACGGCCGGCGCGGCGGGCCTGTTGCTCGCCACCGGCGCCTACGCGGCCACTGCACGCAAGCGCTATGCCGTCGTCGGCGTGGGTTCGCGTGCGCGCATGTTCACCAATGCCATGACCGGCAAGTTCCGCGACACCAGCGAAGTCGTCGCCATCTGCGACCGGAACGCCGGCCGCCTGGCGCGCGCCGTGAAGCTCGTCACCGAAACCGGCGCCAGCCAGCCCAGGGGCTACGCCGCCGCCGACTTCGACCGCATGATCCGCGAGACCAGGCCGCAGTTCGTGATCGTCACCACCCCCGACGCCAGCCACGACGACTACATCGTGCGCGCCCTCGACGCGGGCTGCGACGTGATCACGGAAAAGCCGATGACCACCACTGCAGAGAAGGCGCAGCGCATCATCGACGCCGTCAAGCGCAGCGGACGCCAGGTGCGCGTCACCTTCAACTACCGCTATTCGCCACCGCGCACCCAGATCAAGGAGCTCCTGATGTCGGGCGAGATCGGCGACGTCATCTCCGTGGACTTCACCTGGCTGCTCAACACCGTGCACGGCGCCGACTACTTCCGCCGCTGGCACGCCAGCAAGGCCAATTCGGGCGGCCTGATGGTGCACAAGTCGACCCACCACTTCGACCTGGTCAACTGGTGGCTCGGCGCCCAGCCCGAGACCGTGCACGCCTTCGGTTCGCGCCAGTTCTACACGCCGGAGACGGCGCGCCGTATGGGCCTGTCGGGCCCGCACGAGCGCTGCCTCACCTGTCCGGAAAAGCAGAAGTGCAGCTTCTACTTCGACCTCGCATCCGATCCTGGGCTGAAAGCCCTCTACCTCGACAACGAAAAGTACGACGGCTACTACCGCGACCAGTGCGTGTGGCGCCCCAGCATCGACATCGAGGACACCATGAACGTGATGGTCCGCTACGACAACGGCGCGCACCTGAACTATGCGCTGTCGGCCTATGACGCCTGGGAGGGCTACCACATCGCCTTCAACGGCACCAAGGGACGAATCGAGCACCGCATCGTCGAATCCGGCGGCGCGGCAGGCGCGGCCAAGGTGCAGAGCGGCAGCGAGAGCGTGTCGATCCGCGTGATCCCGATGCGCGGCCAGCCGCGCGACATCGAACCGATCATCGGCAAGGGCAGCCATGGCGGCGGCGACGACGTCATGCTCACCGAGATCTTCGGCGAGGGCCCGCCCGACAAGTACAAGCGCGCCTCCGACGAGCGCGCCGGCGCCTGGTCGGCCCTGGTCGGGATCGCGGCGAACAAGTGCTTCCAGACGGGGCAGACGGTGCGTGTCGCCGACCTGGTCACCGGCCTCACCCCGCCGGAGCGCGCGCCGATGCCGGACCGCCGTGCGCCGGTGCCGATGCCGGCCCGGATCAAGATTCCCTGACCGCCCCCTAGCGGCACACCCCGCCATCCCCCCCGTTCTGCTGCGAAGCAGGACGGGGTTCTGTTTTTTCGGCGCTTGGCAAGCCTGTTTGCGTGAATAGAGCGAATCACCTAAAAGTGTTGTGTATTGCACAGCTCACCCTTGTCTTTACGAAAATGTTTGTCCAGAATCAATTCGTCTTGGTTATAGAAGACCTAGCTTTTGTGATGGCATAAACAAACTCAACAAGGGGACAAGATGGTGAATCAACCGAAGAAACGGGTGTTGCTGGCGACGGCACTGGTATCGGCGATGGCGTCGGCGTTCGCGCAGGAAGCTGCGAACAGCCAGGCGCAAGGCCAGAACGACACGGCGACCGCGCCGTCGACCGTTGTCGTGCTGGGGTCGCGCACCCAGGCCAAGACCGCGCTCGACACCGCCGTGCCGGTGGGCCTGATCAGTGCCAAGGACCTGCAGTCGGCCGGCTCGCTCGAACTCGGCAAGGTGCTGCAGGACCTCGACCCGTCGTTCAACTTCACGACGACCTTCATCAGCGATGGCACCGACATCATCCGCCCCGCAACCCTGCGCGGCCTCGGTCCCGACCAGCTGCTGGTGCTGGTGAACGGCAAGCGCCGCCACCAGCAGGCGCTGGTCAATGTCCAGCAGACCATTGGCCGCGGCTCGGCCGGCACCGACATCAATGCGATTCCCCTGTCCGCGATCCAGTCGATCGAAGTGCTGCGCGACGGCGCCGCCGCCCAATACGGCTCGGATGCGATCGCCGGCGTGATCAATATCGTGCTCAAGAAAGGCGTCACCGACACCCAGCTCAGCGCGAGCGCCGGCACCACCAGCGAAGGCGACGGCGACACCTATACCGGCAGCGCCCACAAGGGCATCCTTCTTGGCGCGGACGGCGGCTACCTGAACCTGTCGGTGGAAGGCCGGCGCCGCAACGAGACCAACCGCGCCGGCGTGGACACGCTGCGCGTGAACCCGCCCCGCGTGACCCAGCGCATCGGCGACAGCCTGGCCAAGGATGCCTACCTGTGGATGAATGCCGCGCTGCCGGTCGGCGCCGGCGAACTGTATGCCTTCGGCGGCGCCTCCAGGCGCACCGGCGACGCGGCCGGCTTCTTCCGTTCGGCCGGCGACGCGCGCAACGTGCCGGCCGTGTATCCGAATGGCTTCCTGCCGAACATCAACACCACCGTCAAGGATTCCTCGCTGGCCGTCGGCTACAAGCAGGACCTGGCGAACGACTGGAGCGTGGACCTGAGCCTCAACCACGGCCGCAGCGAACTCGGTTTCCACGAGAGCAATTCGATCAACGTCAGCTACTACTACGAGAACGGCAGTTCTCCTCTGGAAGCCGACACCGGCAAGCTGAAGTTCAACCAGACCACGCTGAACCTCGATTTCAAGGGCTCGGTCGACTTTGCCGGCGCCCCGCTCTACATCGGCACCGGCTTCGAATGGCGCCGGGATAACTACCAGATCGTGGCAGGCGACCCGGTCTCCTACCAGTACGGCCGTACCAACGATCCGCGCAAGGTCATCCGCGACCAGACCGGCGGCATTGCAGCCTCGGGCATCCAGGGCTTCCCTGGCTACACGCCGGGCACCGAAGTGGACGACGGCCGCCACAACACCGCCTATTACGTCGACTTCGAACGCAAGGCAGGCGACGCGCTGTCGCTGGGCGCGGCCCTGCGCCACGAGCGTTATTCGGACTTCGGCAATACCACCATCGGCAAGCTGAGCATGCGCTACGACCCGTCGCGCACCATCGGCCTGCGCGCCAGCGCCTCGACCGGTTTTCGCGCGCCGGGCGTGCAGCAGAAGTTCTACAGCTCGGTGTCGACCAACCTGAACGCCGCCGGCGTGCTGACCGAAACCCTGACCGCGCGCGAGAACAGCGCCGTCACCCGCGCGTTCGGCATCGCCCCGCTGCAGGAAGAGACCTCGAAGAGCGCCAGCATCGGCATGATCCTGCGTCCGACAAACAACTTCTCGGTGACGGCCGACCTGTACCGTACCAACATCGACGACCGCATCGTGTTCTCGTCGAACATCGCGCCGGAATCGGGCCCTTGCGCCACCGCGGCCGCCTGCCCGATCAAGGCCATCCTCGATCCGCTGCGCGTGGGCCAGGCCCAGTTCTTCACCAACGCCATCGACACCACCACCACCGGCTTCGACCTGGTGGCCCAGCACACCACGCGCGGCCAGGGCTCGACCCTGGTGCTGTCCGGCCAGCTCGGCTTCAACCGCACGGAGGTCAAGGACCGCCACTCGCAGTCCTCGGTGCTCACCGGCGCCCAGCTGTTCGACGACACCCAGGTGACGCTGATCGAGAAGGGCCAGCCGCGCCAGCACCACGTGGTGGCGGCCGACTACACCATCGGCCAGTGGAACGCGACGGCGCGCGCCAACTACTTCGGCGAGGTCGAGGGCCAGGGCTTCACCCCCGGCTTCATCCAGACCTGGTCGGCCAAGTGGATCCTCGACCTGACCGGCCGCTACAACTTCACCAGGAAACTGAGCCTGTCGGCGGGCATCAACAACGTGTTCGACACCTACCCGACCAAGTGGGATCCAGTCAAGGCGGCGCCCTTCCCGCAGCTGGGCTTCACCTACTGCTGGGAGACCTGCCCGTTCGGCATCAACGGCCGCTCGATGTACGCGAAGGTGGATTACGCGTTCTGAGGCAGCCTGCCCTGTCCCTGCAACCCGCGCCTGGCGCGGGTTTTTTCATGGGGAAGTGGATTTTGCTTGACCATGACACTGGTGTCAGGCCCCAAGCTGGTTCACGGCTCGGGCGATGGCGCCCGGCAGCACGCAAAGGTCGACCATCATGCACATCACACGCTTTCCCGTTCGCCATTCGGCCCTCCTTGCCACCCTGGCGCTCGCAGCCCTGCTGGCGCCCCCGGCGCATGCCGACGACCAGGCCCGTGCATCGCAACCCGCCTGCGGCGTCTGCCCGCCCGACGCGGCGGCTGCCACGCCGGCCACCCTGGTGCGTGCGCTGTACGACATCGTGTCCGGGCCTCCCCATGGCGCGAAAGACTGGGCGCGCCTGGCGCGGCTGCACGCCCCGGGCGCGCTGATCACGCCTACCCAGCACGGCGCCGGCGCCGTGTTCGCGGCCGCGCCCCAGCCCCTGTCGCAATTCATCGAACTGAACAAACGCCTGTTCTCGACGCGCGGCTTCTTCGAGCGCGAAGTGTTCCAGCGCGTGCAGCGCTTCGGTCACATCGCGCACGTCTGGAGCGGCTACGAAACGCGCGAACAGGCGGAAGGGCCGGTGCAGGCGCGCGGTGTCAACAGCTTCCAGTTACTCTACGATGGACAGCGCTGGTGCGTGCTGTCGGCCACCTGGGACACCGATACCGCAGCACATCCGATGCCGCAGCCGGACAGCCTGGACGTGGCAAAATAGGCGCCCGGCGAAGGAGGAGAAGCGCATGTTGATCGGCGAGTTGGCGAAAAGGGCAGGATGCAGCGTGCGCGTCATCCGCCATTACGAGAAGGCTGGGCTCTTGAACTCCGTGCGCCGCGAAAACGGCTACCGTCATTTCGACGAAACGGCCGTGGAGAACGTGCAGCGCGTGCGGGTGCTGATCCAGAACGGCTTCAATCTCGATGAGATCCGTCCGGTGGCATCCTTGCACGATACCCGCTCGCGCCGGCTGGTGTGCGCCGACGTCATCCGTCTTTACGAGGAAAAGGTGGGCGACATCGATCGGCGTATCGCCGAGCTGACCGAGCTGCGCGACCGGGCCAGGCAACGCCTGCAGGTGCTGGTCGAACAGCGCCTGCAGGGCGGGCCGGCGGAATACGACTCATCCGGCGGTTGATCAGGCTTTTCCGGTGAGTACAGCGGTGTTCTAGCGCCGGTCCGCTTTCGCCCGCGCCAGGTAGGCCCGCAGGTCGTCGAAGGTGACTGCGCCGCGGCGCCCGGTGTCGATGGCGTCGAAATGCCGGGCGACGAAGCCGAAGCCCTTGGCTTCTTCCGGCGACAGCCTGCCGTCGCCATTGACGTCGGCGGCCCGGAACTGCCCCTCCAGCTTGGCCAGCGCCTGCGCACGCAGCGCCTCCCCGGTCGCCGCCGACGCAGCCGGACGGTTGCGCAGCGCTTCCGGCACCTGCGCGTCGACGCCGAGCTGCCCCTGCGCGGACGCCGCACCCGCTACACCCAGGAGTAGAAACAAGAGATGCATGGTCTTCATTGTGCCACCGATACGCTGTTGTAGAAAGCGCGCAGGTCGGCCTCCTGGAGGCGGCGCACTTTATCGTCGAGATAGCTCATGTGCCCGCTCTCGTAGTTGCGGATCTGGATGTTCGGATTGGGGCCCAGGCGCGCAAGGTCCAACTCGTTCTGGTAGAAGGGGGTGGCCAGGTCGAAGTAGCCGCCGATGGCCATAATCTTCAGCGCCGGGTTGAGCGTGATGGCGGCGGCCAGGTCCGGGATCGTGTCAGGCACTGACTTGCCGTCGTGGCTGAAGTTCCAGTTGTTGATGACGTTGGCCGAGCTCAGGTAGGGCGTGCTCGCCGTATAGCGCAGTTCATTCTTGATGTACGTGGGAATGGTGCTGGTGAAGACACCGCCCACCAGCGTCATGGACGGGTCGCCGCCGGTCGCCAGCGCACTGCCGACGGGCGCCTTGACCCGGGCGTCGTAGCGTCCGATCACCTGCCCGGTCTGGAAGCGCGCGCGGTAGGCGCCCGGCACCATCGAAAGATCCTGGCGCCAGGTCAGCGCCGGCACGCCGGTGTAGGTAGCGAGCTGCGTCACGGTGGCGTCGCTCGGCGGCGTGCCGTTGGCAAGGAAGGCGCCGACCTCGCTGCGGTAGGGGCCGGCCGCGAAATCGCGCACGCGCTGCAGCACCGACGAGAAGTCGGCCGGCAAGCTGCCGGTCTGGTGGTAGGCCGCCACGGCCGCATAGCTCGGCAGGTAGCCTTCGCAGCTGACCTGGCCCGGATTGAACACGCCGCAGTTGGAGTTGTAGTTCAGGGCGGGCGACTGCAGCATCACGCCGGCGACGCGCACCCCGGCGCTCTCGAGCAGGTTGGCCATGATGGCCGCGCGCGGCCCGCCGTAGGATTCGCCGAACAGGTACAGCGGCGAGGCCTGGCGGTTGTTGACCGCGATATAGCGCCGCACAAAGTCGCGGAAGGCCGCCGCATCCGAGTCGACGCCCCAGAACTGCGCATTGGTGCGCGGCGCGATCGCCTGCGAATACCCGGTGCCGATGGCGTCGACGAAGACCAGGTCGGAATGGTCCAGCAAGGTTTCCTGGTTGTCGACCAGTTGCGGCGGGGTCGCGGGCGGCTCGGTAGACGGGAAGGTGGTGGCGATGCGGCGCGGTCCGAAGGAACCGAGGTGCAGCCAGATCGACGCCGAGCCAGGGCCGCCGTTGTAGAAGAAGGTGATCGGCCGCTGCGCCGCCGGCAGCGTGCCGGCGGTATAGGCCACGTAGAAGAACGAGGCGGCGGGCTGGCCGGTCTGCAAATCCGTGGCCGTCAGGTGGCCGGTGGTGGCCGTGTAGTTGAACTGCTTGCCATCCAGGTTGATGCTCGCCTGTACCTTGGCGGCGCCCTCTACCCCGTTCGCCAGCGCGGCCGTGGGCGCGCCCGAATAGCTGACTGGATCGGAGTAGCTGCCGGGCAGTTCCGCGACCGGCGGGGGCGGCTGCGGCGCCGGCGCCGGGGCCGGTGCGCTGCCGCCACCGCCGCCGCAGGCGGCCAGGGTGGCTGCAAGAAGAATGCCGGCCAACCTGTGGGCCGGGCCGGCGCGGGGCGACGCTTGGGTGGACGCTTGAGTGGCCATCATCTTCCTGGTGGAAATAGGCAGGGATGAGGCCGATTATGCACCGACTATGGAAAAACTCAACAATAATCACATGGCAAACGCAGGGAGCGTGATGTGTGCGACGGGGGAGAGGATCGCGATCGCCGGTCCCGGCGATGGAATCAAGCTTGGGTATCCCGCGGGCCAAGCACGTCCCCAAGTTCCTGCTGGAGTTGTTCCGCCTTCTCCGGCGTCGGTGCGTGGGCGATCGCCAATGCGGCAGCGGCCCTGGCTTCAGGCTTCCTGCCCAATGCGTACAGGATGTGCGCCTCTTCGAACCGCGTCAGCCAGATAGGCGGCGCGTGGCTGATCGCAGGCGCCAGGATGTCGAGGGCGCGCGCATGCTCGCCAAGCCGGCGCAGATGATTGGCGAGGAAGTAGCGCGCCATGTACAGCCCCGGCATCGCTTCCTCACTCCC
The DNA here is from genome assembly GCF_059686055.1 of Telluria sp. ZB4P34. Classification (NCBI taxonomy): domain Bacteria; kingdom Pseudomonadati; phylum Pseudomonadota; class Betaproteobacteria; order Burkholderiales; family Oxalobacteraceae; genus Telluria; species Telluria sp. ZB4P34. The sequence goes on along the minus strand of NZ_JCASIF010000003.1, from coordinate 341,077 downwards.
CTGTGCGATCTCGGCTGCCAGGGCCTTTTCCAGCTGGCTCGTTGCTTCATCATGCCGCCCAAGCTGGTTCAATACGCAGGCAAACTCCCCGTGGTACGTCGGCAGCGCGTAGTGTTGTGGGTCAGCCAAAGCAATCGCTTCCTGATAGAGCAGGCAAGACTGCGCATGCTGACCGGCTTGCCACTGGTCGAACGCTGCTTTCGCGAGTGTCGATGCCCTTGCCTGATCGATCATGGGGTGTCAAAGTTTCGTATGGCCATCGGGATATCGCACGGCCTGGCGCGATGTCACGATGAACGGTCGTGGCCGAACCCGGCCGTTCATTGTAAGGCAGCCGCCGCCCATATGGGCGGCGGGGGGAACGCAGGCCCGCCGCTTACAAGGTTTTGACGGTCCCGCCGTCGATGCGGTGTTCGGACCCTGAAATCGACGCGGCGCGCGGGGACGCCAGAAAGACGATCAGGTCGGCCACTTCCTGGGGCGTGGCCGGCCTGCCGAGCGGGATGCCGCCCAGTGCGTCCATGACAAGCTGCTTGCCTCCCTCGTAGTCCGTCCCGGCCTGGGCGGCAAGCCGTTCCGCCAGCCCCACGGAGGCCTCGGTCTCGATCCATCCCGGCGCGACGGACAGCACACGCACGCCCTTGGGCATGACTTCCTTTGCAAGGGACTTGCTGTACGTGGTGAGCGCCGTCTTGGCGGCAGCATAGGCGGTGGTGGACTCCGGCAGGGGCAACACGCGCTGGATCGAGCCGACATGGATGACGACGCCCGAGCCCTGGGCGAGCATCGCGGGCACCAGCGCGCGATCCAGGCGCACGGCAGACAGCAGGTTCAGGTTCAGCTCCGCCAGCCAATGCGCGTCGCTGATGGCGGCGAAGCCACCGCCAGGCGTGCCCGAGCCGCCCAGCACATTGATCACGATGTCGACACCGCCCCAGTCCTTCAGGACGGTCTGGGCGACGTGGGCCACGCCTTCGGCCGTCGTCAGGTCGGAAGAGATGTAGCTGACGCCATCCAGGGGCCTTGCCGGAAGCTTGCGCGCGGACGTCGCCACCTGGACGCCGGCGTCCAGCAGGGTTTGCACGACCGCGGCGCCCAGGCCCATCGTGCCGCCGGTGACCACTGCGCGCATGCCATGCAGTCGAAGGTCGAAGCTCATACGGTGATCTCCAGGCTGGCGATCAGGCCGCGCTCGAGGCGGAAACATAGCCTGAGATCGATCGGGCTGTTCGGAAAACTGCCGGCCACGTGGCAGGAGACCACATGCACGCCGTCGATCAGCGCTACCGAGAACGGCTCGGTGGTGTAGGTGTACAGCGTGGACGACTCGGCCTTCCATGCCTTGATCGCCTCGCGGCCGGTGTGGGTCTGCCCCTCGTCTTTCACGACGGCCTGCGGCGTGAAACAGCGCGCGACCTCATCGGGGCCTTGGGTGTCGGCCGCCAGGTAGGCGGCAATGGGTTCGGGAAGGGTAAAAGCTGACATGGCGGACTCCTTGGTTGACGAGCTTCCAGCATGCCGCCTGGCGACCATTTAATGAATACATTAGAATCAGCATTCACTATGTAGGTGAGAGCATATAATGCGTGGATCCGACTTTGCCGAGCTGAAGGCCTTTGTCGCCGTCGTCGAGCGCCGCAGCTTCGCGCGTGCGGCGGAGCATCTGGGCCTGTCGCCTTCCGCACTCAGCCAGACCATCCGGCAGCTGGAAAGCCGCATCGGCGCACGCCTGCTGAACCGCACGACCCGCAGCGTCGCCCCGACGGCGAGCGGCGAGCAGCTCTACAGCCGCCTGGCGCCGCTGTTTCGGGAGATGGCTGTCGCGGTTGCCGAAGCCAGCGAGGCGACGGGCACCATGCGTGGCACGCTGCGCATCAACACGCTCGGAATCGCTGCCAGGACCATCATCGCGCCGCGGCTGTCACGCTTCCACCAGGCACACCCGGAAGTCGTGCTCGACATCGTGGTCGACGACGCGCTGGCCGATATCGTCACCGGCCGCTTCGACGCGGGCATCCGCGTGGGGGGACAGCTCGAGAAGGACATGGTTGCCATCCGCCTGACGCCGGACATGAACATGGTGGCGGTGGCGTCCCCGGACTACCTGGCGCGTCGGGGCATGCCCACGTCGCCTGCCGAGCTGCACCAGCATGCCTGCATCAACTGGCGGCTCCGGATGGACGGCCGCCACTATCGCTGGGAGTTCGAGAAACGCGGGGAGCGGCTCGACGTCGCGGTGGACGGCCCCGTCGTCACCAACCACGCCGACATCGGCATTGCCGCTGCGCTGGAAGGGCTCGGCATTGCCTATCACTTCGAGCAGGATGGCGTGGACGCGCTGCTGGCGCAGGGACGGCTGGTGCGGGTCCTGGCGGACTGGTCGATCTCGCGCCCGGGACTGTTCCTCTACTACCCGAACAGGCAGCATCGGCCAGCCCTGCTCGGCGCATTCATCGACTGCCTGCTGGATCGGACGCCGTTCGACCGCGCTTAGGCAGTCCGTCCCTGTTCAGGGCTGGAAGACCGTTTCGGAAGGCAGCTGCGCGGCCTGCAGCCGCTTCGCCACCGCCTCGTTCTCGCGCAGCACGCGCAGGATATTCCCGCGCGCCGCTTTGGCCATGTCCTCGTCGCTCCAGCCGCGGCGCGCCAGTTCCTCGAACAGGCGCGGATACTTGTCGACCCCGTCCAGTCCATCCGGCGTACTCATGATCCCGTCGAGGTCGGCGCCGATGCCGACGCTGTCCGCACCGGCGATCTTGCGTATGTGGTCCATGTGGTCGGCCACCATCGCGAGGGTGGCGCGAGGCGCCGGATTGTTCCGTTTCCATGCGTCGAGCGCGGCGGCGGCCCGCTCCGGCCGGCCGATGTAGAGACCCGCGTACGGCGGCGCGTTGTAGCGGCTCTGTTCCGCGGCAAGCGCCGCTTCGTAGGTGGCGACCGCCTGGGAAACGTAGCCCGGATTGAAGTTCACCATGACGATGCCCCGGTTCTTCGCCACCAGCGCCAGCACCTCGTCGTCCACGCCGCGCGGGTGGTCGACCAGGGCGCGCGCATTCGAGTGCGAAAACATGACGGGCGCCCGGCTCGCCTGCAAGGCCGCTTTCATCGCATCGCTCGATACATGGCTCAGGTCCACCACCATGCCCAGGCGGTTCATCTCGCCCACGACGGCCAGGCCGAAGGCCGTCAAGCCCTTGTGCGCCGGATTGTCCGTCGCCGCATCGGCCCAGTCGGTCTTCGACGTGTGCGTGAGCGTCAGGTAACGCGCGCCCAGCGCATGGAACTGGCGCAGCACCGCCAGGGAATTGTCGATCTGGTGACCGCCCTCGATGCCGATCAGCGAGGCGACGCGTCCCGCTTTCCTCGCGCGCTCGATGTCGTCGGCGCTGTAGGCCATGACCAGGTGGTCGGGATAGAGCTGCACCATACGCTTGGCCAGGTCGATCTGTTCGAGCGTCATGCGGATGGCCGCAGGGCCGCTCACACTGGTGGGGATCCATACCGACCAGAACTGCCCTCCCACGTGGCCAGCCCGCAGGCGCGGCAGGTCCGTCATCAGCGGCGGCAAGTCGGATGGCGCGCCGGGCGGGGGCGGCAAGGTCGCAGTGTCGGATCCGAGGTCGATCTTGCCGAGAACGCTGCCGTAGCGATCGCGCAGCTCCCACAGGAGGTCGTTGTGAGCGTCGATGACGGGCGAGGCCTTGAGCAGCTTCTCGACGCGCGAGCTGGTGTCGAGAGCCTGCGCGGCCACGGGCAGCGCAGCGCACACGCACAGGGCAAGGGCGAGAACGCTGGCGCCTGGTGAAGGTTTGATGTGTTCCCGTCGCATTCAGCGCCCGCCGGCAGGCTGCAGCAATTCGATCACCGAGGCCGCCAGCGCCGCGGCGCCGGTGCGGATCGTCGGCTCGCGGTCCGGCGCGAAGCTGGCGTTGTGGGTTCCCGTCGCCGTTTTGCCGGCCGCTGTCAGCGCCGCGTATTGCTTCGGCTCCACCGCGCCGATACGCAGCTGGACGGACGGCACATTAGCGGCCCGTCCGAAGTCGCCGAAGTCTTCCGACGAGGATGCCGGCATGATCGGGAGCGCATTGCCTTCGCCCAGCGCGCGTTTCAGCGCGCCACTCAGCCGCGCTGCCAGCGCGGGGTCATTGATCACCACGTCGCTCGCCTCTTTCGGGTCGATGAAGACCAGCGGTTCGCGCGCCACCCCGGCGGCGGCCGACTCGGCCTTGGCGATGCGGGTGATCGCCTCCAGCATGTGCTGCTGCACTTCGGACTTATAGGAACGCACCGTCAGCTCGAGCTTGGCCTCGTCGGGGATCACATTGCGTTTGCTGCCCCCATGGAAAGTCCCCACCGTGACGATCGCCGGCTCGAAGGGGCTGACCTCGCGCGAGACGATCGATTGCAGGGTCACCACTGCGCGCGCGGCGATCAGGATCGGATCCTTGGCCAGGTGCGGCACGGCGCCATGTCCACCCTTGCCGTAAAAGGTGATATCGACCGCGTTCGAAGCCGCGGACGCGGGCCCTGACGCGATGCCGACCTTGCCGGCCGGGAGAAGGTTCGACACGTGGAGACCGAGGACGAAGTCCGGCTTCGGAAAGCGTGTGAGCAAGCCATCCTTCAGCATCGACTTGGCGCCCTGCAGGATTTCTTCGGCCGGCTGCCCGACGAACAGCACCGTGCCGCGCCAGCTTGCCTTGTTGGCGGACAGCATCATCGCGGCGCCTACCCAGGAAGTCATGTGGACATCATGGCCGCAGGCGTGCATGGCCGGGACCATGTCCCCGTTCGCCGATTTGACCACGACAGTGCTGGCATAGGGCAGACCGGTCTGCTCCTTGATCGGCAGCGCGTCCATGTCGGTACGCACCATGACGGTCGGCCCGTCGCCGTTGCGCAGCACGCCGACCACGCCATGGCCGCCCACCTTTTCCGTTACCTGCAGGCCGAGCTTGCGCAGCTGCGCCGCCATCTTGGCCGCCGTCTTTTCTTCGTGCAGCGACAGTTCGGGATGGCGGTGCAGGTCCAGGTACAGGGCTTCGAGCGCGGGATAGATGGCGTCGGGTACCGCCTTGACCGGCGCATCCGCCGCGGAGCAGATCGGCGCGGCGCCCAGGGCTGCGGCGGACAGGAACGCGGCAGCGCGCCCCCGGGTGAGGAAACTCGTCAAGGCGGACATGCGCGCTCCGGATGTGGTGTTGAACATGGCAAAACCACAGCTTAGCTCAGCCAGTGCCATAAATACACATGGGCGGCGATCTATTTCGACGCCACGCCCAACAGGACTGCGTCGCCTAGCGCCGTTCGCGCCACCAGAGCAGCAGCATCGCCAGGGCAAAAGCGAGCGCGAAGGGCCAGGCCGGGAAGGCGCGCGCCGCGCCGTCCAGCGCTTTCGCGGGCGTGCGGGCGGCATAGCGCGCGGTCGCGTCGCGGCGCTGCGCCGCCTGCCACTGCGGCCAGTCGCCGGGCGCGTACACATACATCGCATGGGCGCCCGCCTTCGCATCCTCTACCCGCAGCCAGCCCGGCTTTTCGGGATACACCGCCACGCAGGCGGCGTCGGTGCGCGGCGCCCAGGTGCGCGTGAGCTTCAGTTCCGGGAAGGTCACGTCTCCCTTTACGCCGCGCGCGCACAGTTCCATGCGCTGGCCCGGCAGCGGCAGCTCTTCCGGCTCCAGCCATTCGACTTCCCTGGGCAGCTCCACGCCCACGCGGTCGAGCACGCCCTGCCACCACAGGGCCAGCGCCTGCGGTTCGGCAATGGCATGGCGATGCCACTCGGCAGCGCCGAGCCAGGCGATCCGGCCCTTCTGCCAGCTGCGTGTCCAGACCAGGTTGTCCGAACCGCTCCACTCGCCTGCTTCACGCGCGGCCGGATTCAGCGGCGCGACCGGCATTTCCAGCGGCGTGTCGATCTTCTTGTCCGCCGGCTGCGGCTGCAGTGGCAGGCCCAGCGTGCGCGACCAGACGCCCGGATCGCTGGCGTTTGCGCCCAGCACCAGCAGCGGCAGGCCGCCGGCCACACGACCCAGCAGCGCGGAACGTTCGGCGCCGCTGGCCCGCTCGAACCAGGCGGCGTCGATCACCAGCAGGTTCGGCGCCTTCATCTCGGCCGAAGGCAATTCCGTGCGCGTGACGGCGCGGCCCAGCACCACCTGCCAGTCGAGCAGGGCGCCGCTGCCGGCCAGCAGCTCGTTCAGCGTGCGCAGATCGAACGACGGGGCGCCGAAGCGGCCCTGCACCTGCAGGATGCTTGGTGCGACCACGCTCAAGGGCACCGGGCCCTCGGCGATCGTCTTGCCGGCAGCATCGAGCAGGCGCGCTTTCAGGACGACGCGCTCGGCCAGCGGCGGCATCCAGTTGACCACCAGCTCGCCCGTGCCGCGCGCATCCGCGATGACCTGGCCGTTCTCGGCCAGCAGCTGCAGGCGCGCATCCGCTTTATCGTCGCGCTGCACGCGCAGGGTGAACGTCCGCCCGAGCGCCAGCTGGCGCGGATAGTGCAGGCGCAGGCTGCCGCCTTCCGGACGCTGCCATTGCAGCGGCAGCGCCGGCAGGTCGTGCCATTGCGCCGCGCGCAGGCCGTCGCCCTTGACGGCAAACGTGCGCACGCCCTCAAGCGCCGGCGTGGGTGCGGCCGGGTCGAGCGTGAGCGTCCGGCCGGCGTCGCCGGGCAAAGGAATGCCGGCCGCGAACAAGCCGAGCGCGGTGGCGGCAATCAGCACCAGCAGCGCGTCGATGAATTGGCGACGCCGGGCATACAGGCCGGCGCTGGCGACGCCGGCCAGGCCGATCAAGCCCAGCATGAGGTTGGTGCTCATCATGGCTTTGCTCCTTCGCGCCATGCGCGCACGAAGGGCGTCTCGACCGTCGGCCTGGCCTGCAGCAGCACCTGGCCCTGCCCCGCTCCCTGGCGCAGCCAGGCGCGCAGCACCGGGCGGCAGGGCAGGCAGCCGTCCGCCACGTCCTGGATCGCGGTCTGGGCCGACAGGCGCTGGTCGTCGTCCTGCAGGCGGCTGCGCACCCAGTCGTGCGCGCTGCGGGTCCACAGCGCCGGCAGCGGGCCGTCGCTGGAGAGGGCCTGCACCAGCAGGTGCACGTCTTCCGGCACGCGCGGCTCAAGCCCGCCCTGCTCGCGGCGGTAGCTGGCTGCACCAATCATGTCGCCGGTCATGCGCTTTTCTTCCTTGATCGGCGGCGGCACGAAGGCGGTCTTGTGCAGGTAGACACGCTCGGCCTGCTGCAGTTCCTTGATTGCCTCGAGCGCCTTGTGCTCGGGCGGCAGGGCGACCTTCGGCGTGATCGCGCGCAGGGCCTTTTCGGCGTCCCACATGGCCGCCAGCGCGCGGCGCAGCACCTTCTTGGTGGCTTCGTCGTACAGCGTGGCGTTCTCGGCTTCGTCGTGGGCGTGGCCATATGCTTGCAGGATGCTCTGGCTGCTGCCCTCTTCTGCGCCATGGCCATGGCCGTCATCCTCGTGATGCTCGTCCTCGCCGTCCGAGAACAGGGAGGACTCTTCGCCCAGGAACTGGCCGTAGCGGCGGCGCAGCGCGCCCTGGTCGTTGGCGATCTTCTGGCTGCGCTCGCGCACCGCATCCATGCTCATTTTCGTGCTGCGCATGTCCGCCACCAGCTGTTCGGTATCGATGATGATCTGGCGCTGGCTGCGCAGGCTCTGGGGCTTGACCAGCATCGGCATGGCAGCGCTCTCTTCTTCCGCTTCCTCGGGCGGCGCCGGCAGGCGCAGCGTGTAGGTCGGCGACTGCACCGTGTGCGGGCGGGCGGCGTTGTCGGTAGCGCGCACGAAGAAATACAGCTCGTCGCCTGGTTCCATGCCCAGCTCGGAGAGCAGCCAGTTCTTCGACCAGTTGCGCTGCCTTGGATTGCGCGACGCGGGGATCGGCATCTCGCGGTCGGTAAAGCGGACGTTCTCGCCGCTGCCCCGCGCCAGCGTCATGTGCAGGGTGGCGCGCTTGACGAGGTAGTCGTCGCTCACCTTCACGCCCATCGCGGCGCTGGTTGCGGTGTCAGGCAGTTCCTGCACCATCTGCGTCGGCGCGGTCATCGTGATTTCCGGCGGCTGGTCGGGGATCACCTTGACGGTGTAGCGGTTGCCGCGCCAGCGCCAGAACACCGATTCCGAAGCAAGCCAGCGCGCGCATTCCTTGCCTGGTTTGAGGACCTGGCCATTGCTGAGCTCGATGCTTTCTTCCGCAGCCGACGGCTCCTTCAGGCACCAGGTCAAGACGGTCTGCTCCGGCACCTGCAAGTCCTTGGGCGCGGACGTTATCGGGGCAACGCCGGTGTATGCAGGCGGCGCGGTGCGTACCACCAGCTGGGCAGCGACCGGGGCCGCGATCGCCGCAGGAATTTTTCCGGGTGTTGCGGCGCCGCCTTGCTGTGGCGCCGAGCTCGCGAACCAGACGGCCGCTGCGGCCGCCATGCTGCCCATCAGCCAGGGCAGCCCGGCGCTCACGCGGCCGCGCGCGATCTCGCGCAGCCGCTGACCCGTGACGCCGGCATCCAGGCGCTGGAGGAGACGGCGGCGCTGCAGCTGGGCCACCGGCGTCGGTGCATGCTCGATGAGCGCGCTGCTGTCCTCCATCTCGGGCACCGCGCCGTCGAGCCAGGAGGTCCATTGGAAGGCGACGCGGCGGCGCAGGACGGCCCAGTCCCAGGCGCACCACATGGTCCATGCGAGCAGGCCCGGCGCAGAGCGGATGAGCAGCCAGGGCAAGGCGCCCACGATCCACAGGGGCAGCCGGCGCAGCTGGGCGGCGCGCCAGACGCGGCGGGTGATCTCAGCGCCGTCGTGCATGCGTCAGGATCCTTTCGAGTGCGAACAAGGCCACCAGGGCGGCCATCAGCATGTCGCGCAATGCGCCGCTCGGCTCGGGCGCACGGGCGGTGCCGGACGCCTCGAACATGCGCGAGGGTGCGGTATGGCCCGGTGGGCCAATGTGCAGGCGCTGCCAGTCGTCCAGCAGTGCGCGCGCTGCGTCCGCCGTCTTCGGCGGCCAGGCCTCGGCATGCCAGAGGCGGCCACGCGCGCTGTCCGTATAGCGCAAGCCGCCCACCTGCGGGGCCCTGGCCAGTTCCGGGAAAGCGGCAATATCGGCGACGAGCCACAGCGGCGCGCGCAGCGATGCGGGCGGAGCGTCCTTGCGGTCCCACACGATCAGCGCGGTCCTGGCGCCGGTCGCGTCGTCGATGACGATGCCCTCGGCAGCGAACACGCGACGCCACTGTTCCGGGCGCTCGCTGGCAATGTGGACGCGGCGTTCGGCTTTCTCGGGCGGACGCGCCAGGGTGCGCAGTTCGATGCGGCGAACGAATTCCGGCTCCAGCGCCGGCATCGGCACGTCGCCCAGCACCAGCAGGCGCGCTTCAGGCCGCCATTCGCGCTGGTGGGCGCGCAGCCAGCCGATCGTTTGCGCGGCCGGCATGGCGAGGCGGTCCGCCTGTGCCAGCCCGGCCTGTGCGGCCTGCTGCTCGGCCCATTTGGGGTCGGTGCCGGTGGCGACGATGACGGTGTCGCCGCGCCAGGGCATGACCGGGTCGGCCAGCCAGGCAATCGCCGTGACCAGCATCAGGCAGCGCACCAGCAGCAGCATGAGGTCGTGCCAAGACCACGCACGGGTCTGGCGCGGCTCGGCGCGCGGCAGGAAGCGGCTGGTGGCCAGCGGCTCGGCCTTGTGCTGCTCGCGCTTGCGGCGGTGCCACCAGATCGGCAGCAGCAGGATGGGAAGCGCAACCCACCACAGTGCGTTCATGGGCGCCTCCCCGGGCGGCGCAACCACAGGCGCAGGACCTCGCCGGGCGGCTGTTCGATGCGCGCAGCAACGACCGGGATGTCACTCTTGCGGCAAGCCGCGGTGACGGCCGCAAAATGCTGCTCGCGGTTCTGGCGGTAGCCTTCCTTCAGGTCGGCGCCGAAACGGTAGACACCGGCGCCCTGCTCCGGGTCGCGGTAGGCCGGCGCCGACGAGAAACTCGCGTCGACTTCCGCCTGCGTCTGCAGGCACAGCACGCGCACGTCGTGGCGCATGCCGCGCAGGCGAACCAGGGCCTGGGACAGCGGCGACGGCCAGTCGAGCAGGTCGCTGGCGGCAAAAATGACGCTGGGAGACTGGGCGAAGTGCAGGCTGGCGCGCAAGGTGTTGGCATCGGGCAATGCGCCCTCCGGCTGCACGCGGCTCAGTTGCAGCAGCACCCGCTGCAGCTGGCGCGGGCCGCGCAGGGCGGGGGTGAACTGGACTTTGCCGCCATTCAGGACGACGAGGCCGAAGGCATCGCCCTGGCGCTGCGCGATGGCCGCCACGCAGCCGAGCAGCGTGCGGGCGTAGGCCAGCTTGTCCACGCCCGCTACCAGCCGGCTGGGCTCGAGCATCGAGGCGCTGGCGTCGAGCACCAGCCAGACCGCCACGTGGCTGTCGCGTTCCGCTTCGCGCACGAAATAGCGGTCGGCGCGCGCCAGCAGCTTCCAGTCGACGCGGCGCCACTCGTCCCCGGGCGCATAGGCCCGGTATTCCGAGAATTCGACGCCCGCCCCGCGCTCGCGCCCGGCGTGGATGCCGTGGCCGAGCCCCGCCAGCACATGGCGGATGACGAGGTCGAGCTTCTGCGTGTGCGCGATCAGCGCGGTCTTCGCCAGCGACAAGATTAATCGACCCGGATCTCGTTGCGCAGGGATTGCAGGATGTCGGCGATGGCGATGCCGTCGGCCTCCGCCTCGAAGTTGCGCAGCACGCGGTGCGCCAGCACCGGCAGCAGCATGGCCTGGATATCGTCGCGCGTGACCGCCAGGCGCCCCTGCATCAGGGCGCGGGCTTTCGAGGCCAGCACCAGCGCCTGGCCGGCGCGCGGGCCGGCGCCCCAGCCGATGTGCTGCTTGACCGCCGCCACCGTGGTGAGCGCCGGACGGGTATTGCGCACCAGGCGCGTCGCATAGCGCAGCAGGTGTTCGCCGATCTCGATGTCGCGCACCAGCTGCTGCAGGCGCAGCAGGGTCTCCACCGTCATCGCCGGCTCGGCATCGTCCAGGCCCGCGTGGGTGGTGCGCGAGACCATCAGCACCTCTTCGTCTTCGGTCGGATAAACAACGTCGATGCGCAAGAGGAAGCGGTCGAGCTGCGCTTCCGGCAGCGGGTAGGTGCCGGCCTGCTCGATCGGGTTTTGCGTCGCCAGCACGAAGAAAGGCCGCGGCAGCTTGTGGGTGGTGCCCGCGAAGGTGACCGCGCGTTCCTGCATCGCTTCCAGCAGCGCCGACTGGGTCTTGGGCGGTGCGCGGTTGATCTCGTCGGCCAGCAGCACCTGGGTGAACACGGGGCCCTGCTGGAAGCGGAACACGCGCTGGCGCGTGCTGGCGTCTTCTTCCAGGATCTCGGTGCCGACGATATCGGAGGGCATCAGGTCCGGCGTGAACTGCACGCGGCGGAATTGCATGTCGGTGGCCTGCGCCAGCGATTTCACCAGGAGGGTCTTGCCCAGGCCCGGTACGCCCTCGACCAGCGCGTGGCCGCCGGCCAGCAGGCAGGTGACGAGCAGGTCGACGACCTCTTCCTGCCCGATGATCACGCGCGCCATGCTGTCCTTCAGCGCAGCTATCTTCGCCGTCAGGTCGGCGATTTCCTGTTCACTCCACGCTACCACATCACGTTCAGCCACCGCTCACGCTCCCAACGCATATTGAATGATATTGACCGCGAAGCGGGTGTTGTCGACCGCGAGGAACCGCTTGTTGCGGAAGTCGTAGTCCCACTCGCATCCGTAGTCCTTGTTCGAGTACAGCAGGCGGATGCGCCCGCCGAACTCGATCGCCTTCAGGTACTCGTGCACCAGGTCGTCGCCCCAGCCGTTGAGTTCCCCGCCGGTGGTCGGCGGCCCGTCGAACTTGAAGAAGCAGGAATACAGCGGATGCGTATTCGGGATCTTCTTCAGGGCGGAGGCGCCGAAGATCTTGCTCATCTCGGCCTCGAACGACTTCGCAAATAAACCGTCGATGTCGTGGTTGCAGTCGTCCACGAACACGAAGCCGCCGCCGCGCACGTATTTCTCGAGGTTGCGCCGTTCGGCCGGGGTGAACTGCACCAGCTTGTGCCCGGCGAAATAACAGAACGGCGCCTGCAGCATCTTCGGATCCGACAGCGCGACGATACGCTCCGCCGGATCCACCCGCAGCGTGGTGTACTCGACGAGCGAGTTCAGCACGTTGCTGGGCATACGGATATCCACGTCCCAGTCGCCCGACTCGTAACTCAGGCGCGTGAAGTAGAAATCGAAGGATGCCATAAGCGGGCCATTAAAAAAGAAGACTCAGACCGCGTCGGACAGCGAAGTGAAGTTGAAGTCGCGGACCTTCATCGGCGGCAGCACCATCTGGAACGGCACCTCGTCGCCACCGATGATCTGGGGCTTGCCCAGCTCGTCGATATTGTTGAGGATGGTGACCGGGCTTTCGTTGAAGCGGAAGTTCTTCACCGGGTGCTTGATCTTGCCGTTCTCGACGTAGAAGGTGCCGTCGCGGGTCAGGCCGGTGATCAGCAGCGACTGCGGGTCGACCATGCGGATGTACCAGGTGCGGGTGACCACGATGCCCTTCTTGGTGTCGGCCACCAGCTCGTCCAGCGACTTGGTGCCGCCGGCCATGATCATGTTGCCGTGGCCGGCCGTGGCCTGGTTGCCGGTTTTCTGCGCCCAGAACGGCGAGTAGCCGAGCGAGGCGACGCGGCCGTTCTTGATCAGGTCGGTGCGCTTGCGGGCCAGCATGGTCTGGTTGTCCCACGGCGCCACCGGCACGTCCGGGTTCCACGGGTCGGCCCAGATGTTCACCTGCTCGTCGAACAGTTTCTCGCCCAGGCGGTTGCCGCCGCCCTTCTTGGCCAGGAAGCTGCGGCCCTCGTCCGCGGCGCGGGCGCCGAACGAGGCGAACATGTTGCCGAGGATTTCCGAGGTCGCCGCCGGTTCCAGGATCACGGTGTAGCGGCCCGGCTCGAGCGCCTTGGCGTCCACCGAGCGCAGCGCCTTGTCGATCGCGATCTCGGCTGCTTCCGCCGCGTTGAAGCGGCGTGCATCCACGGCCGACCGGGTCACCCAGCCCGAGCCGCGCCCGTCTTCGGTGCGTGCGGTGCAGGTGAAGGACAGGTCGGTGAATTCCTGGAAGCCGAATACGCCCTTTGAGTTGGCGATGCAGGCAAAGCTGGTGCTGTCGGTGAAGAAGCCGGCGGTCACCAGCTTCTTGGCGCGCGCCTGGCCGATCGAGGCGGCGGCGACTTCGGCGCGGTAGGCCGGATCGATCGCGGCGGTAGCGGGTACGAAGGTCTGGGTGCCGCGGTATTCCTGCTTGCCGACGGCCGGGACGAACTCCGGATTTTCCGGCGCCAGGCGCGCCAGTTCCTCGGCACGGCGCACCGCTTTTTCCAGCGACTTGTCGTCGAACTCGTTGACGACGGCGGTGCCCACGCGCTTGCCGAAGGCGACGCGCACGGCCAGCTGGGTGTCTTCGGTCAGGCCTGCCGTCGACACGCTGTTGCGTGCGAAGCGGATGTTACCGGTGCGGTTGCCCTGGATCGACACGTTGCATTCGTCGGCTTTCGAGAAACCGATCACGCGGTCGGCGATGCGTTTTGCTTCTTCCTGGTTCAGCTGTTTCATGATGTTCTTCCCCTCAACCGATCTTGCGTGCGGTGTTGATGACGTTGATGCCATTGAAGCGCGCGGTACTCGAACCGTGCGAGACTGCGCTCACCTGGCTCGGCTGGCCCTTGCCGTCGAAGAAGGAGCCGCCCATGCGCCAGTCGCGCTCGTCGCAGATGGCCGAGCAGGCGTTCCAGAATTCCTGGGTGTTGGTCTGGTAGGCCACGTCTTCCAGCTGGCCGGTGATCTTGCCGTTCTTGATCTCGTAGAACAGCGTGCCGCCGAACTGGGAGTTGTAGCGCTGCTGGTCGATCGAGTACGAACCGCGGCCGAGGATGTAGATGCCTTTCTTGACGTCCTTGACCAGCTCATCTGGCGTAAGCCGGGCTTTGCCCGGCTCCAGCGAGATGTTCGGCATGCGCTGGAACTGGATGGTGCTCCAGCTGTCGGCGTAGGAGCAGCCGTGCGATTCCTTCTCGCCGATGATGTGGGCCTGGTCGCGCGTGGCCTGGTAATTCACCAGGATGCCGTTGCGGATGATGTCCCACTTCTTGGCGCGCACGCCTTCGTCGTCGTAGCCGATCAGGCCGAGCGAACCCGGCGTGGTGCGGTCGGCAACGAAGTTCACGCGCTCGGAACCGTACTTGAATTTCTTCGATTCCCATTTGTCCAGGCCCACGAAGCTGGTGCCGGCGTAGTTGGCTTCGTAGCCGAGCACGCGGTCCAGTTCCGTCGGGTGTCCGACGTTCTCGTGGATGGTGAGGAACAGGTGTTCCGGCGACAGCACCAGGTCGTACTTGCCCGGCTCGACCGACTTGGCGCTGAGCTTCTCGCGTGCCTGTTTTCCTGAGAGACGCGCATCTTCCACGATATCGTAGGAGTTGGTATACAGCGTGGTCACGCCGCCCGCGGCCCGCACCTTGTCGCTGGCCTTGGCGTCGAAGTATTCGTAGCCCATGCTGACCGGCGAGGACAGGCCCGCGCGCGAGCGGAACTTGCCGCTGGCCTTGTCGACGGCGGTCGCATTGATCGGCGCCCACAGGCGGTGGATGTCCTGGTCGATGTAGGAGCCGTCGGTGGAAGCGAAGTACTTCTGCTGGTTGATCTGGAACAGCGACGCGGTCATGAAGCTCGCGCCGGCGTCCAGGCCCGCCTTGTTGGCGGCGATCAGCATGTCGGCCTTGTCCTTGACCGGGATGCCGCGCCAGTCCTTCTTGACCGGGGTGGCCCAGGCCACTTCGCCCACGCCCTTGACCGGCGCCAGGCGTACCGGCTCGCTCTGCAGCTTGGCGTTGGCCTTGGCGATCGCCACGGCCTGGCGCGCCGCATTGGCGATACCGTCCGGGGTCAGGTTGTTGGTCGAGGCGAAGCCATAGGCGCCGTTGGCGATCACGCGCACGCCGACGCCGGTCGACTCGGTATTGCTGATGTTCTCGACGTTCAGGTCGCGCGTGATGATGAACTGGTTCAGGTAGCGTCCGATGCGCACGTCGCAGTAGGACGCGCCGGCCTTGGTGGCGGCGTTCAGCGCGGTGTCGGCAAGAAGCTTCTTGGCGCTGGTGGGCATGGCATTCATGAGCTCATCGGCGGCGATGGCGTTGCCGAAGACGGGGATGAGCATGGCGCCCGCGGTGCCGGCGCCGATTTGCAGGAATTTACGACGTTCCATTTGAGTATCCGTGTAGTTCGTAGGGTGGGCGGGTCTCCCGCCCACGCGTTCAACCCGAGCTAGACCAAACGCTCCGTCTATTCAGGCGTGAATTGGACGCGTGGGCGGAGAACCCGCCCACCCTACAATTGCTTAAACAGCGTCCGACAGCGACGTGAAGTTGAAATCGCGGATCTTCATCGCCGGAATCAGCATCGAGTAGTTCGCCTCGTCTCCGCCAATCACCAGCGGCTTGCCGATCTCGTCGATGTTGTTCAGCATGGTCACCGGGCTCTCGTTGAAGCGGAAGTTCTTGATCGGGTGCTTGACCTTGCCGTTCTCGATGTAGAAGGTGCCGTCGCGGGTCAGGCCCGTCACCAGCACCGACTGCGGGTCCACCATGCGGATGTACCAGGTGCGGGTCACCAGCACGCCCTTCTTGGTGTTGGCGATCAGTTCCGCCGTGCTCTTGTCGGTACCGGCCATGATAATGTTGCCTGCGGTGCCCGTGGCGCGCTGGTTCTTCTGCTTGGCCCAGTAGCGCGAGTAGTTCAGCGCATTGATGCGGCCGTCCTTGACCAGGTGGGTGCGTTCGCGCGGCAGCATGTTGCCGTCCCACGGCAGCACCGGCACGTCCTTGTCCCAAGGGTCGGTCCAGATGTTGACCTGCTGATCGAACAGTTTGTCGCCCAGGCGGTTCTGGCCGCCTTTCTTCGACAGGAAGCTGCGGCCTTCGTCCGCCATGCGGGCGTTGAAGCCGCCGATCATGAAGGTGAGCAGGTCGCTGGTGGCGGAAGGCTCCATCACCACGGTGTAGCGGCCCGGCTCGAGGGCTTTCGCGTCCACCGAGCGCAGCGCCTTTTCGATCGCCACGTCGGCAGCTTCGCGCGGGTCGAACTTGGCCACGTCGCGCGCCGAACGCTTGACCCAGCCGGAACCGCGGCCGTCTTCGGTGCGCACGGTGCAGGTGAAGTCGAGTGAGGTGGCCACCTGGTGGCCGAACACGCCGTTCGAGTTGGCGATGGTCTCGAAGCTCTCGCGGTCGGTGAAGAAGCCGGCCGACACCAGGCCTTTCTTGCGGCAGGCTTCCATCGCGTAGGCGGCGGCCTGGGCGCGGAATTCCGGGTCGATGGCGGCGGTGCGCTGGACATGGGTGTCCGACGACTGGTAGGCGGTCTTGGCGATCGCCGGCATGAACTCGGGGTTCTCCGGCGCCAGGCGCGCCAGGTCCTCGGCGCGGCGCACGGCCTTTTCCAGCGACTTGTCGTCGAACTCGTTGATGGTGGCGGTGCCCTGGCGCTTGCCGAAGGCGACCTGCACCTGGAGCTGGGTGTCGTCGGCCAGGCCAGCAGTGGACACGGCATTGCGCGCGAAGCGGATATTGCCGATGCGGCTGCCTTCGATGCTGACGATGCACTCGTCGGCCTTCGAGAGCGACAGCACGCGGTCGGTGATTCGCTTGGTCTGGTCTTGGGTCAGGATGCTCATGAGGGGTCCTTTGCCTTAGCCGATCTTGCGAGCGGTGTTGATCACGTTGATGCCGTTGAAGCGCGCGGTCGACGAGCCGTGCGACACGATACTGATCTGCGGCGGCTGTCCCTTGCCGTCGAAGAAGGAACCGCCCATGCGCCAGTCGCGCTCGTCGCAGATGGCGGTGCAGGCGGTCCAGAACTCCTGGGTGTTGGCCTGGTAGGCCACGTCTTCCAGCATCTGGCCGATCTTGCCGTCCTTGATCTCGTAGAACAGCTGGC
Organism: Telluria sp. ZB4P34; assembly: GCF_059686055.1. Taxonomy (NCBI): domain Bacteria; kingdom Pseudomonadati; phylum Pseudomonadota; class Betaproteobacteria; order Burkholderiales; family Oxalobacteraceae; genus Telluria; species Telluria sp. ZB4P34. The sequence continues at coordinate 324,040 of NZ_JCASIF010000003.1, read as the reverse complement.
CGCCGAACTGGGCGTTGTAGCGCTGCTGGTCGATCGAGAACGAGCCGTCGCCAACGATGTAGATGCCCTTCTTGATGTCCTTGACCATCTCGTCCGGCGTCAGCTTTTTCTTGCCCGCGGCGAGCGAGACGTTCGGCATGCGCTGGAACTGCACCGAGTTCCACGAGTCCGCGTACGAGCAGCCGTGCGATTCCTTCTCGCCGATGATGTGGGCCTGGTCGCGGGTGGCCTGGTAGTTGACCAGGATGCCGTCCTTGATGATGTCCCACTTCCTGGTCTTGACGCCTTCGTCGTCGTAACCGACGGCGCCGAGCGAACCCGGGGTGGTCTTGTCGGCGAACAGGTTGACGATCGGGTTACCGTACTTGAACTTCTTCGATTCCCATTTATCCAGCGTGGCGAAGCTGGTGCCGGCGTAGTTGGCTTCGTAGCCGAGCACGCGGTCCAGTTCCGTCGGGTGGCCGACGTTTTCGTGGATGGTCAGCCACAGGTGTTCCGGCGACAGCATCAGGTCGTACTTGCCCGGGAGGACGGATTTCGCGGTCAGCTTGGTCTTGGCATCGCGGCCCGCGGCCTTCGCGTCCTCGATGATGTCGTAGGAACCGGTGTACAGGGTGGCGACGCCGCCGGCCGCCTTGAGCTTGTGCTCGGGGCGCGCGTCCAGATACTCGTAGCCCATGCCGACTGGCGCCCCCAGACCGGAGCGCGAGCGGAACTTGCCGGTGGCCTTGTCCACGGCGGTGGCCTGGAACGGGGCCCACAGGCGGTGCACGTCCTGCTCGATGTAGGAGCCGTCGGTGGAAGCGAAGTACTTCTGCTGGTTCACCTGGAACAGCATCGAATTCATGAAGGTCGCGCCGCCTTCCATGCCGGCCTTGTTGGCGGCGATCAGCAGGTCCGCTTTCTCCTTGATCGGCACAGTGCGCCAATCCTTCTTGATCGGCGTGTTCCACGATACTTCACCGACGCCCTTGACCGGTGCGAGGCGCACCGGTTCGGACTGCAGCTTGCCGTTGGCCTTGGCGATGGCGACCGCCTGGCGCGCCGCATTGGCGATGCCGTCGGCGCTCATGTCCGAGGTGGCGGCGAATCCGTAGGCGCCGTTCGCGATCACGCGCACGCCCACGCCGGCCGACTCGGTATTGGCCACGTTCTCGACATTCAGGTCGCGGGTGGTGATGAACTGGTTCAGGTAGCGGCCGATGCGCACGTCGGCGTAGCTGGCGCCTGCCTTGGTGGCGGCGTTCAGCGCGACGTCGGCCAGCGCCTTCTTGGCGGCCGTGGGCATGGAGCTGAGCAGTTCGTCAGCGGCGATCGCGCGGCTGAACGGGACGAGCGTGGAGGCAAGCGCCAGGCTGCTGAAATTGAGAAAGGTACGGCGTTCCATTGTGTCTCCTGAAATCAACCTACTTCTGGGCAGCGGTCCCGACTCGTGGTGCGGCCCGCTCTTGTATTTACTGCGGAGGGAGTGGCGTCGACCCGGGCCATGGGCCCCGGCAAACTTGTCAACCTTAGCAGCAACTCGCGCTTTTGAATAGGCAATTGTTGTGCCAGATCATGACGGTATTTAAAAGCGTGATATTGCGGACCTTCGGTGTCCGAAAAAGTGTCCGCACGGGCGTCCGCGTGTCCGCCCCGGACACTTGACTGGACAACTTACAGAGTGGAAACGTATGCATGCGCGAGAACGCTTGACTGTCCGCCGAGTGTGACCGATCATCGGCGCGGCGGCGGCGTTCCCGGCCGCGCACAATCACTTGGAGACTTCGAACCGATGAAACGACTGATCCTGGCAGCGATGCTGGCCTCCGGCCTGGCTGGCGCCGTGAATACCGCAGCAGCGGACGATGCCCTGAAAGCCGCGATCGCCGGCGAACACCGCAGCGCCGCCAACAAGGCGCGCGACACCTGGCGCCACCCGTACGAGACGCTGAGCTTCTTCGGCATCAAGCCGAACATGACGGTGGTGGAACTGGCGCCCGGCGGCGGCTGGTACACCGAGATCCTCGGGCCCTACCTGAGCAAGAACGGCAAGCTGATCGCCGCAGGCCAGGCCTTCGTTGAAGGAAAGCGCGGCGGCATGGCGCTCAAGGCGAAGTTCGACGCCAACCAGGCCGTCTTCGGCAAGGTGGTCCCAAGCGTGTTCGAACCGCCGGCGACTTTCCAGATCGCGGCGCCGAACAGCGTCGACATGGTGCTCACCTTCCGCAACCTGCACAACTGGGTCGGCCACGGTGACGCGGCGCTGAAGAACACCCTGCAGGAAATCCACAAGGTGCTCAAGCCGGGCGGCGTACTGGGCGTGGTCGACCACCGCCTGCCAGCCTCGATGACGCAGGATGCCAAGGCCTCGACCGGCTACGTGCACGAAGCCTGGGTGATCAAGACGATCGAAGGCGCCGGCTTCAAGCTGGCCGCCAAGTCCGAAGTGAACGCCAATCCGAAGGACACCGCCAACCATGAAAAGGGCGTGTGGACCCTGCCGCCGGTGCTGGCCAACAAGGACACGGACCGCGAGAAGTACATGGCGATCGGCGAGAGCGACCGCATGACGCTCAAGTTCGTCAAGCAGTAATCTCCTTTCACCAAGGCAGCCCGATGGGCTGCCCTGGTGAAAATTGGCGTGTTTCCTTCGGCGGCGAGCGTGTATATTCTTGCAGTGCTTCGCTGACAGCATTTGCAGATTCGACCCGTTTGAGCTACCGAAGGAAACCATGAAAACCGCACGCCTTGCCGCCGCCGTGGCATTCGCCCTGGCCGGCCTCGTCCACGCACAAGAGACGCCCCCACCAAGCGCCCCGACGCCCGACACCCCGCCGTCGACGGCCGTCGCCACCCCTTCCGCCACCAAGGCGCCGGCCCTGCCCGCCATCGAGAATTCGGTCGTCAAGATCTTCGCCACCGTGCGCCGTCCCGACCCGTACAAGCCCTGGACCAAGCAGTCCCCGGCCGACGTCACCGGTTCCGGCGTCATCATCGAGGGCAAGCGCATCCTGACCAACGCCCACGTGGTCGGCTACGCCAGCCAGGTCGAGGTGCAGGCCAGCCAGTCGGGCGACAAGGTGTCGGCCAAGGTGATCGCGCTGGCGCGCGGCCTCGACCTGGCCGTGCTGGAACTGGACGACCCGTCCTTCTTCGACAAGCGCCCGCCGGTGCAGCGCGCCGCCGTGCTGCCGGACGTGCGCGAAGCGGTGTTCGCCTACGGCTATCCGGTGGGCGGCAATTCGCTGTCGACCACCCGAGGCATCGTCTCGCGTGTGGAGTTCGTCGGCTATGGCTCGTTCAGCTCGGGCCTGCGCATCCAGATCGACGCGCCGATCAACCCGGGCAACAGCGGCGGCCCGGTGATCGCCGGCGACAAGATGATCGGCCTGGCCTTCTCGATGGCGGCCAACGCCCAGAACATCGGCTACGTGATCCCGAACGAAGAGATCGAGCTGTTCCTGAAGGACGTGGCGGACGGCCGCTACGACGGCAAGCCGCTGCTGCACGACAGCGTCCAGACGCTGGAGAACCCGGCGCTGCGCCAGTACCTGAAGATCGACAAGTCGGTGGAAGGCGCGCTGGTGCACCGTCCGTACAAGACGGACCCCAGCTGGCCGTTGAAGGAAGGCGACATCATCACCCACATTGGCGAGCACGCGATCGACAACCAGGGCATGGTGAAGCTGGGCGCGAACCTGCGCGTGCGCTTCCAGTACCGCATCCAGCAGGTGGCGCGCAACGGTAAGGTGCCGATGAAGATCGTCCGTGCGGGCAAGCCGATGCAGGTCGAGGTGCCGACCAGCGGCCCGCGTCCGCTGCTCATTCCCGACCTGAACGGCGGCTATCCGTCCTACTTCGTGTACGGCCCGGTGGTGTTCACGCGCGCGACCAGCGAATTCCTGTCCTTCCTGGTGATGAATGCGGCGGCGGCGAATGCCTACGCCTTCAACGACAGCCCCCTGATCACGCACCGCGGCGATTCGCCGGATGCGGCGCGCGAGGAACTGGTGGTGGTCAGCGGACCGTTCTTCCCGCACCAGCTGGTACGCGGCTACAACAACCGCTTCGGTTCGGTGGTCGATTCGGTGAACGGCGTCAGGATCCGCAGCCTGGCGCACCTGGTGTCGGTACTGCGCGACCAGAAGGACGAGTTTGTCGTGTTCAAGTTCGACCAGCGCTTCGGCGAGAACCTGATCCTGCCGCGCAAGGGCGTGCTGGATGCGACCGAGGGGATCCTGTCGGATAACGGGATTCGGACGCAGGGGTCGGAGGATATGATGAAGGTGTGGGGCGGGAAGTAAATGCTTCGCCGATAAGCAATTTGTAGTTGAACGCGCGGTCGGCGAAGCCGACCACCCTACAGGAATTACATCGTAGGGTGGTCGGCTCTGCCGACCGCGCGTTCAAGCAGCTTCAGATCAGACCTTCTTGTCCTTCTTCACCGGCACAAACAGCAAATCCTGGAAGTCATAGCTGAAGTCCGTCTCCGTCGACACCGGCTTCATGCGCACCCGTTCGATGCTGCCGTCGTGGTCCAGCGAGAAGGTCACGTAGGCGTCCGCATTAAAGTTGCGCTCCTTCCAGCGCACGATGAAGGTGTCGTGCTGGAAGTGCTCCATCTCCCCGGTCAGGTCCGGCGTCTTCGCGAACGACATCACCAGCTTGTTGTTCACGCGGCGGATGGTGGCCTTGCCGTACCACGCATCCTCATACTCCCCTTCGTAGGACGCCAGCGGCAGCGACGGCTTCGAGCTTGCAGCCCGGGTGGCAGCTTCGCCCTTGATGCGCGCCTGCTCCTTGGCCTGGTTCTCCTTGTCGATGTCCGCGATGCGGCCGATCCAGTCGGTCGGCGTCACGCCCAGGTGCTGGTCCAGCAGGCGGTATTGCAAGGCGTTGAGCGACGGGCCGCTTTCCGCATTGGTGAAGATCGCGATGCCCAGCTTCGCTTCCGGCACCAGCAGCACGCGGGTATAGAAGCCCTGCAGTGCGCCGCCGTGCATCGCCACCAGCTTGCCCTGGTAGTCGCGCAGCTGGAAGCCCAGGCCGTAGGCGTAGAAGTTCGGCTTGGTGGCGGCCAGTGGTGGGCGCGGCGTGCTGATCGTCATCGGGGTCTGCGCGGTCCACATCTCGCGCGCCTGCTTGTCCGACCACAGGCGCAGGTCCTTGCCGCCCGCATCCTTGCCGACGCGGCCCTGGTCGAGCAGCACGTTCATCCAGCGCGCGATGTCTTCGGCGTTGGTGTTGATGCCGACCGCGCCCACGGCGTTCGCCACCGGCATCGGTTTCACCGGCACGGCCTTGCCGTTGATCTTGCTGTGCGGCGCCGACACGTTGGCGAACTTCGTGTTTTCTTCCAGGCTGGTCGTGGTGTTGGCCATGCCGACGGGCTTCAGGATCCACTCGTGCATGGTCTCGCCCCAGGTCTTGCCCGACTTGGCGGCGATGATCTTGCCGGCCACGATGTACAGCAGGTTGTCGTAGGCGTAGGCGCTGCGGAAGCTGGTGGCCGGCTTGATGTAGCGGAGGTTGTGGATGATCTCGTCGGTGGTGAAATTGGTGGTCGGCCACCACATCAGGTCACCGGCGCCCAGGCCCAGGCCGCTGCGGTGTACCAGCAGGTCGCGGATGGTCATCTCGGCCGTGACGTAGGCGTCGTACATGCGGAAGTCCGGCAAGTGCTTGATCACCGGGTCGTCCCAGCCCAGCTTGCCCTGGTCGACCAGCATGGCCAGCGCCGCGGCGGTAAATGCCTTGGAGTTCGAAGCGATCTCGAAGATGGTCTTGCCGTCCACCTTGGCCGGCTCGCCGCGCTTGCGCACGCCGAAGCCCTCGGCGGCCACGACCTTGCCGTCCTTGACGACGGCGATGGCAATGCCCGGCACGTCGAATTCCTTCATCACGCGCTCGACATCGGCGCGCAGGTCGTAGGCGGGCGCCACAGCGGCGGTGCCTGGGGCGGCGCCCTGTGCAAATACGGCGCCGGTGGCGGTAGCGGTCAGCGCGAGCAGGGCTGCGGCTGCAATGCGATTCATGGAAAACACTCTATTCGTCCCCTATCTATTTATTTGTTCATCTGCTTGTCGACGCTGCCCTGCGTCTCCGGGTGATAGCGTTCGCGCGCCGCCTTGTAGACGCGCTCGGCCCAGGCACGGTCTTCGGCATTCGCACGCAGCGCGCCGTACAGCGGCACCACGAACTTCTGGCGGCCTACGCTCATCAGGAAGGCTTCCAGGTTCGGGCGGATGCCGCGGTAGCCGGCGTGCACCGCGGCGCGGTAGAAGCGGAAGGCCACTTCGTTGTTGCCGGTCCTGGCCAAGCCGTAGGCCTTGTCCAGCTCTTCCAGCCTGGCGGCATTCGCCTTGTTGTCGATGTCGTTGAGGAACTTCATCCACTCGGCGGCATTCCACTGCCTGGCAGGCAGCTGCGCGGTCTTGATGTCGCCCTTGAGCCAGCGCGCCGTGGTGTCGTTCAGCTTCGCCAGGCGGGTCGAGACGGCCTTCCTGGCGCTGGCCGGGATGCCTGGACCGTACAGCCACTCATCGAGTTCGGCGTCGCTCATGATCTTCGGGTTCCTGGCCAGCAGGTTGGCGCGCAGGAAGGCCACGAACTGCTCGGTGGTCACGCTCTGGAAGGCGTGCTGGTCGAACCAGCTGCGCAGGAAAGGATCGAAGGCGGCGCGGCCGGCGCGCTGCTCGAGGGTGCGCAGGAACCAGGCGCCCTTCGGATAGGCCAGGCCTTCGTCGGTGTAGTGCTGGGAACTCGTGTCCGGGTGGCGCGTGACGAGAGCCTGCTTCTCTTTCGGGATATCCTTGAGCGAGTCGAGCGCCTCTTCCTGCTCGAGCTGCAGGTTCATGGTCGCCACTTCCTCGCCATACATCTTCTCCAGGATGCGGGTGGTGACGTAGGTGGTAAAGCCTTCGTTGAGCCACCAGTGCTTCCACGAGGCGTTGGTCACCAGGTTGCCCGACCAGCTATGCGCCAGCTCGTGCGAGACCAGGTCCACCAGGCTGCGGTCGCCCGCGATCATGGTCGGGGTCAGGAAGGTGAGGCGCGGGTTCTCCATGCCGCCGATCGGGAAGGACGGCGGCAGCACCAGCATGTCGTAGCGTCCCCAGCGATAAGGGCCATACAGCGACTCGGCCGCGGCCACCATCTTCTCGGTATCGGCCAGTTCGTACTCGGCGGCCTTGATGCGCTGCGGCTCGGCATAGACGCCGGTACGGCCGCCCAGCGTGCGCGCTTCCAGCTCGCCGATGCCGATCGCCACCAGGTAGGACGGCACCGGCTGCGGCATGGTGAAGTTCCAGCCGCCCTTGCCCGTGGCTTTCGGGTCGTTGTCGGCGCTCATCACGACGCGCATGCCTTCCGGCGCCTGGATGCGCGCGGTATAGGTGAAGCGCACCGCCGGGGTGTCCTGCACCGGGATGAAGGAGCGCGCGTTGATCGGCTGCGACTGGCTGAACATGAACGGGTACTTGCCCGACATGGTCTGCTTCGGCGTGAGCCACTGCAGCGCCGGCGCCGTGGGCGCGGTCTGGTAGTGGATGCGCACCTTGGCCGGCTGGCCGGGCAGCGCGATGCGCAGCGCCTGGCCCTTCTCCGCGTCTGCCTTGTCGAGGGTGTACTTGACGGGGCGCCAGGCGCCCTTGGCGTCCTGCGCCTCGATCTTCGAGATCGACAGTTCGCGGGTATCGAGATCCAGCGTCGCGGCTTTCTTGTCGATCCAGTTCAGGGTGAGGTCGGCGTAGCCGGCCAGTGTCTTGCGGGTGAAGTCGGCCTTCAGGTCCAGGTGCAGGGCCGTGGTCTTGACCTGGTCGTATTTGGCGTAGCTGAGGGGATCGAGTGCGAACGCATAGGCGCTCCACTGGCAGATAAAGGCGCAGGCCGAGGCGCGCAGCAGGGTGCTTGTCTTCATGGTCTCTCGTGGAAGGGTGACGCCGATTCGAACAGCCCAGACAGGGCTGGGGCGCAGGCAGCATAGCATCTTCACCGGTGGCGGAAAAGACCGGACGCGGCGCTGGGCTGCGCCGTATGGACACCCGACTCTGCTATGATCGCTCCCCTTGCCTTTGCCGTACCCGCCGCTTCATGGACGCCTTCCTCGTATCGACCGGCATCGTGGGACTTGCCGAGATCGGCGACAAGACCCAGTTGCTGGCCTTCCTCCTCGCCGCCCGCTTTCGCCGCCCCCTGCCGATCGTGTTCGGTATTTTCGTGGCCACGGCCTTCAACCATGCCTTTGCCGCCGCCGTCGGCGCCCTGGTGAGCGAACTGCTGGGCGCCAATACGATGCGCTGGGTGCTGGGCCTGTCCTTCCTCGCCATGGCCGCATGGACCATGATTCCCGACGAGGTGAGTGAGGACGAGGTGCCGCTGGCGCGCTACGGCGTTTTTGTGACCACCCTGCTCGCCTTTTTCATTGCCGAGATGGGCGACAAGACCCAGGTGGCCACCGTGGCCCTGGCGGCGCGCTACGAGTCGATGGCCGCGATCGTTGCCGGCACTACCTTCGGCATGATGCTGGCGAACGTGCCGGCCGTGTACTTCGGCGAACGGGTCGCCAACCGCGTGCCGCTCAGGCTCGTGCACGGACTGGCGGCGCTGATCTTTGCGGTGCTGGGCATCGCGACCTTGCTCGGGGCCGGTGAATCACTCGGGTTTTAGTAGGGTGGTCGGCTTCGCCGACCGCGCGTTCAACCAAACCTTGAATTGCCTTCGCGTCTGCTCATGCCGACGTTGAACGCGCGGTCGGCGAAGCGTGATCTGGTCCACTGGACCAGCCCCCCCTACTCCTGCGTGACCCACACCGGCGCCGACCACAGCACGTTCCCGTCCTCCTGCGTCACCCGGGCATAATAAAAATGCCTGCCCGGCGCCGGCGTGAAGGTGCTGGTGGCCAGGTTCGACACCTCCGTAACGGTGCCGTTGCGCCCCGGCACACCCGCCATGATCGCCACCGCCGCCACCTGCTTGCCCGCACTGGAGGCGAAGTGTGCGTTCAAGGTAAGCGGCCCGCGGTTGGTGAAGCGCTCGCCCATCAGCCTGCCGTTCGCGGTGAGGACCAGCTGCGAGCCCTTGTCCATGGTGGCGAACACGCGCCGCGCCTTGAGCGCCTCGATGAAGCTGTCGCGCGTGAGCGCCGTCCCTGTGGGCAGCAGGATGCCGGTGCGGTTGCTGAAGGAAGCGCCCCAGTTGGCGCAGTGGTTGTCCTGGTTGGTGCTGAAGGCCAGGTGGTAGCCCGCCTCCAGCAGCCGGTTGCAGGCCTGCTCGAAGTTGCTGCGCCGGGTTTCGGTCTCGGTGTCGTTGGTCGAGAAGGCGGTGCTGTTCATCACCTCGCACAGGGCCATCGCCTCGTCGCCATCGGGCGTGTAGGCGAGCGGCACGCCGTTCACCTTGAACTGGCCGCTGTGCGACGGATGGTTGAACTGTCCCACCCAGCCGCGCTGGCGCATCAGGGTGTAGAGGGCGCCATAGTCGCTGCGCGGGCTGAAGGTGTCGGCCAGCAGTTCACCCAGGGCGTTGGTTTCCCAGCCCAGCAACTCGTCGCTGTTGAAGATGTTGACGTGGCCGCCGTTGTTGATGACGCCCCACTCCATGCCGTACAGCGCCAGGAAGCCAGGCTTGGTGGCGTTGAAGGCGGCCGCGCTGGCCAGGCCGGCCTTGTACAGCTCCCTGGCCTTGGCCGGGTCGGCGTCCGCGTTGGTGCCGTCCGAGCCGTCGTACATGTGGTTGTGCTCCGACACTGCCAGGATGTCGAGGCCGTGGCCCCGGGCATAGGCGAAGGCCGCTTCGGGACCGTATCTGGCCTTGAGCGGGTCCTGCGCGCCCTTGCATTGGTCGAGGGCGGCGCCGCCGTCGCTATGGTTGCTCTGGCTGTGCAGGTTGGCGAGATAGACCGTGTAGGGGAGCGAGGCCGTTGCCGGCGCCATCGCGGCGCTTGCCGCGCCAGCCGCGCGCGCCCCTGGCAAGGGGGCGAAACGCGGCAGGCGCTGCCCTGCCGTGGGGCCGACCGCGATCTGCCATTCCTGCACGACGGCGCCATGCTCGTCGTGCGGCACGCCGCGCAGGACGGCGCGCATGCGCACCCGGTACAGGCCGGCCGGCGCCGGCCGTCCGCCGAGGTGTCCGTCCCAGGCGACCTGCACGGGGACGTCCTGGTCATGGATGGCGCTGCTGCCGCGCCAGCGCCGGACGACACGTCCGCGCGAATCGACCAGTTCCAGCTTCCAGTAGACGGCCGCGGGTTGGTCGAGTCCGGGGTAGCTGAAGTTCAAGTTGAAGGTGCGATGCGCATCCTGCATGGCCTTGAACGGCGCGTGCAGGGTGGCTTCGAATTCCTTGTGCTCGGCAGGTGCCGCGACAGCGCTGCTGCAGCACAGGGCCAGCAGCAGCGCACGGATAGTGGGGGCAAGGAGTGTGGTTTTCATAATGCAATTTTGACAATTGCACCACGTTCTACCTTGAGCCTGGCCGGCCATTACGTTGTAATTTTGCTCACGGCATTGAGCATATTCAACGCCCACCATCGGTGCTATTCATGCGCACAGTTGCGTATGCCGTTGATGCGCGTGCGCACCGCCATGTCATGCCTGGAAAATCATCATGCAGTACAGGGAGTGTTCGTGCCGGCGATCGAGCGATGGACGAATGGAACCGTCACGATGCATGAGCGCTGGCGTCCACGTTCGACCTAAAATCGGCCTATTAAAAATGAGGGTCCCAGACCAGGACTAAGGCTAATTTTCCTTGACCAGTCCCTTTCGGTTAGTCGACAGGCAAGAAAGAATGCGCAGCAATTCCTGATGGTCAGCCGGCTTGACGAAGTGATAGTCAAAACCGGCAGAATCGGATAATGCGCGATTCTGTTGCTGGCCGTAGCCGGTCAGGGCGATGATGGTGGTGTTTGCGGTACATGCATTGGCGCGCAGGCGACGCGCCAGTTCATAGCCATTCATGTCAGGGAGCCCAATGTCCAGTATGAATACATCGACATCGAACTCTTGCACAGCCCGAAGCGCGCCGGCCGCATCTTCCTCTACGCGTACCAGGTACCCGACCGCTTCAAACATGTAGGCCAACATAGCGCCGGCATCCAGGTTATCGTCCACAATGAGCACGCGAAGTCCGGCGCCTTCGTGCGCGGGTTCAAGTGCCGGCGTGCCGTCCTGTGTTTGATCCTCCGTAGACAGCAACGGTAGGGTAATGACGAAACTGCTCCCCCTGCCAGGGCCTTCGCTCGCGACCTGGACCCCGCCGCCGTGGAGTTCAACGATGCTCCTGACCAGTGTCAGGCCGAGGCCCAACCCGCCTTGTGCCCGGTCTGCCGTGCGTTCTGCTTGCGTGAACAAGTCAAACACCCGCGGAAGCAGGTCCGGCTCGATGCCCACTCCGTTGTCGGCAATGCTGATACGTGTGGGCCCTCGATCTGCTGGCGGACCGGCAGTTCGATGTCCTGCTGACCGACCATTCACTGCCCGGCATGTCCGGACTCGCCCTTGTACGGACAGTGCGGGAGCGTGCCTACGACATGAAGATCATCTTCTCGTCCGGCTTCGGCGCTCCGGCGGCGGAAGACCTCGACATCAGGCCCGCATTCCTGCCCAAGCCCTTTAACTTGGCCGCACTGCAGGAAGTACTGGACGATGTGATCCAGCAGGACCAGGTTCGGGACATGCCGCCTGCCGGCCAGCATTGATCAGAAATGGAAGTCCGCCCGCACCATCGGCGTGCTGGCGCGCTGTCCCGCCCCGCCCGTGGTCCGGCGCGCATTGCCGAACTTGTTGTTCCAGAACTGGTAGCCGACGCCCACCCGGATCTTCTTCTTCGCATAGCCAAGGCGCGGGCCGATGTCGACCATGAGCGCCATGTCGAGGTTGGTCTCGGCACTGGTCGGGTTGCCGGTCTCGTCCAGCCCCTTTTCGGCGATGAAGTTCAGGAAGCCTTCGAAGGACCAGTGTTCATTCACCGGGATGCCCCAGCTGGCGCCGAACATCGGGTGCGTGTCGTAGGTATGGCGCCCGCGCACGTTGGCGATCGGCGGGAAGGGCCCGCTCGGCGCATTCGATTCGCGCAGCCACAGGATACTGGTGTTGAGGAAGCCCGGCACGTCCCACATCATGGTCGGGCCGGCCACCAGCATGCGCTTGCGCGAGTTGTAGCCGACATCGTCCTTGTGGTTGACGTCGAAGCCGAAGGTCAGCCCCAGGCCTTTTACCCGGCCGAAGCGGATCTCGGAGCCGTGCAGCGCGCCGATGTCGAGCGTGTGGCGGTACAGCAGGTAGGCTTCCCGCGCGCCGCTGTCGCTGCCTGGATTGCGCGGGTCGGCGCGGTCGGACTTCAGCACATCCAGGTTGAGGTAATTACTGCCGTACTTGTAGCCGCTGGCGTGGGTAAAGGCCACGATGTGCTTCTTGATGTGCCCAGGGTTGAAGGGCTCGGCGAAGCGGGTGCCGTAGCGGTAGCTGATGGCGTTGTCGCTCCAGTCCACCGCCCCGGCCGGCGCGGCGCAGCACAGCAGGGCGGCGCAGGCCGCCGCGGTGAGTTTCCTGGTCATCTCGATCATCCTGGCTGGTTGTTCCCATGGCCGGCGCGCGCGTCTTCCGGCCGGCGTTCCACATACAGTTCCACCGTGTGCTCGCGCCCGTCGTCGACGAGCTCGATCGCATTGCCCGCCTGCGGCGCGCCGTCGAGCACGAGCAGCTCGCCCACCGTGGCCGGCAGCACCGTCACCGCGTAGCGCGTGCGCCCGACGCGGTAACGGAAGCGCAGGCTGTCCCAGCCGGCCGGCAGGAGCGGCGCCAGCGCCAGGCGGTCGACCGTGTGGCGCAGGCCGAGCAGGGCGTCGGTGAGCAGCACCTGGGTCCAGCCGGCCACTGGGGCGGCGTCGACGCCATCCATCATGAAGCAAGGCGCGCCGGTACAGCGCACGCGTGCCGCGCCGCCCTGCGCGCGCAGCGGATTGAGCGCGGCGGCCAGCTCCCAGGCGCGGGTGGCGGCGCCCACGCCGGCCAGGGCCAACCCGGCCCAGGCCGCTGCGCGCCCGTCGGCCATGCCCTGCTCGTGAAACGCACCCAACACCGCCCCGACCCGGTCCGCGCGGGCGCCGGCCATGGCGGCCCAGGCCTGGGTGGCCGGGTCCGGGTTCCCCTTCCCATAGGCGTCGCCATTCCAGCCGTATTCCTCGGCCTGCGCCTTGAGCGCCAGCGCGGCGCCGCGGCAGGTGGTGGCGAAGCCGAAATCGGCGCGGCGGTCGGCGACCTCGGCAAAGCGCTGCAGCACCACGGCCAGCAGGAAGGCCAGGCCCACGCTTTCGCCCCTGGCGTCGAGTTCCTCTTCATCCTCGTGCATGTGGGCATCGTGCAGCGGCATGCCGTGCAGCCCGAAGCGCAGGCAGCCGCGCAGGCCGTGCACGCAGTACTGGTACAGGTCGTCGCGCGCCAGCCGGGTGCCGCTCGACGGGTCGCCCCCGGCCGGTTCGCGCAGCACGCCATAGTCACCCGTGGCGCTCACATAGCGGTGCAGTGCATACGGCAGCCACAGGAAGTCTTCCACCGGGCTGCCTGCGGCGCCGATGTCCGCGCGCGCCGCCCGCAGCAGCGCGGCGCGCAGCGTGGCCGGGCTGCCGTGCAGCGCCGCCAGCGCGCCCTGCAACTGCCCGGCCGGCGTGTCGCCCATGGCCCAGGCCACCGCACCGTAGGGCAGCCAGCCATTGGCGAACAGGTCGAAGCCAGGGTCGGGCGTGGCCACGCGCAGGCTGCCGAGCAACTCGTCCCAGTAGGCGTGCACCTGGCGCAGGGCCAGCGCCGCGCCCCTGGCGCCCCCGTGCTGCTGCACGGTGCGGCTGGCCGCCAGGCTGTCCGGTCCGGCCACGCCGAGCAGGAACACCAGCTCGGTCGCGGCGCCCGGCTGCAGCTCGACCCTGCACTGCAGGGCGGCGCACGGGTCGAGCGCCGCGCCCAGGCTGCCCGCCAGGCTGCTTTGCTCCAGCGCGGCCGGAAGGGCCAGGCTGCGGTGGCGGCCGACGAACTCGCGCCGGTCGGCGGTATAGGAAGGCTGCGGCGCATCCACGTGGAAGAAGCCGACCCGCTCGCCGAAGCCGGCGCCGAAGGCATTGCGCGCCAGCAGCGCGCCGCTGGCCACGTCCACCGTGCTGACGACCTGCAAGCCGGACGCGACCTCCGCTTCGTCCATCCACCAGCGCACGTAGCCGGTTACCGACAGGCGGCGCACGGCGCTGGACGCATTGTGCAGGCGCAGCACCGCATACTTGAGCGGCGCCTCGGGCGCCACGAAGCAGCGCAGCTCGGAGCGGATGCCGTGCGCCGCGTGCTCGAACAGCGTGTAGCCGAAGCCGTGGCGCGTCAGGTAGGGCTCGCCGGAGGGCATCGGCCACGGCGTGGGCGACCAGGCGGCGCCGCTATCCTCGTCGCGCAGGTAGAAGGCTTCGCCCTCCTCAGCCGTCAGGCGCAGCCGGCGCCGGCCGCACCAGGTGCTTCCAGGACCGGTCTGCGGCACGACGGACCCGAAGCCGCCATTGGCCAGCGGATTGCACCAGGGAGACTGCGCATTGCCGCCGCTGCGGATGACGGCTTCCCGGCCGTCCTGCGAGAAACCGCGCCCGCCGTCGTCATGCTGGAGCATCTCTTCCAGAACCGGCGCCGGGTCGGCCGTCCATGGCGGGGCTTCGGTCCGCACGAACGGTGGCGGCAGCGCAGGCAGGGCCGGCGCCGCGCGGCGCAGCTGGTCGGCGAGGCTGCCGCGTTCCTCCTGCAGCAGTACGTGCGCCGCCGCGCGCAGCAGGATGCGGTCTTCCTGCGGCAGCTCGGCCAGCAGATGCAGGTGGATGTCCTCGGCCGCTTCCGGTACGAGTCCCGCCAGCTCGTCGCGGACCTCCCGGCTCTCGCACAGCACCAGCAGCTCGGCCTCGAAGCCGCGCGCCTGCCAATAGGCGTGGGCCTGCAGCACCTCGCGCGCCAGGCCGCCATCCGAGCCTGTCTGCGGGGAGCCGGGCTGCAGCACCAGCAGCGGCCGGATGCCGTCCACGCCGTAGGCGCGCAGCGCGGCGCGGCCGCGCACGTTGCGTTCGATGACGCCGGCGTCGGCACGCAGGCCGGCCACCGGGTCGAGCAGGCAGCCTGCCAGGCGATTGTAGAGCTGGGCCTGCGCTTCGCTGAGGCCAGACGCACGCAGGAAGGCCTGGCCGTGCGTCCACGCCGCCTCGATTGCCTGCGCCACGGCCTGCGCTTCGGCGTAGCGGGCCGCCAGCCGGCGCGCGTCGGCGATCATCGCGGCGGCGCCCAGCGCCAGGTCGACGGTGCTTTCCTGGCCGGGCGCCAGCGTGATGCTGCGGCGAATCGCCAGCGCGGACATGTGCGGCGCCTCGTTCACTGGCGGCAGCGGACCGGCGGGATCCTGGCAGGCGCTGCTGAACAGCGGCGCGCCGGCGTCGGCGCGCACCGCCATCTGGAAGAACACGGCCGGGGCGCCCGTCCCCAGGGAGCACAGCAGCGCACAGGACGGCGCGTCGATGCGCACCGCCAGGTCCGGGCCGCCGGCCTCCAGCACCACATGCCCCGTGACCTCCAGCGTGCGCGGCGCCGCGCCGGTGTTGCGGATGCGGATGCGGCGCAGCTCGACGTCGTCCTCGG
Organism: Telluria sp. ZB4P34; assembly: GCF_059686055.1. NCBI lineage: Bacteria > Pseudomonadati > Pseudomonadota > Betaproteobacteria > Burkholderiales > Oxalobacteraceae > Telluria > Telluria sp. ZB4P34. Next base: position 308,408 of record NZ_JCASIF010000003.1, on the reverse strand, counting down.
GCGCCACCACCACGTCGCTCACGAACGCCAGGCCGCGCTCCTCGCGCAGGAAGCTCGCGCGGCCCTCGGCGAACACGGCCTCGTAGCGCTCCGGCGCGCCGGCCAGCGGCGCCAGGGCGGCCGGCCACAGCTCGCCGGACGCCGTATCGCGCAGCACGCAGGCCAGGCCGCCCCGCGCCCCGAGCGGGTCGACCTGCCAGCGCGTGAGCGGCAAGCCCGCCCACAGGCTGCGGCTGGCGCCGTCGCTGTTCACCATGAGGTGGTAGCTGCCGTTGGACAGCAACTGTATTTCCGGCATGGCGCCGGCCTCGCCGGCTCCGTCGATGACGCGCCCGTGGGCCGCGCCGGCCGCCGCCGCTCCCGAGGGGGGCTCGTAAGGCGCAGGAGCGGAGGCGCCGCACGCAGGCATGGCTTCCTGCAGCAGCGGCTGCGCCGCGCGCAGTTCGGGGTCGGCGCAGAAGCGGCGCTGCATCGGCGCGTCGTGCAGCAGTTGCAGCAGCGCGAGCAGGCCCATGCCCTGGTGGCGCGCAATCACGGCGCGCACCACGTGGCGCCGTTCGCCATGCGGCAGCCGGCCCGCAGTATGGTCGACCGCGTCGAAGAAGCCGTCGTCGCAGGCCAGTCCTTCGCGCGCCATGCGCTGCAGGTTGGCCAGCGCCGGCGCCGGGGCCAGCGGCAGCGCCAGCATCGCCGCATAGGGCGCGGCGACCAGCTCGCCGTCCCCATCGCGGCCGAGGGCGGCGGCGGGGATGCCGAAGCGCCCGGTCTGGAAGCGCAGCTGGGCATCGACCGCGTTGCAGCTCGATTCCGAAAAGCCCCAGGGCATGTCGTGGCGGGCCCCGTGCGCCGCCTGCGCGCGGATGGCGGCGCGGCCGGCGTGGTCGAGCAGGGTGTCGCGCCAGGACGGCATCAGGAGCTGGGGCGCCAGGTAGTCCGACAGTGCGCCGCTGCGCGACAGCAGCAGCTGCTCGGGCCCGGCGATGCGCACCGGCCGGCCGAGCACCCACCAGTGGCGCTGTGGGAGCTGGCCCTGCGCCACCGCCAGGTAGCTGGCCATGCGCGCTTCCGACGCCAGCAGGTCGCAGCTGTCCGTGTCGAGACGCTCTTCACGCACGTGGCAGCCTGCGGCCAGCAGATCCGTTTCCGCGTCCAGCAGCGCGGCGAAATCCATGGCGGCCAGGCCGCGCGCCTGCGCCGCCAGCCGGCCGGCATCGGCCAGCAAGCCTTGCGCATGCTGGCGCCCGTCGCGCACCATGCGCGCCAGGCCATGGTGGGCGCCAGCCGGCGCCGCGAGGCCGGCCAGCTCGCGCAGTGTCGGGATGCGCGTGAGGCTTGCTTCGAGCACGAATTCCTGTTCCGCGCGCATCCACGGCGCCAGCGCCAGCAGGGCGTCCTGCATGACGCGGCACTGCGCGGCCAGGCGCGCGCTCCAGTCGCGCAGGGCGGAATCGGCCTGTCGAGGCAGGCCTTGCTCCAATGCGTCGGCGTCGGTGCTGACGCGGCGCAGGCACTCCCACAGGCCGGGCAAGGTGTCGGCCGCGCGGCAGCGCTGCGGGTCGACGGCGGCCCACACGGCCGCTACCAGTTCGCGCACCCCGTGCGGCTGGCCCTGCGCCAGCTCGTCCACCACCTGCAGGGCGGCGCGGATGCCGTCCAGGTCGCGCGGCCCGGCGATCGGCGCATCCGGCAGTTCGTCCAGGCCGGCGGCCAGCAGGCGCAGGCCGAGGGCCAGCCAGCCGCTGTCGCGGGTCGACACGAAGGCCGGCTCCACCGGCGCCAGGGTGGCGTTGTCGTAGGCGGCCATGAAATGGCCGTTCCAGCGTTCCAGCAGCGCCATCGAGGCCAGCGCACCGTCCAGGCGGCGCAGCAGCTCGCCCGGCGGCACGAAGCCGAAGTCGCGTGCCGCCAGGGTGGACAGCAGGCAGATGGCGATGCCGCCGGGCGTGCTGCGCGCATCGGCCAGCGGATGCGGATGCTCCTGTACGCCTTCCAGCGGCAGCCAGTTGCTGGCCGGGCCGGCATGCTCTTCGAAGTAGCGCCAGCTGCGGCGCGCCAGGCGCTCGAGGAATGCCTGGCGCGCCGCCGTCAGGCGCGGCGGCTGCGCGCGCACCGGCAGGCTGGTCCACCAGGCCAGCAGCGGCGACAGGAACCACACCAGCAGCAGCGGCGCCGCCGTGAACAGGGAATAGGGGTTGGCAAAGGTCAGCAGCACGGCGGTGGCCACCGCCAGCGTCGGCGCGAACCACATCGTGAGCAAATTATTCGCGACGACGCGCGCGGAACGCGCCAGTTTCGGCGAGCGCCATTCCAGTTGACGGCGGCGCGACACGTGGCGGCGCCACACGGCCCGCACCACGGCGTCGAGCTGGCACCAGGCGGCGTGCGGCAGGAAGCTGGTCGCGAGGGCGGCCCGCACCAGGGGCACGCGCGCGCCGCGCGCCCAGCTGTCGAGGTGCTGGCGCCAGGGCGCATCGTGCGGGCGGTCGACCAGCGCCACCAGGCTGCCAAGCAGGGCCGGCAGGAAGAATACCGACAGCACGGTCGCGATCCAGAACGCGGGCGCCGCCAGCGTGGCCCAGCACAGCACCAGCAGCGTCAACAGGGCCGGCGCCACCAGGCTGTCGCGCAGGGCGTCGAACAGCTGCCAGCGCGCGCCCGGGAGCATCGGGTTGGCGTCAAGCGCGCCGGCTTTTCCCTTGACACGGCCACGCACCCAGCCCGCCACCTGCCAAGCCGCGCGCACCGCGCGGTGGCGGCGCACCGCGTGCTCGCCATAGCTGCCCGGAATGGCTTCCTCGAGCCGCACGTCGCAGTCGCCGATCGCATGCAGGCAGCCCTCGTCGACCAGCCCCGGGCTGGCTTGCGCGTCCTCCGGCAGGCGGCCGCACAACACCCTTCCGACGGCGTCGACATCGTAGATGGCGGACCAGCCAAACATGCCGTGCGCTTCGCAGTCGCGCCCGGCGCCGCGGGCGGCCCAGGTGCCGCGGCCCTCGCTCCACAGCCGCTGGTAGCGGCAGGCGTGCGGGTCCGGCAGCGCGCCGCCGACGCCGGGACGCAGCATGGCGTGGCCTTCGGCCACCCGGGCGCCGCTCGCGTCCAGCGCCGGCTGGTTGAGCGGGTGCGCCATCGCGCCGGCCAGGCGGCGCGCCGCATCGCGCGGCAGGTCGGTGGCGGCATCGAGCGCGATCACGTAGCGCATTTCCGCCAGTCCCGCGGTATTGCCGGCCACGGCGGCGAAATGGGCGCGTCCGGTCCCGGCCAGCATGGCATTCAGGTCGGCCAGCTGGCCGCGGCGCCGCCCGCGGCCGATCCATTCGTGCTCGCCTTCGTTCCACGTGCGCGGGCGTTGCAGCAGCAGGAAGGGTTCGACCCGGCGCCAATCGGGGGCGGGCCGCCCTTCGTCGTCGACGCCGGCGAAGGCGTGCCGGTACGCATGGCGGCGGTTGAGCGCGTCGATAGCGGCCACCGCATGCGCGACCAGCGCCTCGTCGCCCGGCATCGACTCAAGCTGCGCATCGTGCAGGTCGGCCAGCAGGCAAAAGCGCAGGTGCGGGTCGCGGTTGGCGAGGTAGCGCACCTCCAGGTCGCGGCACAGGGCGTCGACCTGGGCGGCGTCGGCCAGGCGCGCGGACACCGCCACCAGGGTCTGGGCGCCGGCCGGGATGCCGTCGCCGAAATCCATGCGCGCAAGCGGTGCCGGCGGCGCCAGCCAGCCCGCCATCATGTCGACCAGCGTACGCGCCAGCGCGCTGCCGCCTACCACCGCGAGCAGGCCGGTGACGACCTGAAGAAACGGGCCGGCGCCCTCGCGGCGCGCGCACAGCACGACGGCGGCGGCGAACAGCAGCGTCAGCAGCACGGTCCCGGCGATCTGCGCCGCCAGCGGAGCATGGCGCAGGCGCCGCCGCAAGCGCGCCGCCATTCCGGGCTTCGGCTGCAGGCGCGCCTCGAGCGCCGCGACGCCGGGGCCGGCCAGGTAGTAGCCGATGTGGCGGCGGCGCGCGTCGAGCCCTCCTTCGCCAGGCGCGCGGTGCACGCCGGCCAGGGCCAGGGCTTCCTGCGCCACATCGGCCTCCGGACGCCTGCTGCGGCGCGCCAGCCGTTCGATGGCCAGCCGGTAGCCGTCGCGCGTGGCGCCGTCCATGCGCAGGTAGCTGCCCTCCGGGTCGGCGCGCAGCAGCGGCTCCACGCTGCTGGCGCTTTCCTGCAGCGCGCGCCAGTCGATGCCGCCGAGCAGGCGCAGGCTGGCCGCGATGTGCGCCGCGCGCGCGCCGTCGGCCGCCAGGATGTCGCGCTCCAGCTGCACCTTCTGCCCGATGCTGGAGCCGTCGTCGAGCAGGCGCGCATCGATCCAGGCCAGGGCCTGCGCCACCTGGCCGCCCTGCCCTTGCAGGCGGCGCGCGAGCTCCGCCACGAAACTGCTGCCCAGGGGCTGCACGGCGCGCGCCATGTCGGCCACCAGCAGCACCAGGTCGCCGGAACGATGCGCGGCGGTGTCGAGCATCCTGCCGGCCCAGTCGGCGGCAAGCAGGCGCTCTTCGCAGGCACGGGTGCTGCGCACGGCGATCTCGCGCAAGCCGTCGAGCAGCGCCAGGCGCAGCGCCGCGGGGAACAGGCGCAACTCGGCCAGTTGCAAGGGTGCGTCCTGCTGGCAGTCGGCCAGGAAGCGCGCCAGGCCCGCGTGCTCGATGCGCCCGCCGTCGCGGCTGCCGGCGTCGCGCGCCAGCACGAGGATGCGCGCCTCGCCGCCTGGCGCGTGCACCGGCAGCACGCCGCGGTCGTGCATGAGCTGGCCGCGCGCCTGGCGCAGGTTGGCGTCGATCTGGGGCAAGTTGTCGAGGACGATGGCGGCGCCCGGCGGAAGCGCGCTGCCGCCCCGCCGCGCGCGGTCGAGCGCCTCGCATGCGGCGTCCAGCCCGGCGCCCAGGGGGGCAAGCCGCGCGCGCAGGCCGGGGGCGCCGTCACTGGCGAGGGCGGGGGAGTCGGCCTTCGGATTCTTTTCTTGCTTCAACAGGGACCTCGACACAGAGGCGCGCGCTGTCGACTGCTGGCGCGCGGGGCGCCCGGGGCAGGTCGGCGGGGAGGGAAACGCAGGGCGCGCACGGCCTTCGTCATGCTAGAAGAACCCGGCGGCAGCTACTGTGCGGTGGCGTACACAGGCGCGAGATGGCGCCTGTGCCGAAGCAGATCGGCCGCCTGCTCAGCCGGCCAAGGCGAGCCCGCCGGCCACGTGCCAGGCACGGGCATGGCCGAGGCGGCGCAGCAGGCGCGCGGCGCGCGCGCTGCGGTTGCCGCTGCGGCAGACGAACACCAGCGGACGCGGTTCGCCGCGCAGCCACTGCGCAGCCTGGCCGGCGAGCTGCGACAGCGGCACGTTGTGCGCCGTGCGCCCGTGCAGCTGTGCGCCGGCGACAGCGTGTTCCGGCAACTCGCGCACGTCGACCAGCAGCGCGTCCGGATGGGCTTCCAGGTAGGCGGCAGCCGTGGTCGCATCGAGGTCGATGCCGTCCTCGGGCAAGGGCTCGGCGCCCGGGCGCGACACGGCCGGTTCGCCGAGCCGGTGGCAACACAGGGCGGCGCCGAAGCCGGCACCGTCCGGGATGGCGCCGAACACGAAGCGCACCGCGTCTTCCGCCAGCACGCCGTCCTCGCACCGTCCCAGCAGGTAGGCGTCGCCGCACCTGGCCAATACGTCATCGCCCATGGCGATGGCGCCGGCCGTACCGCCGCCGGCCAGCCGCAGCTGCTGCGCGCCGCCCGGCCAGCCAGGCGAAGTGCCGAACAGATCGCACAGGGCGTCGGCCCCGCCGGCCCCATGGCTCGTGTCGAAGCAGGCCAGCAGGCGGCAATCGCGCGCGCGCAGGTCGGCCGCGATACGCGGCGCCAGCGTGGCCGGAGGGTCGATCGCGATGCAATGACGGCCGGCGTCGTCGAACAGCAGCCAGCCGCTGGCGCCGCAGGACTCGACCTGTTGCAGGCGCGCCGCCGGCGCGGGCTTGGCGAGCGCGCGGCCGCAGGCCAGGATGCGCGCGCAGGCGGCGTCGATGAAGGCGTCATCCGCCAGCGGGCCGAAGGACAGGCGCACGGCCGACGCGCTGCGCACCAAGGGGACGCCCATCGCATCCAGCACATAGCTGGGCGCCGCCTTGGCGGCCGAGCAGGCCGACCCCGCGCTGACACGCACGCCGGCGGCGTCGAACAGGTCCAGCAACTCCTTGCTGCTCATGCCCGGCACCGAGAAATTCAGCGTGGTCGGCAGCGAATGCTCGAGCGGCGCGTTGAACACCAGGGCGGGAAAGGCTTCGCGCAGGCTGGCCGCGAGGCGGTCGCGGCCAGCCTGCAGCTGGGCGCGGGTGCGGAAGGTCGCGCCCTCCTCCAGCGCCTGGAGCACAGCGCCGAAAGCGGCGATGCCGGCCATGTTCTCGGTGCCGGAGCGCTGCCCAGCCTCCTGGCCGCCGCCGCACATCAGGGGCGTGTACGGGGCGCCTTCGCGCACATAGAGCAGGCCGACGCCCTTCGGCGCATACAGCTTGTGGCCGGAAAACGGCGCATAGTCGATGCGGGTGGCGTCCAGGCCGAGCGGCAGCTTGCCGAGGGCCTGCACGCAGTCGACCATCCACAGGGCCGGGCTGCCGGTCTCGGCTAGTACTCGTGCGATGCCGTCCAGGTCGGACACGACCCCGGTTTCGTTGTTCGCGGCCATGGTGCACACGAAAGCGGCGCGCGGCGCCAGCTCCTGCAGCACGTCGAGCCGGTGGCGGCCATCGCCGTCGACCGGCAGCGCGCGCAGTTCCAGGTTGGTTCCGAGCAGGCGGTTCCAGTGCGCCAGGCTTTCCGGCACGGCCTTGTGCTCGGTGGCGCCGTAGACCAGCAAGTTGCCGCAGGCTTCACTGCGGCGGCGCCGCTCGCGCAGCGCGCACAGGGCCGAGAGCACAGCGGTCTGGATGCCTTCGGTCGCTCCGCTCGTGAACATGACCCTGCCGCTGGCGGCGCCCAGCACCCGGCGCGCCCGGGCGCGCGTGGCGTCCAGCAGCGCCTTGGCGCGCAGGCCGCAGGCATGGCTGCTGCTCGGGTTGCCGAAGCATTCCTGCATCGCCACCAATGCCGCCTCGATGGCCGCCGGCAGGACCGGTGAAGTGGCGTTTGCGTCAAGGTAAAGTTCAGTGCTCATAAGAATAATTACAAAAAGGTGTTGCTGCTGCGGATCGTGTTATTGTTGATGAGTATGTTAATGAGTCACGTCAGTGAAGGCATCCTAATTTGTCCGCTTTATGGCGCGGCAATGGCATATTCATTCTCGATATACCGATATAGGGAAAATGAACTCTCTCGACAAGTTTGATTGCGCTATTCTTGCCGCATTGCAGGCAGATGCGACACTCTCCATTTCCGGCCTCAGCGAAAAGGTCGGCCTCTCCAGCACGCCCTGCTGGAAGCGCGTCAAGCGCCTCGAGGAAGAGGGCTACATCGAAAGCCGGGTCAGCATCGTCAACCGCGAGAAGGTGGGCCTGCCGGTGACCGTGTTTGTCAGCGTGCGCACCAGCGAGCACGATGAAAAATGGCTGGAGCGCTTCGCATCGGCCGTGCAGGCGCTGCCCGAGGTGATGGAATTCCACCGCATGAGCGGCGACGTGGACTACCTGCTCAAGGTCGTCACCACCGACATCGCAGGCTATGACCGCTTCTACAAGAAGCTGATCAAGGCCGCGCGCCTCACCGGCGTGTCGTCGGCATTCTCGATGGAGCAGATCAAGTACTCCACCGCGCTGCCGCTGGAATTGATCGCGCACGGGATGCCTGCCTGACCACTTTATATGGGGCGCTTGAAACGCCCCCAGGGCAAGGCGCATCGTCGCAGACAGTACGCTAGTCCGGCAAGACGGTGCAACGCAGACAGGGGTGTTGCAAGCGCCCCCAGGGCAAGACGGTGCGACGCAGCCATGGGGGTGTTTCATGCGCGCCTTTCGTGTCATGATGGCGTCCGTTCGAATACAACGGAGACTCAGGGAATGCCATCCACACTGCTCATGGCGCCGCTGGCGCTGGCCACGCTGCTCGCGCTCCACGCCACCGGCGCCAACGCCGCCGAACAGGTTGTCAAAATCGGCGTCAGCGGCCCGCTGTCGGGCGCGAATGCCTTCGCCGGCAAGGACAACGAGAACGGCGTACGCCTCGCCGTCGAAGAACTCAACGCACAGAAGATCCAGGTCGGCGGCAATACGCTGCGCTTCGAGCTGCAGTCCGAAGACGACGGGGGCGACCCGAAACAGGGCGTCACCGTGGCGCAGAAGTTCGCCGACGCCAAGGTGAAATTCGTGCTCGGCCCGTACAACTCGGGCGTGGCGATCCCCGCTTCGCGCGTCTACAACGACAACGGCATCCTGATGTCGACCGTCGGCACCAACCCCAAGATCACGGCAAGCGGCTACCCGACCGTGTTCCGCATCGTCGCCAGCGATACCCAGGTGGGCGGCTCGGTGGCGGCCTACGCGGCCAAGGAACTCAAGCTCAAGAACGTCGGCGTCATCGACGACCGCGGCGCCTTCGGCCAGGGCATCGCGATGGAGTTCAAGCGCCAGGCGCAAGCCAACGGCATCAAGATCGCCGGCCACGAATACACCAACGACAAGGCGAGCGACTTCGCCGCCATCCTTACCGCCCTGAAGGCCAAGCGCGTGGACGCGGTGTTCTTCGGCGGCTATGCGCCGCAGGCCGCGCCGATGGCGCGCCAGATGAAGGCGCTCGGCCTGAACGTGCCGCTGTTGGGCGGCGACACCCTGTGCAGCCCGGAAATGGCCAAGCTCGGGGGCGCCGCTGTCGGCGAGAACGTGCGCTGCGCCCAGGCCGGCGCCATCGTCGCCAGGCAGCCGGGCGGCCCGGCCTTCATCAACGCCTACAAGGCGCGCTTCAAGCGCGACCCGGACGTGTATGCGCCCTCGTTCTACGACCAGACCAAGTTCATCGCCCAGGCCATGAAGACGGCCAATTCGGTCGATGCCGCCAAGGTCGGCGCGGCCATGCACAGCATCAGCTACCAGGGCGTGGTCGGCACCTATGGCTATGACCCGAAGGGCAACCTGAAGAAGACCACGGTCACCGTGTACACCTTCAGGAATGGCGCCCTGACGCCGCTGGCGAGCTATTGATCCACAAGGAACACCATGAAAGCATGCTGTAAACTGGCCTGGTCCGCCACCGCCGCGTTGGCTGCCGCGGCGCTGCTCGCCTGCGGTCCGGCGGCCGCCGCCCAGGTCGGCGCGCCCAAGCCGGCGTCCGCCGCCGCCATCGCGGAAAGCCGCCAGCTGGGCGCGCTGGCCGACGAATACTACGAATCGCTGGCCCGCTTCGAGCCGGTGTGGGCCACCGAGAACGGCGACAGCCGCTTCAACGACAAGCTGGGCCTGTCGATCTCGCCCAAGCTGCGCGAGCAGCAGTTCGCGCGGTACCGCAGCTACCTCAAGCGCTTGTCCAGCATCCCGCGCGAGCGGCTGGGCAGCCGTGACCAGACCAGCTACGACATCCTCAAGTTCGAGCTGGACAGCGCGCTGCGCCTGGCGCCTTTCCCGGAACACCTGATCCCGATCGACCAGATGATCAGCATGCCGGTGATCCTGGCGAACTACGCCGGCGGCCAGGGCGCCCAGCCGCTCAACACGGTGCGCGACTACCGCGCCTACCTGAGCCGCCTGGCCCAGCTGGTGCCGCACATCGACCAGTCGATCACCAACATGCGCGAAGGCGTGCGGCGCGGCGTGGTGCAGCCGCGCGAGCCGATGCAGTCCGCCCTGCCCCAGTTCAAGCAGCTGGTCGCAAGCAAGACCGAGGACAGCATCTTCTACACGCCGATCAGGAACATGCCGGCCAGGTTCACGGCAAGCGACAAGCGCAGCCTGGCGCGGGCCTACCGCAAGACGATCGCCAACAAGCTCAATCCCGCGCTCAAGCGCCTGGCGACCTACCTCGAGAAGGACTACCTGCCGAAGACGCGCACCAGCGCCGGCTGGAATGCGCTGCCGGGCGGCGCCGCCTGGTATGCCGCGCGCGCCGCGGCCATGACCACGACGAACCTCACGCCGGCGCAGATCCACGAGATCGGCCTGAAGGAAGTGGCGCGCATCCAGGGCGAATACGCCGTCACCGGCCCGAAGATGGGCTACACCGGCCCGCCGGCCGGCCTGCCGCGCTGGGTGTCGGAACAGCCGAAGTTCAAGCCTTTTACCTCGGACCAGCAGGTGATCGACGTGTACCGCGAGCTCGACGCCAAGGTGCGCACCAAGCTGCCGGCGCTGTTCACCCTGATGCCGAAGGCGCCGCTCGACCTGCGCCTGGAACCGGAACTGTCGCGCGCGACGGCCTCGGACCACTACACCCCGCCGGCCGCGGACGGCTCGCGCCCGGGCGTGTTCTGGTCGGTGGTGAACGACCCGAAGCAGTACGGCAGCACCGGCATGGTCACGCTCTACCTGCACGAAGGCCAGCCGGGCCACCACTTCCACATCGCGCTGGTGCAGGAACTGGGCCTGCCGAACTTCCGCAAGTTCGGCGGCAACAATGCCTTCACCGAGGGCTGGGCGCTGTATGCCGAGACGCTCGGCAAGGAGATGGGCCTGTTCGAGAAGCCGGAAGATTACTTCGGCCACCTGAACGACGAAATGCTGCGTGCGGCGCGCCTGGTGGTGGATACCGGACTGCATGCGAAAGGCTGGAGCCGTTCGCAAGCCATCAAGTACTTCCAGGAGACGCTGGGCTATTCGGAGCTTGAAGCGCGCGCGCAGATCGAGCGCTACATGGTGTGGCCGGGACAGGCGCTGGGCTACAAGATCGGTTCGCTGAAGATCATGGAGCTGCGCAAGCGCGCGCAGGACGCGCTGGGCGACAGGTTCAGCCTGCCGAAATTCCACGAGATCGTGCTGGGCGAAGGCACGCTGCCATTGGCGGTGCTGGAGGCGAAAGTCGATCGCTGGATTGCCGGGGCGAAGTGAATGCTGCCTGGCTAGCGATGGAACCGGGGTACGCCCCGGTTTTTTATGCCCGGACCCTGGTCACGACATCAATGTACGGCCTCAGTACCCACACGCTTCCTGCGCGATATCTTCCACCGAGGTGCTGTCGCTGCCGCCATCGCCGGCGCCTGCGCCTGCGCCGTGCATCATCCCGTACCGCTGCGCCAGCGCAGCGCTAATGCGGCCGACGTGGACACGCAGCGCTTCCGGCGCAAGCACTTCCGCATCGGCGCCGAAGCGCAGCAGCTCATGGGCGGCATAGCGGAGCGGTCCGACGGGAACGGTGACGGTGCGCCACCCGTCCGGCCCGGCTTCGCCGATCACCGCGTGGGCGAGCGCGAATGGCGGCAGGAAGGCTTCCGTCATCTGGAAGGCCCAGGGCGATAGCCGAAGCGTAGCCCGCTCCGGATGCTGCTCCTGCTCGAAGCGGCGTGCGCTCTCGGCCCAGTAGGCCGGCAGGTCGAAATCCTCGCTGCGGTCGATGCGGCCGTCGAGCAGCTGCAGTTCGAGGATGCGCGAGACGCGATAGGTGCGCACGCTGGCGCCGCTCCTGGCGACCAGGTACCAGGCCCCGCCCTTGAGCACGATGCCGAGCGGGTCCAGCAGGCGCTCCTTCTCGGCCGTCCAGCTGCGGTAGCGGATCCGCACCGGCCGCTCGCCCCAGACGGCTTGCGCCAGCTGCGGCAGGCAGACGGGCCGTTCGCTCGCTTCGAACCAGCCGGGTACGTCGAGGTGGAAGCGCAGGCGCATCCGGCCCGCGCCTTCGCGCACCTCGGCCGGCAGTGCGGCCAGCAGCTTGTCCTTGGCACTGGCGCAGGCCGCATCCAGGCCGAGTTCGGCCGCCTGCCCGGACAAGCCGCTCAGGAACAGGGCTTCGGCTTCCAGCGCCGACATACCGTTCAGGCGCGTGCGGTAGCCGTCCAGCAAGCGGTACCCGCCCTGGTTGCCGCGCTCGCTGTAGATCGGAATGCCGGCGGCGCTCAGGGCGTCGACGTCGCGGTAAATGGTGCGCAGCGACACCCCGTACTCGTCGGCCAGCGCACGCGCGCTCGCGCGGCCGCGCGCCTGCAGCGTCGTGAGGATGAACAGGAGTCGGCTGGCGCGCATCGTTCCAGTGTAGCGCATACCTGACAGGAGATGTCAGCTTGACCGGCCTACCATGCTCTCAGTCGACCGCGGATCGGCCTCCCGACATCAACCATCCATCAAGGCATACCATGAGCACCCAACGCAACATCACCTTCTTCCATTCACCGCACACGCGCGCCTCGAGCACCTTCAGCCTGCTCGAGGAACTCGGCGCCCCATACGAGCTGCGGGTCCTGAACATGAAGGCCGGCGAACAGCGCCAGCCCGCCTACCTGGCCGTGAACCCCTTGGGCAAGGTGCCCGCCATCATCGATGGTGACACGGTGGTACCCGAGCAGGTGGCGATCTTCATCCACCTGGCCGACCGCTTTCCCGAAGCGGGCCTGGCGCCGTCGCTCGACGATCCGCGCCGCGGCGCCTACCTGCGCTGGCTCGTCTACTATGCGGCCTGCTTCGAGCCGGCGCTGGCGGACCGGTTCATGCAACGCGAGCCGGCTCCTGCCATGAGTTCGCCCTACGGAGATTTCGACGCCATGCTCGGCGTGATCGACGCCCAGCTGCAGCGCTCACCCTACCTGCTCGGCGAGACCATGTCGGCTGCCGACGTGCTATGGGGATCGGCGCTGGGCTGGAGCATGGCCTTCGCCGGGGTCCCGCGCCTGCCGGCACTGGTCGACTATGCGGAGCGCCTTGCTGCGCGTCCGGCGTCCAGGCGCGTGGCGGAACGCGACAACGCCTTGATTGCCGAGCACGAGGCGGCGCTGGCGCCGGGCTAGGAAAGACGATGCACGGCGGCCAAGCGCGGCCGTGCATCGCTTCGGCGCCCACGATACTGCGGGCGCTTTCGCCTGACCGCCTTCAGCCCGCCGCTGCAACAGAATGGAGGCTTGCCCGCAGCTGATCCAGGGAATACGGCTTGGGCAGCGTTTCGATGCCTGCCAGGTCCCTTGCACCGCCAAAGCCGCTCGCAAGCAGCACACGGAGTTGCGGGAAGCGGGCCTTTGCCAGCTGCACCAGGTCGTCGCCCTGAATGCCGGGCAGCTGCCGGTCGGCGATCAGGACCTGGATATCGGGCGCCAGCTGTTCCAGCGCCTCTTCGCCGCTGCCGACGGCGATGACGCCGTATCCCAGGAATTCAAGCATGTCGCGCGTGTTGTTGCGGATGTCGGCATCGTCTTCCACCAGCAGCACCTTGCGTTCCGTCGCCGCCGGCGACGGCGGCTCCGGCGCAAGCCCGGCCGGCATGGCGGCCTGCCGCTGCTTTTCGTTGGCCAGCACGTGCCGGATCTTCCTGGCCAGGCTCTCCTTGGTGTACGGCTTGCCGATCAGTTCAACCCCCGGATCGAGGCGTCCGCCATGCACGATCGCATTCTCCGTATAGCCCGACGTGAACAGCACGGCCAGCGTCGGCAAACGCTCTTTCGCCTTGCGCGCAAGTTCCGGGCTGCGCAGGGGACCCGGCATGACGACGTCGGTGAACAGCAGGTCGATGTGCACGCCGCTGTCGATGACCGTCAGGGCGGCGCTGGCATCGTTGGCCTTGAGCACGCGGTAGCCCAGCGTCGTCAGCATGTCGACGGCGGTCGCGCGCACGGCGTCGTCGTCCTCGGCCACCAGCACCGTCTCGCTGCCGCCCACGACCGGTTGCGCCTCCAAAGCGACGTAGCTGTCTTCGGCATCGCGCGAACGCGGCAGGTAGAGCTTGACCGTCGTGCCTTCGCCGACCTCGCTGTAGATCTTGATGTGGCCGCCGGATTGCTTGACCAGTCCATACACCATGGACAGCCCGAGGCCGGTCCCCTTGCCCTCCGCCTTGGTCGAGAAGAAGGGCTCGAAGGCCTGGCGCATCACGTCGGGCGTCATGCCGCTGCCCGTGTCGCTGACGGCGATCGCCACGTACTGGCCCGGCGCCACGTCGGGATGGGTCGCGCAATACGCGGCATCGAGCAAGGCGTTGTTGACTTCGATGGTCAGCCTGCCGCGGCCATCCATGGCGTCACGCGCATTGATGGCCAGGTTCAGGATCGCATTTTCGAGCTGGGCAATGTCGACCGACGTACTCCACAGGCCGCCCGAGACGACGGTTTCCATCTCGACTTCCTCGCCCAGGCTACGCCGCAACATGTCTTCCATGCCCGTCATCAGGCGGCCGACCTTGATCACCTTCGGCTCGAGCGGCTGCTTGCGCGCAAACGACAGCAGGGAACTCGCCAGCTTGGCGCCCCGTTCGACGCCGGCAAGCGCATTTTCCACGCGGCGGCGCACAGCCGGCAGCGCGCTCACCTCCGTCGCCATCAGCTGCAGGTTGCCGGAAATGACTTGCAGGAGGTTGTTGAAGTCGTGCGCCACACCGCCAGTCAGCTTGCCGATCGTCTCCATCTTTTGTGCCTGCTGCAGCGCCGCCTCGGTCTGGCGCATGGCGTCGGCCTGTTGCAGCTCCGCCGTGATGTCGCGGCCGATGGCGTGGATGAGATCGGTATCCGGGACAGCGGTCCAGGAAAGCGTGCAATACCTTCCGTCCATGCGGCGGTAGCGGTTCTCGAAGCGGAACACGTGGGCGCCGCTGCTCAGGGAACCGACCTGGTCGACGGTCGGCTGCACGTCGTCGGGATGCACCAGGTCGAGGAAGGAGGTCCCGACCACGTCGGCCTCGCGCCAGCCCAGGGTGGCCGTGAACGCCGGACTGACGGCAACCAGCTTCGCGTCGAAGTCGGCGATGAGCATGATGTCTTTCGACAGGCGCCAAATACGGTCGCGCTCGGCGGTGCGTACCGAGATCTGCTCTTCGAGCGTCGCGTTCAGGTCCGCCAGGGCCTGGGCCGTCGTTTTCTGCTCTTCGATGTCGGTGTTACTGCCGATCCAGCGGACCACCTGGCCCTGCTCGTTGCGCATGGGTACACCGCGCACCAGGTGCCAGCGGTAAGCGCCGTCGTGCCGGCGGATACGGAACTCCACTTCGTACTCGGCTCCGCTGGCGAGCGATGCCGACCAGCGCGCGACGACAGCGGGAAGATCGTCCGGGTGGATGATGCCGGCCCAGGCTTCGCCATCGAGCTCGCCTTCGCGCATGCCCGAGTACTCATACACACGCTGGTTGAACCAGTCGAGCTGGCCATCGGCCGGCGCCGTCCACACATGATGGGGCATGGCCTGCGCAAAGGTGCGGAATTTCGCCTCGCTCTCGCGCAGCGCCGCTTCGGTTTTCACCTTCAACGTGGTTTCGACGACGACGGCCAGCACCCCGACGATCCCGCCGTTCTCCTCGATGATCGGAGAATAGTCCAGGTTCATCCAGACCTGCTCGGGCACGCCGCTACGATGCAGCGTGAGTTCCTGGTCGACATAGCTGAGCGTCTCGCCTTCCAGCACGACCCGCATGACATGGTCGTTGAAATCAGCGACCTCCGGCCATCCCTCGCGCACCTTCGAGCCAAGCAAGCGTGGATGGCGCCCGCCGGCGAAGCCTGAATACGCATCGTTATAGATCATCCAGCCATCCGCCCCCCACAAGCTGACGATGGGGACCGGTGAGCGGAGGATGGCGCCGACGGTCGTCTTGAGGACGCCCGGCCATGCCGCGATCGGCCCCAATGCCGTCCGCTCCCATGGATAAACACGAATCAGTTCCGCGGTCTTGCCGCCGCCGTTCAGGAAATTCAGGTTATCGGTAGACATCTTCAATGGTCGGGGCCGGGTCGAAACAGCGATTCTACTTTGTCATGGTCGTTGACACACAAACAATTCAAACCCGTCGTGCAAGCGACATCGTGCCAGCGTGTGCCCTCCTTGCCACAGCAATGTGACATATCCAAAAAAAATACTTGCAACACGATGTAGGATTCGTCTTACACTGACTGAAGTCGGCCTCAGCGTCGTCACCTGGCCCATCCCGCCCACCCCGTCGTGCCCGCAGCCGACCCGGCACCCGATGCTCCCTACTCAACAGATTTTTCTCATCGCAGCACTGCTCTGTTTCCTGAGCTTCCTGACACTGCTGTCAGTGACGTCGAACGGCATGCGCGGGACGCGCGCACTGCTGCTTTCTTCCGTGCTCGGCATCGGCGGAAACGTCCTGTACGCATTCGGGCGTGAACTGCCGCCCTTGCTGGCCTATGAGGCAGCGAATGTGGTGTACGCCGCCGCCAGCGCGGCGCTGGTCGCCGGCTACCGCGGCCTGTGGGGGAAAGCGCCCCGGCTGGCGCAATTGTCTTGGCTGGTGCTGTTGCTGGGCTTGCTCATTGCGCTGTTCCACTACCGGTTCGACTCGTTCACGGCGCGCAGCGCCGTCGTCTCCAGCTTCCAGATCGCTGTGTGCGCGGAGATTGCCCGGCTGATGCTGGCTGCGCGCCCAGGCTGGCATCGTCCGTTCTACGTCTACTTGTTCGTGCTGGCCATGTGCAGCCTGGTCGCCCTGGGGCATGCCGGCAGGATGGCATGGCTGGCGCTCGCCGGCGTCCCCCCGGGTTCGCTGCTGCAGCCCAGCGTATGGAGCATTTCGTTCCTGACCGCGGTTTCGCTGGCCTTGCCTGCGTTGACGATCGGCGGCCTGCTGATCGCGCACCGGCAGATCCTTGTCCGGGCTGAACATGCGGCCAATCATGATTACCTGACGGGTGCGGCATCGCGCCGCGCCTTCTACGAGCTCGCTGCGCGCGAAAAAGCGCGTGCCGACCGCAACAACAAGCCGCTCGCCCTGCTGTTGGTCGACCTCGACAACTTCAAGACGATCAACGACAGCTGGGGGCACGAGGCCGGCGACGCCGCCTTGCAGCGCGTTGCCCATGCCGCGCGCGGCATGCTGCGCGCCGTGGACTGCGTGGCGCGCCTGGGCGGCGACGAATTCGTACTGCTGCTGCCCGACACGGGCCTGCACGGCGCCGCGGCGGTCGGCGCCAGGCTGCAGGATGCCGTTCGCGGCGCCCTGGACGGGGCCGATGCGCCGGTCCTCACCTTGTCGATCGGCGTGACGCTGTTTTCGCCCGAAGACGACGTCAAGAGCGCGATGGCTCGCGCCGATGTGGCCTTGTACGCGGCCAAGAAGGCGGGGCGCGACCGGGTGATTGTCAAGGCGCAGGAGCCGCCGCTGTCGCTGGCGCCCCGGCAACCGGGCCGAGCCGCGCTCGACGAAGAAAAGGGGCTGCCTGGCGCGCGTGACACCAGGCTGCAGGCTCAGGCGAGCATGAATACCGGATAGCGGCGCCACTCCGGCTCGCGATACCGTTCGCAGTTGGCGAAGATGAAGTCCAGCACCGCCTCCTGCTGCCCCAGCAGCGCGGGATTGGCCACCTTCCAGGCCTCGAATTTGGCCGCCAGCGCCGGCTCGTCGTTCAGAAGCTCGGCCGCGTGGTCCTCGAACACGTAGTCGGAATACGCCTCTTTCTTCTCCAGCACGCTGTTGAAGAAACCCCAGCGGAAGAAGCTGTCGTGGCCCAGCGGCTCGAGCGTCTCGACCGCATAGCGCGCATTGTCCTGGTCGAGCGGCACGATATGGTCGCCGGCGCGCAGCTGGACCTGGGCGCGGCGCCTTTCCAGCACCACGTCGTCGTGGAACATGTGGCCCTCGTACGCGTTCGGACGCGACGTCACCGACACGATGTGGTAGTAGTCCACCTCTTCCACCCTGTCCGCTTCGACACGCTCCATGCGCACGCCGTTCCACTGCAGGCGCTCGATCGCTTCACGCCACTGCTGCGGCACCACGTAGGCGCGCGGCGCCGGCACGTGGATATCGGCCGGGAAGCGGTCGTACCAGGCGATGTCGCGTTCCCACGGGCTCGTACGGTCGTACCACAGGCGCGAGTAGGTCCCCAGTATGCTCGGCTTGTACTTCGCTGCATAGCCCTTGAAGCGGAAGGTCGACGGGTTGGCGGCATCCATCGCCCAGTGGATCGGCCATTCGGCGCGGGACCGGCCTGCCTGTTTGGCGGCGCGGCGCAATGCCTGGATCTGCTGCGCATTCCGGATCGTGAAGTCGAGCGCGGTCTCCACCAGCGCCCGCATCGACGCGTAGCGGTCCCGGAACGGCTTGAGCATGTGGGTCTCGGGCATGAAGCCGATGGTGTGGTGCAGGGCCGCGTAGCCGGTCGAGAAGCGCGCCGTCTCGAGGAAGTCGGCAATGCCGTCGTCCGGACTGTCCTTGACCGGGTTCACGTAGGGGCAGGTCGGCCAGCCGCGCGCCTCCATGCCGGCGTACATGGCGGGCAGCATGGTGTCGCGCAGGAACTCGCCCAGCTCGCCGCCCAGCTTGTCGGGCTGGGTGTGGATCAGGGTCATGGTGTAGCTGTAGTCGGCCCCGTTGGAGGTGTGGGTGTCGACCATCACGTCCGGGTCCCAGGCCGTGAACAGCCTGTTGAACACCTGCGCCGCCAGGCTGTCGCACTTGACGAAGTCGCGGTTCAGGTCGAGGTGGCGGCTCATGCCGCGGAAGCCGAACTGCTCAGGGCCGTCCTGGTTCACGCGCGAGGTGTCGGCGCGGTTCAGGCTGCCGTCCACGTTGTACAGGGGGACGAACAGGAAGATGGTGGAGCCCAGCGCCGCCAGGCGCTCGGGCTGGACGCAGAAGTCGCGCACCAGGGCCATGCAGCTGTCCACGCCTTCCGGCTCGCCCGGGTGGATGCCGTTGTTGTTGAAGAAGACCGGGCGGCCGGCGCGCCTGATTTCCTCGCGCTCGAACACGCCGTCGCTGCTCACCACGCCCGCGTGGATCGGCACGCCGGCGTCCGACACGCCGACCTGGTCGAAGCGCAGCACGTGCGGATAGCGGCGCGCCAGGTCCTGGTACCAGGCGATGCATTCCGCGTGCGTGGTGGTCTGGTTCGGGTTGCCCCGAAGTTCACTTGATTCGTAGGGTGTCAGGAGTTCAGTGGCCATGATGTGATGTCTGGATTGGTTAAACCGTGGGTGCCGGCGCGACGGTCGCCGGCGCGTGCAAGGGCAGCGTGATCGCCACCACCGTGCCGCCGCCGACACTGGAGCGCACGTCCATTACGCCGTGCACGGCGTACACGCGCTCGCGCATGCCGATGATGCCGATGCCTTCGGAGGCGCTGGCGGGGTCGAAGCCGTTGCCGTCGTCGGCGACCACGATGCGCAGGGTCTGCGCGCCTTCGTCGAGCACCAGGCGCACCTGGGCCGAGGTCGCCTGGGCGTGTTTCATGATGTTCGACAGCGCTTCCTGCACGATGCGGTAGGCCGAAATCGCCAGCTCGTTCGACAGGCGCGAGAAATCGCCCTCGCCGTGGAACTCGAAGCTGCAGCCGGAGCTGCCGTCGTAGTGGCGCACCATCTCTTCCACCGCGCCGTGCAGGCCCAGCATGTCGAGCACTTCGGGGCGCAGGCGCCGCACCAGGCGGCGGCCGTTGGCGTACAGGTCGAGCGCGAGCTTGGTGATGGCCTGCGACTTGCGCCCGATCTCCTCGATCTCCGGGCTCGCCGCCACCTTTGCTGCCTTGGCGGCGAGCGCGCCGATCGACTGCGCCTCGAGGCGCGCGGCGATCAGCGACGCGTTCAGTTCGTCGTGGATCTCGACCGCGATGCTCTTGCGCTCGTCCTCGATGATGGAATTGACCTTCTGGATCAGCTTGCGCTTGTCGGCGTCGGCGCGCAGCGCCTCGTTGCGCGAGGCCAGCAGGTCGCGGGTGCGCTCGGCAACCTTGTTCTCGAGGTCGCGCTTGGATTCGTCCAGCGCCAGCGACATCTGGCCGATCGAGGCCTGCAGCTCGCCCACCTCGCCGCCGGTCTTGACCGGCAGCTGCACGCGGTAGTCGCCGTTGCGGATCCGGCTCAGGGCGCCGATCGCCTCGCGCAGCGGCACGGTGAGCGAGCGCGCCAGCACCCAGGCCAGCACGCCGCTGGCCACCAGCGCCAGTGCCGCCATGCCCAGCTCGAAGCGGAAGCGGCGGGTCTGCTTGGCCATCATGTTCGAGGGCGACATCGTCACCCTTACCCAGCCGACGATCTCGGTGGTGAGGGTGGGCGGGCGCAGGTCGCTCGATGCCGAGACGTGCGGCGTGCCGTTGTCGGTGAACAGGTTGATCCACACCACCTGCTTCTTGATCGGCGCCTCGTAGTGGTGGGGCTGGGCGTCGGCGGCCGATTCGGAATCGACGCGCACGGCCTGGGTGCCGTCCGTTCCCACCACCTCGATGCGATAGATGCTGCTGTCGGACTGCACCAGGCCGTTGATGGTCAGGCGCAGGTCGGACAGGTTGCCCGAGATGACGTTGTATTCGCTGGTCTCGGCCAGCGCGCGCGCCAGGATGCGCCCGCGCTCGGCCAGTTCGTCGGCCACCTGGGCGCGGTGCGAATAATACGAGTACCACACGAAGGCGGTGAACAGGAAGGTCACCGGCAGCATGGTGATGAAGGTCATGCGCCGGCCGATGCTCCAGCCGCGCCAGAAGCGCAGTCTCATGGCGTGGGCGGCAGCGGCGGCGCCGTGCGCGAAGGCGAAAGGGCGGGCGGCTGCGCCGGCAGGGGTGCGGGCTGGGGTGCGGGCTGGCGCCCCGGCAGGCGCGCAAAGCGGCGCGCCTCGCTGGACACCCGCAGGTCGAGCGAACGGGCGACGCCTTCATTGACCACGGTGCGGAAGTAGTGCGGGTATTGCGGCGGCGCCAGTTCGCCGGTGGCCACGTAGTTGGCCGCGATCTCGGCCACCTGGGTGTTGATATCCTCGATCTCGGAATAGGTGGTGGCCAGCGCGCCGACCTTCACCATGTCGGCCGAGAAGCCGATCACGCCCTGCTTGCGGCGGTAGGTCGAGAGCAGGATGTTGCGCACGTTTTCCGGGTTGTAGACGTCGCCGTCGGGCAGCGCCAGCAGGGCCTCGGCGCGCGTCATGCGGTTGAGCGCATGGTTGATGTCGTCGCCGGGGACAAACGGCTGGACGTCGACTTCGTCCTGCAGCGCCGGCCGCAGGAAGGCCGTGTCGCGCCCGAGGATCGCGCCGACGCGCGCCGGACGGCCGTACAGCAACGCGGCCAGGCGCAGCTGGTCGGCCGGGGCCGGCTCGGCGTACACCGCGGTGTAGCGCGCCGCGCGTCCCGCCGGCAAGCGGGAGGTAAGCGAGCGCCACACGTGGCTGGAGGTGAAGGCGGAAATCACGACGCAGTCGCAGCGGCGCGCAATGGCGTCGCGCAGGGCGGTCGGGCCGATCGCGACGTACAGCAAGCGGTGGCGCTGGGCCAGCTCGGTGCGGAAGGCCGCGAAGGTCGGCAGCAGGCGCTTGTACAGGTCTTCCGCGATGCGCCGCGTGACTTCGCTGTCGTCGCCGGTGATGATCTGGGAGCGGAAGCCCATGGCTTCGTCGTCCCGCACCGCCTCGTCCCTGCCCGCCTGGGCATGCACGGCGCCGGCCGCACAGGCGAATAGCGCGAGCGCGGCCATGGCCGCGCGCAGGGTCCGCTGACAATTCATGGAAGGCTCAGGGTTCGATCAGGCCGTGCTTCACGGCCAGCAGGGTGATGTTGGCCTGGCGGTGCACGCCCAGCTTTTCCTTGATCGACTGGCTGATGTTGCTGATGGTCTTGGTCGACAGGTCGAGCTTCTCGGCGATTTCCGCGTTGGTCAGGCCTTCGGCCATCAGCTTGAAGATCTCCAGCCCGCGCTCGTCGAGCTGCGACTGCGGCGTCACGTCGCCGCGTACGGCCATGCTGGCCAGGCGCGAAGCGATCTGCGGCAGGAAGTACAGCTTGCCGTCATGGGCGTGGCGCACCGCCGTCACCAGGTCGGACGGATCGCAATCCTTGGTGACGAAGGCGTGCGCGCCCATGCGGTAGGTTTCCTTGATCAGGCTGTCCTGGTCAAACTGGCTCAGGAAGATGATCCTGGCGCGCGGGTCGTCCTTCAGGATGCTCTGGGCGGCATCGAGGCCGGTCAGCTCGGTGCCGAAGCGCATGTCGAGGATGACGACGTCGGGCTGCTGCGCCGCATACAGCGCCACCGCCTCGCTCGGGGTCTTGGCCTGCCCCACCACCTGCATGCCGGCCGCCTCGAGCGACATGGCAAACCCGGTCATCACGATCGGGTGGTCGTCCGCAAGCATCACACGGATCGGTTTTTTCTGTTCGGACACCACTTTCACTCCTGTTCATTCGCCTGCTGTTCACCCACTGTTTTCGGTCCTTCGATTCGTTTGCCAATCCGTGGCAGGAAGCTGTGCCAAGCGACGGAAAGAATGCGGGTAGCACGAGGATTATTTCATACAACGCGTTGCGACGCGAGTACCCGTCGATTTCCCCCTTCTGCCCGTCCAGGACGGACAAAGGGAAACAAAATTGCTACGAAAGCGCTTTACAGATTGCTAGGCTCTAGCATATATTCATTCCATCAACTGTCGGATGCATATCTTTCTTGAAGCAAAAAGTTCTGCGATCGGATCGCCGGACATCAATAAAAGGAGATCGCCATGCACTTCACGCAACTCAACGATGGGACCGGCGGCAAGGCCGGGAAGTTCGCCCTCGTCACCGGCCTGCACGTGCTGGCCGCGCTGGGCCTGGTCAACGTGATGAACGCCCGGAGCATCTCCCTGCCCAAGCTGCTGGAAGACGCCACGGTATGGATCCAGCCGACGCTCCCGCCGCCACCGCCGCCGCCCCAACCTCCCCAGCCGCTGACCCGGACCGCGCCGCCGCGCATCGCGGTGCCGCTGCCGGAAATCGAACCGCCGCCGACGCCGCCGCAGGAACAGGTGCAGGCCACCACCGAGCCGGCGCCGGTCGAGGACCAGGCGCTTCCGGTCGCCAGCAAAGCGCCGCCCGCCCAGCCGGCCAGGGCGGGCAGCAACCCGGGCCAACTGCGCAGCGCCGTGCTGGCGAACGCCGACGGCTGCGCCACCCCGCCCTACCCGGCCAGCGCGGCGCGCAACGGCGACAGCGGCACCGTGACCCTGGCGCTGATGGTCGGCGCCGACGGCCGCGTAAAGGATGCGCGGGTGCAGAGCTCCAGCGGCCACCGTGAACTGGACCGCGCCGCGGTGAACGCCCTCAGCCTGTGCCAGTTCAGGCCCGCCATGAACAACGGCGTCGCCGAAGCCGGATGGGCGCAGATCGCCTACGTCTGGACGCTCGAATAAGTCCTTGCTTTCCCTTTTCGCCCGCTGTCACCGCGGGCTTTTTTTTTCGCACAGCCGACCGCAGAGCCGCCGCCGACACCGCAGCACCCCACAACAAGACCAACGAGGAGGAGAAATACGATGTTTACCGCTGAACGATCGGCTGCGCCGCCGCGCGCACCTGGCCTGGCCGCGCTGGCGGCCGGCCTGCTTGCCCTGGCCGCGCTGGCGGCGCTGGCCTGGAGCGCCACCCGGCCCGCCGCTGCGCCGCCGCAGGCCCCGCCCCCCGCCCTGGAACGCATGATGCGGCACCTGGACGTACTGGCCGCGGCGCCGCGCCCGATCGCGACCGGCGCCAACGCCGGGGCGCGCGACTACATCATGGAGCAGCTGCGCGGCATGGGCCTGGAGCCCGCCATCCAGAAGGCCACCGTGCAGAAATCCACCGTCCGTTACTGGGGCGGCATCCACACGACGCTCGGCGTGGTCCACAACATCGTCGTGCGCCTGCCCGGCAGCGCGCCGGACCGCCTGCAGCGCCCGGCCCTGCTGCTGGCCTCCCACCTCGACAGCGGCAAGACCAGCCTGGGCGCGGCGCGTGGGGCGGCGCAGGTGGCGGCCATGCTCGAGACGGCGCGGGCGCTGCGCGCGGGGGCGCGGCCCCGGAACGACATCGTGCTGCTGTTCGCCGACGGCGAGCAGGTCGGCGCACTCGGCACGAAAGGCTTCGCCGAGCAGCACCCGCTGGCTCGGCAGGTCGGGCTCACGCTGAAGTTCGACGGCGCCGGCAGTGCCGGGCCGCTGACCCTGCTCGACGCCGCGGGCGCGGACGGCGCCGTGCTGCGCGGCTGGTTCCGGGCCGCGCCCGGCATCGCGGGATCCTCGCTCGGCGCCCGCCTGTACAAACTGCTGCCGGACATGCCGCGCCTCGGCCCGCTGGCGGCCATCGACGCGCCCATCCTGTTGTTCGCCAATACCGGCCGGCCCTTCGACGCCGAAGGCACGCTCGACAGCGTGGAACGGCTCGACCCGGCCATGCTCGCGCACCTCGGTGAGAGCATGCTGCGCCTGGCCCGCCACTTCGGTGACGCGGCGCTGTCGCGCGGCGTCCACCAGCCGCACGCCTGGTTTTCGCTGCCGCTGATCGGCGGCGTCCAGCATCCGGCGCTCCTGTCCTGGGGCCTGGCGGCGCTGGCCGGCCTGCTCCTGGTACGCGCCTACCGCGCCGCCCTGGACGGGGACGGAGCCGGTGCCACGGTCGCGCCCCTGGTGCAGGGCTTCTTCGGCGTGGCGCTGGTGCTGCTGGCGACGCGCATGCTGCTGTGGGAGCGGCGCGAGGAGCTGGCCGCGTTGACCCGGGCGCAGGACGCCGGAGGGGCGCTGGTGTTCGCCTTTGCCGGCGGCTGCCTGTTCATCGGCGCGCTCTACCTGCTGCGCCGGCTGACCGGAGCGACGGCCGTGTTCCTGGGGGCGATGTCGTGGCTGGCGATTGCCCTGCTGCTGGTCCTCCTGACGGCGCCGGACGCGGCCTGGCTGCTGGCCTGGCCGCTGGCGGCGGCGCTGGGGGCCCATGCGGAGCTGCCGCCGGCGCGCAAGGGGCCGCTGCGCCTGCTGGTGCTGGCGGCCGGCCTGGCGCCGGCCCTGCTGCTGTTCGTGCCGGCGCTGCGCGCTACCTGGACCGCGTTCGCGCCGCATGGGTCCTACCTGCCGGCGCTGGCGATGACGGTCATGCTGCTGTGCTTCTCCAGCCTGCTCCTGCTGCTGCCGGCCTCGCGCGTGCTGGGAAGTGCGCTTGGGTTGGCGCTGGCCGCCAGCCTGGCGCTGCCGGGCCGGGCTTCCGATCCCCGTCCCCCGGCGCCGGAGAGCGCAGCGCTCGCACCCAACCGCCTGGTCTATTTCAAGGACATGAACAGCTGGCGCGCCTACTGGCTGCACCCGGGCGAGCCGCTGGACGCCTGGTCGAAGGGGCTGTTCCCAGGCCTCGAGCGTCCGGCCATCCATGCCGACGTGTTCGGCTGGCACAGCCCGCGCCAGTGGTATGCGATCGCGCCGGTCGATGACCGCATCGCCTTTCCGGAAGCCTTCCTGCTCAGGAACCCGGCGCTGGCCAGGCCCTCGCTCGCGCCGCCCCTGCGGCAGGTGGAATTCACGCTGCGCTCGAGGAACCGCGCGCCGCACATCGAGATGTGGGCGGCCGGCACCAAGCCCTGGCGCTCGACCCTCAACGGGCGCGTGCTGAGCACGAAGGAAAGCGGGTGGTCGCTGTCGCTGTACGGCATGGAGGACGAACTGCTGCGCTTCACGATCGACGCGCCGGCCGACGACGTGCTGGCGGTGGTGGTCGAGGAGCGCATGCCCGGCCTGCCGGAACACCTGCTGCCGCCCGGGGCGCCGCAGCGGATGCCGGGAACAGGGATGACGGTCTCGGCGGACGTATTGCGGTTTTACTGAGCGCTTGGCATACAATGCTTGACGCACACCGTGCGCTACCCGATCAAACCATTCAAGCAGCAGGAAACCATGCACAAGATCGTCTCCTCCGTTGTCCTCACCGCCCTGGCGGCAAGCCTGGCGCTGGCCTATCCGGCCCATGCCGCCGATGCGACCCAGGCGGCGCAAGCCGCCACCGTCAAGGAAGCGCCGCTGCGCGCCCACCTCGCCTTCCTGTCGTCCGACGTCGTCGAAGGCCGCGGCACCGGCCAGCGCGGCGGCGAACTGACCGTCACCTACCTCGAAACCCAGGCGGCCGCGGTCGGCCTGCAGCCGGCCAACAACGGCAGCTTCCGCCAGCCGGTCAAGATCGCCGGCGTGCGCTCGCTGCCGGCCAGGAGCGACATCGGCATCCATGCCGGCGGCAAGAAGCTGCCGCTGCAGTTCGGCGCCGACTGGGTCTGGGGTCCGGGCGACGCGAAGGCCGACCATACGCTCGATGCCGAGCTGGTCTTCGTCGGCTACGGCATCCAGGCCGCGGAAGAAGGCTGGGACGATTTCAAGGGCCAGGACGTCAAGGGCAAGGTGCTGGTGATGATGGTGAACGATCCGAAGCCGACCGCCGCCGAGCCGCGGCGCTTCAACGGCGACGGCCTCACCTACTACGGCCGCTGGACCTACAAGCTGGAAGAAGCGGCGCGCCAGGGCGCGGCCGGCGTCCTGCTGATCCACACCGACGCCTCGGCCTCCTACGGCTGGAGCGTGGTGCAGAACAGCTGGGCCAATGCGGAACGCTTCCAGCTGGCCGAGGGCAAGCTGGGCACCGGCCTGCAGGGCTGGATGACCGACGCCACCGCGCGCAAGCTGTTCGCCGCCGCCGGCCAGGACCTCGACAAGCTGCGCGCCGCGGCCGAGCAGAAGGGTTTCACTCCTGTCGCACTGAAAGCCCGCGTCAAGGGCCAGGCACGCGCCGAAGTGCGTACGCTGAACGAGTTCAACGTGGCCGGCGTGGTGCCGGGAACCGATCCGAAGCTCAAGGACGAAGTGGTGATCTACAGCGCCCACTGGGACCACATGGGCAAGCAGGGTGACAAGGGCGATACGATCTTCAACGGCGCCGTCGACAACGCTTCCGGCATCGCCGCCCTGCTGGCGATGGCCCAGGAAGCCGTGCGCAACCCGGCCAAGCGCAGCCAGATGTTCCTGTGGGTGGCGGCCGAAGAACAGGGCCTGCTGGGCAGCGCCGCCTACGCCGCCAAGCCGCTGTGGCCGATCGAAAAGACGGTGGCCAACCTGAACCTGGACAGCCTGAACTTCGTCGGCCTGGTCAAGGACGTGAGCACCCCGGGCAGCGAGCGCACCGACCTGGGCGCGATGGCCGCGGCCACCGCCCAGAAGATGGGCCTGTCGATCGCGCCGGCCAGGCCCGATCTGGCCGGCGGCTACTTCCGCAGCGACCACTTCAGCTTCGCCAAGGCCGGAGTGCCGGCCTTCTCGGTGGGCGCCGGCCAGAGCTGGGTAAAGGATGTCGAAGCGAGTGCGGCCAAGCAGAAGTCCTACCGCGAGCGCTATCACCAGGCCAGCGACGAGTACGACCCGAGCTGGGACCTGTCGGGCATGGTGCAGCAGGCACAGTTCACGCTGAACCTGGGCCGCATGGTGGCGGATGCGCCGCAGGCGCCGGCATGGAAAGCGGGAGATCCGTTCGGGAAGGCGCGTACGGCCGCCAACTAAGCCGCCGCTTCGATAGCATGGGCGGCGCTGCCGTCCACGCGTTCACGCACGCCTGCGCAAGTATGATGCGCAGGCGTTTTTCATTGTCTCAATCGAGCCAGCACAGTGCCGGCCAAGGAAAGATCTGCTTCCTCACCCAGTTGTCGAACCAGTTGCCCTGGCGCCGGGTCAAGCCCAGCAAGGCAAAGCCGGCGCCCAGCAGGCCCAGCGACAATGGTTCGGGCCGCGGCGCGTTTGCAGGCATGGCCGTCAGCTGCGCCCGTGCCTGGGCAAGCCCGGCCGGAACGGCAGACGCTTCCCTGGGGCCCGCGCTGTCTCGATCGTGGGAAAAATAGGCCAGCAGGCTACCCAGGAGCCCGGCGCCGGCCGACTCCCGGATATCCACCATCAGCTCGCCGTTCTGGTAGTCGATGGCGCCGCTGGTGTCGGCAAGCGCGCCTTCGGCCGGCGTGGCTGCCGGCATGACGACCGCAGCTTGCGGGATGGTCGCGTAGGCCGGGCTGCCCGGCAGGGCAGCGGCCGTATCGAAGGCCAGCAGCAGCACCGCTCCTGCCATCAGGGATTGAAATTTCATTTCTTTTTACCGCCTCTTTTGAAATTTTATTTCACCCCTGATCCATCAGGGATGGCTATTGAATGATGCCGCAGGCCATGCGGCCTCCCCCGCCGCCCAGCGGGGCCGGGTGGTCGGCGTGGTTGTCGCCGCCCACGTGGACCATGAGGGCCTTGCCTTTGACGTCCGCCAGCTTCAGGCGCGGCGCCAGCACCGGATTGGTGGCGGCGCCCTTGTCGCCCACGCTCAGGGCCGGCAGGTCGCCCAGGTGGCCGTCGCCCCAGGGCAGGCCGTGCTTGCCGGTCTTGGCCGGGTCGAGGTGGCCGCCGGCCGCGCCCGCAGGCACCGTCTTGCCGTCCTTCTGGTTCGGCGCGCAGCTGCCGTTCTCGTGCACGTGGAAGCCGTGCAGGCCGGCGCTCAAGCCGCTCAGGGCCGGGGTGAACACGAGTCCATGGCGGGTTTCGCTGATGGTCACGGTGCCGATGTCGGCGCCCTCTCCCTTGTCGGTCGCCATTTTCATGGTGACCTTCACGTCGGCGGCATTGGCCAGGGCGCAGCTTGCGCCCAGTACGGCAGCGCACATCCATCGAATCTTCATGACAAGCTCCTTCGTTTCCGGTTGAGATAATAAAAAACCATGCAAGTGTATTCCATCCCCTTGGAGGGGGGAGGTTCTGCAGAACCGCGCGGGATCGCCGCCTGTACCGCGTTGCGCGCCCTGGGGCGGCGCGACCAGCCGAGCAGCGCCAGGCCGGCGCCGAGCAGGCCGAGCGGGGCCGGCTCCGGCACCTTGGCCGCGTGCAGCGCCAGCACGTCGTCCCTGCTCAGCGCATTGTCGTAGAGGTGGATGAAGTCGACCGAGCCGGTCGCCCATTCGCCGGCGCCGTCGTCCCTGAAGAAGCTGAGCATCCGGTCGCCGGCCAGGCTGGTCTGGCCTGTGCTGTCCTGGAAGCTGAACATCGCATTTCCGTTCTGGTAGAAGGTCACCAGGGAGCCAGCGTCGCGGGTGACGGTCAGGCGGATGTCCTGCTTCGTCCTGAACCTGTCTCCGCTCAGGCAGCTGCCCTGGTAGAAGCAGAAGCGGTCGGTCGAGACGTACAGGCCGTGGTCCGACGGCGTGTACTGGAAATTCAGCAGGCGCTGGTAGTTGGCCTGGTCGCCGTCGAGCCTGAACACCATGTCGATCGTGTACACCGGACCCAGTGCATACTGCAGTTGCAGGCCCCTGTTTTCGGTGAAATCGTAGCCGTTCGCCCCCGGGGTACCCATGAAGGCTTTCAGGTCCGGCCCGCCATTCGCATCGGCCAGGCTTCCGTTGAGTTCGTACTGGTGGATCAGCCCGGCCTGGCTGCTGACGCTCACGGCAAGCAGTCCCGCAGCGATCAGGGAATGCAGTTTCATATCACGCTCGTCTTCATCTTGATCAGGACGATATGATAAAAAATGAAACACCTGCATTCCACCCCCTGGAATGGGGGATGTTAGGAAGCTACTGCGCGCGATCGGCCGTCCGTCGGCTTTGAACATGACCCGGTCATGCCGGGCCATGCGTATCCGTGCTCGCGCCTTACCGCTCTGCGGTGATCATGCCGCGCTGCGCGACTTGCGACGGCGCGTCCAGCCGACCAGCGCAAGTCCTGCGCCGATCAGTCCCATCGAGCCCGGTTCCGGCACGTCGACGGTGCCGCCGTTCAGCACGGTGACTTCGGCCTGGCTCAGCGCGTGGTTGTAGATGTGAATGAAGTCCACGACACCGGTTGGGGCGTCGCCGCCGTCGTCACGGAAAAAATAGGCGGCGCTGCCATCGAACCGTGCGGAGTTGGAAGTGTCTGCCACGTCCAGCACCAGCTGCCCGTCCTGGTAGATCTTGAACTGCTGCTGTGCATCGCGCGTGATCGTTACATGGGTGAACAGTCCGAGATCGAGATCGCCTCCCGGGCTGTTGATGGGGTACAGCACAAATTTATCGTTGACGGCGTACAGCCCGTTATCGCTTGCGCCCATCTTGAAGTCGAGGATACGGTTGTAGCCAGTCAGCTTGTCCAGGCGAAACATCATGTCGATCGAATAAATTCCGCCCAGCGCACTATCCAGACGCAAGCCCTTGTTGGCGGTGAAGGAATAGTCGTTGGCGCCGAGGACGCCCTGAAGCGCCACAATATCCTTGCCGCCCTTTGCGTCAGCCAACGATCCGTTCAACTCATACTGATGAATCAGTGCGGCGTTGCTGTTAGCTGCAAGGAACAGGAGTGTTGCTGCTGCCAGTGTGTGCAATTTCATTTATTTGGTCCTTCCCAAATTGTTTAATCCCGCCAGGCAGGAGGCCGATAACGGCACCAGCCGACAATCTTCTCGATACATGTCAGGGGCTGGCGCGACGCACTTTAACGCTTC
This sequence comes from Telluria sp. ZB4P34, assembly GCF_059686055.1. Lineage (NCBI taxonomy): Bacteria > Pseudomonadati > Pseudomonadota > Betaproteobacteria > Burkholderiales > Oxalobacteraceae > Telluria > Telluria sp. ZB4P34. Next base: position 278,149 of record NZ_JCASIF010000003.1, on the reverse strand, counting down.
AGGAAATTGTAAAAAAAATAACACTACGATTCCACCCCCTTGGATGGGGGAGGTTTCGCAAGATGTGGCAAAAAAGGATCGGCGCGCCTGGCGTTACATGCGCGAGTTCGCGGGACGCAGGATGGCCAGCAGGCCGGCTTCCGAGGTGCAGCCGAATTTTTCGTAGACGGCCTTGACGCAGTCGCGCAGCACGGCGTCGCTCACGTCCATGCGCGACCTGGCCGCATCGCGGCCGCCGCCCACGCCCATCCAGAACGCCACTTCCATCTGCTGCGGCGACAGCTCGACGCTGCCCAGGGCGCGCCAGATCCGCAGCGGCATCGGCACCACGAACTTCAGGAAGATACCCACCGTGCGGCTGTGGATGGCGTCGCAGGAGCCGGCGCTCATCCACTGCGCGCGGGCTTCCAGCACGCCGCCGGCCAGTTCGAGCGTTCCCGCCGGCAGGCGCCAGGGATAGCGCTCGCCGTGCACCACCGACTCCACCAGGCGTAGGCAGAACGGCGGCAGCGTGCGGCGGTCGAACTCCTGCTGCTCCTGCGAGGCCAGCTGGTCGAGCAGCGCCCCGGCCGAATCGCTCAGGAACAGGATGTCGCCGCCGGTGGTGGCCAGCAGCATGGCCTCGTCCTCGACCACCCCGGGATGGCCGTTGCAAGGGTCGGCGACGTTGCGCAATGCATGGTCGAAGTAGTTGGCGACGCGTCCCAGGTCTTCCTCGTCGTCCGCGTCGAAGGGCAGGCCGTCGTCGCGCAGCAGGGTCAGGGCGCCGAGCGGGCTTGCGGCCGGACCGAGGCGGGCTTCGAGCACATGCACCGCGCGCGTGCGCGCTTCGCCAGGCGCCACGCCGAAGTGCACGGAATCGCCATAGAAGTAGCCGTTCGGCGGCGGCAGCACGCCCAGCACGTTCGCTTCGTGCATGTCTTCCGGCGTTTGCTGGGCGAGCAGGAACAACTGGGACGCGCTGCTGGGAATCAGCTCGCGCACCAGTTCCAGTGCATCGGGAATGAGGGTCATCAGGTGCAGGCCGCCGGAACACAGGATTCGCAGGCGCGCCCATTGGCGACTGTTCTTTTTACGGGACACGGGCGTGATACGGATTGTCTTGGATTTAACAATATTGCTGACTTACGGCAACAAAGTCAAACACAATCAACTGACGCCGGCAATATCCGGCTGCTGCGCCACACCTTTCGGCGTCGCTGCAACGGGCTGGCACTGCGGCAGCCGCGCCAGGAGGTCGGCCAGCGCCCGGAATTCCACCGGCTTCACCAGGTGGTGGTCGAAGCCGGCCTGCTTCGACAGGTCGCGGTCGCGCGCCTGGCCGTAGCCGGTAAGCGCGATGAAGCTGGCGTCCGGATGGTCGCGCCGAAGGCGGCGCGCCAGCTCGTAGCCGGTCATGTCGGGCAGGCCGATGTCGAGGATGAAGGCGTGCGTGTCCGCGATCTCGCTGGCGGCGAGCGTGCGCATGGCGCCGTCGAACACGTGCACGGTATGCCCCTGCTCGCGCAGCAGCACGGCCAGCGACTGGGCCGCATCGACGTTGTCGTCGACGATGGTGAGGGTGCACGGCGCCACCGGGCTGGCGCGCATGTCGGCACGCAGCGGCGCCGGCGCCGCTGCGCCTTCGGCCAGCGGCAGCAGCACCGACACCGACGAGCCCAGGTTCGGCCCGTCGCTGTGCGCCTCCACCTGGCCGCCGTGCATCTGCACGATGGTCTTGACCAGCGCCAGGCCGATGCCCAGCCCGCCCTGCGAGCGGTCGGGCGTGCGTTCGGCCTGGGTGAACAGGTCGAACACGTGCGGCAGCAGCTTGGCGTCCATGCCGGCGCCGTTGTCGATCACGGTCAGGCGCGCCTGCTCGGGGCCGGACTCCAGCCGCAGCAGGATGCGTCCGCCCGCCGGCGTGTACTTGGCCGCGTTGTTCAGCAGGTTGACCAGCACCTGCACCAGGCGCGTGCGGTCGCCCGCCACCACCACCGGGCGCGTCGGCGCCTCCACGTTCAGCATATGGTTCTTGGCCTCGATGTGCGGGCGCGCCTGCTCGACGGCGGAGCGCACCACGGCGTTCAGCTCGAGGATCTCGGTGTCGAGCTTGACCAGGCCGCGCGTGACGCGCGAGACGTCCAGCAGGTCGTCCACCAGCTCGGTCATGTGGCGCACCTGGCGCGAGATGATGTTGCTGGCCTTGAGGCGCAGGTTCTCGTCCACCGTGGGCATGCGCAGCAGCTGGGCCGCGTTGGTGATCGGCGCCAGCGGATTGCGCAGCTCGTGCGCCAGCATGGCGAGGAATTCGTCCTTCATCTTGCTGTGGCGCTCGGCCTCGGCGCGTGCCGCCCGTTCGCTGGCCAGGATGCCTTCGCGTTCCCTGGCGGAGCGCTGCGCCAGCTCGTACAGGCGCGCGTTGTCGATCGCCACCGCGGCCTGGGCCACGAAACCGGCGATGAGCTGCTCGGTGCGCTCGTCGAACACCTTCGGCTGCGAATGGCCGAAGAACAGCCCGCCCAGCACCTCGCCCGAGCGCGAGCAGACCGAGGCGGCGAGATAGCTGCGCACCGGCAGGTGCCCTTTCGGCATGCCGTGGTGCGGGCCCATGTTGCCGTAGCGCGGGTCCTTGGTGATGTCGTCGCTGCGGATCGGCGCGCCGCCCTCGAAGGTGGGGCTGAAGATGGCCGTGGGACGCGGATGGCCGAGCTTCTCGAAAGCGTCGCGCGGCGCGCCGCTGAGCGTGTAGAGCAGGTAGGCGTCGCCGTTGGCGTCCTTGCCGTTGTAGAAGAAGGCGCCGAATTCGGCGCCCGTCAGCTCGGTGGCGGCGTCGGTGACCGACTGCAGCAGCGTGTCGATGTCGAGCGTGGAGGCCAGTGCGCCGCCGGCGCGGTTGAGCAGCCCGAGGATGCGCGTCTCGGCCCGCAGCGCCTCCTCGGCGCGGATGCGGCGCAGCGCCTCCCAGGTGCGGCGCGCCAGGTCTTCGGCCAGGGTGCGCTCATCGATGGTCCAGCGGTAGGGATGGTCCTTGTACAGGAAGCCGGCGCCGTGCAGGCGGTCGCCATCCTTGAGCGGAATGACCACCACCGAATGGATGCCGAGCATGAGGCAGGGCTTGGCGACGGCCGCGCATTCCGGGTCGGTGGACACGTCGTCGATGCAGATGGTGGCGCCGGCGTGCAGGGCGTCGAGCTGGCCGGGCGACAGCATGTCGATCGGCAGCGTGCCCTGGGCGCCGCCGGTCTCGAGGCCATCCTTCCACTCTTCCTTGACGGTGAAGGTGCGTTGCTGCTCGTCCAGCTCGACGTAGGCGACGTTCGAATTGGTGAAGTACTCGCTGGTGAGGCGGATGGTGGCCTTGAGCATGGGCCCGAATGCGGTCTCGCGGCGCAGGGTATCGGCCAGCTTGACCTGGTAGTCGCGGCGGCGTTCGCCCATCACGGCCTTGGTGATGTCGGCGAAGGTGACCAGCACGCCCTCGACCTTGCCGCTGTCGCCGTAGATCGGGCTGTACGAATAGCTGAAATAGCAGGTCTCGTAGTAGCCGTAGCGGTTGATCGCAAGCGGCAGCCCCTCGGAGCCGAGCGCCTCGCCCTGGCGCACCTGCGCCCACATCGGGCCGATGGTCGGCCAGATCTCGGACCAGGTCACGCGCGCATCGTTGCCCAGCGCCCTGTCATGCTTGTCGCCCAGGATGGGGACGTAGGCGTCGTTGAAGAACTGGACATAGTCCTCGCCCCAGGCGAGGTAGGCTGGCAGGCGCAGATCGAGCACCGTGCGGACCGCGCTTTTCAGGCCATGCGGCCAGCCGGCGACCGGCCCGACGGTGGTCGTCTCCCAGGGAAAGGCGCGCATCTTGCGCTCCATCTCCGTCATGGGGATGGCGGCGCTCGCAGTGTCCGGGGTCGCGTCAAATGGCCAAGGCATGTTGCTCGGTGGGCAAAAGTGTGAAAAATTCTATAACTCAGCAGTGCATCATAGCAGTCATTTTGCGGGATGGGCGTACGGATGGGTTAACTGGGCAACACAAGGCCCAGCATGCGGGCAGGCCATGTCATGCCAGTAGAGCTTGTCCGAGGTCAGCACTGCGTACTTGAATCTGCCGAACAATCTTGCTTCATGTGCTCGAGGAGCGCTTGATGGGAGCTTGCGATGGCAGAGGTAGCGATTCAGGACAGGCGCGGTTTCTTCATTTTGCCGCAACGGTTCGAAGGGGGCGGATACTACGTCTATGGAACACCCGAGAGAGGGCGGGGGCAGTACGCACATCCAAAGATGATCACACTGATCCAGGCGGTGGCATGTGAATGGTGCCACATCGACAAGCGCAAGTTCGGAGTCGGGAGCATCAGTCTGGCAAATGGACTGCCGTTCGCACCTCACAAATCACACAGGAACGGGCTGCAAGTCGATGTTCGCGCTATTCGGAGGGACGGGCGGGAAGTACCTTGCAGTCGGCTCGATGCAGGGTATGACCAGGCAGCGACAGCCAAGCTCATCCAACTGTTCATGCGGCATCCCTTCGTCGACCGTATCATGTTCAACGACCTGTCGATCACGGGCGTGAAGGCGTTGAAGCGGCACGACGACCGCTTTCACGTAGGGCTTCGCCAAGGGATCTGACATGCGAACACTCCTATGCTTGGTGCTCACGCTATGTGTTGTTTCGCAAGCAAACGCCGTCGATAGCGACCCTGGTCCATACAAGCATGCAACTGCACGCTACCGCATGTATGGCGGAAGCCTTGGCGACCCTACGGCTCCCAAAGCCAGTGACAGAAAAGTCGCGTTTTCCATTGGAGGTGCGGCTGCCAAAGCCCTGTTTGACGCGATCGCACCGGACAAGTACGACGAGTGCACTGCTGGAAGCGGCGACCGGGTACGGCACCGTGATGATGAGAACCTCAGCTGCATGCGAACCAGGGATGGCGAATATAGCTGCAGCTTCGGTTTCGATCTGCAGACCGGGAAAAGTATTGGCGGGAGTATCTGCTGAAAAAAAAACCGGCCCCTTGCGGGGCCGGTTTCATTCACGACGCGTCGATCAGAACGAGTAGCGTGCGCCGACGTACAGGCGGCGTGGCTCGACGAAGGCGTTCGACTCGCCGAACTTGTACACGCCGTTACCAGCCAGCAGCGCCATTGCCGAGGTACCCGACTGCTTGTCCAGCAGGTTGAAGACGTCGAGGAAGAACTCGACCTTCTGGCTGCGCGGCAGCTTGTAGGTGTACTTCAGGCGGACGTCCAGGGTGTAGTACGACGGACCGGTCTCGGCACCGATGACGCCCGGCTTGATCCAGGTGTCGAGGGTGTTGTTGACCACGTAGGCAGGGTCTGCCATTTCCGGCAGGTAGCGACCCTGGATCAGCTGTGCACGGGTGTACAGCAGGCCGCTGTTCCAGTTGAGCACACCGCTCAGCTCCAGGCCGTTGTTGAAGTAGTAGGTGCCGTAGCCCTTGAACTGGTGCTTGATGTTGCCAGGCTGTGGGCCGTAGGCGTTCGGTGCACGCGGATCCAGCGCCAGCCAGTCACCCTGGAAGTCGGCGTTACTATCCGAGTTGGTATTGCCCTTGGCTTCGTTCCAGGTGTACGACGCGGCTGCCTGCCAGTTGTCGCGCTTGGCCTTGGTCAGGCTGATCTCGACGCCCTGGTAGTCGCGCTTGCCGCCAGCCAGCGTGCCCAGCACGTAGTTGGCGTTCGGCGCGCCACTGAAGCCGAAGTACGAGTACGGCAGGTACAGGAAGGTGCCCGGCGCAGCACTGCCTTCGGTGGTGGAGACGTTGGTCGGATCCGAGTACAGGTGCAGGTCGTAGTCTTCCAGGATGTCGCGGGTCCAGCGCTTGGTGTACGACATCGACAGGGTGTAGTCGCGGCCCAGGTTGGTGGCGTAACCCAGCATGAACTCGTCGGTGAACGGGGTCTTGGTCGACGGTGCGAAGATCGCGTCCGGCTGCTTCTCGCCGCCACGGGTACGGAAGGTGATCCAGCGGTCGCCCACGAAGATCTGCTCTTCCTGCACCGGACCGGTCAGGTTACCCGCGAAGTCCGACATGTTGGTGCGGATCGGGTCGTAGTAGCGGCCCAGGAAGCCCCAGAACTTGCTGCGGCCTTCGCCGGTCGGGTCATATACGACGCTCAGGCGCGGCGCGAACTTCCAGTCGAACTTGGCCGACTGGTTGCCCTTCGAATCCTTGTGCACCCACTCTTCGCCGCGGATACCGCCGGTGATGGTCAGCTTGTCCTTGGTCCAGGTGTCCTGGAAGAAGAAAGCCTTGCCGGTGGCTTCCACGCTGTACGGCGCGGCGATGGTCTCGACGGCGCGGTACTGGTTGACCTGGCCGCCCGGGTTGCCGGCGGTGCTGTTGAAGCGCAGCGCACGGAATTCCGGATCCGAGATGGTGCCGTCGCGGTTGGTGTCCAGCAGGTTGTAGAAGTAGGCACGGTCCGCGGCAGGAGCAGCGTTCATTGCGGTGAGGACGCGCGGGATATCGCCGGCGGCGAAGTTCTTGCTGCCGGTCCAGCCGGTGCCGACGAACTCGGTCACGCTCACGCCAGCGTTGGCGGCGGCGATCGAGGTGTAGCGAGCGCGCTCGCTGCCAGTGCCGGTGTACTGCGCATCTTCGTAGTACTCGTTCTTCGAGACCAGGAAGCCCGACTTGAAGGTGTGGGTACCGGCGTTGGCGGTTTCCCAGAAGTACTCGGCGTTGATACCGATTTCGTCGCGGTTACGTTCCGAGATCGTGTCTCCGCCGGCGCCGCCCAGGGCACGCTGTTCCAGCGTCGCGCCCGGGTTGTTGCGGAAGGCAACGTTGTTCAGGGTCGAACGGTTGGCCGCGAAATCCGACACTTCGCCGATGTGACGGAAAGCATACGCGTTCAGGCGCAGGTTTTCCATGTCGCGGGTGTACTGGACGTTGTAGTTGTTACCGCCCTGATTGCGACGGGTGTCGCGGTTGTTCAGGGTGGTGGCGGTGGTGGTGCCGGTGGTTTCGGTCGGGTCGTTGAAGAACGAGGCCACCAGGCGGTCATTCTCGGTCGCCTGCCAGGTCAGCTTCAGGAAGCCCAGGCGGTCGTCGCGGTTGACGGTACGCATTGCGGCGCCGGTGCCGGCGTTGACCACGTCGGTCTCGCGGGCCTTTTTCTGGTACGAACCGAAGAACCACAGCTTATCCTTGATGATCGGACCGCCCAGGGTGACGGCCGCATCGTAGGTGGAGAAGCCGGACGAGGTGTTGTGCTTGTTGTCGGCGACCAGGTTGTCGTTCTGGAAGTAGTAGTTGACCGAGCCGTGGTATTCGTTACCACCCGACTTGGTGATGACCTTCGAGACCAGGCCCGAACCGCCCGCGAATTCGGCAGGGATACCGCCGGTGAGGATCTGCTGTTCCTGGATGATCTCGGAGTTGATGTTCGAGCCGAAGGTACCGGTGCTCGGGTCGGTCACGTCCACGCCGTCCAGGATGTAGACGTTGTCCGAGGAGGAGCCGGTGGCGCCACCGACGTCCGAATAGTTCACGCCCGACTTCGACGACGGGTTGCCGCCGGCCGAAGGCTTGACGCCCGGGACCAGCTGCAGGTAGCTCTGGTAGCTACGACCGGTCGGCAGCGATTCCACCACGCCCAGGTTCAGGACGGTGCCGACGGTTGCCGAGGTGGTGTCCACGCGCACCAGGCGCGAACCGGTCACGACCACCTGCTGTGCGCTGGTGCCGGTATCGCCGAGCGTGTAGCTCAGGGTCGGGTTCTGGTTGGAGACGACTGCGACGTTGGTATCGGTGTACGGCGCCATGCCAGGTGCAATGACTTCCACCTTGTAGTCAGTTGCCGGGTCGAGGCCGGCGATACGGACGGTACCGTCCGCTTCGGTGACAGCGGTCTTGGTGACCAGGCTGCTCGGCGAGCTCACGCGCACCGTTGCGCCAGCCACTGGCTTGCCCTGGGCGGTAATCGCGATACGCAGGCCGCCGGTTTCAGCAGCAAGGGCAGCGCCCATGAAGCACATGCCAATCGCCACCGAAATTGCGGACCGGCGTAACACCGACGCCGTCGACTTTTGTTTTACTGTATGAAACATAAATCTCCCAATCAAAATCTAGAATTTTTTTTAAAAATCAGAGCAAAGCAACACCAAGACAGCTACAACGAATACATCAGTACAGGGAATAACCAAGTGATCAAGACAGTGTTCTAAGCTCGCCCTTCCTTGCAGACGAAAATTCACCCAACCTCAGCTTCCGGCAACTATTCTGTCAGGAAAACTTGAATCTATAAGAACATTCCAAACCGCATTGTGTCAATGTTAAGGAACGGGTGAGTAGCATGTGTGCAACACCCCCTGCGTGGGGTGAAAGCGTCTTGGCCGCTCCTCGTGCAGCCTGATGGTGCATGTGCGAGTGCAGCATTTTAGAGGGCGATGCGAAGCGCTCCCTCGGCCGTCGAGCAGAAGCCAGGTTGGCCGTCCACCCGGTTCGCACCATTTGAGGGCGCGCCCTGCCCTTCTCTGGATGAAGAAAAATCGAATTTTTTAGAGGAAGATTTTTTCTTGGAGGCTCTGAACAAGGAAGGGCACAACCCGGGCGCGCTCCTGACTCCATGCCATACGCATTGGCAACCTATGCAGATTGGGTTGACCGTCCGTCTTGCTGCAGTCGCAAGATCCATGTTGCCCAGCCTTCACTTGCTTTAGGAATTCTTGTCGAGCTTGGCCATGTTAAATAAAAATGTCGAATATGAGACCTTTGGGGTATTTCTTTCCTCACAACGCCCGCTCTCCAAGCGAATTTGAGTGAGCTTCTACTGCGGGGTAAGAGTACGCTGGCTGATCCGCGCGTCTTCATCACGGTTGGTACGCCATGCACCCGGCGTCGCAGACGGCACGGCATGCACGGTGGTGGCGCTCTATGCTCGTGGCGGGCAGACCTGTCTCCGTACCTGCCCATGGTTATTGGTGGGGGCGGAGACGAGCCTAAGGCCTGGTCTCCTCGAGTGCGACATCGGGGCAGCCAGCGTCGCTGTCTACCCAGCCTGCATATGGCGCTGTGCAGCAAATCTGGCGCACGATGGACCGGGTGCTGCGCCGTTGGCGGCAATAGCGAGCCCTGCCCATAAGGATACTGGCGACCTTGCTGAAACATTCGGTCGTCGAGGCTTTTACCCTGGCAGGGTAAATTGAGGCCGTCCGGTGTCGTTTCACCTTATCCGGCAACGAGACAATCTAGAATGTTCCTGCGCGCATGCCACGTCCGGCATTCGGCGCCATGACGCACGCGTCGTGGCCATCACGGCTGCTTTGTCAGCGACAAGGAATCCAGGTGAACCGTTCTATTCTGCTCATTGCCCTGCTAGGCCTCGTGTCGGCTCCCCCGGTCCGTGCCGAAGAATCTTCTGTCTGCACGTCGATGTGCGCTTCCGAACAGGGGCAGTGCACGAACCGGGCGCACAAGCTGACTGCGTTCGACAAATCGCCTTCTGTGACGGAAACGAATCCGTTTGCGCGGACCGCCGCACAAAGCGGCCCGAAATGGTCGGAGTCGGCACGCGCGACCGAGCGTGTTGCTACGCGGGAGCGCTACCGTGAACGCGTCGATGCGTGTGAAGCGACTTACCTGCGTTGTACCCGTGCGTGTGCGCCAGCGGCCGCCGTTGTCGAACAGGCGTCGCGCGCTCAATGAACTGGCAGTTCGTCTTCCCGGCGGTATGTGGCATGCGCAACGACAAAGGCTCCTCCGATTATTCCAGCACCAGGTAGAAAATCCCTTTCCAAGATGCTTTCCTCATCCTATTTGACGCTGCGCGACACCAGCTAAAAAAACGGCACCCCTCAGGGTGCCGTTCTCACATCACGCGCTCAGCTCAGGCGATCACTCGCCCTCACCATGATGCTGCTCAACCGAAGCTGCAGCCTGCTGCTGGTCTTCCATCGCCTGCAGCTCGGCAGCCATGTTGGCCTTCTCCTGCTGCAGCAGTGCCTGGCGCTCTTCCGCCTCCCACACTTCCTTCTCTTTCTTGGCGCGGTGGAATGCCAGGCCGGTACCGCCAGGGATCAGGCGGCCGACGATGACGTTTTCCTTCAGGCCGCGCAGACCGTCGCGCTTGCCCATGATCGCCGCTTCGGTGAGGACGCGGGTGGTTTCCTGGAACGATGCGGCCGAGATGAACGAATCGGTCGACAGCGATGCCTTGGTAATACCCAGCAGCACGTTTTCGTAGGTGGCCGGCAGTTTGCCTGCGGCGTTGATACGATCGTTCTCTTCCAGCAGCTCCGAACGCTCCACCTGCTCGCCGACGATGTAGTCGGTGTCGCCGGCTTCGACGATCACGACACGGCGCAGCATCTGGCGAACGATCACCTCGATGTGCTTGTCGTTGATCTTCACGCCCTGCAGGCGGTACACGTCCTGCACTTCGTCCACGATGTAGCGGGCCAGCGCTTCGATACCCAGCAGGCGCAGGATGTCCTGCGGATCGGCCGGACCGTCGACGATCATCTCGCCCTTGTTCACCACCTGGCCGTCGTGCACCAGCACTTGCTTGTCCTTGGTAATCAGGAACTCGTGCTTGTTGCCGTCCATGTCGGTGATTTCCAGGCGCTGCTTGCCCTTGGTCTCTTTACCGAACGCGACGGTACCGGTGACTTCCGCCAGCATGCCCGCGTCTTTCGGCGAACGTGCTTCGAACAGTTCGGCCACGCGCGGCAGACCACCGGTAATGTCACGGGTCTTCTGCGATTCAGTCGGGATACGTGCCAGCACTTCACCCACCGAGACTTGCTGACCATCCTTGACCATGATCAGCGCGCCGACCTGGAAGCCGATCGCCACGGCGTGTTCGGTGCCGGCGATCTTCACTTCCTGGCCTTCTTCGTTCAGCAGCTTGACCTGCGGACGCAGGACCTTGCCCGAACCGCGGCGCTTCGGATCGATCGCCACCAGGGTCGACAGGCCGGTCACGTCGTCCACCTGGCGAGCGACGGTGACGCCCTCTTCCACGTTTTCGAAGCGGATCGTACCGGCGTACTCGGTAATGATCGGACGGGTCAGCGGATCCCAGGTCGACAGCGCGGTGCCGGCCTTCACGACCTGGCCGTCCTTGACGATCAGGGTCGCGCCGTACGGCACCTTGTGGCGCTCGCGCTCACGGCCGTGGTCGTCGGTGATCAGGACTTCGCCCGAACGCGAGATGACGATCTGCGCGCCCTTGCCGTTGGTGACGTAACGCATCGTGGCGGTGAAGCGCACGGTGCCGTTCGACTTGGCTTCGACCGACGATGCCACTGCTGCACGCGATGCCGCACCACCGATGTGGAAGGTACGCATGGTCAGCTGGGTACCCGGCTCACCGATCGACTGTGCCGCCACGACGCCGACTGCTTCGCCGGCGTTGACCAGCATGCCGCGGCCGAGGTCGCGGCCGTAGCACTTGGCGCACAGGCCGTAGCGGGTGTCGCAGTTCAGCGGGGTGCGGACCTTCACCTCGTCGATACCGAGGCGTTCGATCTCTTCCACCATGTCTTCGTCCAGCAGGGTGCCGGCTTCGAACACGGTTTCCTGGGTTTCCGGGTTGACGACATCGTTGCCGGTCACGCGGCCGAGAATACGGTCACGCAGGGCTTCGATGACTTCACCACCTTCGACCATCGCCTTCATGTGCGTGCCGTTGTTGGTGCCGCAATCGTCCTCGATCACCACCAGGTCCTGGGTCACGTCGACCAGGCGGCGGGTCAGGTAACCCGAGTTCGCGGTCTTCAGTGCCGTATCCGCCAGACCCTTACGGGCGCCGTGGGTCGAGATGAAGTACTGCAGAACGTTCAGGCCTTCGCGGAAGTTCGCGGTAATCGGCGTTTCGATGATCGAACCGTCCGGCTTGGCCATCAGGCCTCGCATACCGGCCAGCTGGCGAATCTGCGCTGCCGAACCACGGGCGCCCGAGTCGGCCATCATGTAGATCGCGTTGAACGATTCCTGGGTGCCTTCGGTGCCGTCACGCCTGGTGACCGGCTCCACTTTCAGCTGGTCCATCATCGCCTTGCCGACTTCGTCCGAGGTCTTGCCCCAGATGTCGACGACCTTGTTGTAACGCTCGCCGGCGGTGACCAGACCCGAGGCGTACTGCTGCTCGATCTGCTTCACTTCCGCTTCGGCGGTCGCGATCATGCCCTTCTTGACGTCCGGGATCAGCATATCGTCGACGGCGATCGAGATGCCGGCGCGGGTCGCCAGGCGGAAGCCCGACTGCATCAGCTTGTCCGCGAAGACGACGGTCGCACGCAGGCCGCACTTGCGGAACGACGTGTTGATCAGCTTCGAGATTTCCTTCTTCTTCAGGGCGCGGTTCAGCACCGAGAACGGCAGGCCTTTCGGCAGGATCTCGGACAGGATGGCGCGGCCGACCGTGGTCTCGTAGCGGGTCACGGTACGGTCGAATTCGCCCTCAAGGTTCTTCGGGTACTCGGTGATACGCACGGTGATGCGGGTCGCCAGTTCGACTTCCTTGTTGTCGTACGCGCGGATCACTTCCGACACGTCCGGGAACATCATGCCTTCGCCCTTGGCGTTGATCGCCTCGCGGGTCGCGTAGTACAGGCCCAGCACGATATCCTGCGACGGCACGATCGACGGTTCGCCGTTCGACGGGAACAGGATGTTGTTCGAGGCCAGCATCAGGGTGCGGGCTTCCATCTGCGCTTCGATCGACAGCGGCACGTGGACTGCCATCTGGTCACCGTCGAAGTCGGCGTTGAACGCCGCGCAGACCAGCGGGTGCAGCTGGATCGCCTTGCCTTCGATCAGGACCGGCTCGAACGCCTGGATACCGAGACGGTGCAGGGTCGGCGCACGGTTCAGCATGACCGGGTGCTCTTTGATGACCTCTTCCAGGATGTCCCAGACCACCGGTTCCTGGATTTCGACCAGCTTCTTCGCCGCCTTGATGGTGGTCGCGAGACCCATCAGTTCCAGCTTGTTGAAGATGAAGGGCTTGAACAGTTCCAGGGCCATCAGCTTCGGCAGGCCGCACTGGTGCAGTTTCAGCTGCGGACCGACCACGATGACCGAACGGCCCGAGTAGTCGACACGCTTGCCCAGCAGGTTCTGACGGAAACGGCCGCCCTTACCCTTGATCATTTCAGCCAGCGACTTCAGCGGACGCTTGTTGGCGCCGGTCATCGCTTTGCCGCGACGGCCGTTGTCCAGCAGCGAGTCCACTGCTTCCTGCAGCATGCGCTTCTCGTTACGCGTAATGATTTCCGGCGCGCGCAGTTCCATCAGGCGCTTCAAACGGTTATTACGGTTGATGACGCGGCGGTACAGGTCGTTCAGGTCGGAGGTCGCGAAGCGGCCGCCGTCCAGCGGGACGAGCGGACGCAGCTCCGGCGGCAGGACCGGGAGCACTTCCATGATCATCCACTCGGGCTTGATGCCCGAGCGCTGGAACGCCTCGAGCACTTTCAGGCGCTTGGCGTATTTCTTGATCTTGGCTTCGGATTTCGATTCCTTCAGCTCCACGCGCAGGGCTTCGGCATCGCGGTGGATGTCGATCGAGCGCAGCAGTTCACGGATGCCTTCGGCGCCCATGAATGCGGTGAAGTCGTCGCCGTACTCTTCGTACTTGGCGGCGTAGTCGTCTTCCGACATGATCTGGCACTTCTTCAGCGGGGTCATGCCAGGATCGGTCACGACGTATGCTTCGAAGTACAGCACGCGTTCGATATCGCGCAGGGTCATGTCCAGGACCATGCCCAGGCGCGACGGCAGCGACTTCAGGAACCAGATGTGCGCGGTCGGCGAGGCCAGCTCGATGTGGCCCATGCGCTCACGGCGCACCTTGGCCAGCGTGACTTCGACGCCGCACTTCTCGCAGATGACGCCGCGGTGTTTCAGGCGCTTGTACTTGCCGCACAGGCATTCGTAGTCCTTGATCGGGCCAAAGATCTTGGCGCAGAACAGGCCGTCGCGCTCAGGCTTGAAGGTGCGGTAGTTGATGGTTTCCGGCTTCTTGACTTCGCCGAACGACCACGAACGGATTTTTTCAGGCGAGGCGAGGCCGATCTTGATGGCGTCGAAACTCTCGTTTTGCTGAACTTGCTTGAATAGATCGAGCAGTGCTTTCATGTATCACTCCAGGTGATTGAATTCTTTACTGAGTACTACTACCGCCGCTTCTCACCGATTTTCGCCGGCGCTTGCTGAGCCGCGTGTCGTAGAAGGCGTCATCCCGGCGCAGGCCGGGATCCAAGTTTGCCGGTGAAATCACCGGGCTTAGGCCCCGGCCTGCGCCGGGGCAACGACTCGAAGGTCGCGGACCAGCCCGAAGGCTGGCGGCCATGCAGGCCTGCTTAGTTGCGCTCGAGATCGATATCGATACCCAGCGAACGGATTTCCTTGACCAGCACGTTGAACGATTCCGGCATGCCGGCATCGATTACGTGATCGCCCTTGACCAGGTTCTCGTAAACCTTGGTACGGCCGTTCACGTCGTCCGACTTCACAGTCAGCATTTCCTGCAGCACGTAGGACGCGCCGTAGGCTTCCAGTGCCCACACCTCCATCTCACCGAAGCGCTGGCCGCCGAACTGGGCTTTACCGCCCAGCGGCTGCTGCGTCACCAGCGAGTACGGGCCGGTCGAACGGGCGTGCATCTTGTCGTCGACCAGGTGATGCAACTTCAGCATGTGCATGAAGCCGACGGTGACCTTGCGCTCGAATGCTTCGCCGGTGCGGCCGTCGTACATCGTGACCTGGTTCTTCGACGGGGTCATGCCGAGGTTGGCGGCGATGTCGTCCGGGAAAGCCAGGTCCAGCATGCGGCGGATGTCGTCTTCGTGGGCGCCGTCGAACACCGGGGTCGCGAACGGCACGCCGTTCTTGAGGTTGCTCGCCAGGCTCAGGATTTCGTCATCGCTGAAGCTGTCCAGGTCTTCCTTGCGGCCGGTGTCGTTGTAGATCTTGTCCAGGAAGCTGCGCAGGTCCTGCGCCTTCGCCTGCGCCGCCAGCATTTCGCCGATGCGCCAGCCCAGGCCCTTGGCCGCCCAACCGAGGTGGGTTTCCAGGATTTGGCCGACGTTCATACGCGACGGAACGCCCAGCGGGTTCAGCACGACGTCCGCAGGACGGCCATCGGCCATGAACGGCATGTCTTCCACCGGCACGATACGCGAGACCACACCCTTGTTACCGTGGCGGCCCGCCATCTTGTCGCCCGACTGCAGGCGGCGCTTGACGGCCAGGTAGACCTTGACCATCTTCTGCACGCCAGGCTGCAGCTCGTCGCCTTGCGTCAGCTTCTTGCGCTTCTCTTCGAAGGCCAGGTCGAACTGGTGACGCTTCTCGTTGATCGATTCCTTGATCGCTTCCAGCGCGTTCGCGGTGTCGTCGTCGGCCGGACGGATGTCGAACCAGTGGAACTTGTCCAGGTCCGCCAGGTAGTCGGCCGTGATCGCAGCGCCCTTCGCCAGCTTCTTCGGACCGCCGTTGACCACTTTACCGATCAGCATGCGCTCCAGACGCTGGAAAGCGTCGCCTTCCACGATACGCATCTGGTCGTTCAGGTCCAGGCGGTAGCGCTTCAGCTCGTCGTCAATGATCTGCTGGGCGCGCTTGTCGCGCTGGATGCCTTCGCGGGTGAACACCTGTACGTCGATGACGGTGCCGACCATGCCGGACGGCACGCGCAGCGAGGTGTCCTTCACGTCCGAGGCCTTTTCGCCGAAGATCGCGCGCAGCAGCTTCTCTTCCGGGGTCAGCTGGGTCTCGCCCTTCGGGGTGACCTTACCGACCAGCACGTCGCCGGCTTGCACTTCGGCGCCGATGTACACGATGCCCGATTCGTCCAGGCGCGCCAGCTGGTTCTCGGCCAGGTTCGAGATGTCGCGGGTGATTTCTTCCGCGCCCAGCTTGGTGTCACGTGCGACGACCGACAGTTCCTCGATGTGGATCGAGGTGTAGCGGTCGTCCTTGACCACGTTTTCCGAGATCAGGATCGAGTCTTCGAAGTTCAGGCCGTTCCACGGCATGAAGGCCACCAGCATGTTCTGGCCCAGTGCCAGTTCGCCCAGGTCGGTCGATGCGCCGTCGGCGATCACGTCGCCACGGGCGACGCGGTCGCCAACCTGCACGATCGGACGCTGGTTGATGTTGGTGTTCTGGTTCGAACGGGTGTACTTGATCAGGTTGTAGATGTCCACGCCGACTTCGCCGGCTTGCGCCTCGTCGTCGTTCACGCGGATCACCACACGGCCTGCGTCGATGTAGTCGACGACGCCGCCGCGCAGGGCCTGAACGGTGGTGCCCGAGTCGACCGCCACGGTGCGCTCGATGCCGGTGCCGACAACGGCTTTCTCCGGACGCAGGCAAGGCACGGCCTGGCGCTGCATGTTGGCGCCCATCAGTGCACGGTTCGCGTCATCGTGTTCGAGGAACGGAATCAGCGACGCCGCCACCGACACGATCTGGCCCGGGGCCACGTCCATGTACTGGATGCGTTCCGGCGAGACCAGGATCGTTTCGCCTGCTTCACGCGCCGACACCAGCTCGTCGACCAGCTGGCCCTGTTCATTGATCGCGGCGTTTGCCTGCGCAATGATGTAGCGGCCTTCTTCGATCGCCGACAGGTATTCGATCTTGTCGGTCACCTTCGAACCTTCGACCTTGCGGTACGGGGTTTCCAGGAAGCCGTATTCGTTCAGGCGGGCGTACAGTGCCAGCGAGTTGATCAGGCCGATGTTCGGGCCTTCAGGCGTTTCGATCGGGCACACGCGGCCGTAGTGGGTCGGGTGCACGTCGCGCACTTCGAAGCCTGCACGTTCGCGGGTCAGGCCGCCCGGGCCAAGGGCCGAGACGCGGCGCTTGTGGGTGACTTCCGACAGCGGGTTGGTCTGGTCCATGAACTGCGACAGCTGCGACGAGCCAAAGAATTCGCGGATCGCGGCCGAGATCGGCTTGCTGTTGATCAGGTCGTGCGGCATCAGGTTGTCCGCTTCGGCCTGGCCGAGGCGTTCCTTGACGGCGCGCTCGACGCGCACCAGGCCGGCGCGGAACTGGTTCTCAGCCAGTTCGCCGACGCAACGCACGCGGCGGTTGCCCAGGTGATCGATGTCGTCGACTTCGCCGCGGCCATTGCGCAGCTCGACCAGGATCTTGATCACGGCCAGGATGTCTTCGTTCGACAGGGTCATGTCGCCCACGAGTTCGTCGCGGCCGATACGGCGGTTGAACTTCATGCGGCCGACAGCCGACAGGTCGTAGCGTTCCGGGCTGTAGAACAGGCCGTTGAACAGGGCTTCCACCGATTCTTCGGTCGGCGGTTCGCCAGGACGCATCATGCGGTAGATCGCCACGCGTGCGGCGGTCTGGTCGGCGGTGTCGTCGGTGCGCAGGGTTTGCGAGATGTAGCCGCCCTGGTCCAGGTCGTTGGTGTACAGCGTCTGGATGTCGGTCACGCTGGCGTCGCGCAGCTTGCCCAGCAGTTCTTCGGTCAGCTCGTCGTTGGCCACGGCGATGACTTCGCCGGTGTCCTGGTCGACGATGTTCTTGGCCAGCACGCGGCCCAGCAGGTAGTCTTCCGGCACCGAGATCGACTTGATGCCGGCGCTCTCGATGTCACGGACGTGCTTGGCGTTGATGCGCTTGTCCTTCTGCACCAGGGTCTTGCCGCTCTTCGGATCGACGATGTCGAAGCGCGCGACTTCGCCGCGCAGGCGTTCGGACACGAACTCCAGCTCGCCGCCTTCCTGGCGGAGGGTGAAATTGTCGAAGACGAAGAAGTTCGCCAGGATCTGCTCCGGCGTCATGCCGATGGCCTTCAGCAGGATCGTGACCGGCATCTTGCGGCGGCGGTCGACGCGGAAGAACAGGATGTCCTTCGGGTCGAATTCAAAGTCGAGCCACGAACCGCGGTAAGGAATGATACGGGCCGAGAACAGCAGCTTGCCCGACGAGTGGGTCTTGCCGCGGTCGTGTTCGAAGAACACGCCCGGCGAGCGATGCAGCTGCGAGACGATGACGCGCTCGGTACCGTTGATGACGAACGAACCGTTCGTGGTCATCAGCGGCAGTTCGCCCATGTACACTTCCTGCTCTTTCATTTCCTTCACGACCGGCTTGGTCGGCGATTCCTTGTCCAGGATCACCAGACGCACCTTGGCGCGCAGCGGCGACGCGAAGGTCAGGCCGCGCTGCTGGCACTCTTTCACGTCGAACGCAGGGTCGCCCAGCACATAGGACAGGAACTCGAGGCGCGCAAAACCATTGTGCGACACGATCGGGAAGATGGAGCTGAAGGCGGACTGCAGGCCTTCGTTCTTGCGGACGGACGGAGTGGCGTCGGCCTGCAAGAAGTTCTCGTAGGATTCGAGCTGGGTAGCCAGAAGATAAGGAACGTTGTGAACGTTGGCGCGCTTCGCGAACGACTTGCGAATGCGCTTCTTCTCAGTAAATGAGTAGTGCATGGACACTCCGTGAGTGACAGAAAGGATGAGAATTCAGGAATTGCCAGTGGTGGTCACACCACACGCAAGGCCTGAAGCCTCTGCTTTCCCGCCAGATGAAAAGGACAAGCGTACTGCTGTGTTACGATATTTCTGAAGCCGGTACTGCGGGTAATGCTTGTTGCCTGCCAGCCCTTGCCACAAACGTTTGACGCAGGGACGACAAAAGAGCCAAAGCCGCATCCCCTCCCTTTCGGCAGGTTTGCAAGCTTTGACTCCCGCGCCGGGCGCTTCGAGAGCGCCCATTGCACATGTATTACTTCAGCTCGGCCTTGGCGCCAGCTTCTTCCAGCTTCTTCTTGGCGGCTTCAGCGTCAGCTTTCGGCAGGGCTTCTTTCACGGTCTTCGGTGCGCCGTCGACGACGTCTTTGGCTTCCTTCAGACCCAGGCCGGTGATTTCGCGGACGGCCTTGATGACGCCGACCTTGTTCGCGCCGACTTCGGTCAGCACGACATTGAATTCGGTCTGCTCTTCAGCCGCCGGAGCTGCTGCGCCGCCGCCAGCTGCCGGTGCTGCCATTGCAGCTGCCGACACGCCGAACTTCTCTTCGAATGCCTTGACCAGTTCGTTCAGGTCCATGACGGACATTTCGCTCACTGCGTTCAGGATATCGTCTTTGCTAATTGCCATTTGAAACTCCAAATATGTTGTGTGTGTAGTTCAGGTTGGTACTTGAGAAAAAAGGCGCGGCTATTAAGCTGCGGCGGTTTCTTCGGCTGCTGGAGCAGCTTCCGAACCTTCGCCTTTTTTCGCTGCCAGGGCAGCCAGACCACGTGCAAAGCCCGAGACCGGAGCCAGCATGACGCCCAACAGCTGCGAGATGAGGACTTCACGGGACGGGATGCTTGCCAACGCGGTAACGCCAGCTTTATCAAGCTGCTTACCTGCGTAGTTACCGGCTTTCACGACCAGCTTGTCGTTGGTTTTGGCGAAGTCATTGATGACTTTCGCTGCTGCAACGGCATCGTCCGAGATCGAATAGATCAGCGGACCGGTCATGGAATCAGCCAGCGGGGCAAACTGCGTGCCTTCGACAGAGCGACGAGCCAGCGTATTCTTCAGAACACGCAGGTACACGCCCTGGGCACGTGCGGATGCACGGAGCTTGGTCAAGTGAGCAACCTGGATGCCACGGTACTCAGCCACGACGATCGTTTGCGCAGTTGCTACTTTCGCGCTCACTTCTTCGACGACGACCTTTTTGTCATTCAGATTAAGACCCACGGTCAATCTCCTTAAATGATGCAGGCAACAGCGCCTGCATCGGTTCGAACACGGCGTCCGAAGTTAAGAAGCCAATCTGACGCGGATACACTCACGCAGCGTGGACTACAAAACTTGTTCGGGTACACCATCTGCGTTGGGTGGTCTATTAACCTCAGGCTCAACTTCTGCCTTCGGCCCAACGGTCTTTGACTGCCTGCCGGAGCGGTGTTCTGCCCGACAGCCCAAAGATGCGCCCCGCGATGTTCCGCGAGGACTTGATGCTTTAAAACTTAAGCGGCGATCGAAGCGTGGTCGACGCGGACGCCGGCGCCCATGGTCGACGACAAGGCGACCTTGCGCAGGTACACGCCCTTCGAGGTTGCCGGCTTGGCCTTGTTCAGGGCTTCGATCAGCGCGACCAGGTTGGTCTTCAGCTGTTCGTCCGAGAACGACTTGCGGCCGATGGTTGCGTGGACGATACCAGCCTTGTCGGTACGGTACTGGACCTGACCGGCCTTGGCGTTCTTGACGGCGTTCGCGACGTCCGGGGTCACGGTGCCGACCTTCGGGTTCGGCATCAGGCCGCGCGGGCCCAGGATCTGGCCCAGGGTACCGACGATACGCATGGTGTCCGGCGAAGCGATCACGATGTCGAACGGCATGTTGCCGGCTTTAACCATCTCAGCCAGGTCTTCCATACCAACGATGTCGGCGCCGGCTGCCTTGGCAGCTTCAGCCTTGTCGCCCGATGCGAAGACAGCGACGCGCACGGTCTTGCCGGTGCCTGCTGGCAGGACGACCGAACCGCGGACGACCTGGTCCGACTTCTTCGGGTCCACGCCCAGTTGCACGGCGACGTCGATCGACTCGTTGAACTTGGCGGTGGCGAATTCCTTGACGATCGACACAGCGTTGTCGAACGCGTAGACCTTGTTACGGTCCACTTTTGCTTTCATTTCTTTGACGCGCTTGGACAGCTTAGCCATTACACACCCTCCACCGTGATGCCCATCGAACGTGCCGAGCCAGCGATGATACGCACTGCGGCGTCCATGTCGGCGGCGGTCAGGTCCGGCTGCTTGGTTTTTGCGATTTCTTCAGCCTGCGCACGGGTCAGCGTGCCAACCTTGTCGGTATGTGGCTTCGGCGAACCCTTGGTGATGCCGGCGGCTTTCTTGATCAGGTAGGTTGCCGGCGGGGTCTTCATCACGAAGGTGAAGGACTTGTCGGCGAACGCGGTGATCACGACAGGGATCGGCATGCCCGGCTCGAAACCCTGGGTCTGGGCGTTGAACGCCTTGCAGAATTCCATGATGTTCAGGCCGCGCTGGCCCAGTGCCGGGCCGATCGGTGGGGAGGGGTTTGCCTTACCGGCTGCGACTTGCAGCTTGATAAAGCCAATAATCTTCTTTGCCATGTCTGGCTCCTAAGTTGGCATTGAGTAGTAGCGCCCCACCGCGACTACTCTTCGGCGGGGCTCCTCTGTCCGGATTCCGCCTACTGCTGCGACGCTCCGATTAAGCGCTTTAGACTTTCTCTACCTGCCCGAACTCCAGTTCCACCGGAGTTGCGCGGCCGAAGATGGTGACAGACACCCGCACCTTCGATTTTTCGTAGTTGACTTCCTCGACGTTGCCGTTGAAGTCGGTGAACGGACCTTCCTTGATGCGCACCTGCTCGCCCACTTCGTACAGCACCTTGGGACGCGGCTTCTCGACGCCTTCCTGGACCTGCTGCATGATCTTGTCGATCTCGCGCGCCGGGATCGGCGTCGGCTTGTTCGACTTGCCGCCGATGAAGCCGGTGACTTTCGAGGTGTTCTTCACAAGGTGCCAGGTCTCGTCGGTCATTTCCATCTCAACCAGGACATAGCCCGGGAAGAAACGACGCTCGGAAACTGCCTTGGTGCCGTTACGCATTTCGACGACTTCCTCGGTGGGAACCAGGATCTGGCCGAACTGCTGCTGCATGCCCGCGCGCTCGATGCGCTCGGTGAGCGCGCGCATCACGCTCTTTTCCATACCGGAGTAGACATGGACGACGTACCAGCGCTTGTTGTTCACCGGGACACTCACCGGAGCCGCACCAGCGTCTTGCGCCGGGTCTTGGCCCGGCGCATTGTCTTGCACGTTTTCGCTCATCAGTTTTTCCATCCCAGGACCAGGTCGTACAATACGAATTCCAACACCTTATCCGTGCCCCACAGGAAAATCGCCGTGACGACCACGAAGGCAAACACGATGCCGGTGATCTGGGTGGCTTCCCTGCGGGTCGGCCAAACAACTTTCTTGGTCTCGCGCACCGACTCCTTGGCGAAGCTCAGGAAATCGCGGCCGGTGGCGGAAGTCCACAAAAGCAGGACAGCAAAAACTAAACCAGCCACGAGGGCGCCGGCGGCGACCAAGGCTGGTTTGTTTTGGCCGGTCAGGTAGAAGAACCCGACCACACCTGCAATCACAGCAACCACCGCCAGGGCGACCTTGAACTTGTCATTCGAGGTGCTGACAGTTTGCACGGATTGATTAGACATCTTCTTTACTTTCGGTGCCTACGCACCAGAATTCGGTGGCAGGGGCGGAGGGAATCGAACCCGCGACCTTCGGTTTTGGAGACCGACGCTCTGCCAATTGAGCTACACCCCTACGAAAACTTCTCGCTGAATCCAGCATTATACATGGCACACGCGTACCAGACAATGCTGTTCGAGGGAAGCGTTGTTCCGCTTCCCTCTCGCATCACCTATCAGGCGATGATCTTGGCAACCACGCCGGCGCCGACGGTACGGCCACCTTCGCGGATTGCGAAGCGCAGGCCTTCTTCCATCGCGATCGGAGCGATCAGCTTGACGGTGATCGACACGTTGTCGCCTGGCATGACCATTTCTTTGTCGGCCGGCAGCTCGATCGAACCGGTCACGTCAGTCGTACGGAAGTAGAACTGCGGACGGTAGTTGTTGAAGAACGGGGTGTGACGGCCGCCTTCGTCTTTCGACAGGACGTAGATCTCACCGGTGAAGTGGTTGTGCGGCTTGATCGAGCCCGGCTTGGCCAGAACCTGGCCACGCTGGACGTCTTCACGCTTGGTGCCGCGCAGCAGCAGGCCGACGTTGTCGCCAGCTTGACCCTGGTCCAGCAGCTTGCGGAACATTTCCACGCCGGTGCAGGTGGTCTTGACGGTGTCGATGATGCCGACGATTTCGATTTCTTCGCCGACCTTGATCACGCCGCGCTCGACACGACCGGTCACCACGGTACCGCGGCCCGAGATCGAGAACACGTCTTCCACCGGCATCAGGAAGGCGCCGTCGACGGCACGTTCCGGGGTCGGGATGTAGGTGTCCAGCGCGTCGGCCAGGGCCATGATCGCGTCTTCGCCCATTTCGCCAGCCTGGCCTTCCAGCGCCATACGTGCCGAACCCTTGATGATTGGCAGGTCGTCGCCTGGGAACTCGTACTTCGACAGGAGCTCACGGACTTCCATTTCGACCAGTTCCAGCAGCTCTGCGTCGTCGACCAGGTCGCACTTGTTCAGGAACACGATGATGTACGGAACGCCAACCTGACGCGCCAGCAGGATGTGCTCGCGGGTCTGCGGCATCGGGCCGTCAGCGGCCGAGCACACCAGGATCGCGCCGTCCATCTGCGCGGCACCGGTAATCATGTTCTTGATGTAGTCGGCGTGGCCTGGGCAGTCGACGTGCGCGTAGTGACGGTTCGCGGTTTCGTATTCGACGTGCGCGGTGTTGATGGTGATGCCGCGTGCTTTTTCTTCCGGAGCCGCGTCGATCTGGTCGTAGGCCTTGGCTTCGCCGCCGAACTTCTTCGACAGGACGGTTGCGATGGCTGCCGTCAGGGTGGTTTTACCGTGGTCAACGTGACCGATGGTGCCGACGTTGACGTGCGGCTTGGTCCGTTCGAATTTACCTTTTGCCATTTGAGACTCCTAAGATCTAACGATTTTTTTGAGAATTACCAGGCACGACTGACGGACAAGCGCTACGGACTGCCGTACAAAATTCTGGTGCCCTTGACGTGGATTGAACACGTGGCCTCTCCCTTACCAAGGGAGTGCTCTACCACTGAGCTACAAGGGCTTATTTGTGCAGTGTTGAAACACACCGCGAATCACTGGAGCGGGTGAAGGGAATCGAACCCTCGTCGTAAGCTTGGAAGGCTTCTGCTCTACCATTGAGCTACACCCGCGAGGTACAACTTCTTTCAATTCACTTCACGACTCTTCTTTTTGGTGGTGGGGGCTGGATTCGAACCAGCGTACTCAGAGAGGGCAGATTTACAGTCTGCTGCCTTTAACCACTCGGCCACCCCACCGCGAAGAACCGCAGAGTATGAAGCAAGCTCAACGTACTGTCAACCAGGTTTCCACGGACTTTGTCCGCTTCGCATAGCAGCGTTGCTTCGGGGCGTGATTGTAACGGGCGGGATGCAAAACCACAAGGGTGATTTCGCGGGAATTGCAGGGAATCGCGAAATGGGGGCTGCAGGGTGGTCGGCTCTGCCGACCGCGCGTTCAATCCACGATCGCGCTGTGGCGACGCGCGATGTAGCTGGACGCGCGGTCGGCGAAGCCGACCACCCTACACGCTATCGGCCGTTTTCCCGACCACAGCCCTGGCAGGCGCCGTTTTCGCCGGGCGCCCCTGCGCGTTGCGCTCGTATTTCTTGAGAATCTGATGATGCAGCGCCGCCAGTGCGGCCAGCTTCGGATTGCCCGGGTCCAGCTTGCGCACATTGGCGATCAGGCCGACCGCCTGCAGGCCGAGCTTGTCGTCCCATCCGTCGTGCTCGAGGCAGCGCAGGGTCGCCAGCGCGGCATTGAAGGCCACCGCCGGGTTGTTCGGCAGCTTGGCGGCCGCTTCCAGCATCATGCCGACCGCCCCCTTGTAGTCGCCGCTGCGGGCGCGGGCGGCGCCATCGGCCACCAAGTCGACCACATGCTGGCGGCTCTCCTGCGCGAGCGTGCGCCCCAGGTCGGGGAAGCCCGCCTTTTCCAGCACGCCCACCGCGCGCGCCATGCCGGCGTCGTTCTGCACGTTGCGCATGACCTCACGCACGATCTCGGCGCCGTCCGCCTCCATGTCGTTCGCCAGGCAAGTACGGGCGAGCTCGAGCTTGATGTCGGGCGACAGCGGCGCATCCTTGCTGGCGGCGAGCGCGGCGGCGAGCGACTCGTTCAGCCGGGTCTCGTTACCGGTATGTTCGTGCAGCAGGCTCGAGGCGATGGCGCTGCACAGCACAGTGTTCGGGCGCCCACCCATCGAGCGGTCGAGGTCGCGGATCACCGAGGCCGCCGCCACCGGGTCGCCCTTCCTGACCAGGGTACGCACCAGCTTGACGTGGTCCTCGGGGTCGCGGAACTCGGAATACTTGGCCTTGGCCACCACCTGCCGCAGCGCCTTCTCGGCGGCCTCGGTGTCGCCCGCCTCGAAGGCGGTCTCGCCCAGCGTGCGCAGGCGGCGCACCGCATGCGGCGACACCGCCACCGCCTCGCCCAGGACCGATTGCGACCTGGCCAGGTCGCCCACGGCCGCATGGGTGCGCGCCAGCCAGTCGTAGGCGTCGACGAAGTTGCGATTGCTGTCGACCAGGTCTTGCAGCATCGCCTTGGCCCCGTCGTACTCCTTGCGCAGGAACAGGGTCTTGGCCAGGCCCAGGCGGGCCCAGGCAATCGCCTTGACTTCGACCAGCTTGCGGTAGATCGGCTCGGCCTGGTCGGCTTCGCCCAGGAACAGGTGCAGCTCGGCGCGCAGGCGCAGGAAGTCGACCGCGTAGCGCGGATGCAGGCGCTCGCCCTCGATGCAGGCCTCGACCGCTTCGCGCTGGTCGCCCGCCTCCATCAGTGCATAGACCGGCATGAAGGCGCTGCGCCGGTCGAGCGCGCGCCCGATACGGTCGAGCAGGCGGTCGGCAGTGAAGGGCTTGAGGATGTAGTCGGTCGGCGCGAGCTCGGCGGCGCTCACCACCTTGCTGTGGTTACCCTCGGCGGTGACCATGAAGAACATGGTCGACAGTGGCATCAGCTTGTGGTGGCGCACGTCCTCGAGCAGCTGCTGGCCGTCCTGGCCGCCCTCGAGATCGTATTCGCACAGGACCATGTCGAAGCTGCGCAGCCCCAGGTGCTTGATCGCCAGGTTGGACGAACTGGCGTGTTCGATGCGCGTCAGGCCGCACATGTTGAGCATGCTGTGGATGTTGGCCCGCATGCCCGCATGGGGCTCGATGATCAGGGCGGTGAGGCCTTCCAGTTCGTTCATGGGGTTCTTGTTAAGCCTGCGTTGGGCATGGTGCGGCCGCTGCATGGGCAGGCCGCATCATCCCAGTATATTACGGCTGAGGAACAAAATAGTTAAATCGGGTGAAGACGCAGCGCAAACGGGATCGTTGCGTTGTAAATACGGCAGCTCAGGGAGCGAACGCGGCTGCCTGGCGCAGCGGCACCCGGCGACCGTTCACGCATTCGCTCTTGCTCTCGCCGACGACGATGTTCTGGTAGCGCACTTCGTATTTGCCGGCGCTCAGCTTGTCGATCAGGAAGGAAGCGCGTGGCTGCACGTAGGCATGGCGCACGTTCGAGCGGCGATCCAGGTCGTAGAGCTTGACGAAGATCGGCGAGGCATTCGCGCTGTTGTCGATCGACACCTGCATCTCGTCGCCGCTGTTGCCGACCGGGTAGCCCGGCAGATAGCCGGACTCGGCCGGCCAAGGGTCGCCGCTGGGAGCGGTGAGGGTTTGCAGGTCGGTGCCGCAGTCCGGCGCGCGGGCCGGCACCACCAGCTGGGTCACGGCGAGCGCCTTGATCTCGGGCGGCGGCTCTTTGCCTTCGCTGCCAAAGCGGCGCGCCCAGCCCTCGGTGCTGGCGTCGGTACCGAGCTCGTCGGGACGGTCGGCGGGCGCCTGGGACGTCGCCTGAGCTGGCGCCGCAGACGGTGCATGATCGGCCTTGCCCACCCAGGCCAGCGCCGCCGGCAACCTGGCGCGCATGGGCTCCGCCAGGAACACGGCGGCCGCCGCGCCGGCCACGAAGCAGGTCGCCAGGCCCAGCCACCAGCGCGGATCGCGCATCAGGCGCGGGCGTGGGCGCGTGGGCGTATCGGGGACGCGCGGCTCCCAGGCATCGGGGCGCGGCGGGCGTCCCGGCGTCTCTTCGGCGCCGGTGCTTTCCAGCCACTCCACCTCCCACTCCTCCGACGCGATCCACTCGTCGTGCTCCTTGCGGCGTACCGGATCGGACAGGGTGTTGTAGGCGGTGTTGACGATCGCCATGATGCGGGCGGCCTTTTCGTCGCCCGGGTTCTTGTCGGGATGGTATTTCTGGCTGAGTGCCTTGTACGCCGCACGAATGACTTCCGCCGGCGCGCCGCGCGCGACCTTCAGGTTGTCATAGTGGGTGTGGATCTTGGCCATGGTATCGAAAGTGCGCGCTTTTCCGTCAGGGGTCCTGCGGACGCCGGTTGTACAGCTTAGCCGGATTTGTGTCCAGAGCGCAAGATGTCAAAAATTCTACAGGCGGTGCGTCCGGTCGGCCCGCACGATAGCAATGGGCAAGTCGACGTCCTGCCCCAGCACCAGCACCTTGAACAGCTCGCCCATCTCGGACGGTGACACCAGTTTCTGGACAGCCTTCGACTGCGGCAGGTAGCGCGCCACATCCTCCGGGCTGGTCTCGAGCAGCAGCTCGCCGATCCCGCAACCCAGCAGGAAGGAGGCCTGGTTCATGTAGGCCAGCACCGGCAGGCCGGCTTCCTGCGCGGCCAGCGCCATCGCGGTGAAGTCCACGTGGGCGGTGATGTCCTGCAGGCCCGGCAGGTAGAACGGGTCCGGGTGGGCGTGGTGGCGGTAGTGGCACATCAGGGTGCCGCCCGTGCGCTGGTCGAGGTAGTACTCGCGCGCCGGGAAGCCGTAGTCGAACAGGAAGGCAGCGCCGCGTCCGCCCTGCATCATGGCGGCGAGCGAAGCCATGAAGCCCGCGGCCACCGGATGGATTTCGGTGACGTAGCCGTCGGAGAAATGTTCCGCGTCCGGGATCTGGCGCGCAAGGTGGAGCGCAAGCTCGTGCGGCAGTTCCTCCTGTACGAATGCGAAGGCGCCGTTCTCCACCGTGACCATCTGGCGCTGCCAGCGGCCGTCGCGGCGGATCACCAGCTCGACCGGCATCGCGTCGAGCACCTCGTTGGCCAGCACCACGCCGCTGAAGGATGCCGGCATGCCGTCCAGCCAGCGCACCTGCGGCAAGTCTTGCAGGGCTTCCTGCTGGCGGACGCGCAGCTCGCCGGACAGTTCGATGATGGTGTACGAGCGCACCTCGACGCCGATCTGCCCCAGGGCCGCGAGCACGTCGCGCGCCAGCTTGCCGGTGCCGGCCCCGAATTCGATGATGTCGGGCGCGCTTTGGGCGATAATAGCGGCTGCCGCGCGCGCCAGGGCCGCTCCGAACAGGGGCGCGATCTCGGGCGCGGTCGTGAAGTCGCCGCTCGCGCCGAGCTTCGATGCGCCGCCGCTGTAGTAGCCGAGCCGCGGCGCATACAGCGCCAGTTCCATGAACCGTGAAAATGCCATCGCTCCGCCGAGCTGTTCGATCTCGGCGGCAATCAGGCGTTGCAGGGAGTGGGACGCGGCGAGGGCGTCGGGAGTGGGTGCGGGCAGGGACATGCCGGCATTGTAGCGAAACGGTGCATGAGCGGCATCACCCGCTTGGCGGCGCATCATCGGCAGCACTTGGCAGCACCAGACAGCACTACCCATTTGGCCAACCCAGCACAGTTTTCAGCACCATAGCGATGACGGATCCTGCCCCTGCTTCCTTGAGAGTCGCCCTCGTGACCGGCGCCGGCCGGCGCCTCGGGCGCGCGATCGCGCTCGGCCTGGCCACCGCCGGCTGGGACCTCGCCGTGCACTACCGCCATTCCGAACGCGAGGCGCTCGAGACGGCCGAGGCCATCCGCGCCCTCGGCCGGCGCGCCGCGCTGTTCCAATGCGACCTGCTCGTGGAAGACGCGGTGCGCGCCCTGCCCGGACGGGTGGCGGCGGAACTGGGCGCGATCGGCTGCGTGGTCAACAACGCATCGTTGTTTGAATACGACAGTGCGACGGATTTTTCGCCGGCCCTGCTCGGCGCCCACATGGGCGCCAACCTGACCGCACCGCTGCTGCTGGCGCAGGCCCTGCACGCCGCCACGCCGGCAGGCAGCCAATCGGTCGTGGTCAACCTGCTGGACCAGAAACTGTACAATCTCAACCCGGATTTTCTGTCGTACACGCTGTCGAAAGCGGCGCTGCATGCGGCCACCACGATGCTGGCCCAGGCGCTGGCGCCAAGGGTGCGCGTGGTCGGCGTGGCGCCCGGCATCACGATGGTGTCGGGCGAGCAGACCGAGGAAGGTTTCCAGCAGGCGCACCAGATGACGCCGCTGGGCCGTTCCTCGACCCCGCAAGACATCGCCGACGCGGTCGTGTATGCCGCCGGTGCGCGCGCCCTGACCGGCACCACCCTGCTTGTCGACGGCGGCCAGCACCTGGCGCCGCTGGCGCGCGACGTGATGTTCCTGACAGAACCCAAGCGCATTCATCAATCAGTTCATCCATAAGGCTTTCCATGTTATCCGCCCTGATCCACCCGAGCTTGCGCAATTGCCGCCGGCTGTTCCTGCGCAATTACGAAGTGATGATCAACATCGGCGTCCACGACTTCGAGAAGCGGGCGGAACAGCGTGTCCTGATCAACGTCGACCTGTACATCCCGCTCGAGCAGTCCACGCCGAAGGCCGACCAGCTGTCGGAAGTGGTCGACTACGACTTCATGCGCGAGACCATCGCCAGGCGCATCTCGAAGGGCCACATCCACCTGCAGGAAACCCTGTGCGACGACGTGGTCAAGGCGATGCTGACCCACCCGCGCGTGCGCGCCGCGCGCGTGTCGACCATGAAGCCGGACGTCTACCCGGATTGCGAGGGCGTGGGCGTGGAAGTGTTCCAGATGAAGGAAGAAGCATGAGCGAAGCGGATCTCGACCAACTGAATGCGGACGCGGACGCGAAAAAGCGCGAGAAGATCGCGTACGAGAACAACAAGCTGCACAAGCGCCTGTGCCGCCTGGTGGGCCAGGCGATCGGCGACTTCAACATGATCGAGGACGGCGACAAGCTGATGGTCTGCCTGTCGGGCGGCAAGGACAGCTATGCCCTGCTGGACATCCTGATGACCCTGCGCGAGCGCGCGCCCATCCATTTCGACATCGTCGCCGTCAACCTCGACCAGAAACAGCCGAACTTCCCAGCCGAGATCCTGCCGGCCTACCTCGAGAAGCTGGGCGTGCCCTATCACATCGAGAACCAGGACACCTACAGCATCGTCAAGCGCCTGGTCCCGGAAGGCAAGACCACCTGTTCACTGTGCTCGCGCCTGCGGCGCGGCATCCTGTACCGCGTGGCGGACGAGCTCGGCTGCAACAAGATCGCCCTCGGCCACCACCGCGACGACATCCTTGAGACCTTCTTCCTGAACATGTTCTTCGGCGGGAAGCTGAAGGGCATGCCGGCCAAGCTGGTCTCGGACGACGGCAAGCACATGGTGATCCGCCCGCTGGCCTACGTGAAGGAAGCCGACACCGAGCGCTACGCGGAGGTGAAGGGATTCCCGATCATCCCGTGCGACCTGTGCGGCTCGCAGGAAAACCTGCAGCGCAAGCAGATCAAGGCGATGCTGCGCGACTGGGAAAAGAAGCACCCGGGCCGCGTCGAGAACGTGTTTTCCTCGCTGAGCACCGTGGTGCCCTCGCACCTGCAGGACCGCGACCTGTTCGGTTTCGTCGACCTGAAGACCGACGGCGTGCCGAATCCGCTGGGTGACATCGCGTTCGACGAGGAGCCGTGCTCGACGCCGGCGGCGAACACGATTTCGCTCACGCAGCTGTAAGCGAATGCGGCAGCGTTAACAGAAAGGCAGGGACATGCTACCCTGCCTTTTTTTCGTCCCTAGCATACGAGGATCCCATGAGCCTGCCCGCCCGCCTGTTCCGCTGCCTGTCGCTGTCCCTGGCCCTGCTTGCACCCGCCGCTGCGCTGGCCGAGCCGAGCGCCATCTACCTGGTGCGCCATGGCGAGAAGGCGACCGTGGGGCAGGACCCCGAGCTGACGCCGCAGGGCCAGGCGCGCGCCCAGGCGATCGCCGCCATCCTGTCCCGCACCGGCATCACGGGCGTGTTCAGCACGCCGACCCAGCGCACGCGCCAGACCGCCCAGCCGCTGGCCCAGCGCGTCGGCCTCGAGGTGCAGCTGTACGACCCGCGCGCGCCCAAGGCGCTGGTGGAGAAGGTCAAGGCGCTGTCGGGCCCGGTGCTGGTGGTGGGTCACTCGAACACCCTGACCGAGCTGGTGCGCCTGTTCGGCGGCGCGCCCGGCGCCGACATCCAGGATGACGAATACGACCGCCTGTACCAGCTGACCCCGGCCGCCGGCGGCGCCGTGCGCACGGTCTTGCTGGCCTCGCCCACGGCGCCCTGAGCGCCGGCTTGCCACGCCGGTCAAGCGTGTCGCCGCGTTGAGCCATTGTCGCGCTGACGTGGCAACCAGCAGTTCCAATGCTACCCTGCATCAGTTACGATGCATAAAAGATATTGAACGGAGTAGAACTTGGATCTGTCGCAGGCGCGCTTCGACCACGCCGTCAACCTCATCTACGACACGCTGGACAACCGGGCCGCCTGGCGCAGCGTGCTCGAATGCCTGCACGGCGCCATCGGCGGGCGCGCCATCCACCTGCTCGCTTTCGACGCCAGGCACGGCGCCCTGTCGTACAGCGAGGGGGCCGACATGGCGCCGCAGATCGACCTCGAATACATCCAGAAGTACCAGTTCATCGACCCGCGTATCGGCCTGATGCGCACCCAGTGGGACGCCGAGTGGCTGCACTGCCACGAGCATTTCGACGAGGCTTTCGTCGCCAGTCATCCCTTCTACCAGGAATTCCTGATCCCGCACGGCGCACGCTACCTGAGCGCCTGCAAGCTGGTCGAGAACGGCGATGCGACCGTGCTGCTGGCCTGCCTGCGCCGCCCGGACGAAGGTCCGATGCCGGCGGACGCGCTGGCCTTCCTCGACCGCCTGCGTCCGCATCTGCAGCGCGCCGTGCGCATGGGGCAGGCCCAGTTCGTGTATTCGGCCCAGGCCCTGGTCGGCCATGCGCTGGTCGACAGGCTGCGCCAGCCGGTGATGCTGCTGACCACGAACGGCGACCTGGTGCTGGCCAACGAGGCGGCGCGCGGCCTGCTCGGCGCGACCAGCCTGGTGCAGCTGGACGGCCAGCGCCTGCTGCTGCCGCGGGCCTACCGCCGCAGCTTCTTCGAACAATGCGCGGAGCTGGAACACCAGGTGCGCGCCGGCGTGGCCGGCGGCGAAGCCGCGGACAAGGCCTTCCGCTCGCTGCACATGACGGGCGAGCCCGGCGCCGCGCAGGATGTCCTATACGGCTTCTTTACCATGCTGGCGCCGGAGCGCACCATGAGCAGCTTCGGCCTGCGCCCGCTGGTGATGCTGTTCTTCTACCACCCGACCTCGGCCCAGGTGATCGATTCGGCCCTGCTCGCCGCCGCCTTCGGCCTGTCGCATGCGGAATGCCGCGTGGCCTCGCTGCTGGCGGACGGCATGCCGCTCAAGAGCATCGCCGACACGCTCGGGGTGCAGTACGACACCGTGCGCAAGCAGCTGATGTCGATCTACCAGAAGACCTCGACCAACCGCCAGCCGGAACTGGTGCGACTCCTGATGAACCTGCCGGCATCGGCCGTACAGCGCGCGCTCAAGGCCCACGGGAGTCCTTTCCAGGGAATCGGCGCGTGAACCAGGCGGCGCCGGCCATCTTCCTCAGCGTCGCGTCCTACCTCGACCCGATGCTGTTTTTCACCCTGAACGACGCGGTGGCCAAGGCCAGGCGCCCCGAACTGCTGTCGCTGGGCGTGGTCGACCAGCACCAGGACGACCAGCGCGGCGCGATCGCCGCCCTGCCCTTCGCGCGCCAGGTGCGCTACGTGCACCTGCACCCGCAGGACACCCTGGGCGTGAGCTGGGCCCGCAGCACCGCCTTCTCGCTGTACGACGGCGAAGCCTTTCTGTTGCAGGTCGACTCGCACACGCTGTTCGAGCCGGGCTGGGACGAGCAGCTGCGCAAGCTGCATGCGGCCTTGTGCGAGCGCTCGGCCAAGCCGATCGTCAGCACCTATCCCTACCGCTTCGACATGGTCGACGGCGCGCCGCGCTACACCCCAGGCGATGGCCGCACCGCGTTGGTGCTGCGTCCGCATCCCGAGAAGCCCCTGACACCAGGCGACGCCGTGCTGCGCTTCATGGCGCGCCACCTGTTCACGAGCGAACCGGTGGCGGGCTGCCACGTCTCGGCCGGCTTCCTGTTCGCGGCCGGCAGCTTTGTCGAGGAAGTGCCCTACGACCCCTACCTGTACTTCCACGGCGAGGAACAGAGCCTGGCGGTGCGCGCCTTTACCCGCGGCTGGGACATCTTCCACCCGCTCACCACGCCGGTCTACCACCTGTACAAGCGCGAAGGCAGCGTCTACGACACCCACCACTGGCACGGCGAGCTCGATGCGCGCCGCGCCTTTTCCTCCAGCCACCTGCTGGAGCGCGCCAGGCTGCGCCTGAACCGGCTCCTGATGGGCGACGGCCTGCCCGGCGCCTATGGCCTCGGCAGCGTGCGCAGCATGGCGCAATTCGCGCAGCTGAGCGGCATCGACTACGCCCGCCAGACCATCAGCGATCCCTTCGACGGCCAGCTCTGCTAGGGTCTATCTGACGCATGCCTGGCATGGCACCGTGATTTTGCGTAGGGTGGTCGGCTCTGCCGACCGCGCGTTCAGCGCTGGCATGCGATACGCCTGCGCGCAGTCCGGCCGGACGCGCGGTCGGCGAAGCCGACCACCCTACGACCATTGCGAGCGTTTCGTCTTGCTGACTGTGTATTGAGGCAGATAGACCCTGGGCGTGGCGCGTCCTCAGGGCGCGACGTCCGTGCGCAGCACCGGGTACAGCTGGTAGCGCTCGTCCCACGAGGCGTGGCGCTGGTAGAAGAAGTCCAGGCGCGCATGCGGGTTCTTCGCGAAGGCCGGATCGCTGTCGATGCGGCGCTTGAACTCCGCCGCCAGCGCCGGATCGGCCGCCAGCTGCTCGCGCGCCACGTCCTCGGCCACGTACTCTTCCATGTACTCCTTGCGCTCGTAGGCATTGTTGAACAAGCCCCAGGCCAGCAGCGAGTCCGGCGCCTGCGGCTCCAGCATCGCCACCACCAGGCGCGCCTTCGGCTGGTTCACCGGCACGAACAGGGATCCCGGCAGGACGGCGCGCGGCTCGGCTTTCCAGCTTCCCTGCACCGTCAGGCGCTGGTGCGATTCGAAGGAGGTAGCGCCGAAGCTGGCCTTGGTGGCGCGGAAGGTCTCCACCGCGGCCTTGGGCAGCGCTTTGTCCAGCCTTCGGAAGGCGATGCCGTGCAGGGACAGCTTGGCCGCCACCATGTCGGCATGGGCGGCCGGCACGATGTAGCCCGCGCGCGGCGCCGTCACCTGCAGCTCCGGCACCACTTCCTCGCGCAGCGGCACGCGCCACACCTGCGGCTTGCTTTCGTCGTAGCGGGTCATCAGCATGCCGGAGATGTCCGACTGGGTGCGGGTGTATTCGTAGCCCTGGAAGTCGACCATCTGCGTCTTGTCGGTGGTGCGGTAGGTCAGGGCCACCGGGGTACCGGCCAGGCGGGTGGCGCGGGCATCCGCGGCCTGGGCCGCCGCCTGCCAGGCCTTGCCGTTGCGGGCGACCTGCTCGAGGACCGAGATCACGGTGTTGTGGGTGACGCGCACACGGGTCGGGTAATCCTTCCACGAGTGGGTCTCGACCAGCACCGCCATGCGGTTACGCAGCGGGAAGTAGCCGGTCGAGAAGCGCGGGTCCGAGACGCTGTCGACGAAACCCGATTGCGGATCGTCGGTCTTGGCGAAGGACATGTAGTAGGACTGCGGCATCGAGCCCTGCCTGGCGATGTCGGCGATCACGCTGGAACGCAGGGCCAGGCCGGCCTTGCGGAATTCCGGGTCGGCCGAATACACCGGCTCGACCTGGATCGAGACGTCGTGCTGGAACTTGGCGCCGTCGGTCACGTGCAGGTCGACGTAGGTCAGCGGGTCCCAGGCGTTCACCAGTTTGAGCATGGCCTGCATCTCGGGCGCGTCGGCCTTCACGTAGTCGCGGTTGAGATTGAAGTTCTGGGCCGTGGTGCGCCAGCCCATCTCGACCGGGCCGCGCTGGTTCGGGCGGTTGTACTTGCCGAAGCGCTCGTGGCCGTCGACGTTGAACACCGGGACGAACAGCAGCACCTGCTTGTCCAGGGCGCCCTTGGCCAGCTTGCCGTCGAGGGTTTCGCGCAGCGCCAGGAAGCCGGCGTCCTTGCCGTCGATCTCGCCGGCGTGGATGCCGCCCTGGATCAGGGTCACCGGCAGGCCCTGCTTCTTCGCGAGCTGTGGGGTGAACGCGCCGGTATTCGACACGACCAGCGCCAGCATCGGACGGTTCTCCGGCGTGCGGCCGAATTCGATGCACTTCACCTGCTTCGGATATGCCTTCTGGAAGTCGCCGCACAGCTTGACGACTTCATCGTAGCGGCCGGTGGCCTGGAAGCCCGAGCGCTCGGCGATGGTGCTCAGGGCGGTGGTGGGCTTGGCGGCGTGCTGAGAAGCGGGCTGAGAAGCGGAATGGGCGAGCGGAACGGCAGCCAGCATGGCCAGCAGCAGGGCGGAACGGATCATCGGAACTCCAGCAATCGACGGGTGGCAAAGCCGAGGATTATAGACCTGTTTCCATAATGAAAAGAGCCCGGCAGCATGCGCTGGCCGGGCCCGTTCGGATACAGCCGCTTATTGACGCGGCCTGGTATAGATCGAGATTTCCTTCACCGGCGAACGCACGATCTCCATCGGTACCTGGCGCGCGCGCAGGGCAGGCGGGCAGCTGCCGGTCTCACGGTAGCTCAGGGCTGCGGCGAGCAGGGCCTCGCTGCGGTCGCCCAGCGGACGCGACAGGTCGTCGGCCACCTGGCAGGTCGCCGCCAGGCCATCGGCGAAGTCGCCGAATCCCTTGTTGTTCACGCCCGCGAAATCGATCGAGAAATACGTGGTGCCGCAGTTCGCCACCGGCGTGAAGCCATAGGGCTTGCCGCAGGTCTGGCTGCCGATCACATCGACCTGGATATCGGCGCCGCGCAGGCCGTTGATCACCGCTTCGCTGGCCGAGCAGGTGCCCGGGGTGGTCAGCACCGTGACCCGCTTCAGGCCCAGGGTGGGCAAGGGCGTACCCGAACGCACCGGGTTTGGCGAACTGAAGCCGTACGCGGTGCTCAGGAACGGGATGCCCGGCTCCGGCGGGATCTTGTCGTTGAACTGCAGGCGCTGGAACACCTTGCCCGCCGTCTGGGTGGGGCCGGCGACCATGTACGACAGCTCGGCGGCAATGTACAGCAGGCCACCGCCGTTGTAGCGCATGTCGAGCACCAGGTCGCTCACGCCGGCGCTCTGGAAAGTCGTGAAGGCGTCCACCAGTTCCTTCTCCGACACAGAATTGTGGGTCTCGAAGCTCAGGTAGCCCACCTTGCCGGTCGGGGTGTCGAGCACCTGCACGTGCTTGACCGGATCGATGCTGACTTCGGCGCCGCTCATCGTCACGTCATAGGTAGCGCCGCCGCTGCGCTGCAGGGTGAACTGGTGCGGCGTGCCGGCCGTGTCGGGAAACAGGCCGGCATTGATCTTCGCGACCGACGCCGCGTCGGATGCGTTGACGAAATCCACGCCGTCGATCCGCATCAGCATGTCGCCGCGGCGCAGGCCGGCGGCGGCCGCAGGCGAGCCCGGCTCGACCAGGGTCACCAGCCAGGTGCGCGGTGCGGTCGAGCTGTTGCGCTTCCAGGTGACCCCGTAGCCCAGGTCGATGCCCGACTGCTGCATCTTTTCCCACTCCTCGGTGGCATAGGTGAAGTGGTACCTGTCCTTCGGCTGGCCGGACGGCGTCAGGGCCGGCGTCTTGAGTACGTTGAAATAGTCGATCGGATTGCTGAAGTCCGCCATCTTGTACGTGTTCGGCACTTCCTTGTACCAGAGATAGGTCTCGTTGATATAGGAGCGCAGGAATTTCAGTTCGTCGAGCAGGGTGCCCTGCCGGTCCGGGAACGGGCGGCCATTGAAGTCGACGCCGGTGCGCGGCGCGCGGCACATATTCTGGTAGGTGGTCGAACTTGCCAGCAGGTTCGGATTGAGGTCTTCCGGCGTCGCGGTGCCGACCGGCGGGGTCGGCGGGGCCGGCTGGACAGGCGTCGGCGGCTGCTGGGAAACCTGGGAGCTGGTCCCGGGCGAACCGCCTCCACCGCCACACCCGGCGAGGATGGCTGCAGCCAGCAGCGAAGTAACGAGGAAAGAGGAGGTCGACGAACGACCATGTGCATATGGCGGTTTCATGCGTTCGATTATAGACGCGGCGATTGGCGCAGAGTGCAACCAACTGTAACAGTGGAAGCTGACGAACAACAAGAAATGCTATAGGGCATTTCAAAATGACAAGGCCGGGTTTCCCCGGCCTTGTTCAACATGCAATCAGCTTGACGTTCAGGCTGCGCGTGGCGCCGCTGCCGGCGCCCCGTGGAAGGACGCGACCAGGGTCGCTTCCTTCTGCTTGGCCGCCTTCAGGTGGCGTTCCTTCACGTGGCCGTAGCCGCGGATGTCTTCCGGGATGCTGGCGATCGCCACCGCCTGGGCCAGATTGTCGGGCGACAGCTTCGGCAGCAGCGCTTCCACGGTCCGGCGGTATTCGCCGATCAAGGCACGCTCGGTGCGGCGCTCGGCGGTGTAGCCGAACACGTCGAATGGGGTGCCGCGCAGGCGTTTCAGTTTTGCCAGCACGCCGAAGGCGCCCATCATCCACCCGCCGTACTCCTTCTTCAGCGCGCGGCCTTCCTTGTCGTGCTTGGCCAGCAGCGGCGGCGCCAGGTGGAACTTGAGCTTGATGTCGCCTTCGAACATGTTCGCGATCTTGGCCTTGAAGGCAGGATCGGTATGCAGGCGGGCGACTTCGTACTCGTCCTTGTAGGCCATCAGCTTGTAGAAGTAGCGCGCTACGGCTTCGGCCAGGCGCGAACCCTTGCCGAGTTTCGCTTCTTCGGCGCGCACCTGGTCGACGAATGCCTTGTACCTGGCCGCATACGCCGCGTCCTGGTAGGCGGTGAGCAGCGCCACGCGGCGCTTGATCACGTCGTCGAGGCTCTCGCTGCGCTTGAACTCGATCACCTGGGCCGGGGTGCTCAGCTTCGTCACCGAGGCCAGGTCGTGCGCGGCCGTGCGGCCCCAGGCGAAGGCGGCCTTGTTGAAAGCGACCGACACGCCGTTCAGTTCGATCGCCTTGAGCAGCGAGGCTTCCTGCAGCGGCACACGGCCCTTCTGGAAAGCATAGCCGAGCATGAACATATTGGTGGCGATCGCGTCGCCCATCAGGGCGGTGGCGATCTTGCCGGCATCGACGAAGTCGACATTGTCCGCGCCGCAGGCCTGCAGGATGGCGCCGCGCGAGCCTTCGGCCGGGAACTGCCAGTCCGGGTTCTTCACGAAGGCCGCGGTGGTGGCGCCGGTGGAATTCACGGCGGCCCAGGTGCGGCCCTCGCCCATGCGGCTCAGCGCATCGCGGGCAGCGGTGACGATCTGGTCGCAGCCGATCACGAGGTCGGCGCTGCCGGTGCCCACGCGGGTCGAGTGCAGGTCGGCCTGGTGCTCGGCAAGGCGCACATGCGACATCACCGGACCACCCTTCTGGGCCAGGCCCGACTGGTCGAGCACGAGCGCGCCCTTGCCTTCCACGTGGGCCGCCACCGCCAGGATCTGGCCGACGGTGACGACACCGGTGCCGCCGACGCCGGCGATCAGGATGCCGAAGGGTTCCGCGACCGACGGGATGTTCGGCATCGGCAGGCCAGGCGGGGTGGCGTCGGCCGTTGCCGCTTTCCTTGGCTTCTTCAGGCCGCCGCCTTCGACGGTGACGAAGCTCGGGCAGAAGCCGGACACGCACGAGAAATCCTTGTTGCACGAGGACTGGTTGATCTGGCGCTTGCGGCCCAATTCGGTTTCCAGCGGCTCGACCGACAGGCAGTTCGACTGCACCGAGCAGTCGCCGCAGCCTTCGCACACGGCTTCGTTGATGACGGCGCGCTTGGCCGGGTCGGGGAACTCGCCTTTCTTGCGGCGGCGACGCTTCTCGGAGGCGCAGGTCTGGTCGTAGATCACGGCAGACACGCCCGGCATGTCGCGCAGTTCCTTCTGCACGTCCATCAGTTCGGAGCGGTGGCGCACGGTGACGCCTTCGGCCCAGGCATAGTCGTCCGGGTATTTTTCCGGCTCGTCGGTGACCACGATGATCGGGCGCACGCCTTCGGCGGCGATCTGGCGCGTGATCATGCCTGGATCGAGCGGACCGTCGACGTTCTGGCCGCCGGTCATCGCGACCGCGTCGTTGTACAGGATCTTGTAGGTGATGTTGACCTTCGCGGCCACGGCCGCGCGGATCGCCAGGATGCCCGAGTGGAAGTAGGTGCCGTCGCCCAGGTTCACGAACACGTGCTTCTCGTCGGTGAACGGCGACTGGCCGATCCAGGTCGTGCCCTCGGCGCCCATGTGGGTGAAGGTCGAGGTCTCGCGGTCCATCCACAGCACCATGTAGTGGCAGCCGATGCCGGCCATGGCGCGCGAGCCTTCCGGCACTTTCGTGGAACTGTTGTGCGGGCAGCCGGAGCAGAAGTAGGGAATGCGGTCGGTTTCCGGATTCGCCTTGGCCGGAATTGACTTCAGCACCAGCTCCTTGTTTTCCAGGTAGGCGATGCGTTCCTTCACGCGCTGCTCGACCGGGTGGCCGGCGCAGTAGTGCGAGATGCGCGAGGCGATGGCGCGGGCGATCTGGGCCGGGTTCAGCTCGTAGGTGGCCGGCAGCAGCCAGTCGCCGTGGCCCATGCGGTCCTTGTTGCTCCATTCGCCGGTGTCGTCGAACTTGCCGACCACGCGCGGACGCTCGCCGTCCGGCAGGTTGTACAGGGCTTCCTTGAGCGCGTATTCCATCACCTGGCGCTTCTCTTCGACCACCAGGATCTCGTCCAGGCCGCGCGCGAACTCGTGCACGCCTTCGGACTCGAGCGGCCAGGTCATGCCGACCTTGTACAGGCGCAGGCCGATGTCGGCCGCCGCTTGCTCGTCGATGCCGAGGTCGGCCAGGGCCTGGCGGGTGTCGACATAGCTCTTGCCGGCGGTGATGATCCCGATCTTCGGCTTCTTGCTGTCCCAGATGATGCGGTTGAGCTTGTTGGCGCGCGCATAGGCCAGCGCGGCATACCACTTGAAGTTGCTCATGCGGACTTCCTGGTCCAGCACGGCGTCCGGCCAGCGAATGTTCAGGCCGCCAGGGGGCAGTTCGAAGTCGGTTGGCAGCGCAATCTGCACGCGGTCCGGGTCCAGGTCGACCACGGCGCCCGACTCGATGATGTCGGTGACGCACTTCATCGACACCCACAGGCCGGTGTAGCGGCTCATCGCCCAGGCGTGCAGGCCGAAATCCAGGTATTCCTGCACCGACGAAGGGTACAGGACCGGGATGCCGCAGTGGGTCAGGATGTGGTCGGACTGGTGCGCGGTGGACGAGGACTTGGCTGCATGGTCGTCGCCGGCCAGCACCAGCACGCCACCGTGCTGCGAGGACCCCGCATTATTGCCGTGCTTGAAAACGTCGCCGCAGCGGTCCACGCCCGGGCCCTTGCCGTACCACATGGCAAAGACGCCGTCGTACTTGGCGTCCTTGTACAGGTTGGTTTGCTGGGTACCCCAGACGGCGGTGGCCGCCAGGTCTTCGTTCATGCCCGGGTGAAACTTGACGTGGTGGGCGTCGAGGTGCTTCTTCGCCTTCATCGCGGTCTGGTCGACGGCAGTGACGGGCGAGCCGCGGTAGCCGGTGATGTAGCCGGCGGTATTCAGGCCAGCCTTCAGGTCGCGCTCGCGCTGGAGCATCGGCAGGCGCACCAGGGCCTGGGTCCCGGTCATGAACGCACGGCCGCGCTCGAGCGTCCACTTGTCGTCGAGGGTGATGTCGTGCTGGGGCAGCGCCAGATTGGCGCGCTCGAGGGGTGCGTTCATGCGGTGTCTCCAATAAATCGCCAGGGATTGCAGGACGCGCAAGGGCTCTTGAAGGCCATCTGGGACGCGCACGGCTGGGCTGGGCCCGCCTACTCCCGCAAGCCGCACAGTATAGTCCTGCCCATCCAGCATTAAATTCCAAACAATTCCCCCTGCCGGACAGTTTGCGCAATAAAATTGCCGTGTTCGCGAATCCACCGAGGAAAACATGTCAAAAATCGAGCTCGACAAGACCGACCGCAAGATCCTGGCAGTGCTGCAAACCGACGGCCGGCTGTCGAACCAGGACGTGGCCGAGCGCGTCAACCTGTCCCCCTCCCCTTGCCTGCGCCGCATCAAGCGGCTGGAAGAAGCGGGCGTGATCCGCCAGTACGTGGCCCTGGTGGACCCGGACAAGATCGGGCTGGGACTGCTGGCCTACGTGAACGTGCGGCTGGAAAAACACAGCGAAGTGGCGGGCGGCGCCCGCGGCGCACCCAGCCTGCCGGCGACCTCCCCGCGCAACGATTTTGCGGTGTCGGTGGGAACCTGGCCGGAGGTGGTGGCCTGCTATGCGATGACGGGCGAGATGGACTTCCTGCTGCGCGTGCATGTGGAAGACATGGACCATTTCTCGCGCTTCATGATGGGGACGCTGCTCAAGCATCCGGCGGTGCTGGATGTGAAGTCGAGTTTTGCGTTGCAGAGGATCAAGGAGACGACGGCCTTGCCCGTCGCCGGGTAGGGTGGTCGGCTCTGCCGACAGCGCGTTCAACGAAAATTGCACGCCATGGAGCAGGCCATTTCCGCATGATTTGAACGCGCGGTCGGCGAAGCCGACCACCCTACTTCCTGGGCGTCAGCCACTTCACCGCCGCCCTGGCATTCGCCTTGACGTTGTAGTCAATCATGGCCCACTGCTCCTCGATCGCCTCCGCCATCACGCTCGCCGGACTCGGTGGCGGCAGCTGGAGGTAGGCGTCGGCCTCGCCGTATTCGCGCTTGATCTCCATGCCGGCTTTCTTGGCAATGTGCATCATGGTCTGGTTCGAGGTCAGGCACTGCATGTACAGGGTGTCCACGTCGGCATTGCGGCAGTGGATCGCCGCGCGCTGGAACAGGCGCGAGCCGACGCCCTGGCC
Organism: Telluria sp. ZB4P34; assembly: GCF_059686055.1. Taxonomy (NCBI): domain Bacteria; kingdom Pseudomonadati; phylum Pseudomonadota; class Betaproteobacteria; order Burkholderiales; family Oxalobacteraceae; genus Telluria; species Telluria sp. ZB4P34. The sequence continues at coordinate 236,145 of NZ_JCASIF010000003.1, read as the reverse complement.
GCGCGCCGACTTCGACACCGATACCCCGAACTCCGCCACCCGCTCCTTGGCGGTCGGCTTGCCATGGTCGGCCTTGGCGAAGGCCAGGTGCCCCACGCCGACCAGCTGGAACACGCGGTTCACCACGCCGAACACGATGTCGTACCGGAAGTCGATGGTGCCCACGTACTTCGTGATGGCCTCGTCCGAGACGATGCTGCCGAAGCGCAGCAGGCGGTCACTGTCGTCGAGCGCCAGGAAGTGGCGCAGGATGCGGCGGCGGTCGCGCTCGCCCAGTTCCTTGACGAGCACGGTCGGACGGCCGGGCCGGCGACGCAGGGCAGCCAGGCGGCCGCCGACACCCCTCAACCAGCGGGTCAGGGAATTGTCCAGCATGGGATCAGCCTCTTGTGCAGTGCAACATAACGCGATTGTAGCGGATTCTCCTAGGGCGTGTCGTCGGTGGCGGGAGGGATCCACTGCGCGGCCGGACTGACCACGAACACGCCCTTGCCCGCCTGCTTGGCTTCGTACATCGCCTTGTCGGCCTCGGCCAGCAATGCGGCCGAGCCGCGCGCCGCGCCCGCGTGTCCGCGTGCGCTCGAGATGCCGATGCTGGCCGAGATCGAGACCGGGTTGCCGTCCGCCTCAGTCACCGAGCGGATCTGGTCGAGCGCGAGCTGGGCCACCCGCAGCGCGCCTTCGCGCGAGGCCACATCTTCGAGCATGATCACGAATTCGTCGCCGCCCAGGCGCGCCAGCGCATCCTCGGCGCGCAGTTTTTCCTGCACCCGGCGCGCCACCAGCTGCAGCACCAGGTCGCCGGTGGCGTGGCCGTAGGTGTCGTTCACGGCCTTGAAGCCGTCGAGGTCGATGAACATGATGACCACCACCGAGTTGCGCCGGTTGGCGCGCGCCAGCGCCCGTTCCAGCAGCCGGGTCAACTGGCGGTAGTTGATCAGGCCCGTCAGGCTGTCGTGCTGGGCCAGGCGCTCGAGCTGCTTCGACTGCGCTTCGAGTTCGCCGGTGCGCTCGGCCACCCGGCGCTCGAGGTTCTCGTTGGCGGCCTGCAGGCGCTGGTTGACGACGCCGATGATGCGGTAGCTGCGCCGCAGCCGCAGGCCGAAATAGGCCAGCAGGACCAGCAGCAGGGCCGAATAGGCGAACAGGTAGCCGCGGTAGCGCTCACGCACCGCCAGCGCGGCGTCGAAGGAGCGGTCGAACGCGCGCCCGAGGCGGTCGAGCGCCGCACCGGTGCCGGTGGCGGCGATCTGCGCTTCCAGCCGGTTTTCCAGCGGCCGCTTGCCGAGGATCACGCGCGAAGACCGGATCAGGGCGTCCATCTTCTCGACCACGGCTGGCGAAAAGGCGATTTCCTGGGCCGCGATGTCGCCCAGGGTTTCCTCGATGCGCGCGGCCAGCGGCGGGCTGGGTGCGACGTTGTAGCGCAGGATGTCGGTCAGCAGCGTATTCAGCGAGGCGTCCAGGCGCACCACCAGGCGCGCCGGCGCCAGCGCGCCCTCGATGCCGCCCAGCTCGGTCTTGAGGTCGGCCACGGCCGGCGGCAGGTAGTTCAGCGCCTCGCGCAGCGGCGGATTCTGGCGGCCGAACTGGATCGCCAGCAGTTCCTTGCGCTGCATGGCGTCGCTCAGCTGCACATGGGCGGTGCGCACCGGCGGGCTGTCGGCCTCGGAAACGGCCTCGCCGAGGCGGTTGACGAGCTCGCGCATGCGCGGCAATTGGGTGGTCAGCGGGGCGCCGGCCGGCGCGCGGCCGATGTGGGCGCGCAGGATGTTGGCATCCCATTCGGCGTCGAGCTTTTCCAGCTCGCGCAGGTTGAGCAACACGTCGTTGCGGATTTCCGGGTCGGCCGCTTCGGACCGGATGTACAGGAAAGCAAGCAGCAGGGCCAGCACCAGCACCAGCACGCCGGCCAGTTGCAGGCGGCGGCGCGGGGTCCAGCTTGCTACGCGCTGCGCCAGCATGGCAACCATCTTTCCTCCGTGACTTCACGTGTTCACATACGTTATCGGAGGAGCATAGCAAAACCGTGCGGATCAGCCGTGCACCGTAGGGGTGATCCAGTCCAGTGGACTGGATCACGCTTCGCCGACCGCGCGTTCAACCAGCGGCAAGATCATCGCGCGTGTTATTACATGCGCTAGCTATCACCGCGCGGTCGGCAGAGCCGACCACCCTACGGCACCCTTAAGGCCGCCTTCACCGCGGATACGCGCGCCGCGTGCACCGCCTCGGGAATCCGCTCGCGCCTGTCGGCGAAGCGCGCCGCGATCTCGCCGGCGTCGACGGCGCGCGCCGCCGCCAGGCCGCGCAGCAGGTAGGGCCGCTGCGGATAGTCCTGGAAGCGCATCGGGTGCTCCTCGTGCCCGCGCCCGCGCGAATCGCACTCGGAGGCCAGCAGCATGTGGGCGAAGCGCTCCGGCTTGCGGAAGGCGTCGCAGCGTTCGAACAAGCTGACAATGGTGTTCGGCCGCAGGTCCAGCGCGCGGCTCACGTTACCGTGCTCGCGCGTCGTCATCAGGGCCAGGTCGCGGCATTCGTTGGGCACCTTGAGGCGCTTGCACACCGCGGTGACCAGCTGCATACCGGTGAATTCGTGGCCGTGGTGGGCCGGCCAGGTCTCGCTCGGGGAGACGCCCTTGCCCAGGTCGTGCACCAGCGCCGCGAAGCGGATCTCGAGCGCATGGCCTTGTGAAGCCGCGTAGTCGATCACCAGCATGATGTGCACGCCGGTGTCGACTTCCGGGTGGTGCAGCGGCGGCTGCGGCACGCCCCACAACACATCGAGTTCCGGCAGGATGCGCGCCAGGGCCCCGCAGTCGCGCAGCACCGCGAACATGCGCGAAGGACGTTCTTCCATCAGCCCGCGCGACAGCTCCTGCCACACGCGCTCCGGCACCAGGGCGTCGACCTCGCCGGCGTCGACCATGTACTTCATGAGCGCCAGGGTGGTCTCGTGCACGCGGAAGTCGGGGAAACGCGCGGCGAAGCGCGCCAGGCGCAGGATGCGCACCGGGTCCTCGGCGAAGGCTGCGGAGACGTGCCGGAAGATGCGGCCCTCCAGGTCGGCCTGGCCGTGATAGGGGTCGACGATGCTGCCGTCCTCGGCGCGCGCCATGGCGTTGATGGTGAGGTCGCGCCGCACCAGGTCGTCCTCGAGGGTGACGTCGGGCGAGGTGTGGAATACGAAGCCGTGGTAACCCGGCGCGGTCTTGCGCTCGGTGCGGGCCAGCGCGTATTCCTCGTGCGTGTCGGGATGCAGGAAGACCGGGAAATCCTTGCCGACCGGGCGGAAGCCGCGCGCCACCATCTCCTCGGGCGTGGCGCCCACCACCACGTGGTCGCGGTCGGTGACGGGCCGGCCAAGCAGCTCGTCGCGTACGGCGCCGCCGACCACGTAGCTGCGCATGGTCATTCCTCGGGCAGTTCCAGGTCGTGCTGCGGGGTCGGATCGTTTTCGCGCATCGCTTCGTCGACCCAGCGCGCCACCGCCGGATGCGCCAGCACGCGCTCGCAATAAGCCTGCAGCGCCGGGGCCAGCGCCACGCCGTAGGTCTTGAAGCGGCACACCACCGGGGCGTAGAAGGCGTCGGCGATCGAGAAGTCGCCGAACAGGAAGCCGTGGTGGCCGAAGCGCGACAGGCAGTCTTCCCAGATCTCGCAGATGCGGCCGATGTCGGCCTGGGCGCCCGGCGTACGGCCACGGCCCGGCAGCCGGGCCTGGATGTTCATCGACATCGCGCTGCGTAGTTCGGCGAAGCCGGAGTGCATTTCGGCCACGATCGAGCGCGCCAGCGCGCGTGCGGCGACGTCCTGCGGCCACATGTGCTTGTCCGGAAACTGCTCGGCCAGGTATTCGGCGATGGCCAGGCTGTCCCAGATCGTCATCTCGCCGGCCAGCAGCACCGGCACCCGGCCCGCGTGCGAATAGCGTGCGATGTTGGCGGAGGTGTCAGGCTTGTCGAGCAGCACGCGGACTTCGGTAAACGGGATCCCGAAGGCCACGGCCGCCACCCACGGCCGCATCGACCACGACGATACGTTCTTGTTGCCGATGACGAGGGTCAAGCCCGGCTGGCGGGCCTGCTCGAGGGTGGAAGACAGGGTCGGGTCGAGTTCGATGGTCTGCATGGGGATCCTGTGGCAAAGCGGTCGTCGAAATGAGGTGAGCCGTGTGCGGCATGGTCGGCGTCAGCTTGATTCCCCGCGCATCCGCTGTCAAGACTTACATTGACAAATCGGCCATGCTGCCGGTCCGGGCAGCCCTCAAGGCAGGATCGACGCCCGCTCGCGCGGCTGCACGGGACGCAGGCGCGTCCGGATCGATTGCGGCTTGTTCTCGAAGACGGCGGCGTAATTGGTGGCATTGGCCATCACGTTGCGCACGTAGCCGCGCGTCTCCGAGAACGGGATGCTCTCGACGAACACGGCGCCTTCCATCGGCTGCGCCAACCGGCCGCGCCAGGCGCGCGCGCGCGACGGGCCGGCGTTGTAGGCGGCCGTCGCCAAAATCTCGTCGCCGTCAAAATTCTCCAGCACCATGTTCATGTAGTTGGCGCCGAGTGTGATGTTGGTCCGCAAATCGTTCAGCATGCCGTGCACGAAGTTGTTCATCCCGATCTTGGCCGCCACCCACTTGCCGGTGGCCGGCATCACCTGCATCAGGCCGGAGGCGCCGACGCCGGAGCGCGCATCGGTGATGAAGCGCGACTCCTGGCGGATCAGGCCGTACACCCAGGCCTTGTCGAGGCCCAGGCTCTGCGCGGTCGGTTGCAGGACTTCCAGGTGCGGCGCCGGGAAGCGCTGTGTGTAGTCGAGCTCGCTACGGGTGCGCAAGGAGGTCTCGACGGTGCGGTCGAGCAGGTCGTTGCGGCGCGCGAGTTCGCCGGCGGCCAGCAGCTGGCGGTCAGACATCCCGCGCAGCCCCCAGGTCCATTCGCGGTTGCCGTCCGCGCGCAGGCGCAAGGCGTAGAACTTCAGGGCGCGCTGCAGGCTCGGGTTGGCGCTCACCGAGGCCAGTTCGTCGGCGCTGATCGGCGCGGCCGGCGGCGGCGCCACCACCTGGCGGCCGAGATCGTCCAGCGCCAGCTGGCCATAGAAATTGTGCTGGCTGGCGATGCGCTCGAAGCCCGCGTGCGCTTCCACCATGCGTCCCTCGTGCTTGTCGGCGCGCGCCATCCAGTACACCCAGGCGCTGTCGGCGCGCAGCTGCGGCGGCATGGCATCGATGGTGGCGCGCACGGTCTTCCAGTCGCCGTAGCGCAGGGCGATGCGGGTTTTCCACTGCGCCTGTTCACTGGTGAGCCCGATGCCGTTGGTGCGCTGCCAATAGGTGGCGGCATCGGGCGACAGGGCGATCGAGGCGGCATGCGCGATGCTGGCCCAGCCGACGGCCCGTTCTTCCGCGCTCAGCTGTGGACTATTCTTTTCCAGCGCGACCGTGGCCAACTTGAGGCTGGTGCGCGCCATGCGCCCCACCGCTACCAGGTAGATGGCGCGCTCGGCGCGGCTCTTGCCGATGCCGCGCGCCATGGCTACCGCAGGCGTGTCCACCGCCTGGGCGGCGCGCGTATCCGACGCGCCGAGCAATGCGGCGGCGCGACGGGCCGGACCGGTGGCGTCGGCTTCGCCGGCGAGGCGCAGCTGCCACAGCAGGTCGTCTTCGCTGAACTGGCGGCTTTGCGCCAGCTGGGCGATGAGGGCGGAGCAGGCCTCGCCGTAGAAGTCGGGATTGAGCAGCGCCCCGCGGGCTTCCTGCGCGACCGCTTCTCCGCGGCTGGCGCGCGCCAGCAGGACATAGCAGCGCAGTTGCAGGTTGCTGCCGGCCAGCTGGCCGACTTCGCGCTCGAACGTGGCCCAGTCGCGCCGGCGGCCCAGTTCGAGCAGCCATTCGCTGCGCATCAGCTCCGCGGCGGCACTGCCTTCGTGACGGCGCAGCGCTTCGCGGATCTCGTCGGCCGTGGCGTCGCGGGCAATTCTGGGTTTCAGACGATAATAGTCGACATAGGATGCCAGCGGATAATTCGGCGGCAGGCGCGAGGCCAGCGCATTGGTGCGCGCCGCGTCGTTCTGGCGCGCCGCTTCGCGCAGCAGCATGAAGGTATCGTCGTCAGCGCGGCTGTCGACGGCGGGTGCGCCCGGCACGGCCGGGGCGCCGGCCGGCACCGCCGGGACGGACTGGGGTGCTTCAGGCGCTCCGGGTGCTTCCCCGGCACGGACGCTCGTGGAAGACAGCACCCACGCTGCACATGCAAGAACAAAGGCGATCGGCATGGCGCCGGTTGTCAATCTCGATTGAAACATCCACAACTCTCACTGTACGCTGCATTGAAACCATGACCGGCGAATCAAGAATACCATGTGCCCCAGGGCTACTGCCAGACGCAGGCGCACGCGCCGCGCTCGAGAAACCACAGTTGCGCCGCGCGCTGAAAGAACGGCGCCGCGCCATCGATCCGGCTACCCGGCGCGCCTGGGACGAGCGCATCGGCGCCCGGGTGCTCGCGTGGTGGGGCCAGGACCCGACCCAGGGGGCAAGCCTGGGCGTGTATTGGCCGCTCGCAGGCGAACCGGACTTGGGTCCAGCCTACGCGGAATTGGCCGAGGCAGGCGTACGGCTGGCCTTGCCTGTCGTGCTGGCGCGCGACACGGCGCTTGGATGGGCCGAATGGGTGCCGGGCGAGCCGACCGTGGCCGACAGCCTGGGCGTGGCGGTGCCGGCCGATCTGCGGATGGTGGACAGGCCGGATGCGCTGCTGGTGCCCTGCCTGGGCTTCGATGATCGGGGCTACCGGCTGGGGTATGGAGGCGGGTTTTATGACAGGACGCTGGCCCCGGCGCCGCGTCCGCGGACGCTGGGCATCGCGTATGCGTGCCAGCAGGCGCAGTTCGAGATCGGGGAATATGACATTCCGCTCGATGGAATTATCACGGAAGTCGGATAAAACCGGTTTAGTTGAATCGTAGGGTCGGCGGCTAAACCCGTGCGGATGAGCAGCCTTCACGTTGATGCCGCCCGCGCGTTCCACCAGCCGATGAGCAGACGCACGGGCAGCACTACCGGTGGTTGAACGCGCGGCCGGCAGACACGCCGGCGTGTCGCATGTTGACGGGTGGAGCCGCCCACCCTACACGGAGCGAGATCGCCTACTTCACCAGCCTTTGCCAGATCGCCGTGGTCGCCGCCGCCTGGTTCATGCTGTAGAAGTGCAGCCCCGGCGCGCCGCCCGCCAGCAGGCGTTCGCACAGGCTCGTCACCACATCCAGGCCGAAGGCCTTGATCGAGGCCGAATCGTCGCCGAAGCTGAGCAGCCTGTTGCGCACCCAGCGCGGGATCTCGGCGCCGCACATGTCCGAAAACCGCATCAGCTGCGTGTAGTTGGTGATCGGCATGATGCCCGCCACCACCGGCACGTCCACCCCCAGCTTGCGCGCATTGTCGACGAAGTCGAAATAGGCGTCCGCATTGTAGAAATACTGGGTGATCGCGGCATTCGCCCCGGCCTGGATCTTGCGCGCGAAGGCCTGCAGGTCATCCTGCGGGGACCTGGCCTGCGGGTGCATTTCCGGATAAGCCGCCACTTCGATGTGGAACCAGTCGCCCGTTTCCTTACGGATGAACTCGACCAGCTCGTTGGCGTAGCGGAATTCCCCGCCGCCGCCATAGCCGCTCGGCAGGTCGCCGCGCAGCGCCACCAGGCGGCGGATGCCATTGTCCTGGAACTGCTGCAGGATCGCGCGCAGCGAGTCGCGGGTGCCGCCGACGCAGGACAGGTGCGGCGCCGCCTCATGGCCCGCAGCCTTGATCTCGAGCACGGTCTGCAAGGTGCCCTGCTGGGTGGTGCCGCCGGCGCCGAAGGTCACCGAGAAATACTTGGGCTGCAATTCAGCCAGTTTCTGGCGCACGACACGCAGCTTCTCCGCACCTTCATCGGTCTTCGGCGGGAAGAACTCGATACTGAAATTAGGAGTTTCCATCTTTGTCTTTGAGGAGCAAGGTAGCGAGTGCCCACGAAATGATGCTGTACAGGATGGCCGCCAGGAAGGCCGCGCCGAACCCCTGCACGTCGAAACCATCGATCCAGCGCGACACCAGCCAGAACAGGAAGGCGTTGATGACGAGGATGAACAGGCCCAGCGAGACCACCGTCACCGGCAGGGTGAGAAGCACCAGGATCGGGCGGATCAGGGTATTGACCAGCCCCAGCACGAGCGCAGCGATCAGCGCGGTCGTGAAATTGGTGACGACGACGGAGGACAGCAGGTACGGCAGGGCCATCAGGGCCACGGCATTGATCAGCCAGGTGATAAGCAGGCGCATCGCATCGACTTTCGTGGGTACGCGGTACTTTCACGCGTGAAAGTACCGGCTGTTGAAAAAACGGGCGCGGGGTTGAATCAACGCCGCGCCCGCATTTAGCTACCGGATATCAATAACGGTAGTGGTCCGGCTTGTACGGACCTTCCTGCTTCACCGAGATATAGGCGGCCTGCTCTTCGGTCAGCGTGGTCAGCTGGGCGTTGAGCTTCTTGAGCTGCAGGCGGGCAACCTTTTCGTCCAGGTGCTTCGGCAGGGTGTACACGCCGACCGGGTACTTGTCGGTATTGGCGAACAGTTCGATCTGGGCGATGGTCTGGTTCGCGAACGAGGAGCTCATCACGTAGGACGGGTGGCCGGTACCGCAGCCGAGGTTCACCAGGCGGCCTTCGGCCAGCAGGATGATGCGCTTGCCGTCCGGGAAGATCACGTGGTCGACTTGCGGCTTGATGTTGTCCCACTCGTACTTCTTGAGCGCCGCGACTTCGATCTCGTTGTCGAAGTGCCCGATGTTGCAGACGATGGCCTGGTCCTTCATCTTGAGCATGTGCTGCTCGGTGATGACATGGTAGTTGCCGGTACAGGTGACGAAAATGTCGCCGTGTTCGGCGGCGTAGTCCATGGTCACGACGCGGTAGCCTTCCATCGCGGCCTGCAGGGCGCAGATCGGATCGATCTCGGTGACCCACACTTGCGCCGACAGCGCGCGCATGGCCTGGGCCGAGCCCTTGCCCACGTCGCCGTAGCCGGCGATCACGGCGATCTTGCCGGCGATCATGACGTCGGTCGCGCGCTTGATGCCGTCCACCAGCGATTCGCGGCAACCGTACAGGTTGTCGAACTTCGACTTGGTGACCGAGTCGTTGACATTGATCGCCGGGAAGGCCAGCTTGCCTTCCTGGTGCATCTGGTACAGGCGATGCACGCCGGTGGTGGTTTCCTCGGTCACGCCAAGAATGCACGGCAGGCGCTTCGAGTACCATGAGGGATCACGCGCCAGGCGGCCCTTGATCGAGTTGAACAGGCAGATTTCTTCTTCCGAACCCGGCTTGTCCAGCACCGAGATGTCCTTCTCCGCGCGCACGCCCAGGTGCAGCAGCAGGGTGGCGTCGCCGCCGTCGTCCAGGATCATGTTGGCGTGGGTCGCAGCCGATCCATCGCCCGGCCATTCGAAGATGCGGTGGGTGTATTCCCAGTACTCGTCCAGGGTCTCGCCCTTGACGGCGAACACCGGGGTGCCGACCGAGGCGATGGCGGCGGCGGCGTGGTCCTGGGTCGAGTAGATGTTGCACGATGCCCAGCGCACTTGCGCGCCGAGGGCTTCCAGGGTGCGGATCAGGACCGCGGTCTGGATGGTCATGTGCAGCGAACCGGCAATGCGCGCGCCCTTGAGCGGCTGGGCGCTAGCGTATTCCTCGCGGATCGCCATCAGGCCCGGCATTTCGGTTTCTGCAATGCGGATTTCCTTCTCGCCCCAGCTTGCCAGGGAGATGTCTGCGACGTGGAAATCGTTGAGGTCTTTGAGTACGGCGTTCATCACGCCCTCCTTTCAATGGTTGAAAAAAGTAACGTGAGCGCAGTGTTGATGATCCGAGCCTGGCGAAGAGGAATCTCTTCGTCGCAACGCTCCTCGGAATCGGCAAGTTTACCACGAGTGGCGGCGCATTGGGCGGCCACTGTTGTTCACCTGCCCCGCCCGCATCCATGAGGCGGGGGCGGGGGCGGGGACGGCAGGCTCAGGACAGGCCGGCTTCGGCGCGCAGCAGCGCCGCCTTGTCGGTACGCTCCCAGGTGAACTCCGGCTCTTCGCGGCCGAAGTGGCCGTAGGCCGCGGTCTTGGCGTAGATCGGGCGCAGCAGGTCGAGCATCTGCACGATGCCTTTCGGGCGCAGGTCGAAGTGTTCCATCACCAGCTGGGCGATCTTCTCGTCGGAGATGACGCCGGTGCCTTCGGTGTACACGGTGATGTTGATCGGGCGGGCCACGCCGATGGCGTAGCTGACCTGCACCTGGCACTGGCGCGCCAGGCCGGCGGCCACGATGTTCTTGGCCACGTAGCGCGCGGCGTAGGCTGCCGAACGGTCGACCTTGGACGGATCCTTGCCCGAGAACGCGCCGCCGCCGTGCGGGGCTGCGCCGCCGTAGGTGTCGACGATGATCTTGCGGCCGGTCAGGCCGCAGTCGCCCTGCGGGCCGCCGATGACGAAGCGGCCGGTCGGGTTGACCAGGAACTTGGTGCCTTCCAGCCATTCGCGCGGCAGGACCGGCTTGATGATCTCTTCGATGACCGCTTCTTCGATCTGCGAGTGCGAGATTTCCGGTGCGTGCTGGGTGGACAGCACGACGGTGTCGACCGCCACCGGGCGGCCGTCGACGTAGCGCAGGGTGACCTGCGACTTGGCGTCCGGGCGCAGCCACGGCAGGCGGCCGTCCTTGCGCAGCTGCGACTGGCGTTCGACCAGGCGGTGCGAATAATAAATGGCGGCCGGCATCAGCTCCGGGGTCTCGTCGCAGGCATAGCCGAACATCAGGCCCTGGTCGCCGGCGCCCTGGTCGAGGTCCAGGCCCGCGCCTTCGTCCACGCCCTGGGCGATGTCCGGCGACTGCTTGTCGTAGCAGACCATCACGGCGCAGCCCTTGTAGTCGATGCCGAAGTCGGTGTTGTCGTAGCCGATGCGCTTGATGGTGTTGCGCGCCACCTGGATGTAGTCGACGTTGGCGTGGGTGGTGATTTCACCCGCCAGCACCACGAGGCCCGTGTTGCACAGGGTTTCGGCAGCGACGCGTGCGCGCGGGTCCTGTTCCAGGATGGCGTCGAGGATGCTGTCGGAAATTTGGTCGGCAACCTTGTCGGGATGGCCTTCGGAAACGGATTCGGACGTGAAGAGATAGTCGTTGGACATGGTGGCTCCATTACTGCTGTGTTTTATACGTGCCGCAGCAACGGATGCCTGCGACGCTTTAGCGACATTTATATTCCGCTTCGCAAGTTGTCTGTTAACTCGGCGGATCCTGCATAAAGTGGTATTTTACGCTTCCTTCGAGAATTTTGCTCTACGGGGCAACGCTCTTTCAACCCTGGTCAATCGCATGTTAGTTTCTTTATTCCGTGCACTATCGGTATTTCCGTTGCCGTTACTGCATGCCCTTGGCGCGGCCCTCGGCTGGCTCGTGTATATCGTTTCCGGCTCCTACCGCCGGCGCCTGCGCGCCAACCTGGCGCAGGCGGGTTATGAAGGGCAGCTGAACGCCGCCGTCGCGGAAGCCGGCAAGGCCATCATCGAGCTGGCCTTCGTCTGGTGCGCCGACCCGAAACGCGTGGCGCGCCATGCCAGCGTGGAGAACTGGGACCTGGTGCAGCAGCGCCTCGACGCCGGTCGCGGCATCGTGTTCCTGACCCCGCACCTGGGCTGCTTCGAGATGACGGCCCAGCAGATCGCCCTGCAGACGGCGCTCACCGTCATGTACCGCCCGCCGAAGAAAAGCGCCCTCAAACCGCTGGTCGAAGGCGCCCGCGCGCGCCACAACCTCAAGCTCGCGCCCGCCACCCTCAGCGGCGTGCGCATCCTGGCCAAGACCCTCAAGGGCGGCGAACCGATCGGCCTGCTGCCCGACCAGGTGCCCCAGGAAGGCGAAGGCGTGTGGGCGCCGTGGTTCGGCCGCAGCGCCTACACCATGACCCTGCCCGCAAAACTGGCGCAGCTGGGCAGGGCCGACATCCTGCTGGTCTATGCCGAGCGCCTGGCGCGCGGGCGCGGCTACGTGGTCCGCTTCGTGCCCTTCGAGGGCAGCCTGGAAGGCAGCGCCGCGGACCAGGCGGCGGCCATCAACCGCGCCATGGAGCAGCTGATCGCGCGCTGCCCGGCGCAGTACTTCTGGAGCTACAACCGCTACAAGCAGCCGGATGGCGTGGCCGGCCCGGAAAGCGGGGCGGCGGCATGAGGCTCCTGCTCGGACTCCTGTGGCTGCTGCACTTCCTGCCGCTGCCGATCCTGGGGCGCCTGGGCGAAGCGGTCGGCAGCCTGATGTTCCGCATCATGGGCAAGCGCCGCCGCATCACCCTGACCAACCTGCGCCTGTGCATGCCCGAGCTGCCGGACAGCGAGCGCCATGCGATCGCGAAGCAGCATTTCCGCGCCTACGCGCGCAGCATTTTCGAGCGCTCGATCCTGTGGTGGGCGCCGGAAGCGCGCGTGCGCAGCTATATGCATGTCGAGCCGGCGGTGCCGCAGGCCGAGATGGAAGCCGGTCCGACCATCCTGCTGTGCCCGCACTTCGTCTGCCTGGACGTGGCCGGCGTCGCTTCGCGCGTGATCCCGATATGCAGCATGTACGTGCCGCAAAAGAACGCGGCTTTCGACAGGCTGCTGCGCCACGGCCGCGAGCGCTACGGTCCGGTGCGCCTGGTGACGCGCAAGGAAGGCATCAAGCCGATCCTGCGCGCGCTGCGCGACGGCCTGCCCTACTTCATGCTGCCCGACATGGATTTCGGCGAGAAGGATGCCGAGTTCGTGCCCTTCTTCGGCATCCCGGCCGCGACGCTGACCGCCCTGGGCCGCATCGCCGCGACCACCGGCGCCAAGGTGATCCCGGTGGTCGCTACCTATTTGCCGAACTACCGGGGCTGGCGTGTGCGTTTCTACCCGGCGTGGGAGAATTACCCGGGCGAGGACATGGTCGAGGCCACCCGCCGCATGAACGCCTTCATCGAAGAGCGCGTGCGCGAAGCGCCGGCGGAATACTTCTGGACCCATAAGCGCTTCAAGACCCGCCCGCCGGGTGAGCCCTCCTTCTATGATTGATTAAGTTGCGCTTATCCATTCGAGATTTGATTAAGCAAAACTGAAACTAGCCGCCAAAGAATGAAACTGAAATTCACCAAGATGCACGGCGCGGGCAATGACTTCATCGTCATCGACGCCATCCACCAGGACGTGAACCTGAGCACGGCGCAATGGCGCCGGCTGGCCGACCGCCGCTTCGGCATCGGCGCCGACCAGATCCTGGTGGTCGAGCGGCCGTCCAGCGCCGGCGTCGACTTCCGCTACCGCATCTTCAACAGCGACGGCGGCGAGGTCGAGCAGTGCGGCAACGGCGCACGCGCCTTCGCCCGCTTCGTCAGCGACAAGGGTTTATCCGATGAGCGCAGCATCCGCGTCGAAACCATGAAAGGCATCATCGCACCGCGTCTCGAAGACGATGGCAGCGTGACGGTGGACATGAGCGCGCCGCGCCTGGATCCGGACGAGGTGCCCTTCGGCAGCGCCGGCCTGGATGGCCGGACCGAAGGGGAAGACACGACCTGGCCCCTGCCGGTGGGCGGCAAGACCGTGTTCGTGTCGGTGGTCTCGATGGGCAACCCGCATGCGGTGCAGGTCGTCGACGACGTCGACACCGCGCCGGTCGACACCATGGGGCCGGCGATCGAGACCCACGCGCGCTTCCCGAACAAGGTGAATGCCGGCTTCATGCAGGTGCTGGACCGCCACCACATCCGCCTGCGCGTGTTCGAACGCGGCGCCGGCGAGACCCTGGCCTGCGGCACCGGCGCCTGCGCCGCCGTGGTGGCCGGCATCCGGCGCGGCCTGCTCGATTCGCCGGTGCGCGTAGCGGCCCGTGGCGGCGAGCTCAGCATTGCGTGGGCGGGCGTGGGTGAACCGGTCTACCTCAGCGGACCGGCGGTGACGGTGTTCGAAGGCGAAGTCGACGTCGACACCGACGTCTGAATCCAGGACAATCGATGGGAGACATGCCATGCGACGCCTGACTGTTTTCTCCAGCATGTTGTTGGGCTTGCTTTGCATGCCAGTGGCGGCGCAAGCCGATGGCGCCAAGACATTTCAGCAGTTGCAAAAGCTGGTCGGCAAATGGGAAGGCGCATCGCCCGGTGGCCAGCCGGTGCGGGTCGAGTACCGTTCCATTTCGGCCGGCACGGCATTGTTGGAAATCTGGCAACCGGGTACAGCGCGCGAAACCATGACCGTGTACCACCTCGACGGCGACACGCTGCTTGCCGATCACTTCTGTGCCCAGGGCAACGTGCCCAGGCTGGCGATGACGTCCGCCAGCGCCGACGGACGCGTGCGCTTCCGTTTCCGCGACGGCGCCAATCTGCGCGTCGCCGGCAAATCGCATCAGCACCTGATGTCCCTCCACCTGCTCGGCCCGGACAAGCTGGCCCTCGACGGGACGTATGCGCCGAATGGTGCAACCGAGGCCGAGCTTGCATCGGCCGCGCCCGACCCGACCCTGCTCCTCTCGCGCACGCCGGCAAGCCGCTGAATGAGCGGCGGCGTGACGGAACGGCTTGCCCGGCTCCAGTCCCTGGTCGCGACCGACGCACGGCGCATGCGGGTCCTCGCCGTAGTCCGGGAGCTCGGCCTGCCGGATTGCTGGGTAGCTGCCGGTTTCGTGCGCAGCCTGGTCTGGGACCATGCGCATGCCCGGGCCGAATCGCCGCTGCCCGCGGATATCGATGTGATCTGGTTCGATCCGGCACGGCGCGCAGCGGAGCAGGACGCGGCGCTGGAACAGGCACTGAGGGCACGCGACGCCACACTCGGCTGGTCGGTGAAGAACCAGGCGCGGATGCACCGGCGCAACGGTGACAGGCCGTACCGGTCGGCGACGGATGCGATGCGGCATTGGCCGGAAACCGCGACCGCCGTGGGCCTCCGGCTGGATGCCCACGGACATCTCGCGATCGCGGCTCCCTACGGCCTGGACGACCTGTTCGAGCTGGTCGTGCGTCCGACCCCAGGTTTCCAGGACCTGAAAGCTGCTGCTTACCTCGAACGGCTACATGCCAAACGATGGCAGGCCCGCTGGCCGCGCCTGAGGCTGCTGGCGCCGGATGGTGATGCTTCCCGGGCGCCGCCCGGCAGCGGACCCGCCGCCTGAAAGGGCAGCTTCGACGTCGTCGACCTGGGCTACCAAGTCGACCATGGCCGCCTCCTTCCATCAGGTTCATCCTTTGCGCACTGGTATGCCAGGCATTCAGGCACTTGCCATCGAATCGATCCGCAGCTCGGAAAGCATACGCACGACCAGTTCGGCATCGGACTGCTGATCGCCTTGCGGAGCACAGGCTTCCCCCAGCGGAGCGCCTTGGACCCGACGATCATGCCGCCAGTCCGATCTCGGCTGTCCCCTCGCCCTCTTCCTCGCCTCTGGCAGGCGCACCCAGCAAAGTGCGCAGCCGGTACAGGCGCTGGCGGTAGTTCCCTTCCGGCCCCGACGGGCCGCAATCGATCCCTTCGAACAGGCGAGCGATGCGGTCGAGCGCATGGCGTTCCTGCGCCGTTTCGACCAGTACCAGGCGGCGCTTGCTGCGCCCGTAGCTGGCGCGGATGTCGATCACCAGGCAGTGGCCATGGTCGGCGGCGGGCACGTCGAGCAGTAGTGCCTCGGCCCGCGACAGCCCGAACAGCGCCGCCAGTTCGATCCGCGCGTGCAGCAGCGGATGCGCATGCAGCAGCTCCTCGCGGCCGGCCAGCAGGCTGCCGGTTTCCACATAGGGCGGCGTGGACAGGCGCGGCGCGATCTTGCGCAGCAGCGCCGCCGCTTCGGCACTGCCCTGGGTGGCCGCCTTCTGCAGCCAGTAAGCCGCCGCCACGTCCTTGCTTTCGCTCTCGCGGCGCGCGCGCCAGGCGTTGTGGCCGCATTCGAGCTGGGCGTCGCGATAGCCCATCTCGGCCGCACGCTCGAGGTAGCGCTGGGCATCGGCAACGTTGCGCTGCGAGAACTCGGGCTTCACGTAGATGCGCGACAGCGCGTACCAGGCCTGGGCCAGGCCCTGCTCGCCGGCCAGCGTCAGCCAGCGGACCGCCTTCTTGAAGTTGGCGGCCCCGCCGCCGCTGGCGATGCGGTGGCCGTCGATGTCCATGCGCGCGCAGCGCAGGCCCATGGCCAGCTGGGCATGGCGGTCGTGCTCGGCCGCGGCCAGCTCCCAGAAGCACCAGGGCTCGTCCGGCGCCGGTACGGCGCCTTGCGGCTCCGCGTCGCGCCCGTCGGCAAGCCGTCCTTCGTCCAGCAGGCGCGCTACGCGCGACAGCAGCGTGATGTCGCCCGGCGCCAGCCGGTGCACCCCGTCCTGGCCGGCCGCGGCGCGCACCATGACGCGCGCCAGCGGCAGCGCGCGCGCCAGGTAGTCGTCCCGGTGTCCGGCTTCCCAGGCCTGCTCGAGCACGGCAGCCTGGGCCTCGGCCACGCCGCTGTCGGCCCCGCGCCGCGGCCACGGATGAGACAAAACCGGGGACATAACCGGGGCCGAGACCGGGACGGCGGCCGGCGCCACGGCCGCCGCCGCGCCCGCCGTGTGCATGGGTGCGGCATCGCGCCGGCGTGCCAGCAGCCACTGGGCATCGGGAAAGCCGGCGCGGGCGGCGTCTTCGAGCGCCCGCAGGGCTTTGGCTGCGACCGGCTCCGCGGCCGGGGCGGCGCCAGGACCGTCGCCCAATACCAGTTGGGCGAACACGAGACCGGCACGGACGCTGCCGTCGTCGTAGGCCCGCTCGTACCAGGGCGCGAGCGTTGCTGCGCTGGCCCGCGCGAGCGCCAGCGGAATATGGTTACCTGTTAGTTGCCACGCCTGCCGGCACTCCTGGCGCGCGGCGCGTTCGAGCCAGTGCAGTGCGGTGGGCAAGCTCTGTGGCAGGCCGGCGCTGCCGAACAGGTAGAGCTTGCCCAGTTCGAGCTGGGCAGCGGCCTGCCCGGCGCGGGCATGTCGGATGATCGCCAGTTCTTCGCGGTTAGCCATGCTTGCTTGTCATGGTGTGGAAAGGCCGGTGCGACTGCGCTAGAGAAGGGGCCAAGCTTGATTTACAAATTTACAATAACTTTCTTCACCGCCGCCGTACACTGCTTGGTGTGACGCAGAGTCTACGGCCTGGCCATCCCCGTTTCGGAGCAATCTCCGGCTTTCTTGAGGCGGCGCAAACCGGTCGCTAAGGCGAACCCGTCCGTATTCGGGAGAAATTTGTTACATGGGATTGACACGCGTTTCAAAAAAACAACAGCACGATTGGATTTATTGGCTTTCCACCAAGTGCGCCCGTCATAATTGACAAAACCAACAATCTTGACGAGTCAAGCATTGAAGGTGCAGTTATCCGGACATTCAGCTGAAGCCTCAATGCCGGGGATACTGAGATTTACATAGAGCAAAAGGAACACGAATAATGAAGCACTCCCTCCTGTCCGTCGCACTGCTTGGCGCACTCGCTGCCGGCACCGTGCACGCACAAACCTCGGTCCAGATCTACGGCACCATCGATGCCGGCATCGTCAAGCGCAGCGGCCAGAGCCTCAACATCGGCAAGCGCGCTTCGAACACCCTGGGTTTCAAAGGGACTGAAGAACTGGGCAACGGCCTCAAGGCCCTGTTCCAGCTGGAAGCACGTTACGAGCCGGACACCGGCACTCCCGAAATCGGCGGCAACGGCGCCCAGCGTCCGATCTTCCAGGGCCAGACCCGCGTCGGCCTGCAGGGCGACTTCGGCATGGTGCGCATCGGCCGCGGCCTGACCCCATACTTCGAAACCGTGGGCGCCTTCGAGCCCTTCCACGCATCGCCGAGCCCGGCCGGCTTCTGGACCGACCTGGCCGTCGCCGGCTACAACGCACAGCCGCTGGACGTGGCTGGCTACTCGAACAACCGCTTCTCGAACGGCGTCTGGTACAACTCGCCGGTCACCAGCGGCTTCCAGGTGAACGCAGCGGTCGCCACCAAGGAAGGCGGCAGCGGCCCGGCAGTCATCGGCCGCGGCACCGCAGCCGCTCCGCAATACCCGGCGGGCGCGGAAGCATCGACCAATCCGTTCTCGATCACCGGCACCTACAACAACGGCCCGGCAGCCTTCATGGCTGGCTACGAGCGCAACGCCATCGAGTCGAAGGTCTGGTCGATCGGCGCGTCCATTGCCGCCACGCCGGAACTGAAGCTGATGGGCCTGTACTCGAAGCAGGACCAGGAACACAACCGCTTCGCCAATGCCAATACCAAGGCATGGGTGCTGGGCGCCAACTACACCATGGGCCCGGGCAAATTCCTGGCAGGTTATGGTCAGAAAGACACCGATGGCCTGCAGAAGGTCAAGCAGCTGTCACTCGGCTATGAATACAGTCTGTCGAAGCGTACCTACCTGTACGTGGACGCATCGCGCAAGAAAGGCCTGACCACCCTCCCGTCGACGGTCAACCACTACGATGTGGGCGTGAATCACTCGTTCTAAACCCGTATTCCGGCTGAGCATGCGGGCGTCTAGCCCGCCGTTCGCCGCCGGGGCGGACATGGGCAACCATGCCCGCCCTTGTCGTTTCAATTCGATAAATGTAGTTTTTAAGCAACGCCAGCCAAGGCGCCTGCCCAACGTGCGTCCAGAATCTGTACAGGGCACTGAAGCAATGGCATATTGGCACGTCGCGTAAAAAAACGCTCGTTCGCAAATTACTTGGAGACGCAATGAAGAAAAGTATCCTGGCCGCGCTGCTCGGCACCTGTTTCGCAACCTCGGCCTTCGCGCAGACCAGCGTGCAAATCTACGGCATCGCCGACGCCGGTGTGATGTGGCAGAAAGGCGGCCCGACCAAGATCTTCAGCGGCGGCGCCGACGGCTCGCGCATCGGTTTCAAGGGCACCGAAGATCTGGGCAATGGCTACAAGGCCATCTTTAACCTGGAAGCCCGCGTCGAACTCGACACCGGCACCCAGCAGCCGACCCTGATGAACGACAATCCCGGCCTCTACCTGCTCAAGGGCATGGACGCCATCCCGGCAGCAATCCGCGGACGCCTGCAGAGCCTGATCCAGCCGCCGGGCGGCCCGGCCGTCAACCAGGAGCGCGCACTGTTCGACCGCACCGCGATGGTCGGCCTGATCACCCCGGTGGGCGCCGTCCTGCTCGGCCGCATGTACACCCCGGGCTATGAAGTCTTCAACATGGCCGACACCTTCGAGTCGGGCACGGCCGGCACCTGGGGCCACATCACCGGCGGCACCGCCGGCTTCACCGCACTGGGCGCGGACATTCGCTCGCAGGAAGCCATCCAGTACCGCATCGCCCTGCCGAACGGCATCGGCGCATCGCTGATGTACGGTCCGAAAGGTTCGGGCTACCTGGGCCGCTACAACAAGTTCCGCGCTGCCGCCGTCACCTACAAGGCCAACGGCTACGACGTGGGCCTGGGCTACAACCACGGCTACGACCAGCAGAACCGTCCGAGCCTGCGCACCCTGACCGTGGGCGGCTCCTACACCCTGAACGACACCTGGAAACTGTTCGCCGGCTTCCACAGCCAGCGCAACCAGAACTCGGCCCTGCTGGCCGACTACATCGGCGGCTGGGACACCGGCGTGACTCCGGTGCTGGCCCAGCAAGGCGTGCCGGCGGCAAACCAGGCTTTCCTGCGCAACGTGTTCGTGACCAACATCACCCGCAACACCCAGCAGGATGCACGCAGCTGGCAAGCCGGCGCCCACTTCAAGCTGGGCAGCGGCCGCATCATGGCGTCGTACGCGCACCAGGATGACCGCCTGGCGTCGAACAGCGATGCCGACCTGTACGCAATCGGCTACGACCACTTCCTGTCGAAGCGCACCGACCTGTACACCGTCGCCGCCATCATCCGCAACCAGAACGACGGCCAGTACGCACCGGGCACCGCCGGCAATCCGGGCGGCTTCACCAAGCGTCCGGGCGAAGACGGCCGCGCGCTGCAAGTCGGCATCCGTCACCGCTTCTAAGCACTGCCCTTCCAGAAGAAGGCAGCAACAGAGACGCCCTGCGGGGCGTCTTTTTTTATACCTCGTCGACATCTGGCCGTCAGGTAAAATGGCGGACGAACTTTTTCACTCCGCACACTTCATGACCACCGAACCGTTCGACGCCAACGCCGTCGCCCAATACCTCATCGACCATCCGCAATTCTTCGAGGAGCACGCCGGCCTGTTGGGCCAGGTGAAGCTGTCGAGCCCGCTGACCGGGCGCGCCGTGTCGCTGCAGGAACGCCAGATGGAGGTGATGCGCGACAAATACCGCATCCTCGAACTGCGGCTGGCCGAGCTGACCCGCCGCGCCGAGGAAAACCACGCGATCGCCAACCGCTTCCACGCCTGGAACCAGGCCCTGCTGGCCTCCGCGGGCGGCGCCGCGATCGCGCGCGACCTGGTCGACGCGCTGCGCACCGAATTCATGGTGCCGCAGGTGACGCTGCGCCTGTGGAACCTGGCGCCGGAATTCGCCGATGCCTGGTTCGCCAGCGGCGTGTCGAGCGACGCCAGGCTGTTCGCCGAGAGCCTGCGCGCGCCCTACTGCGGCCTGAACAACGACTTCGAGGCGGTGCACTGGCTCGACGATCCGGCAGCGGTGCGCTCGACCGTCCTGATGCCGCTGAGCCTGGACGGCAAGGCCTTCGGCCTGCTGGTGCTGGGCGCGCCGAACGACGACCGCTTCACCGCGACCATGGCGACCGACTTCCTGGCCCACATCGCCGCCACCGCCAGCACCGCGCTGGCCTCGCTGCGGGCCTGAAGCCATGGACGCGGCGCCCCGGGACCTGGCCGCACGCTACCTGGGCGAGCTGGCCACCCAGCGCCAGCTGTCGCCGCACACGGTCGCGGCCTATCGCCGCGACTTGCAGGAACTTGCCCAACTGGCCGGCCATGACAACTGGCCGGCGCTGACCCACCACGACATCCGCCGCTTCGCGGCGAAACTGCACGCCGGCGGCCAGTCGGCGCGCTCGATCGCGCGCAAGCTGTCCGGCTGGCGCGGCTTCTACGACTGGCTCTCCAGCCAGGTGGCCTTGCCTGCCAACCCGGCCGAGGGCGTGCGCGCCCCGCGCCGCCCCAAGACCCTGCCCAAGGCCCTGTCGGTCGACGACGCGGTGCAGCTGATGGAGGCGCACGCCCACGGCCACCCGGAACCGGCCGAGCTGTGCGACCGCGCCATGTTCGAACTGCTGTATTCGAGTGGCCTGCGGGTGTCGGAACTCGCCGGCCTCGACATGGTCTATACCGAGGGCGGCAATGGCGCATTGGGCAAACCTGCTTCCGCTTCGCTCGGCTGGCTCGACCTGCAGGCCGGCGAGGTGGTCGTCACCGGCAAGGGCCGGCGCATGCGGCGCGTGCCTGTCGGCGGACCGGCGCGCACGGCGCTCTCGGCCTGGCTGGCCGTGCGTTCCGCCGCGCGCGACGGCAGCGCCGCATTGTTCCTGTCGGCCCGCGGCCTGCGCATCACGCCGCGCGTCGTGCAGAACCGCCTGAAGGCGCATGCGCTGCGCGCAGGCACGCCGGTGCACGTCCACCCGCACGTCTTGCGCCATTCCTTCGCCTCGCACGTGCTGCAGTCGTCAGGCGACTTGCGCGCGGTGCAGGAGCTGCTCGGGCACGCCAGCATCACCTCGACCCAGATTTACACGGCGCTCGATTTCCAGCACCTGGCCGCCGTGTACGACAAGGCGCATCCGCGTGCGAAGGCGAAGTAATACCATAAAAAAGAGCGTCCAACAGAGCTGCCAGGGCAAGGCGCATTGTCGCAGTGGCGGACCACGAAGACAGTACGCCAGTACGGCGAGACGAATGCAACGCAGCCATGGCGGCTCTGTTCGACGCGACCTGAGCATTGTCAAGACGCTGCACGGTTGATCCTTGGTGATGTTGCAAAAAATCCGGCATAATCGCCCGATTCTCCCGCCTTGGCGCGGACCCACGCGACAACGAAGCGAACATGGAACCTATCCCAAGCACGATCCTCACCGGCTTCCTCGGCGCAGGTAAAACCACCCTCCTCAACCGCATCCTGCATGAGGAGCATGGCCTGCGCATCGCGGTCATCGAAAACGAATTCGGCCAGGAAAACATCGACAACGAGATCCTGGTGCGCGATACCGGCGAGCAGATCGTCGAGATGAACAACGGCTGCATCTGCTGCACCGTGCGCGGCGACCTGATCGTGGCGCTCACCAACCTGGCGCAGAAGCGCGCCGCCGGCGAAATCGCCTTCGATCGCGTGGTCATCGAGACCACCGGCCTGGCCAATCCGGGCCCGGTGGCGCAAACCTTCTTCGTGGACGAAGAAGTGGGCGCTAACTACATGCTCGATGCCGTGGTCACCGTGGTCGACGCGCGTCATGCCATGGACCAGCTGGACCGCCATGAGGAGGCCCAGCGCCAGGTCGGCTTCGCCGACAAGATCCTGCTGTCCAAGACGGACCTGGTCGATGGCGCCGCCGTGGAGGCGCTCAAGGCCAGGTTGCACCGGATCAACCCGCGCGCCCCGATCTCGCTGAGCGACTTCGGCCGCGCGCCGATCGCGGACGTGCTCGACCTGCGCGGCTTCAACCTGAACGACAAGCTGGAGCTGGACCCGGACTTCCTGCGCACCGAGGCAGGCCACGACCATGATCATGGTCATGATCACGACCACGATCACGGGCATGGCGACCACTGCGGCCACGAGCATGCCCATGGCGAAACCTGCAATCACCACGACCACGGGCACGATCACCATCGCAGCCACCACACCGACGACATCGCCGCCTTCGTGTTCCGGAGCGAGCGCGCTTTCGATCCGGAGCGCCTCGACCAGTTCCTGGGCAGCATGGTGCAGGTCTTCGGTCCGCAAATGCTGCGCTACAAGGGCGTGCTGTCGATGGCCGGGGCCGACCGCAAGGTCGTGTTCCAGGGCGTGCATCAAATCATGGGCAGCGACCTGGGCGCAAAGTGGGGCGAGACGGAAATCCGTGGCAGCAAAATGGTCTTTATTGGTAAAAATTTACCAAAAGACGTATTTATCCGCGGACTCGAACAGTGTTTGGTATAAACTACATCAGTTTTGCGGGCGTGCCCTAGCCCGCCGACGGCCTGCCCCGACAGTTGGCAGACCGGGCGCCAGCGGCGCCAAGCATCCGGGCATCGTCCACCCCGCCAGCTGGCATGTCGGGCCTGGACAGGCAGTGAAGGACGGCGGTCGCCGTCCGGGCAGCGGCTCTCGCGCACACCTGTTGCAAGGGTGTTAATGCCGAGTTTGCTGCTAAAATGAAAACCTCTGTCGTATCGAAGGCATCATGACTAAAACAACGAAACCGAATACCGCCGCGCAGCTCGAAGAACGCCTTCTGACGGAAGAAGAAATTCGGGCGATGGGCGACGACGACTACATGAATCCGGCACAACTGGCGTTTTTCCGTCATCGCCTGCAGGAGCTCGAGAAGGAACTGCTGAAGAATGCCGGCGAGACCACCGAACACCTGCGCGAAACCGTGCTGGTGCCGGACCCGGCCGACCGCGCCACGATCGAAGAAGAACATGCGCTGGAACTGCGCACCCGTGACCGCGAACGCAAGCTGCTCAAGAAGGTCCAGCAATCGCTGCAGGCCATCGACAACGGCGAGTACGGCTACTGCGACGAAACCGGCGAACCGATCGGCGTGCCGCGCCTCATCGCCCGCCCGACCGCGACCCTGTCCCTGGAAGCCCAGCAGCGCCGCGAGCTGAAGCAGAAGCTGTACGGCGACTGAGGCTTCACCCCACAGACAAAAAGGCATGCACCGCGAGGTGCATGCCTTTTTGCTTTAGAACCGCCTGCCGGCGGCCGTAGGGTGGATCAACCGTAGGGCGTGTAGGCGAAGCCGTTGCCGATCACCTCGAGCAAGGCGGCCTGGTTCTCGGCGCTCTCGCTGATCAGGCTGAGCACGTCGGCGGCATTCACGGCGCCGCTGTCGAGCGCCTTCGACCAGTAGTCCAGGCCGGCCGCCTCGGCCGGACGATGCAGCACGTTGACGTAGATCTTGCTAACCAGGTCGCGGCTACCCGGGTTGGCGCCATAGGCGGCGATGAATTCGGCCGACTTCATGAAGCCGGCCGCGACGTCGGCCAGCGAGCTGCCCTTGTCCATCGCGTTCATCCAGAAGCCCAGGCCGCCGGCGTCCGGCGTGCGGTTGAAGGCGGCCTGGTAGATGCGGTAGGCCTGGCCGCCGATGCCGTCGATGTCGAGCGCGACGGCGCCATCGGCGAACTGGACGCGCTCCACGCCGGCCAGCAGGTCGGCCGGCTTCGCCCCCGACTTGTCGAGCACGAAGAAGCCTTCCCCGGAACGCACCAGGGTGTAGTTGGCCTTGGCGCCCGCATACTTGACCGTGTCGATGCCGGCGCTGCTGGCTGCCCGCACCATGGTGCTGCTGTCGATGATGGTGCCGACCGCGTTCGTGGCCGGCACAGAGGCGTTGACCGCGCCGTATACCCTGAAGCTTACGGTTTCCGTTCCTTCGACCGCACCGTCGTCTAGGATGGGCACGCGCACGGTCTGGGTGGTCACGCCAGGCGCGAACACCAGGCTGCCGCCGACGTCGACGTAGTCGACGTCCAACCGGGCACTACCGTCACGGGCCTCATAACTGACCGTGACGGGATTCTTGCCGGGTGCATCGAGGCTGATCACGAATTCCATGAAGCCGGCTTTCTCGCTGACCGTCGGGCTGCTGACGCGGATCGCCGGCATGGCCAGGGCCGCCTGCCCATGGGCCCCGATGCCAGCCTGGCCGACACCGTCCGTCACGACGACCTTGGCGGCGCCGGCGCCCGACACTGCTCCCAGCACCAGGCTGAAGCTTTCGGCGGTCTCGGCGGCCGCGTCACGCGGCAGGGCGATCGTGATGTTGCGCACCGTCTCGCCTGGGGCGAAGCTGAGGGTTCCGCTGTCGGCGAGGAAGTCGCTGCCGGCACTGGCCCCGCCGCCGGCGGTGCTCCAGGCCACGTTGACATGCTCGCCCAGCGCCTTGTCCAGCACGACGGCGAAGCTTGCGGTATCGGCCGTGGCGTCGAGCACCAGGTCGCTTACCGACAAGCCGGCACGCTGCGCCGTATCACCCAGGATATCGTTGTCGACAATGGTGGCAATCCCACTCGGATTGGCAATCGTGGCGTTTTCCGCACCGTACAGGCGCATCCTGAAAGTCTCGATTTTCTCGGCGCTGCCATCGTCTACGAGCGCCACCCGCACCATCTGCGTGGTCATGCCGGGCGTGAACACCAGGGTGCCGCCGCCTTCGACGTAGTCCGAATCCAGCCTTGCACTTCCGCTTGCGAGATCGAAGCGGACCGTGACATTTTCCTGTACCGGTTCGCTCAGCGTGACGACGAACTCGACATAACCATCTTTTTCGCCTGCAAACGGATTGCTCACGCGCAGCACCGGCGTGACGACGGAAGCCTGGCCATGGGCGCCAATCGTGGCTTGCCCGACGCCGTCCACGACCTGTACCGACCCGGCGGCATTTCCGGACACTGTGCCCAACACCAGCTTGAACATCTCAGCCTGCTCGGCCGCCGTCCCGCGCGGCAAGGCAATCGAGATTGTCTTGACGGTTTCACCGGGACCGAAGGTCTGCGTCCCGGAACGTGCGAGGAAGTCAGTGTCTTCGCTGGCATTGCCAGCCGCGGTAGACCATGCCACGTTGAAGCTGCCGGCGACGGCCCTGTCCAGTACAAGCGAGAAGGTGGCGATGTCGGCCCCTGCGTCCACCACGACGTCGCGCACCGACAGGCTGGCGGGACGTGCTGCCTCGGCAAGCGTGTCATTGTCGATCACAGTAGCGATGCCGGTCTGGTGCGCGATCACGGCATTCAGCGCGCCGGTCAGGCGGATATAAAAAGACTCGAGCTTTTCCACTGCCGTGTCGTCATTGATGGCCATGCGCACGGTCTGGGTCGTGACGCCAGGCGCGAACACCAGGGTGCCGCCGACGTCGACGGCGTCGCTGCCGCCGTCGCCCACCAAAGCGCTGGCGCTGCGGGCGTCGAAGTACACCGTGACCGCTTCCATCGCCGGCGCGCTGAGGCTGATGACGAAATCGGCATAGCCGTCTTTTTCACCGACGATCATTTGATTGACGCTGACCAAGGGAGTGGCAACCGGCGTCTGGCCGTTGCGGCCGATCGTGGCCTGCCCGCTGCCGTCGCCGACGGCGACTGCCGTCGCTGCATTGCCGCGCACGGCGCCCAGTACCAGGTCGAAGAATTCGGCCTGCTCGGGACCGCCGATGGCCGCCAGCGCGACCGACACCGTTTTTACGGTCTCGCCCGCGGCAAAGTTCAGGGTGCCGTTGGCGGCGACGAAGTCGGCGCCGGCAAGTGCGCTGCCGGATGCGGTGGTCCAGTCCACGCTGAACGTGTCGCGCGTCGCGCGGTCCAGGGCCACGGTAAAGGTGGCCATTGCGGCTCCAGCGTCGACCACCACGTCGCGTACAGACAAGACTGCCGGGTTGGTGGTGTCGGCGCGGGTATCGTTGTCGAAGATGATCGCCGTGGCGTCCGCATTCGCGATGACTGCGTTGCTTGGATTGTAGAGGTGCAACGTAAAGGATTCGGATTTCTCCGCGACCGAATCGTCGTTGATGGCCACGCGGACGGTTTTGGTCGTCACGCCCGGGGCGAATACGAGCTTGCCGAGGAGCTGTTCGGCGTCATAGCCGCTTCCGACGAAGGCGCTGCCCATGCGGGTGTCGAAGCTGACCGTGACTTCTTCAGCCGATGCCGCGCTGAGCTGGACAACGAATTCGATGTAGCCGTCCTGCTCGCCGACGACCACATCCTTGGTGCTGATATAAACAGTCATGTTTTTCCTTGTTGTGTGAATTCAGTGCATGCGGCCGTATGCGGCCATCAGTTGGTCAATTGCCACTTGCCGTCCACCTGAACGAAGGAGAAATTCATCACCATGCCTTTGCCTTCCTTGTCGGTAACGCCGCACTTGAAGGTGAGCTCGCCCTGCTTTTCGCAGCCGGCCTTCTTCGCCTCTTTATTCATGGTCTCGAGGCTACCGAACAGGTTGCGGGTCATGCCGTTGGCGGCCAGGGCATCGAACATTTCGCTCTGGCTGGGCTCGCGTGCGCCGCAGGCGACGAGGGCAGCCGCGAGGGCAGCAAAGGACAGGCGGGACAGGGAGTGCTTGAAGATCATGTCGGTCTCGGTAGTGAGGGCGTGGCAAGGCCGCCCGCGCTGGAACGCGAACGGAATATGTTGCCGACATGCTAATTGTGGCACTGCAGGACATCCATGGAACGAATGTCCTATGCCGGGTTCAGGGACGGGGAGCGAGTGCCGCCGCAAGGGCGGTCTTGTTAGCGACACCGAGCTTGCGGTAGGCCGCGTGCAGCTGGTTGCGCACGGTGGCAGGCGCAATGCCCAGCTCGCGCGCGATCTCTTTGTATTGCAGGCCCTGAGCTGCCAGCAGCGCGGTGCGGTGCTCGGCCGCAGTCAGAGCGCCGCTGTCCTCGTGCCGGAGGTCGATGGCCAGGTGCAGCAGGCCGGACCGTTCCTGCGCCTGCACCCTGATCGCCTTGCCGACGAAGACCTGCTGGGCCGAATGCCTCAGCGCCTCGATCATGGGGCGCGGCAGGAATGGCGGCATCCACTGTTTCCACTCGCGCTGCAGCAGTGCCACTACGGCGGGATCGGTGAAATACAGCTGGCCCTCCCGGCTAGCCAGGGCGGTGGCAGCCTGCGCCCTTGCGCTTACCGGCACGCCTTGCTGCAAGCGGCGGTTGATCTCGCGCGCCTGCAGCAGGTGGGGAATCAGCACGGTCGCGTTGCGCACCTGCTGGCGGGTATAGGCGTGCCGGCGGTGCGCGCGCCACAATCCCAGCGCCGGCAACATCGGCCCGAAGGTCTTGCCGGAGACGAAGGCAAGCGAATGCGCGGTGTCGTACTTGCTGCAGTAGGCCAGCATTTCACTAGGGTAGGTTGCTGCGACGTCGGCGGCAATGCCGCTGCCCCGCTGGCGGAATGCCTGGGCCAGCACGGCGTCCTGACTGATCAGGCTGCCGTCCCTGCCGAGCGACTCGTCGCCGATCGTGCGGATGCGGTCGTAGAAGCGTTCGATCGGAACCGACTGCAGGTATAGGGACCGGATTTCCATCCGCCGCTCAGGCGTCACCGACAGGTCGGCAAGCGCGCATGAATCGAAGGCCACCACCTTCTTCAGCTCGTTCAGCGCGTAATCGATGAATGGCAGCGGCGCCGCATGCTGTCCACTGTCGTAGAGATCGATGAGCAGCTTGTTAAACGTATCCATATCGGGCCCTGAGGGAGTTGCAAATGTACCAAGTGCGGATGATAGGGACGAAACATTTTGTTGTCACCATTTAACAACCTTTTGTCCATACTTCATGCATATGGAATGCCGCAGCCGAGCCGGCGCACGCCAGCTACGCCGAATGCATAAACTATTTCCTATGGGATACACTAGGCGCTGTTCCGGCGACAGCATGGGATGGCGTGCGCGCAGCACGCGCGATCCCGGCTGTGCTACCGTCATGACCAAAGTCCATTCGAGCTTGGGGGCCATGGGGCTGTTCTCCTTCCTGAAGAAAAAAAGCGATGCGCCGGGCGGCGATGGCCCTGCGACGCTGGCCACGCCGGACACGCGCCTGCGTGCCGGCGAGCCCTCGCGCCTCGACGGCGCGCAGCTGCAGGCGCAGTTGCACGAAGAGCGCGAGCGCCAGCGCGCCATCGCGCGCGCCACCGCCGCCAAGATCGACGAGATCGAGCTGGAGATGAGCGCCGCCATCTTCGACGACGAACCGGCCTGGGGCGCCCGCCCCCGCCGCCCGGCCGCGGCGCCGGCAAGCGTTCCGGCGCACGATGCACCTGCCGACGAACTGCCTGCCGCCGCCGCCGTGCCGGCCACCGCCCCGGCCGTCGAGGAAAGCGCCATCCTGTACGCCAACGGCCAGGCCGCAGCCGCCGAAGGCCTGCTGCGCGACAGCCTGGCCGGCTTTGGCCAGCACGAACGCCTGCCATGGTGGATGCTGTTCGACCTGTACCAGGCCACCGGGCAGGAAGCGCGCTTCGAGAGCATCGCGATCGACTACGCCAGCCACTTCGAGACGTCGCCCCCGGCCTGGCAACCCCTGGCGCCGGCCCAGGACACGCCGGTGCTGGCCGGCGTTGCCGCCGTCGAGAGCTTCGGACCGGTACTGGACGGCGGTATCGCACCGCGCCTGCAGCGCCTGCTGGCCGCCGAGGCGCCGCTGGTGCGGGTCGACCTCGGCGCCGTGCGGGCTGCCGATGCCGAGGGCTGCGCCCAGCTGCTCAAGGCGCTGCAGGCCCTGCGCAAGGAGGGACGCGAACTGGTGCTGGCCGGCGCCGACACCCTGCTGGCGACCCTGCGGCCAATGCTGGCGGTGGGCGAGCGTGCATCCGGCGAAGCGCCCTGGCTGCTGCTGCTCGAGCTCCTGCTGCTGTCCAGGCGCGAGAAAGATTTCGAGGAGTCGGCGATGGACTACTGCGTCACCTTCGAGGTCTCGCCGCCCTCCTTCGAAACGCCGCGGCACGTGACCACCGCAGCGCCGGCGCCGAGTGCGGGCGACCGTTTCCTGCTGCCGGCGCTGGCGCTGGGCGACTGCGCCGCGCTGCTGGACGCCATCGACGCCTATGCCGCGGAAGGCGCGCCGCTGGTGCTGGACTGCTCGCGCCTGGCGCGCATGGACTATGCCTGCGCCACCGCCCTGCACGGCCGGCTGAGGCTGCATGCGGAACAGGGACGCCGGATCGAACTGCGCGAGCTGAACCACCTGGTTGCCGCTCTGCTGCGCCTGCTCGGCTATGGACAGGACAGCGCTGACCAGGGCGCCATCCGTCTTTACCCACACCGCTACTGAATTCGCGTTTCGGCAAGTTTTGCTTTTGCGACAGTTTTTAGCCGCGCTCGTCTTGCAATTCATTGCGGCCACCCCATCTGCGGCTTGCTAGACAACCACGAGGCTAAAAATGGAACAATTTCACGGCACCACCATCGTCAGTGTGAGGCGCGGCAACCAGGTTGCGCTGGGCGGCGATGGCCAGGTCACGCTGGGCAACGTCGTCATGAAGGGCTCGGCGCGCAAGGTGCGCAAGCTCTACCAGGACAAGGTCCTGTGCGGATTTGCCGGCGCGACCGCCGATGCCTTTACCCTGCTCGACCGCTTCGAAGCCAAGCTCGAGAAGCACCAGGGCAACCTGCTGCGCGCCTCGGTCGAACTGGCCAAGGACTGGCGCACCGACCGCATGCTGAGCAAGCTCGAAGCCATGCTGCTGGTGGCCGACCGGGAGTCGACCCTGATCATCACCGGCAACGGCGACGTGCTCGAACCGGAAGACGGCCTCGGCGCGATCGGCTCGGGCGGCGTGTATGCCCACTCGGCGGCCAAGGCCCTGTACGAGAACACCGACATGACGCCTGCGGAAGTCGTCAAGAAGTCGCTCACCATCGCGGGCGAGCTGTGCATCTATACCAATCTGAACCACATCATCGAGACCCTGGAATGAACCAGTCCCCCATCATGAACATGACGCCCCCCGAGATCGTCTCGGAACTGGACAAGCACGTGGTCGGCCAGGGCAAGGCCAAGCGCGCGGTCGCGATCGCGCTGCGCAACCGCTGGCGCCGCCAGCAGGTCGCCGAACCGCTGCGCCACGAGATCACGCCGAAGAACATCCTCATGATCGGCCCGACCGGCGTCGGCAAGACCGAGATTGCGCGCCGCCTGGCCAAGCTGGCCGACGCGCCTTTCATCAAGATCGAGGCGACCAAGTTCACCGAGGTTGGCTACGTCGGCCGCGACGTCGACACCATCATCCGCGACCTGATCGATATCGGCGTCAAGCAGACCCGTTTCAGCGAGCAGAAGAAGGTGCGCCAGCGCGCCGAGGACGCGGCCGAAGACCGCATCATCGACATCCTGGTGCCGCCGGCGCGCGACTTCGGTTTCAATGCCGCGAACGCCGATGGCAAGGAAGGCGACGCCACCCGCCAGACCTTCCGCAAGCGCTTGCGCGAAGGCTCGCTGGACGAGCGCGAGATCGAGATCGACGTGGCCGACGCGGCGCCGCAAATGGAAATCATGGCGCCGCCGGGCATGGAAGAAATGACCGAGCAGATCAAGTCGATGTTCGCCGGCGTCGGCAACGCGCGCAAGAAGCCGCGCAAGATGAAGATCAAGGAGGCCATGAAGCTGCTGGTCGACGAGGAAGCCGCCAAGCTCGTCAACGAAGACGAGCTGAAGCAGAAGGCGATCGCCAACGTCGAACAGAACGGCATCGTGTTCCTGGACGAGATCGACAAGATCGCCACCCGCTCCGAACATGGCGGCGCCGACGTCTCGCGCGCCGGCGTGCAGCGCGACCTGCTGCCGCTGGTCGAGGGCACGACGGTCAATACCAAGTACGGCATGATCAAGACCGACCACATCCTGTTCATCGCCTCGGGCGCCTTCCACCTGTCGAAACCGTCCGACCTGATCCCGGAGCTGCAGGGCCGCTTCCCGATCCGCGTCGAACTGGAATCGCTGTCGATCGAGGACTTCAAGAGCATCCTGACCTCGACCGACGCCAGCCTGACCAAGCAGTACGAAGCCCTGCTGGCGACCGAAGGCGTGAAGGTGGACTTCACGGATGAGGGCATCCACCGCCTGGCCGAGATCGCCTTCTCGGTCAACGAGCGCACCGAGAACATCGGCGCGCGCCGCCTGTACACGGTGATGGAAAAGCTGCTCGAGGAAGTGTCGTTCACGGCCGGCGTCGGCAATGAGCAGCTCGTGACCATCGACGCGGCTTACGTCAACGGACGGCTGGACGCGCTGGCGGTCAACGAAGACCTGTCGAGGTACGTCTTGTAATTCGCAACGAGGAGGAAGGGCGATGGCAAACAAGGCATTGGCGACGCGGCAGAAGATGCGGCTGCGGGTGGAGCCGTCCCAGAACGTCGGCAAGCCGCGCAATCCGATCGCGGCGCTGGCCAAGGCGAGGAGCGCCGGCGCCCACGCCAAGCCGCTCTCGAGCGAACGGCAGGAAGCCAAGCGCATGCTGAAGAAGGCCAAGCTGGTCGCGGAAGACGACTGACGCTTCCTTTCTCCTGAATGGATTCCCCCTTGGCGGACCGCGCGAGCGTGTCCGCCTTTTTTGTAGGGTGGCGCGGCTCCACCTTGCACGATGCGTACCAATGCCGTGGATGCCGCCCACGCGTTCACACCGTGGTGCTGCCGCCTGTAACGCTTCTCCCCCGCTGGTTGGACGCGTCGGCGGCGTGGAAGCCTCAGGCATGCAGGTCGCCGGGTATAGCCGCGCCAGCCTACGTATTGCTCAACGCCGCGTTCGCAGGTACATTCAGTCGACATTTCACATCGACACAGGAGCGCAATGAGTTCACCGGAACTGGTACTCGACGTGCTGCGCGCGGAACTGCGCAGCGCCAGCATCACCTACAAGGACCTGGCTGGCCGCATCAATGTGAGCGAGTCCAGCGTCAAGCGCATGTTCGGGCAGAAGGACATGGCCCTGTCGCGCCTGGCGCAGATCTGCCAGGTGACCGGCATCGCCCTCGAAGACGTGTTGCGCCGCGCCGCCGACGCCCGGCCCCAGGCCGACGCCCTCACCCTGCCGCAGGAAACCTCGCTGGTAGCCAACCCGCGTCTGCTCCTGATGGCGATCTGCTGCCTCGGGCACTGGAGCCTGGAGCAGGTGACCGAGACCTATCGCCTCACGGAACCGGAATGCATCAAGCTGCTGGCCGAACTCGACCGCCTCGGCCTGATCGAGCTGAAACCCCTGAACCGCTACAGCCTGCGGGTCTCGAACGCCTTCCGCTGGCTGCCTGACGGCCCGGTGCAGCGCTTCTTCCGCGAGCACGTGGTGGAAGATTATTTCGCGGGCGGTTTCGACCGGCCGGGCGAAGCGCTGATGTGCCTGCCGGCGCGGCTGTCCAGCGCCAGCGCGCAGGAACTGGCGCAGAAGATCGAAGGGCTGGCCGGCGAACTGGCGCGCCTGCACCGCAACGACCGGCGCCTGCCGATCCAGGAGCGCGAGGGCTATACGCTGCTGCTGGGTTTCCGGTCCTGGGAATTCGCGGCGTTCACGGCACTGCGGCGCGCCTGAGCAGGCGGGAACTGCTAAGTTATTGTTAAGTGAATAAGCCTTGGCGATCGTTATACTGGGCGCAACATGCTCAGCCACCGCCCTCTCTCCTTTGCACCAGCCCCGGACCGCCGGCTGGCCGGCATCTTCGCCACCGCCCTGCTGCATGCGGCCCTGATCCTTGGCTGGCAGCTGGCACGCACCCTGCCGCCGGCGCGAGTGGACGGCGTGGAAGACGCGATCCAGTGGATCGACCTGCCGCTGCCGGCGCCCCGCAGCACAGCACCGCCGTCCGTCAAGGCGGAGATTCCGCCGGCGCCCCCGCGTCCTGTACCTGAGCGCAGTGCCCCGGGGCGCCCGGCACGGCAGGGTGCGGCCGGCGCGCCGGTACGCGCTCCTTCCGCCGATGCCGCAACGGCGCCGGCAAGCACGCCATCCGCGCCACTTGATGAGAGTGAGCCAGCCCCTGTCCCCGCTCCGGCCGTGCCCGACGCCAAGGCCATCCGGGAGAACGCCCTGCGCAGCGCCGGCAGCATCGACAGCACGCTGCGCAAGTCCGGACGGCCGCTCATCGTCGCGCCGCCCGACAGCGGCGCGATCCGCATGCGCAGCAGCATGGAACGGGCCCGGGCGCTGGCGGCGCCGCGCCTGTGGGAAGCGCCCAAGGTCGAGGAACTGGTGAACAACACGGGAGACGGCGCACGCCGCACGCGCGTGATCACCGGCCGCGGCACCTATTGCGTGACGGAGCGCTCGCCCGTCACCAACGTCGAGATGATCGAGATGCACGGCAAGATCAGGCTCACCAACTGTCCCACGCCCGAGGAACCGCCCAAGCAGCAGGTGTGGCGTACGGCGCGCGACTGACGAAAAAGGCGCTGTCAACCTTATGTATGGATGAGAGAGGAACTGCTGAGCTAAATCGCTGTCGAACACCGGTCACGACAGACTGGAAACGAACATGCGATCGCCTCAGTTCACGAAGTGGTTTGCCAAACTCCCTGCGCTGAATGTCCCCCAGCGCCTCAAGACGCTCGCGGCCCTGCAACCGGCCGCCGGGCTCGACCAGGTAGTCTCGCTCATCACCGAGATCGGCGCCACAGCGCGCCGCTGTCCAAGTTGCGCCTGTGACCGATACCACCGGTATGGCCAGGCCAACGGCCTGCAGCGTTACCGCTGCCGCGCCTGCGGCCGCACGTTCAACGACCTGAGCGGCACACCGCTGGCACGGCTGCGGCTGCGCGGCAAATGGCTGGATTACCTGGGCGCCATGCTCGAATCGAAGTCGGTGCGGGCAAGCGCCCGCCAGGTCGGGGTGCACCGCAACACCGCCTTTCGCTGGCGCCACCGTTTCCTGCAGCGCCCCAGGGACGACCTGCCGCGGCAACTCAGCGGTATCGTCGAGGCCGATGAAATGTTCTTGCTGGAATCACAGAAGGGCTCGCGCAATCTGGACCGGCCGGCGCGCAAACGCGGCGGCAAGGCGGGCAGGCGAGGCATTTCACGCGAGCTCGACTGCATATTGGTGGCAAGAGACCGTAGCGGACAGACCGTCGACGCTGTAACGGGCCGCGGCGCGCTGACGGCGCCGCAACTGGAGCGTCACCTACTGCCCAGGCTGGATCGGCAAGTGCTCCTGGTAAGCGACGCGCATGCGGCGTACCGCAGCTTCGCCCGTAAGCACGGCATCGCGCACGAGGCCGTCAACTTGCGCGCCGGCGTGCGAGTGCGCCGGGGCGCTGCCGGCGCCATCCACGTGCAGAACGTGAACAGCTACCACCAGCGTTTCCGGCAATGGCTGAGCCGGTTTCGCGGCGTCGCGTCGTGCTACCTGCCCAACTACCTGGGCTGGCGCCGCGCGCTAGACGGCAACCGGGTGAGTACCGTGGAGCAATTGCTGCGCGTAGCGATGCGGGTCATCAATAGATAACGCTGACAGCGCCAAAAAAAACCGCCTGTGCGAATGAACTGACCCCATAAAATTGGACGGTTAGTTTGCTAAGCGGCCAAGGCCTGAGTCCTATACTGAACGGGACTCAGGCCTTTTAGTTTGAGCTTGATGCGGTCGTGATTGTAATAGCGAATGTAGTCAGTCAAGCCATCGCGCAACTCATCGACGGTGGAAAACTGGTTCACGTAGAAGAACTCCGACTTGAGGACTGCGAAGAAACTCTTCATGGCTGCGTTGTCGAAACAGTTACCCTTTCGCGACATGCTCTGCACAAGCTGGCGTTCACGCAACTGACGTTGGTAGGCGGGCATCCTGTATTGCCAGCCCTGGTCGGAGTGCACTAATGGCCTGTCACTTGGTCCGAGCTTGGCCAGTGCTTTCTTGAGCATCGAGTCTACAAGTGCGAATGCGGGACGTTTGCTGGTTTCGAAAGCGACGATCTCGCCGTTGTACAGGTCCAGCATTGGCGAGAGATACAGCTTTTCTCCGGCCACGTGAAATTCGGTCACATCGGTTACCCACATGCGCAACTGCTTCACCTCGGCCAGCAATTGCTCGCGACTGAGTTTGTCATCGTCCTGCGCACTATCTGGTGCTGATGTGGGTTCAGGCGTTGTCACTGTTTTGGGTCGTCCACGTGGGCGTGGGATCAATGCCTCAAGGCCTCCATCCCGGTATGCGCGCTCCCAGATGCCAACCATTGCGTGGTGACGAATGTCGAACCTGGCGGCAGTCTGAATCCTTGAAGCTTGATTTTCCCACATGTGCCGCAGTACCGACAGTTTGAACTCGGCGCTGTAGGTACTGGACTTCTTGCTAAGCCCTGCGCTCCCATGCAGGCGATAGGCCATGACCCATCTCTCCAGCATGGCATGGCTCGAAAGCCCGTGCCGCTTCGCCATTGCATGATAGCCAGCTGATCCGTCCGACAGATACTCTTGAACAACCGCGAGCTTGAACTGCTCGTCGTACTTCGCCATAGAAAAACCCCCAAAAGTTGTGTCCAACTTTTGGGGGTCAGTTCACGAACAGGCGGTTTTTCGTCAAGACCGGCGGGTGGTTACCAGCCGATGTCCTTGAACAGTTCCATCGTCAGGTCGACCGGCGCCGTCACCGAATGGCTCAGGTCGGCACTGATGGACGGTTCCATCAGCTGGTTGCGGGTGGTGGTGGTGTTGTAGTGCGAAACCGACGAGCCCGGCTGATACGGACTCGGCGTGAACATCGTGAGGCGGCCCACCGCATCGGCGCCCGAGAGCTGGGTCTTGGAACGCTCGAACTTGGCCACGGTGCCGTTCACGTCGCCGTTCGGCTTGGTGAGGCTGGCGGCGATCCGGGCGCCATCGGCCTGGGTGACGCGCAAGGCCGGAATCGTGATGGACGGGTCGGCGCCGCCCAGGCCCGCCACTGGTCCCGGTGCGTTGTCGGCCACGATCACGCCGATGGCGCCGGCGTCCTGGGCGTTCTTGACCTTGACCGCGAAACCGCAGGTGCCGCGGCTGACCAGGGCGATCTTGCGGCGCACCGCTTCGGCGTTGGCCGCGTTGAACGGCGTGCAGGCCGAACCCGGGCTGTCCGCCTGCAGGGCGACCTGGGCAATCTGGCCGGTCAGCGGCGAGTTGTCCAGCTTGGGGCCGAAGTCGGCTTCGCCGACGGCATACAGGTCACCGGCCGGCGACGTGGCGCCGACACCGATCACGCGCAGCTGCGCCGTGGCGGTGAGCACCGACGGCGCCGCCGCGGTCACGCGCGGGCCGGTCCAGGACAGGCCGGACGGCTTGAGCGAGGATGCGGCGCGCTCGGCATTGTTCATGTCCACCCACAGCTTGCCGGTCGTGTTGTCGAGCAGGTAGTGGTCCCAGACCGATGGGTATCTGGAGAAAATGGCCCCGGTCTGGCCGTTGGTGAAGGTCTGGAAGCCCAGGCCGTGTCCCATTTCGTGCAGCAGGGTGGCGACGAAGTCGATGTTGTTGCCTTCGTTGGCATCCAGGCCCAGGTAGAACGCGCTGCCTGCCAGGCAGTTCGCCTTGCCGAGTTCGGAATTGAAACGCGCATTGATCTGGCCACCCGGGGCGCTCGAGATCTCGGTGCCGAACAGCTTGTTGGCCAGCGCGTACGAGTACCAGGTGTCGCGCTTCGGCGCGCCGGTGAAGTTGGCGAATACCTGGGTGGCGCCGGCGCTGCCGAGCACGGCGCTATTGGCGGTGCAGGACAGCGGAACGAACTGCGCATTGATGACGATCGGCACCGAGCTGGTCAGGGTCTTGCCCCAGATGTTGGCCGCATGGGTGAACGCGATCAGGCGCTGCTGGCCCAGCGTGGTGCCCGTATTGCCGCCGACCGGCGTGGCCGGGGTCGGGTCATTGAAGCCGACGCCCGGTGCGTTCAGGTTGTTGATCACGATCTGCGCGGCTGCCTGGGCGGTGCCCATGGCGCTGCATGCGAGGGCCAGCCCAGCGGCCGCCAGGGTCAGGCGTGGAAGCTTATTCGACTTCATTCTGATGCTCCTTGGCATGCTTGGACACGGGGGCGGACACGGTGGATTCGGCGGCATGCTTGCCATGCACGCATTCGTGCTCGATCTTGCCGTCCGCAGTGCGGCGTACCACGGTGTGCATCATCGACTCTTCGTCGAGGTGAGCGGCGACGACGCCGTTCTGCTGCAGGCGTGCAACGCCCGCTTCGGGAGCCCCGGAGGCTGCGCGTGCGGCCTTCTGCGCGGCGCGCTCGGCGGCGCGCAGTTCGTTCAGCTGTTTCGCTTCAGCGGCAGTGGCGTTGCGGATCTTGCCGGTGCGCGGGTCCTTGGCGACGGTCTGGCCTTCCTGTCCGGCGGCGAGCGCCGAGCCGGCGAGCGTCAGCGCCGCAACGGCGACGATGCTGCGCAGTGTGAATACGCGTTTTTGCATGTTGTGCTGTCTCTCAGAAAAATGTACTTCGATCGGTCCATCTTTTCTTTCCCCGCCTGTTGGGCTGGGTGAGACAACTATATATTCCACAACAATGTTACAGCTCAGTTTTGTTAAAAATTTTCAATCGTTATTGACACAAAGATGCATATATTATTCGGCTTCCTCTCCCAAACGGCATACTTCCTGCTATGGCTCCCATCGTTGTTTTTCCGCGAAAACCTGTTGTTTGAACAGCTATCGACGCACCGTACAGGCTTCGGGCATCACCCATAACAGGGCCAGCAACACGTGCACCACGGCGCCCAGCGGCGCGTAGACCAGCGACAGCCCGATGGCCAGCGCATACAGCACGATCGACACGCGATTCTTGCGGCTGCCCCATGCATGCACGCGGCTGGCATGCCCCTCCGTATCCAGGCGCCACGACAAGAGCATGAAGGAGATCGAACACAGCAGCAGCACCGCACCGTACAGCGCGACCGGCACAGGCGCCAGCGGGTGTTCGCCGGCCCAGGCCGTGACGTAGGGGATCAGCGACATCCAGAACAGCAGGTGCAGGTTGGCCCACAGGGCGGCGCCGTCGACCTTCGCCACGCGCTCGAGCAGCGCATGGTGGTTGACCCAGTAGATGCCGACGTACACAAAGCTCAGCGCATAGCGCAGCCAGCCCGGCAGCACCTGCGCCAGGTCGGCGGCGGAGGTACCGTGCGGGGGCGCCAGTTCCAGCACCATGATCGTGATGATGATCGCGATCACGCCGTCGCTGAAGGCCTCCAGGCGGTTCTTGCCCATGGTGCGGATCATGACGTTACCGGTTCCGGCAGCGCCAGGTGCAGGCACAGGATCGCCACCGGCACGGCCAGGGCCACGAAGCCGAAGGCGAGGTAGGCGAACGCCGCGGCGGCGCAGCCGAGCGCGAATGCCAGCACCGGCCAGAAGAACTTGGCGCAGCGCGCCCTGGTCGCCGCATCGGCGGCGCCGCGCAGGCGGTCGACGGTGTCGATCACGAGCTGGGTGACGTTCCCCGTCATCATCGAGGTCGGCGCCAGATGGGTGAGCAGGAGTTTGCTGGCCGCGCTGTGCGCGCCCATGGCCGCGGCGCCCAGCAAACCGGCGGCCATCGCCAGCGCAGCGGCGTTGCCGCCAAGCGGCTCGGCCAGCATGCCGCAGGCCATGAAGCCCAGCAGCAGCACCAGTTGCAGCACATAGGACGGCTTGACGGCGGAGCTTGCGCGCCGCTCGCAGCGGGCCACCAGCAGCCGCGCCGCGGCCACGCCAAGGATGAAGGCCGGGAAGGCCAGCAGCTTGAGGAGCGAGGGCGTCTGCGCCGGGTCGGCCAGCGACACCGCGATCAGCACGAAGTTGCCGGTGACGTGGGCGGTGAACAGGCCGAACAGGGCGATGAAGCCGAGGGTGTCGACATAGCCGGCCAGGAAGCCCATGCCAATGCCCTGGAAGCGCTGGAAGCGTGCGGTCGTCATGATCGACTCTGGATCAAAATGCGAAGCAGCTGCAGCCGAAGGCGCCCCAGAAGCCGCCGAAGTCCGATACCGGGACGTTCGACTTGCGGGCCCGGTCATGGGTGTGCGCGTGCACGCCGCAGGGACCGCTGCACTGGTGCGGCAAGGCCATGTGCGACTGCTGGGGCTGTGGAGCAGCCTTGCGCCAGTGCCCCGGCGCCTTCGCGACCGGCGACCACGCCGGCAGCACCGGGATCGGGGCCGGTCCCAGCTCGCTGAACTCGGCGGCGCCGTACACTACCTTGCCGCCGACCACGGTCAGCACCGATTCGATCGCCTTGATGTCTTCCGCCTCCACCGTGAAGAAATCGCTCGACAAGGCGACCAGGTCGGCCAGCATGCCTTCCCGGATCCGGCCCTTGCGGCCCTGCTCGTTCGAAAACCAGGCGCTGCCCGAGGTCCACAGTTCGAGGGCGACGCTGCGGTCGAGCAGGCCCTTGTCGCCGTACAGCGGCAGGCCGCCAACGGTGCGGCCGGTGACCAGCCAGTACAGCGCCGTCCACGGGTTGTAGCTGGCCACGCGGGTGGCGTCGGTGCCGGCGCCGACCGGCACGCCCATCTCGAGCATGCGCTTCACCGGCGGCGTGGCTTTCGCCGCATCGGCGCCGTAGCGGTCCACGAAGTACTCGCCCTGGAAGGCCATGCGGTGCTGGATCGCGATGCCGCCGCCCAGCGCTTTTACCCGCTCGATGTTGGCCGGGCTGATGGTCTCGCAATGGTCGAACATCCAGTGCAGGCCATTGAACGGGATCTCGCGGTCGATCTTCTCGAAGACATCGAGCATGCGGGTGATCGATTCGTCGTAGGTGGCGTGCAGGCGGAACGGCCAGCGCTCCGATACCAGGTGGCGCACGACCTTTTCCAGCTCGTCTTCCATGCCCTCGGCCAGCTCGGGACGCGGCTCCAGGAAGTCCTCGAAGTCGGCCGCCGAGAACACCAGCATCTCGCCGGCGCCGTTGTGGCGGTAGTAGTCGCTGCCTTGCCCCGGCGTCACCATGCCGGTCCAGCGCTGGAAGTCTTCCAGTTCCTTGCCCTTGTTCTGGGTGAACAGGTTGTAGGCGATGCGGATGGTGAGCTGTTCGGCGCGGTCGAGTTCCTCGATGACGCTGTAGTCGTCGGGGTAGTTCTGGAAGCCGCCGCCGGCGTCGATGGCGCTGGTGATGCCGAGGCGGTTCAGTTCGCGCATGAACTGGCGGGTCGAGTTCACCTGCAGGTCGTAGGGCAGCTTTGGGCCCTTGGCCAGGGTGGCGTACAGGATCATCGCGTTGGGGCGGGCGATCAGCATGCCGGTGGGGTTGCCGGCCGCGTCGCGCTGGATCTCGCCGCCGGGCGGATTCGGCGTGTCTTTCGTATAGCCGACGGCGCGCAGCGCGGCGCGATTCAGGAGTGCGCGGTCGTACAGGTGCAGGATGAAGACCGGGGTGTCGGGTGCGGCGGCGTTGATTTCGTCGAGGGTCGGCATGCGCTTCTCGGCGAACTGGAATTCGTTCCAGCCGCCCACCACGCGCACCCACTGCGGGTGCGGGGTGCGCAGGGCCTGTTCCTTCAGCATGCGCAACGCGTCGGCAAGCGAGGGCACGCCTTCCCAGCGCAGCTCGAGGTTGTAGTTCAGGCCACCCCGGATCAGGTGCAGGTGCGAGTCGTTCAGGCCGGGGATCACGGTGCGTCCATTCAGGTCGATGACCTGGCTGCCGGCCTGGCGGTGACGCATCACGTGCTCCTGGTCGCCCACGGCGAGGAAGCGGCCGTCCTGGATGGCGACGGCGCTGGCCTGCGGGTTCTCGCGGTCGAGGGTGGCGAACCTGCCGTTGATGAGGATGAGCGGCGCGGCGCTCCGGGTCGACTGTGCTTGCATGCTCTTGCTCCTGGCTGTGGTGGCGTGGCGGTCCGCCCCGACAGGCGGACCAGCTGTCCTTGTTTAACGAACAGGGGCCGGAACCGGCGCCAGCACCTCGTTGCCGCCCCCGTTGCGGGCCGCGGCCTTGTGCACCATCGTGTAGGCGTAGTCCACGCCCATGCCGTAGGCGCCCGAGTGCTCGGTGACGATCCGGATCACGGCGTCGTAGGTGTCGCGGCGCGCCCAGTCGCGCTGCCACTCCAGCATCACCTGCTGCCAGGTCATCGGCACCACGCCGGCCTGCACCATGCGCTGCATGGCGAAGTCGTGGGCGTCCCTGGTGGTGCCGCCGGAAGCGTCGGCCACCATGTAGATTTCGTATTCGCCTTCGAGCATGGCGCACAGGGCGAAGGTGGTGTTGCAGACCTCGGTCCACAGGCCGGCCACGATCACTTTCTTGCGGCCGTTCGCCGCGAGGGCGTCGCGCACCTTCTGGTCGTCCCAGGAGTTCATCGAGGTGCGCTCGAGGATCGGGTGGTCCGGGAACACATCCAGGATTTCCGGGTAGGTGTTGCCGGAGAACGAATCCGTCTCGACGGTGGTGATGATGGTCGGGATGCCGAAGGCCTTGGCCGCCTTGGCCAGCCCGACCACGTTGTTCTTGAGTAGCTGGCGGTCGATCGACTGCACGCCGAAGGCCATCTGCGGCTGGTGGTCGATGATGATCAGCTGCGAGTTTTCCGGGGTCAGGACTTCCAGTTTTGCGTTGCTCATGATGTGCTCCTCTAGTTAAGTGCGTGGACTGGCGCCGGGTGCAAGGCCGGCTGTAAAAACAATCGAACTCTTCGATGCTTCCGGAGCACTGTTCCTCCGCCTCATCTCATTTCGTGTTCGATGCGATGGAGTGATTATGCGTGGCTATGCTGGATATGAAAAACGGATAATTTGCAGATATACAATCGAAATTTTCGATTATTAAATCGTGACCCAGTCGGGCACTCCGGCTACATGGAGCCGCGCTTGGGATGGGGGGAGCACGCCGGCCGACCGCCGTCAGGGGCCGACGATCCGGTTCTTGCCGCCCTGACTGGCGGCGTACATGCGTGCATCGGCCTCGTGGATGATCGCCTCGATGTCGGCGGGCGCCTTCCCGGCGTCGTGGACGATCAGACCGATGCTTGCGCCGATATGGAGGGTACCGCCGCCGATGGCGAAGGGACGCTGCATTTCATGCAGAATCTTGTTGGCGACGGCGGCTGCGGACCGGGCCGGCGGCTTGCACGCTGCGGGTTGGCGACGAAAACATTCGACATCTGTGTTGCTTGGACCCAGAGTGAATCAGGAGCGCCGCTCGTCATGACGCCGTCGACGCCACCGAAACAGACGCGCTCCGGTTCAAGCTCCGGCTTGCCGTGCTGCAGGCCGCTTCAGGGCGTGCTGCGCTTGACCACCGCGCCGCCCTGGATGACCACGGCCGGCGCTTCCAGCAGCCGCACGTCCACAGTCGGGTCGCCCGGTACCGCCACCATGTCGGCGTGGCGGCCGGCTTCGACGATGCCGACATCGTTCCTGCCGAGCGCTTCGGATGCATTGATGGTGGCCGCCTGGATCGCCTGCAGCGGGCTCATGCCGTACTTGACCATGACCGCGAACTGCTTGCCGTTGCCGCCGTGCGGATGGACGCCGGCGTCGGTGCCGAACACCATCTTCACGCCGGCCGCGTGCGCCTTCCTGAAATTCTGGCGCTGGATCTCGGTCACTTCGCGGTCCTTGCGCAGGTTGTCTTCCAGCACGCCGTTCTTCTTGCCCTCGGCGGCCGTGTAGTCGCCATTGTAGATGTCCATCGACAGCCACGCGCCGTGCTTCCTGGCGAGCGCGATGCCCTCGTCGTCGATCAGGCTGGCGTGCTCGATGGTGGTGACGCCGGCCCGGATCGCGTCCTTGATGCCAGCCGCGCCGTGCGCGTGCGCGGCCACCTTCAGGCCCCACTGGGCCGCTTCCTCCACCGCGGCGCGCAGTTCGGCGTAGTTCATCTGCTGCTGGCCGGGCTCGGTGTTGCGCGAGAACACGCCGCCGGTGGCGCATACCTTGATTACCTGGGCGCCGTACTTGCGCAGCGCGCGCACCGACTTGCGCACCTCGTCCGGGCCGTCGGCGTTGTACGGATTCTTTTCTTCCATCGAGGGCGGGAAATAGGTGCTGTCGCAGTGGCTGCCGGTCGGCCCGAAGGACCAGGCGCCGGGGATGATGCGCGGGCCGCGCACCTTGCCGGCAGCGATCGCCTGGCCGAGGCCGACGTCGTTCCAGTCGGCGGCGCCGACGTTGCGCACCGTGGTGAAGCCCGCATCCAGGGTCTTGCCGGCGTGGACGACGGCCAGCGCCGACCAGAAGCGGTCGTTGTACTCCAGGCCGCTGTAGCCGCCGTAGGTGGGATCGGAATCGAGGTGCACGTGCATGTCGATCAGGCCCGGCACCAGCGTCATGCCCGGCAACGCGATGCGCTCGCCGGTGGCCGGCGTCCCCGTGCCGGACTTGACGCTGACGATGCGGTTGTCGCGCACCAGGATTTCGGGGTGCGCGACCATGCGGCCGGTGCGCACGTCCAGCAGGCGGTCGGCGGTAATGGTGAGCTCGGCCGCCTGGACGCTCGTCCAGCTCAGGGCGGCGACGCAGGACAGGACCATCCGCGACATCAGGGTTCGGGTGCGATTCAAGGGCTTCCTCCGGCATTAAGAATTTGTCAGGTGGCAAGCTTATACCGGGAGTTGCCCTGCGCGTCCAGATGGGCAGTACCGGGGCATGCAGCGCTCGTCCTGAACGCGCAGTGAACAACGCCGCATTGCTGCGGCGTCGTTGGTATTACTGCGTTTGATTCGGCTGTCCCACCGGACTGTTCACCGACCTTGGCGGCGGCATCTGCACCTGGTTCGGCGGTGGAGGCTGCTCCGGGCTCATGGTGGGATCGGGCGGCGGATTGTCCTGGACGGGAATCGCGTTCTCCGGGGTGGTCGGGGTGCCGCCCGGCGGACCGCCCGGCGGCGGCACCGACTGCATGTTCGCGGGCACCGCCACCACGCC
This sequence comes from Telluria sp. ZB4P34, assembly GCF_059686055.1. Lineage (NCBI taxonomy): Bacteria > Pseudomonadati > Pseudomonadota > Betaproteobacteria > Burkholderiales > Oxalobacteraceae > Telluria > Telluria sp. ZB4P34. Next base: position 191,644 of record NZ_JCASIF010000003.1, on the reverse strand, counting down.
CGGTGAGGTCTGCGGCTCGATACCCGGGGCCGGCGCGGCGGCCACCGGCTGCGGTCCCTGCACCGGCGGTGCGATGCCGCCCGCCGAGGTCCCGGTATCGGGCGCCAGGTCGACCCGCTTCATGACGCCGCCTTCCGACAGCATCACGTAGCGCGCGTGCACCTCGGCCACCGTCACGCCGGGCACGATCTCGCGCCCGATCCGCACCGCCTTCGGCGGCGAACCGTCGGCCACCAGGATCACGGCGCTGTTCGGGCCGGCCGAGATGACGCCGGTAAGCTGGTAGTTGGAGATCGCCACCGCGGTCGGCTGGCCGCCGAACAGGGCCGCGATGGCGTCCAGGCTCGGCTCGGCCTGGGCCACGGCCGGCGCCGGCGCCAGCGGGCGCTGCTCGGGCTTGTACAGCTGCAGGAACCAGTAGGCGACAGACGCGACCAGCAGGACCAGCGCGAGCAGGGTGAAAAGGAGAGGCAGACGCTTGTTCATGGTTTCCTTGCTTCTATTCTTAGCGCACCAGCTGGTTGATCTCGATGATCGGCATCAGGACCGCCAGCACGATCAGCAGCACCACCAGGCCCATGGCCAGGATCAGCACCGGCTCCAGCAGGCCGGCGATGGTGAGCGTGCGGCGCTCCAGGTCGGCCTGCTGCGAGTTGGCGGCCCGCTCGAGCATGGCTGGCAGCTCGCCGGTGATCTCGCCGGCCCGGATCATGTGCACCAGCATTGGCGGGAAGTGCTTTTGCGCCGACAGGGCGCGCGCCAGGCTCACCCCTTCGCGCACGCTGGCGGTGGCCTGTTCGACCAGCTCGCGCATCGCCACGTTCGACAGGGTGTCGCGGCTGGTCTCGAGCGCGCGGAGGATGGGCACGCCGGAACCGGTGGTGATCGCCAGCGTGCTGGCGAAGCGCGCCGTGTTCAGGCTGCGCTCGAACTTGCCATACACGGGGGCGCTCAGCAGCCAGGTATGCCAGCGCCGCTTGAGGTCTGGATTGCGCAGCGCGCGCCGCCACATCCAGAATGCGCCGATCAGCAGGATGCCGACGTAGATGCCGTAGGCCCGCACGAAGTTGGAGATGGCCAGCATCATCAGGGTGAGGAAAGGCAGCTTCTGCTTGGTGTTGGCGAACACCGAGACGATCTGCGGCACCACGTAGGTGAGCAGGAAGATCACGATGGCAAAGGCCACCACGGTGACGATCGCCGGATAGGTAAACGCCAGCCGCACCTTCTGCACCAGGGCGTTGCGGCGCTCGATGTAGTCGGCCAGGCGCGACAGCACGCGCGAGAGCTGGCCGATCTGCTCGCCCGAGGACACCAGCGCGCGGTAGATTTCGGCGAAGTCGCGCGGATGGCGCGACAGCGCGGTGGAGAAGGCCGAACCGCCGATGACTTCCGAGCGGATCGAGGCGATCAGGTCGCGCACATAGGGACGCTCGGCCTGTTCCAGCAGGGCCGTGAAGGCCTGTTCCAGCGGCAGGCCGGCTTCCAGCAGGCTGGCCAGCTGGCGCGTGAACAGGGCCAGCTCGACCTGCGACAGGCGTTCGCCGAAGCCGCCGCGGGAACGCGCCGCGCCGGACGCGTCCACCTGGGCCGCGATCTGCTCGACGTTCAGCGGCGTCAGGCCCTGGGTGCGCAGGTCGGCGCGCGCGGCGCGCGGGCTGTCGGCGTTGACCACGCCTTTTTTCGTGGCGCCGCCGGCGTCGACGGCCTCGTAACGGAAAGCTGGCATTAGATAACGTCCACCCTTAGTCCTTGGTCACGCGCACCAGCTCGGCGCGCGTGGTAGTGCCGTCAAGGAGCCAGCGCTCGCCATCCTCGCGCATCATCTTCATGCCGGTCTTCTGGGCCGCCACGCGGATCTCGGCTTCGGAGGCCTGGTTGTGGATCTGGGCCCGGATTTCTTCGGTGGTCTCGAGCAGCTCGTAGACGCCGACCCGGCCGTGGTAGCCGGTGTGGCCGCAGCGCTCGCAGCCCACCGCGTGCCAGCCGGCGCCGTCATTGGTCTTGCACTGCGGGCACAGCTTGCGCACCAGGCGCTGCGCCATCACGCCCAGCAGGGACGAGGACAGCAGGAACGGTTCGATGCCCATGTCCAGCAAACGCGTCACGGCCGAGGCCGCATCGTTGGTGTGCAGGGTGGCCAGCACCAGGTGGCCGGTGAGCGAAGCCTGCACCGCGATCTGCGCGGTTTCCAGGTCGCGGATCTCGCCGATCATGATCACGTCCGGGTCCTGGCGCAGGATCGCACGCAGGGCCTTGGCGAAGCTCATGTCGATGCGCGCATTGACCTGGGTCTGGCCGACGCCGTGGAGGTCGTACTCGATCGGGTCTTCCACCGTCATGATGTTGGTGGTGGACGCGTTCAGGCGCGACAGCGCCGCATACAGCGTGGTCGTCTTGCCGGAACCGGTCGGGCCCGTCACCAGCACGATGCCGTGCGGCTGGTTGATCAGGCGGTCGAACTGCGGCAGCATGTCCGGGCTCATGCCCAGGTGGCTCAGGTCGAGCCGGCCCGCTTCCTTGTCGAGCAGACGCAGCACGGCGCGCTCGCCGTGCCCGGTCGGCAGGGTCGAGACGCGCACGTCGACCGGCTTGCCGCCGATGCGCAAGGTGATGCGGCCGTCCTGCGGCAGGCGCTTCTCGGCAATGTCGAGCTGCGACATGATCTTGATACGCGAGATCAGGGAGGCGTGAATCGCCTTCTTCGGGCGCACGATGTCGCGCAGCGCGCCGTCGACGCGGAAGCGCACCACCGAAGTCTGTTCGAAAGGTTCGATGTGGATGTCGGAGGCGCCTTCGCGCAGCGATTGGGTGAGCAGCGCATTGATCATGCGGATGACGGGTGCGTCGTCCGACGATTCCAGCAGGTCTTCGATGGCCGGCACGTCCTGGAGCAGCCTGGTGAGGTCGAGGTCGGCATCGAACTCGTCCACCACCTGTGAAGCGTCGCCGCCGCCGCCGGCATAGGCCTTGGCGATGGCGTCGTCGAGCTCGCCGCGATCGAGGCGGCGCAGGGTGATGCGGCCGAAGCGGCGCGACACTTCCGCGATCGCGCTCGGCGCCGTGGCGCTGGAGACCAGCACCTCGACGGCCTGGCCCGGTTCGTCTCCGCCGCGCGCCAGCACGCCGTGGTCACGGGCGAAGGCGTAAGGCAACAAATTGTTCATGGTCAGCTTATTTCTGGTTCGATGGCGTCACCGGACGGAACTGGGAAGCCGGGCGGTTCTGCTGTCCCTGCTGTCCTTGCCGCACGGGCTGGCCGGCGGCCGCGCCCGGCGCACTGCCGGCGGCCGGGGCGGCCTGAACCGGTGCGGTCGCCATGGTGCCACCGACGGGCGGCTGGCCACCCGTCAGCGGCGGCAGTTGCGGCGCGCCGAGGTTGCGGATCAGGACCGAATCGTCCTGGCCGGCCTGGCCCGAGGCGCCGGCAGCGCGCATGTATTCGTAGCGGTCCATGGCCAGCGAGTGCGAGGCTTCCTTGCTGCGCACCACGACCGGACGCAGGAACACCATCAGGTTGGTCTTGACCCGGGTGCGGCTGCGGTACTTGAACAGGTTGCCCAGCACCGGAATGTCGCCCAGGCCACGTACTTTCTCTTCCCCATCGCCCTCGGTGTCCTCGATCAGGCCGCCGAGCACGATGATCTGGCCGTCGTCGGCCAGCACATTGCTTTCGATCGCGCGCTGGTTGGTCGTCAGGCCCTGCGGCGCATTGCGGGTGGCCGGGTCGACGCTGGAATTCTCGTGCAGGATCGACATCTTGATCGTACCCCCTTCCGAAATCTGGGGTCGCACCTTGAGCAGCAGGCCGACGTCGCGGCGGTCGACGGTCTGGAACGGGTTGCCGCCGCCGGTCGCGGCGGTGGTCGTGTACGAGCCGGTGATGATCGGCACGTTCTGGCCGACCTTGATCGTCGCCAGCTCGTTGTCCAGCGTGATCATGTTCGGTGTCGACAGGATGTTGGCATTGCCATCGTTTTCAAGGGCGCGCGCCACGGCGCCCAGGCCCAGCTCGCCGCCCACCTGGCGGAACAGGCCGAAGGTCAGGCCGCCCGGGATGTTCGGCACCGAGGTGCCGGACAGGCCGCTGCGCGCGGCCCCGGCCAGGTTGACGATGTTGCTGCCCTGTGCCCCGCCGGTGAAGGACTGGACGCCGCCGACCCGGTACTTGCTGTCGTCGTCGCCCGAGGCGCCGATCCATTGCACGCCGAATTCAGAGGCTCTGTTGGAAGTCACTTCCACCACCAGCGCCTCGATGTAAACCTGGGCGCGGCGTACGTCGAGCTGGTCGATGACGCTGCGCAGGTTGCGGTAGACCGCGTCCGGTGCGGTAATGATCAGGCTGTTGGTCGAGGCGTCGGCCTGGATGAAGCCCGAGCCCTGGCCGCCGCCGGCGCCGCCCGCGGTGAGCTGGCTCTGCTGGCCATAGGTGCCCCCGGTGCCCGCCGTGGCGAGGCTGCCCTGCTGGCCCTGCTGGCTGCCGAGTCCGCCCTGGCCGCCGCTGCCACCCATACCGGCGCTGCCGCCCTGGATCGACCCGCCCGCGGTGCCCTGCTGCTGCACCGGCACCGCGGAGGCGTCTTGCGACACCACGGCGCGCAGGGTTTGCGCCACGCGGCTGGCGTCGGCGTTCTTCAGGTAGACAACGTGGATATTGCCCTGGGTCGAGGTCTGCTGGTCGAGGCGTGCGATCAGCGACTTGGCCAGGTTGGCGCGCGCCTGCGACGGCGCGCGCACGATGACGGAATTGGTGCGCGGGTCGGCCAGCACGCTGACGCGGCCCGAGTCGCCGCCCGCAGCCGGCTCCATCAGCCGGCTGACGAGGGCGGCGATGTCGCTGGCGATCGCGTTGCGGATCGGGATCACGTCGAGGTCGGCCGCCACCGGCGTGTCGAGCGCGGCGATGATCTTGGCCAGGCGGCGCAGGTTGTCGGCGTAGTCGGTGATGACCAGGGTATTGTTGCCCGGGTTCGCCATGATCGAATTGTTCGGCGAAATCAGGGGACGCAGCACGGCGGTGAGGTTGGCCGCCGATTCGTAGGCGAGATAGAACACCTGGGTGGCGATCTGGTCGCCGGTGGCGCGGCTGGCGCGCACGCCGCCGACCTGGGTCGGCGAGGACTGGGCCTTGGCTTCCGCTTCCGGCACCACCTTGGCGTAACCGTCGCCGCTGGTCACCACCGCGTAGCCCTGCAGGCGCAGGGTCGAGGTGAGCAGGCCGAAGGCCTGGGTCTTGGTGAGCGATTTTTCCGACACCAGCGTGATCGTGCCCTTCACGCGCGGGTCGATGATGAAGGTCATGCCGGTGTAGTGGCCGACTGCCTTGATCACCGATTCGATGTCGGCATTGACGAAGCTCAGCGCCGCGGCGTTCGCACTTTCCTGGGCGTGAACTGGCGCCGGCAGGAATGTTCCCGCAGTCGTTGCAGCGAAGCAGCACAGCATGGCGCCGGCCGCGAGGCGGCGCAGCGCCGGCAGGCGCAGGCGTGGTTGGACGGTGGTGGTACGGAGTTGGTTGGTCATTATCTGAACTCGAGTGCGATTATGTTTTTGCCGTTCACCATGCGGCGCTGGCCCAGCAGGTTGAGCATATTGCCCAGCGTCTGTTCGTATCCTTCGGCAGCCGATGCCTGGCCGGAAAAGCGCAGCCGGCCATTTTGCAGCATACCCGAGCCCGACAGCACGAGCGCACCGCGTACGGTGCGCAGGTTCAGGTCGGCCTGGTTGCCGCGCCAGTCGAAGGCCATTTCATAGCTGCCCAGCGGCCGGATGGGCGCCATGCGCGAGCCCATGTCGCTCATGCTTAATACTGTCCTGCCTTGCACGGCCACCGTATTGGGCAAACGCAGCAGGTCGAGCGTGTTCCAGACCAGCCGGATGCTGCCGGTGGGCGCCAGCGTGTTGAGGGGCGCGCCGAGCCCGGCCAGGCCTTCGGCCGGCAGCAGCAGTTCGCCGCTGCTGACCTGCCACTGCGACCAGCTGCCATCGATGCGCACCGGGCGCGCGAGTGCTTGCGGGTTTTCCACTTCCATGTGAACCTGGCCAAACAACACCAGCGGAGACAGGCGCCATGCGAAGCGTCCCGGCAGCAGCGGCGTCACGGCCCCGCCCTCGCCCGGGGCTCCGCCGACAAAGGCTGAGCCGTTCCACAGCGTACCTTGCGCATCCCCGAGAGTCAAACGGCCGCCGGTCTGCTGTTCGACCATCGGCCCCAGCCAGGAAGCGGGCAGGAAGGCCAATACCGTGACGAGCACGGCCAGCGCGGCCACGGCCACCCACAGCAGCAGGCGCTTCATTGGACAGCCGGCGCGCTGGCCTGGCGCAAGGTGAGCGTGGCGTCGACCTGGCCCAGCGCAGCGAGGGCGGTAAAGGTCGCATCCTGCACCTGCACGCGGTTCTCGCGGCGCTGGGCGTCGAGCCAGGCCACCAGGTTGGCAAAGGACACGTTATTGAACTGGAGCTTGGCGTATTCACCCGTCAGGGTAACCGAGCCGGCCTTCAGGCCGCGCTGCGCCATGCTGGCGTTCAGGGCCTCGCCCGTCATCGGCGGCACGGTAGGAGCCGGGCTGGCGGCCAGCGCCTGGGCCTCGGCCGCCAGGGTCTGCATCTGGGCGGCCTGCTGGCGCAGTTCGGGCAGCGAGCGGCGCAGGCTGTCGCGTCCTTCGATGGCCGGCGCCAGCAGCAGGGCATAGACCAGCGAGACCAGCACCACGATCCCACCCACCGTGAGGAACTTGCGCTCCTGGTCGGTGCGCGACAGCCACCAGGCCTGGGCCCGCTCGCGGAGGGCGCCGGCGCGGGCGCGGATGTTCGTTGCTGCGTTCATGGTGCTGCTCCCGGAGTTGCCGGCCCGGCGGCTGACTGGGTGAGGCCGGTACTGCGGATCACCCAGGTGGCGGGGCCGCTTTCTTCGAGGCTCATGTTGCGCGCTTCGAGGATGGCGCGCAGCTGGACCGTGGTGGGGGGATCGATGGTCTCCGGCTTCAGACGCACGGTCAGCGCGCGTTCCCGGAACTCCATCGACGCCAGCCCGGGCGGGCGTCCGAGACCGCGCACCGCTTCGCCGAACATGCCGGCGATCCAGCCGAACTCGTCCTGGCTGACCTGGCCGCTGGCGGCCTTGGCGCGCGCGATGTTCTGGCGCATCTGCGCAACCGGATCGATGACCGGCTGGTTCGGGTAGGCGCTGCGGAAGGTCTGCGACATGCCCATGCGCACAGCGTCGGCTTCGCGCTTCAGGCGCAACCATTCGATGTTGATGCCGATGATGTTGACCACGATCGCGGCGAGGGCGAGGCGCAGCGGCCAGCGCCAGCGGCTCCAGTCGCGCTGGGCGACGCCGGCCGTGCCGAGGCCGGGGACCAGGTCCACCGTGCTGCTCTTCGCGCCGGCGATCCAGTGCTCCCAGGCGTCGCTTTCCAGCGCGATGCCGGGACCGGCTTCCGCCAGCAGCACCTGGTATTCGCCGCGCTGCTCGGGCGGCACGTACAGGGTCAGCGGCGCGTCGCCCGCCAGCGCCCGCGCCGTCTGCAGCGTGAGGGTCGGGTTGCCGTCGAGGGCCAGGCCCAGGCCCTCGTACTGGCCCTGGCGCAGCAGCAGTTCATTGTTGCCGATGGCGGCGCTGGCGCTGCCCGGCTGCAGGGGCAGGCACAGCTGCGCGGGCACGGCGGACACGGTCCGCGCGCCCATGCCGAGCAGGGCTTTCACCAGCGGCTCGAGCCAGTCCCGCTGGACGACAGCGACCGGACGGCGCCCGTCGTTCGATGCCGGGCCGGCCACCAGCACGCAGTCGAGCGGGTCGCCCAGAATATATTCTTCTACAAGGGCCGGCAGGGCCGCGCGCAAACGCGCGCCGGTGACGGGCGGAGCCGCGACCTGCAGCATGGTGACGTCGGCGCCGGCCAGTACCACGACCACGCGCCGGCTGGCGGCGACCACGTCGCCCAGGTTGCGCAGCAGGCCTTCGCCCTGCTGTGCGATGCTTCCGCCATCGGGCACCACCGCGAAGCGGCACAAGGCGCCCTCGCCTTCCGCGCGAGCCGGGTGCCGAATATAAAGAGTAGTCAAACTGTCTCGCTTTCTTCTAGTTCTGGCGGGTCCAGATTACTTGTGTGCCGCCGCCGACCGTGAGCACGGGTTGCCGCTCGATCAGCGACTCCGCGTTCAAGGCCGCACGGTCGAGCCGGATGCGGCTCTGTACGATAAACCAGCTGCTCTTGATGTCCCAGGTGCCGTTCTCCGGGACGTTGGCTTCGGCCGCGAAATTGGCCGTCTCGCGCCAGGCCGCCGTCTTGCGGCGCGCCACCAGGCTGTTGGCCTGGGACAGCGACATCTGCGGCGCCAGTGCCGCCAGCAGTTCCGGCGGCACGGTGTTCACGTTCAGTTTCGTTGCTTCGCCCCGCAGCGGCAGCACGATCAGGAACGGCCGCAGCTTCGCCAGGATCTCCGGCGTGATTCCCTGCACCGCCAGCAAGTCGTCCACCTGCATCACCGCGACCGGTACGCCGTTCGCCGGCGGCACCGGCGTCATGGTCGATGGCGGCGTTCCGCCGTCTCCGCCCCCTCCACCTCCTCCCGTCGGATTCGGATTGTTCGGATCCACCGGCGCCGCTACCTGCTGCCCCTGCGCCACGAAATTCGCCACTCGGTCGGCGAGCCGCGCATCGAGGCGCAGGTTGTCGAGCAGGCGCGAGAAAATCTTGAGCTGTTCCTCGTCCTTCTGGCGATTCTTCGCCAGGTTGGCCAGATTGTAACGCGAGGTGGCGTCGACGATGTTGCCGGACAAGGTTGCGTTGTAGGTTTCGCCCTCGACCCGTTCGCGTTCGATGTACTGGTCGAGGCGGGTTTCGGCCAGCGGCGTGGCCCAGACCTGGTCGAGCGAGGTGTATTGCGAGGTATAGGCGTCCTGGCGCAGCACCAGGCTGGCCCAGTCGAGGGCGCCGCGCAGGATCCACTTGGTCTGCAGGTGCAGGCGCTGGTTTTCCATCGAGCGCACTTGCACCTGCTGCTGCCAGAACAGGCTGGCGACGATCGAGATTGCGAGCGTGGTCAGGAGCAGGGCCGTGACGACGGCGACGCCGCGCTGGCGCGCAAGGCGCAGGTAGGGAGAGGCGCGCATCAGGTGCCTCCCAGCAAAAAGAACTTGACCATCGGGGCAGGTTGGTCCTGGGCGGCCAGGCCGACCTGCAAGCCATTGGGGTCGTCAGGCGCGCTGCCGTCGGTGCTGGCGACGGGTTCCGTTCGCCATTGGCTGGACTGGTAGGCGAGGATCGTCATGCCGGTCAGGCCGCCCGCCAGCGCCACCGGCGGCGATGCGGCCGAGGGCGCGTCGCCGGCGGCGGCCTGCCACAAGACCTCGAGCTGGGCCAGGTCGCGCGTGCCGGGCGATTCGCGCCGCACCAGGGTGCCGTTGTCGATGCGGTAGGACACCACGACCAGCTGCGAGGGTTCGTTTTCGTTGTACACCTTGCGGACCAGCGTGAAGCCGCCCTCGGTCCATTGCAGGTTGGGACGGCGGCCGATGATCTCGCGCCCGGCCAGGTGCTCGCAGTCGCTCTGCATCTGGGCGAAGGCCAGCTGCATGCCGCGCGTGACTTCCATCTGCTCCGTGAGCGCGATGCGGGCGCGCACGATGCCGTCCAGCCCGCGCCAGCCGAGCACGGCCAGGATGGCCAGGATGCTGATCGCCACCAGCAGTTCAACGAGAGTGAAGCCACGGCCCAGGGTGAAGCTGCGGCGGCGCTTGTGGATGCCTGGATTCATGGTTGTGTCCGCGAGGGCCTCAACACCAGCTGAACCAGTTTGACGATGCGGCGCTCGGGACGTTCGGCGTCGTACACCGACACTTCGATCCGGCGCAATTGCGGGTTCGGGCTGGTGAGTACCTGCTCTTCGCACACCAGGGCCAGCTCGCCTTGCGGGCAGGGAAAATCGCGCTTGCCAACTTCGGGAAATTCGCGCCCCAGGCGGATCTGCACCAGGCGGTTCTCGGCCGACCAGGTGGCCATCATGGAGGCGCGCAGGCCGTCGCTGTTGGCCGTGAGGCTGCCCACCGCGCGGAGGCCGGCGCCCAGCGCGGTGCCGACGATGACGAGCGCCACCAGCACTTCGAGCAGGGTGAATCCGGCGGCGGCAGGATAACGAGCGCGCATGTTCATTCGACGTTGAAATGGCCGACGCCGTCGGCGCGGATCGCGACCGCGTTGCCGCCGGTGGCCAGGGTGAGCACGAAAGGCTTGTCGACCGGCTCGCGGCCGAAGGTGATGCGCACGGTGCCCGGGTCGCTGCTCATGCTCGGCTCCAGCGCCAGCTGGATCGGGGCGCTGCGAAAAGTGCGCTCCCTCAGCAGGTCGTCGCGGGTGACCGGTTCCCAGCCGGTGTCGTTGCGCACCACGAATCGGTAGCGCTCGCCGTTGGCCTCGAAGGCCACCTGGCGGTTGCGCACGATGGCTTCGTCACGCGCCAGCTGCAGCAGCAGCGCGATGCGCTGGGCTTCCTGCTGCAGGTCCTGGCGCGGCGAGGGGATGGCGTTGAGCGATGCGAGGCCCAGCGTGATGCCGATGATGACCATCACGACCAGCAGCTCCACCAGGGTGAAGCCCTTGCTGCGCTGGGCGGCCGCGGCCCGCATCGGCAAGCTTATTCCCAGGAACCGACGTCGGCATCCTCGCCGGTGCCGCCGGGCTGGCCATCGGCGCCCAGCGAGAACACGTCCACTTCGCCGTGGATGCCGGGCGACAGGTATTGGTAAGCGTTGCCCCACGGATCCTTCGGCAGCTTCTCGATGTAGCCGCCGGCCTTCCAGCCATTGGCGGCCGGGCCCGAAGTCGGCTTGGTGATCAGTGCCGGCAGGCCCTGCTCGGTGCTCGGATAGCGCTGGTTGTCGAGCTTGTACAGCTTGAGCGCCTGCATCATGGTGGCGATGTCGACCTTGGCGGCGGTGACGCGCGACTCGCCGGTACGGCCCAGCAGTTTCGGCACGACCAGGGCGCCGAGGATGCCGATGATGACCACGACAACCATGATCTCGACCAGAGTAAAACCGCGTGCGCGGCGCTGCTTGCGTTGCGAATCAATGTGCATGGATGCTCTTTGTAAGGTCGGTTGAAGGCTGACAGTATAAGGCTACACGCAGACAGGGGCTACCACGTGCACCGGAGAAATTGTAAGTACCCCGGCGATTTAATGTTGTCTTAAAGCGGTCTTGTTTTTGTACCTATTTCTCGTGACAACAGCGTGTCATGCAGACCTGGCAAGACGGATTGCGCGCCACCTTGACGGCGCTCCAGTCCATGGCGCGGCCGTCGAGCAGCAGCAGGCGCCCGGCCAGCGGCTCGCCGATGCCGGCCACCAGCTTCATGGCCTCTGCTGCCTGCATGGCGCCGACCACCCCGACCAGGGGAGCGAACACACCCATGGTGCTGCAGGCCACGTCTTCGAAATTGCTGTCTGGAGGAAACAGGCAGGCATAGCACGGGGCTTCGGCAGCGCGCGTGTCGAACACGGAGAGCTGGCCGTCGAAGCGGATCACGGCGCCCGAGACCAGCGGCTTGCCTTCCTCGACACAGGCCTGGTTGACGGCATGGCGGGTGGCGAAGTTGTCGCTGCAATCGAGTACGACCGTGGCCTCGCGCACCAGTTCCCGCAGGCGCGCGCCGCCGGCCCGTTCGCGCAAGGCCCGCACCTCGACGTCGGGATTGATGGCGAGCATGGCGGCGCGGCCGGACTCGACCTTCGGCTGGCCGACCCGGGCCGTGGTGTGCATGACCTGGCGCTGCAGGTTGGTGAGGTCGACCTCGTCGTCGTCGACCAGGGTGATGCGGCCGATGCCGCCGGAGGCCAGGTACAGGGCTGCGGGAGAGCCGAGGCCGCCGGCGCCGATGATGAGGGCGTGCGCGTCGAGCAGGCGCTGCTGGCCGTCGATGCCGATCTCGTCGAGCAGGATGTGGCGGGAGTAGCGCAGGAGTTGGTTGTCGTTCATCGGAGCGACGAGATTCAAGCGGGGGACGTAGGGTGGTCGGCTATGCCGACCGCGCGTTCAAACATGGTCTGAAAAGACGTTTCGTCCATGCTCGCGCTGGTTGAACGCGCGGTCGTTCGCATTTCAGGCCACCGGCCTGAAATGCCCCGACCACCCTACGCCTGCGCTTATGTAGTTCACTTCTTCGCCGGCGCCTTGAGCTCCGGCGGCTTGGTCTCCGTCCCCGGCAAGGCCTTCGGCGCCGCCGGCTTCAATGCCTCCGGCTCCGACCTGGCCAGCTGCACCGGCTGCCCCTTGAAGTGATTGAGTGCCTGCATCAGCTGGAAATCGTCCTTGCTGCCGTAGTCGAGCGGCTTGCGGTCTTTCAGCTGGGCGATGGCGCGCTGCTGGGCTTCGAGCGCCTCCTTCTGGTTTTTCGCGGCGGCGCTTTTCTCTCCTTCACCGGCCAGGTGGCGCTCCAGGTCGGCCTCGCGCACGCGCAGCACGGCCAGGGCGTCGCCTTCGGCTGTCTCGTCCACCCACATGTCGGGCACGATGCCGGTGGCCTGGATCGGGCGGCCCTTCGGCGTGTAGTAGCGCGCCGTGGTGAGCTTGACCGCGGTGTCGGGCGACAGCTGGCGCAGGGTCTGCACCGAGCCTTTGCCGAAGGTCTGGCTGCCCATGATGATGGCGCGCTTGTAGTCCTGCAGGGCGCCGGCCACGATCTCGGACGCCGACGCGGAACCGCCGTTCACCAGCACCACCATGGGCACGGTCTTGATGCCCGCCGGCAGGCCGGCCAGCGGGTCGGCGCCGCGCTGGGAATAGAATTCGCGGCGGCCGTAGAACTGCTGGTTCGAGTCCGGCAACTGGCCCTTGGTCGAGACGATCAGTTGTTCCGGCTGGGGCAGGAAGGCCGCCGACACGCCGATCGCACCCGGCAGCAGGCCGCCCGGATCGTTGCGCAGGTCCAGCACCAGGCCCTTGATCTGCGGATTCTCGGCGTATAAAGCCTTGGCCTTCTTGGCCAGCTCGTCGACGGTGTTTTCCTGGAACTGGCTCACGCGCAGCCAGGCATAGCCCGGCTCGACCATCCTGGCCTTCACGCTCGCCACCACGATTTCCTGGCGCTGGATCGGCAGCACCCATGGCCGGTCTTCGCCGCGGCGCGCAATGGTGAGGGTGACCTTGCTGCCGGCCTTGCCGCGCATGCGCTTGATCGCTTCGTCGAGCGACATATTGCGTACCGGGACGTTATCGATGCGGGTGATCAGGTCGCCGGACTTGATGCCGGCCTTGTGCGCCGGCGTGTCCTCGATCGGAGCGACGATCTTGACGTAGCCGTCTTCGCTGGCCACCTCGACGCCGACGCCGACGAACTTGCCCTGCACCGCTTCCTTCATTTCGCGGAAGGCTTTCTGGTCCAGGTAGGTCGAGTGCGGGTCGAGCGAGGCGACCATGCCGCCGATCGCTTCGGACAGCAGCTTCTTGTCTTCCACCGGTTCGACGTAGTCGGTCTTGATGAGGCCGTAGACGTCGGCCAGCTGGCGCAGTTCGTCGAGCGGGAGCGGCGCGCCGGTTTCTTTCTGCGCATGGGCCGAGAACTGGAAGGAGGCGGCCACGCCGGCCACCATGCCCAGTCCGATCAGTCCGATATTCTTTGCCTTGCCCATCGCTTGTTCACTTTCTCTTAGAATTTGACCCAGCCTGCCGGATCGAAAGGCTGGCCGCGATGCCTGAGCTCAAAGTATAGCCCCGATTCCTCGTTGCCGCCGGTGTTGCCCGCGCTCGCGACCACGTCCCCCGCCTTCACCATGTCGCCTGCGCGCTTGAGCAGGGCCGAATTGCTCCCATAAATCGACAGGTACTCGCCGCCGTGGTCGATGATGATCACGTTGCCCCAGCCGCGCAGCCAGTCGGCGTGCACGATCCGGCCTGGGCCGGCGGCACGCACTTCAGCGCCTTCCGGCGCCTTGATGAACATGCCCTTCCAGCTCGGACCCTGGCCGCGGCGGGTGCCATAGCGGGCAGCCACGCTGCCGTTCACCGGCACCGTCAGGCGGCCCTTCAGGCTGGCGAAAGCGCCTGCCGGCGCCGGCGGGGCCAACGCGACTTCCGGCGGCGGTGGCGCGCTCGGCCTGGTATCAAGCGGTTTCGGCTGTTCAGCCACCTTGGGCGGCTCCGGCTCCGGCCGACTTGGCTCACTGCGCGGCTTGCCGCTCTGGCGCGCGATGCGCTCGCGCTCGGCTTGCTCGGCGGCGGCCTTCGCGCGCGCCAGGGCGCGCGCCTTTTCTTCCGCCGCGGCCTTGGCCCTGGCGGCGGCCAAAGCGGCCTGGCGGCGCTGCTCGGCTTCGGCCTGCTCGCGGATCAGGCGCGACAGGCGGTCGACCAGGCCCGACATGCGCTGCTCGTCGCGCTGCAGGCGGTCGACCTGCTTGCGCTGGTCGGCCAGCCGGGTCGACAGGTTCTGCAGCAGCGCGGTGCGCTTGGCCTTTTCCTTTTCCAGCAATGCCTTTTGCTGTTGCTGCTCGCCTGCGATCTCCTGCAGTTCCTGCTGGGCGTTCTCGACCTTGTCGCGGTTGGCCTCGACCTCGGCCAGGTTGGTGCGCAGCGAGGTCAGGAGCTTCGCCTGGGCCTGCGACACATAGGCCATCATCTGCAGGTCGCGGTTGATGCGGTTCGGATTGTCGCCGGACAGCAGCAGCTTGATCCGGTCTTCGTTGCCGGCCACGTAATGTTCGCGCAGCAGTTGCGACAATTGTTTCTTTTGATTAACAATTGTCTGCTGCAGCCGCTCGCCTTCCGTCGACAGCGTGTACAGGCGGGTGCTGGTGGCGTCCTGCTCCTCGGCCAGGTCGCGCAGGGCGCGGTTGGCGTCGGAAATGGCGGCCTCCGACTCCGCCAGCTCGTCGGCGGCGTCGTCACGGGCGTCTTCGGTGCGGGCGATGTCGCGCTTGATCGCCTCCAGCTTTTGCTGGATGCCGGCGCGCTGCTTTTCCGCCGTCGCCTTCTGGCGGCTGCGGTCGGTCTGGCGTTGGGCGAGGGCGGAGTCGGACAGCGCGACAGCCAGCAGCGCGCAGATCAGCGCGCTGCCGGCGGACTTCGTGAATGGCAAACGCAAGAGCTTACTTCGCCTTCCCTTGGTTGGCCACGGCCGCCATGGCGGCGGCGATCGCCGCCTGGTCGCCCAGGTAGTAGCTCTTGATCGGCTTCAGGTCGGCATCCAGTTCGTACACCAGCGGCTGGCCGTTCGGGATGTTCAGGCCGACGATGTCGCTGTCGCTGATGTTGTCCAGCATCTTGATAATGGCGCGCAGGCTGTTGCCGTGGGCGGAGATCAGGATGTTCTTGCCGGCGCGGATGGCCGGCGCGATTTCTTCGTCCCAGGCCGGCATCACGCGGGCCACGGTGTCCTTCAGGCATTCGGTCAGCGGGATCTGGTTCTTGTCCAGGCCGGCGTAGCGCGGGTCATTGAAGGAGGTACGCGGGTCGTCCGCTTCCAGGCTGGGCGGCGGGGTGTCGTAGCTGCGGCGCCAGACCAGCACCTGCTCGTCGCCGAATTTCGCGGCGGTCTCGCCCTTGTCCAGGCCCTGCAGGGCGCCGTAGTGGCGCTCGTTCAGGCGCCAGTCGTTCTTGACCGGCAGGTACATCATGTCCATCTCGTCCAGCGCCAGCCACAGGGTGCGGATCGCCCGCTTGAGCACCGAGGTATAGGCCACGTCGAAGGTGAAGCCAGCTTCCTTGAGCACGCGGCCGGCGGTCTTCGCCTCGTTGATGCCTTTCTCGGTCAGGTCGACGTCGGTCCAGCCGGTGAAGCGGTTTTCCAGGTTCCAGGTGGATTCGCCGTGGCGCATGAATACGATTTTGTACATAAGCTCTTCTTTAGGTTTGAAAAACTGCGATTGAAATCCGGTCCAGCATCTTATTTTATAATGCCCCGATTCAGTTCAACCAACGGAACCCTTGTGAATTTCATTCTCGATAATATCTTTGTCGTAGCGATCGCCGTGATGTCGGGCGGCGCCCTGCTCTGGCCGGCCCTTGGCCCGCGCGGCAAGCGCGCCACCCCGCTGCAGGCCACGCAGATGATCAACCGCGGCAAGACCCTCGTACTGGACGTGAGGACGGCCGAGGAATTTGCTGCAAGCCACCTGCGCGACGCGAAAAACATTCCGCTGGCAGACTTGGGCAAGCGGATCGCCGAGCTGGACAAGTCGAAGAACCGCACGGTCATCCTCGTGTGCCAGACCGGCGCACGGGCCGACAAGGCGGTGCGCCAGTTGCAGGCAGCCGGCTTCGAGGACGCCCACGCGCTCGAAGGCGGCCAGGCGGCCTGGATCGCCGCCGGCCTGCCGGTGACCAAGTAAACGAAGCAAGCCATTCAGGAAGGAAGCACCATGACCGCACACGTCGTTCTCTACCACACCGCCAGCTGCCCCTATTGCGTGCGCGCCGAGCGCCTGCTCGAAGCCAAGGGCGTGACCGACATCGAACGCATCCGCGTCGACCTCGACCCGGAACAGCGCCAGATCATGATGCAGCGCACCGGCCGCCGCACCGTACCGCAAATCTACGTGGGCGAGACCCACGTGGGCGGCTTCGACGACCTGTATGCACTCGACCAGGCCGGGCGCCTCGATCCGCTGCTCAAGAACGCCTGATTTCGCGTTTCGCCTGATTTGACGGGCTTTGAATCCCGCGGCGCTGGGGGTATTGTTCCCAAATTGATTTTGATACAATTGCCGTCGCGTTTGACCAAAGTACCGGGACGGCGCGTCCGTCCATCCTTAATTTAGAAAGCGTTCCATGTCTGACGAAAATCTGCAACCAGTCTTCCAAATCCAACGCGTCTACCTGAAAGACATGTCGCTGGAGCAACCGAATTCCCCGGCCATCTTCCTCGAGCAGGAAGCCCCGACCATCGAAGTGTCGCTGGACGTCGGCGCTGAAAGCATTGCCGAAGGCATCTATGAGTCGACCGTGACCATCACCGTCACCGCCAAGCTGAAAGACAAGGTTGCCTTCCTGGTCGAAGGCAAGCAGGCAGGCATCTTCGAAGCCCGCAACATCCCGGCCGAGCAAATGGATCCGCTGCTGGGCATCGGCTGCCCGAACATCGTCTACCCGTACCTGCGCGCCAACATCGCTGACGTGATCAGCCGCGCCGGCTTCCCGCCGGTGCACCTGGCCGAGATCAACTTCGAAGCCTTCTACCAGCAGCGCCAGCAGGCAATGGCCCAGGCTGCTGCAGCTCCGGCACAGTAATACTATTATTCACGGGCATCGCATGCGGTGCCCGTGCCTCCGGCGTCCCGGTTCTCCCCTACTTCGGCCCGCCATGCTCCCATCCCGTCTCCTTGCGTGTGTGCTCCTGCTGGCAGCACCGGCTGCGTTCGCCTTCAGCTTCAAGAGCGTCGGCGCCGCATCGGTGATCCTGTACGACACGCCCACCAGCAAGGGCAGGAAGATGTACGTGGCGCCCCAGGGCATGCCGCTGCAGGTGGTGGCCAGCTATGGCGACTGGGTCAAGGTGCGCGACGCCAACGGCGAGCTGGCCTGGACCGAAGCCAAGGGCTTGAGCGCGCGCCGCAACCTGGTGGTGCACACGGCCGGCGCCAAGGTCTTCGCCGGTCCCGACGAAGGGTCCCCCGTCTTGATGACGGCCGACAAGGGCGTCGTGCTGGAACTGGTCGACCCGGGCGCCATCACCTGGATCCGGGTGCGCCACCGCGACGGCATCGACGGCTACGTCCGCTCGAACGACGTGTGGGGCCTGTGATGCCGCGCCCGATGTTTTCACGCTAAGCATGCCAGCACAAAGAACACCATCGAAGATCACCATCCTGGGCGCCGGCGCCTGGGGTACAGCCATGGCCATCGCCCTGGCCGCCCGCCATGACGTGCTGCTGTGGGGCCGCAACCCCGACCAGATGGCCGAGATGCAGGCGGCGCGCGAGAACCTGCACTACCTGCGCGGCTATCCGCTGCCGCCGGCGCTGACGCTCAGCGCCGACTTCGAGCAAGCCGTGGCGCACGTCGCCGACGCGCGCGAGGACGAAGCGCCGCTCCTGATCCTGGCCTGCCCGGTGGCCGGCCTGCGTCCGCTGCTCGGGCAGCTCAAGGGCCGGGCGATTCCCAACGTGGTCTGGCTGTGCAAGGGCTTCGAGGCCGGCACCGGCCTGCTGCCGCACCAGGTGAAGACCGAGGTGCTGGGCGATGTCGTGCCGGGCGCGGCCCTGTCCGGTCCCTCCTTTGCCCAGGAAGTGGCGCGCGCCCTGCCCTGCGCGCTCACCGTGGCCTCGAACGCGGAACCGCTGCGCGAGCGCGTGGTGGCGGCGGCGCACGGCAACAACCTGCGTGTCTACTCCTGCGACGACCTGATCGGCGTGGAAGTGGGCGGCGCCGTCAAGAACGTGATGGCGATCGCTACCGGCGCGGCCGACGGCCTGGGCCTGGGGCTGAACGCCCGCGCGGCCTTGATCACCCGCGGACTGGCCGAGATCACCCGCCTGGGCGTGCACCTGGGCGCGCAGGCCAGCACCTTCATGGGCCTGGCCGGCATGGGCGACCTGATCCTCACCTGCACCGGCGACCTGTCGCGCAACCGCCGCGTGGGCCTGGCGCTGGCGCAGGGCAAGCAGCTGGACGCCATCGTGACCGAACTGGGTCACGTGGCGGAAGGCGTGCCGTGCGCGAAGTCGGTGCGCGCGCTGGCGCGCCGCCTGGGGGTGGACATGCCGATCACCGAGGCGGTGGCGGCGGTGCTGTTCGACGGGGTGTCGGCGACGGAGATGGTGCAGCAGTTGCTGGCCAGGGATCCGAGGGATGAGTTGGCTTGAGGGTTTCCCTTAGGGGCTGTTCACGTAAAATTGGGTACTGGCCTTCGCCGGTACGACAGTCTTCAGGACTGTGACATAACGCAGCCGGAGTCCGGCCAGCAAAACCACCGTCGTCCCGGCGCAGGCCGGGACCCAAGTTTGCAGCAAACCGCCCAAGGCACTAGAGCGCAGCGAACCTCAATTGCCCGACCCGCGCGGATCGTTCGTCGGCCCGCCCGTGCGCACCGGTCCCAGCAAAATGGTCATCAAGGCCACCGCATCCTTGTTGGCGCGAATCGCATGCGGCTCCCCGCCCGCCAGGTACACCATCTCGTTCGGCCGCAGGATCGTGGTGCGCCCGTGCGCATCGAAGGCGATTTCGCCTTCCAGGCACACGAGGGTCATCTCGCCTTCCACCCGGTGCGCGGGCATCGGTTTTTCCTTCGGCAGCACCAGCCGGATCAGTTCCATGTGGTCGGTCTTGACCAGCGCAATCGACGTGAAATGGGCGATGTCGTCGTCGCCGCGCTGCAAGGCGATGCGTTCGCCCGAAACTGCATGTTGCAAGGCCATGTCGCCCTCCTATTCGGTTGGTTCCTCTTGTTCGCGCGCTTCCTGCAGCTCGGGTACACTCCGCAGCCAGGTGACCAGCGCGAACGCGTCCTTCATGCCGCTCGCCAGCTGCGGCACCAGCAATTCCGGGGCATTCAGCAGCAATGGCACCTCGATCCAGACGAAATAGCTTTTCAGCTTCAGGTATTCCACCAGCGGGTGGTTCGGATCGACGCCCTTCGGCGGCCGTTGCAGGACGTCTTCGAACTGCAGGTCGCCATAGGTCGCGCGGAGATGCTTATTCTTCAACATTTTGCTGAAGCCTGTCGCATCGTTGACCACGTGTTCGCGGATCGCCTTCAGCCGGTGCGCCGGCGGCAGGTATTCCCCCGCGCCGAACAGCAGCTTGCCGTTGGCCTCGATATGAAAGTAATAGGTCGGCCCGCCCGCCGCGCTCGGACGGCGCTTGTTGAGCGGGGCGATGCCGGCCGAGAAATGGGTTTTGTAGGGGCGCTTGTCCTTGGCGAAGCGCACGTCGCGGTGGATGCGGAACAGGGCCTTCCTTGGGTCGCAGCCGGCGACCTGCTTGTCGAAGGCCCCCAGCTCATGGATGAGCTCGGTGACCACCTGCAGGAATTCCGCCCGCAGGATGTCGTAGCGTGGCTTGTTCCAGAGGAACCAGGGCCGGTTGTTGTTCTCGCTGAGCTCGTTTAAGAATTGCGTCAGGTCACGCAGGTGCATGCAGGATCCGAAAAAGACAGGGATTATTGGGGCTGGCGTGGCCGCTTGCCGACGGTGACGTCGAGCGTGGCCTCGCGGTTCTTGCGCAGGATGCGCAGCGGCGCCTTCTCGCCAGGTTCGAGCTGGGCGATCAGGTTGAGCATCTCACTGGTATTCGCGACCTGCCTGCCGGCGACGGCCACCAGGATATCGCCCGGGCGCATGCCGGCGCGGTCGGCCGGTCCGCCGCGCACCACGCCGGCGATGATGGCGCCGCTCGAGCGCCCCAGGCCGAAGCTTGCGGCCAGTTCGGGGGTAATATCCTGCGGCTCGACGCCGATCCAGCCACGCACTACCTGACCATGCTTGACGATCGAGTCCAGCACCATCTTGGCGGTGCTGACGGGAATGGCGAAGCCGATGCCGACCGAGCCGCCGGTCTGCGAATAGATGGCCGAGTTGATCCCGAGCAGCTGGCCGTTGGTGTCCACCAGCGCCCCGCCCGAGTTGCCGAAATTGATCGCGGCGTCGGTCTGGATGAAGTTCTCGAACTGGTTGATGTGCAGGTTGTTGCGCCCGAGCGCCGAAATGATGCCGAGCGTGACCGTCTGGCCCACGCCGAAGGGGTTGCCGATGGCCAGCACCACGTCGCCCACGCGCGCCGCTTCCGGGTCGCCCAGCACCATCACCGGCAGCTTGCGCTCCGCGATGCGGATCACGGCCAGGTCGGTTTCCGGATCGGTGCCGACCACGCGCGCCGCCGCCTTGCGGCCGTCGGCCAAGCCGACCTCGATGATGTCGGCGCCTTCGATGACGTGGTTGTTGGTGAGGATGTAGCCGTCGCCGCTGACGATCACGCCCGAGCCGAGGCTGGCCAGCTGTTCGTCGGGCGGCAGGCGGTCGCTGAAGAAACGGCGGAAGAACGGGTCCTTCAGCAGCGGATGCGTTTCGCGCGATGTCTTGCTGGTAAGGATGTTGACCACGGCCGGCATGGCGCGCCCGGCCGCCTCGCGGTAGCTGCCACTCGCCGGCAGGCTCGGCCCCTGCAGCACCGGCACGGCGCTGCCAGGCGGGCCGAGCGCCACCTGGGTGGGTGCGCGCTGCAGCCACTCGGGCCGCATGGCGGCGATCACGAAATACAGCGCCAGCGCGACCGTGACGGCCTGCGCGAACAGCAGCCAGAAGCGCCTCACCGCTCCCGGCCAGCGCCGCGGGCGCATGCCCTGCGGCTTGAGTTCATGGACGCTGTCGTTCACGGATTTACTTTCTCAAGGAGTCCCGGATGTCGCGCAGCAGCAGGATCTCTTCCTTTTCCGCTGGCGTCGGCGCCTGCACGGGACCGCGCAGGCGATTCACGAGCCGCACCATCTGGAAGATGACAAACGCCAGCAGGATGAAGTTCAGCAGGATGGTCAAAAAATTCCCGTAGGCGAGCACGGCGCCGGCCTTTTGCGCCTCCGCCAGCGGCAGCGTGGTGGGCTGCCCGTTCAGGGGAAGGTAGTAATTGGCAAAATCGAGGCCGCCAAACAACATGCTAATCGGCGGCATGATCACGTCCTTGACCAGCGAATCGACGATGCGCCCGAACGCGCCGCCGATGATGACGCCGACGGCAAGATCGACGACGTTGCCGCGCATTGCGAACGTTTTGAACTCTCCCAGCAGGGACATGACTTTCCTTTCGTTGTTTTTGCGTCAAGCCGTTTCATGATACCGCAAGCCCCGATGCTGCGGACGCACAGGCACATTCCGGGTCTAACAGGAGACGAATATCCCTTCAGATGTGTCCGCTTGATAATTTTTTTCCAATCGTTATTGCCCTTCACATATAATTTTATGTTGCTGGAAGCTCTTCATTGATTCTTAGGATTCGAAATTTCACGGAGTGGGGTTGGTATGAGTAATGAGAAGCAGGTCGATTCAGGCCGACGCGGACTGCTGGTTGCGACATGCGCGGCAGGCGGCGTCGTTGGGGTATCCACGGCGGGCGTCCTCGTCAGCACCTTCCAGCCGTCCGAGCGCGCGAAAGCCGCCGGCGCCCCGGTCGAGGTCGACATTTCCGACGTCAAGCCGGGTGAAATGAAAGTGGTCGAGTGGCGCGGCAGGCCGGTGTGGATCCTGCGCCGCACGCCCGAGATGCTGGCCACGCTCGACAAGACCGCCAGCGAGCTGGCGGACCCGAACTCCGAGAAATTCTTCCAGCTGCCGGTGCCGGAGTACGCAAAGAACCCGTACCGCGCGCGCCAGGAACACAAGGAAGTGCTGGTCACGGTCGGCATCTGCTCGCACCTGGGCTGCTCGCCCTCGTCGCGCCTGGCCTCGGGCCCGCAGCCGAACCTGCCTGACGACTGGCCGGGCGGCTTCCTGTGCCCATGCCACGGGTCGACCTTCGACCTGTCGGCGCGCGTGTTCCAGAACAAGCCGGCGCCGACCAACATGGATATTCCTCCTTACATGTACCTGTCCGACAACAAGCTGGTGATCGGCAAAGACGAGAAAGGCGAGGCATAACATGGGCGCTCCATTCAAGGAAACGCAGGTTCCCGCCAACGCGCCGGTCGGCGCCAAGGCGCTGGCCTGGGTCGACGACCGCTTCCCGCTGTCGAAGCTGTGGAACGACCAGTGGGGCAAGTACTACGCGCCCAAGAACTTCAATGTCTGGTACCTGTTCGGTTCGCTGGCCATGCTGGTGCTGGTGCTGCAGATCGTCACCGGCATCTTCCTGACCATGCACTACAAGCCGGACGCCAACCTGGCCTTCGGTTCGGTCGAATACATCATGCGCGAAGTGCCGTGGGGCTGGCTGGTGCGCTACATGCACTCCACCGGCGCCTCGATGTTCTTCATCGTCGTGTACCTGCACATGGCGCGCGGCCTGATGTACGGCTCCTACCGCAAGCCGCGCGAACTGATCTGGCTGTTCGGCTTCGCGATCTTCCTGTGCCTGATGGCGGAAGCTTTCTTCGGCTACCTGCTGCCATGGGGCCAGATGTCGTTCTGGGGCGCGCAGGTGATCGTCAACCTGTTCGGCGCGATCCCCGTGATCGGCCCGGACCTGTCGCTGTGGATCCGCGGCGACTACGTCGTCTCCGACGCCACCCTGAACCGCTTCTTCGCCTTCCACGTCATCGCCCTGCCGCTGGTGATCCTGGGCCTGGTGGCGGCGCACCTGATCGCGCTGCACGAAGTGGGCTCGAACAACCCGGACGGTATCGAGATCAAGGACAACATCGGCCCGGACGGCCATCCGGTCGACGGTATCCCGTCGCACCCGTACTACTCGGCCAAGGACTTCTTCGGCGTGGCGGTGTTCCTGCTGATCTTCTCGGCGATCGTGTTCTTCGCACCTGAGATGGGCGGCTACTTCCTGGAGTACAACAACTTCCTGCCGGCCGACTCGATGAAGACCCCGGCCCACATCGCGCCGACCTGGTACTTCACGCCCTTCTACTCGGTGCTGCGCGCCACCACCGCCGATTTCATGTTCGTGCTGATGGCCGCGACCGCCGCCTTCATCGTGTTCATCTGGTTCAAGTCGCGCCTGGCCTACAAGACCAAGATCGCCATCGCCGTGATCGGCCTGGTCCTGATCGTCGGCATGCTGCCGCAAGTGCTGGATGCGAAGTTCTGGGGCGTGGTGCTGTTCGGTTCGTCGGTGGTGATCATCGCCTTCCTGCCGTGGCTCGACCACTCGCCGGTGCGCTCGATCCGCTACCGTCCGGACTGGCACAAGTGGGTGTACATCCTGTTCGCGATCTGCTTCGTGACCCTGGGCTACCTGGGCACCCAGCTGCCGACCCCGGCCTACACGATCATCTCGCAAGTGGCGACCCTGCTGTACTTTGCGTTCTTCCTGCTGATGCCGTGGTGGAGCACGATGGGCACGTTCAAGCCGGTGCCGACGCGCCTGACCTATTCGGCTCACTAATCACGGACACAAGGACAGACACATGAAATTTGCGAAGAAACTGATCGCAGTCCTGGCCCTGGTGCCGGGACTGGTATTCGCCGCCGAAGGCGGCATCCCGCTCGAGCAGGCGCCGGAGCGCACCGACCTGTCGTCGCTGCAGAATGGCGCCAGGCTGTTCGTCAACCACTGCCTGAACTGCCATTCGGCATCCGCCATGCGCTACAACCGCCTGCGCGATATCGGCCTGACCGAAGAGCAGATCAAGAACAACCTGTTGTTTTCGCAAGACAAGGTTGGCGGCATGATGACGACGGCCCTGCGCCCGGCCGACGCAGCGGCTTGGTTCGGCGCAGTGCCGCCGGACCTGTCGGTGATGGCGCGCGCCAAGGCCTCGCCGTCGGGCACCGGCGCGGACTACCTGTACACCTACCTGCGCACCTTCTACAAGGACGACAGCCGTCCGACCGGCTGGAACAACATGGTGGTGCCGAACGTGGCCATGCCGCACGTGATGTGGCAGGAACAAGGCGTGCGCCAGGCGAAGTTCGCGGACGTGCCTGACCCGCACGAAGCCGGCAAGACGATCCACAAATTCGTCGGTTTCGAACAGGTTCAGCAGGGCACGATGACCCAGCAGGAGTTCGACACCGCGACGGCCGATCTGGTTGCCTATATGGTGTGGATGGCTGAGCCAGCGCAAGACACGCGCAAGAAGTTGGGCGTAATTGTGTTGCTCTTCCTGTCGCTGTTCGCCTTCCTGGCTTGGCTCCTGAACAAATCGTATTGGAAAGAAGTGAAGTAAATTCGCTTTCATTGCCCGGTTGGCTATAATACGGGCAATCATTTTTCGGGGTGAATCGCTAACGATCCTGGCGCTTCACCCCATTGTTTCTTAAGGAACTATAAACCATGATGGTTCTCTACTCCGGCACCACGTGCCCGTTCTCCCAACGCTGCCGCCTGGTCCTGTTCGAAAAGGGCATGGACTTCGAGGTGCGCGACGTCGACCTGTTCAACAAGCCGGAAGACATCTCGACGATGAACCCCTACGGCCAGGTGCCGATCCTCGTCGAGCGCGAACTGATCCTGTACGAATCGAACATCATCAACGAGTACATCGACGAACGCTTCCCGCACCCGCAGCTGATGCCGGCCGACCCGCTGATGCGCGCCCGTGCCCGCCTGATGCTGTTCAACTTCGAGAAGGAACTGTTCGTCCACGTCCACGTGCTGGAAAGCGAGCGCAACAAGACCAACGACAAGAGCCACGACAAGGCCCGTTCGGAAATCCGCGACCGCCTCACCACGCTGGCCCCCTTGTTCCTGAAGAACAAGTACATGCTGGGCGACGAGTTCTCGATGCTGGACGTGGCAATTGCCCCGCTGCTCTGGCGCCTGGACCACTACGGCATCGAGCTGTCCAAGACCGCGGCCCCGCTGATGAAGTACGCCGAGCGCATCTTCTCGCGCCCAGCCTACATCGAAGCGCTGACCCCGTCCGAGAAGGTGATGCGCCGCTGATGTGCGCTGCGGGCGTATCTTCGCGCCCGCATGCCGCATCGAAGGATGCCGCATCGATTCGATATGCGCCGGTTTTCGGACGTCATCCGGGCGAATCCGTTACACTGGCGCGCACGAACAGGTTTGCTTTTTTAATCACACCCATGTCAGAGATCTCCACCAAGCCCTACCTGCTGCGCGCCATCTACGAATGGTGCACGGACAGCGGCTACACGCCCTACCTTGCGGTCAAGGTCGACGCCGCCACGACGGTGCCGATGGAATACGTCCGCAAGGGCGAGATCATCCTGAACATCAGCTACGGCGCCACCTCGGGCCTCAAGATGGACAACGACGCGATCCACTTCCGGGCGCGCTTCAATGGCGTATCGCGCGAGCTGTATATTCCGGTGGCGAACGTGTTGGCGATCTACGCGAACGAGAATGGCCAGGGCATGGCCTTCGAGGTGAACGTGACGGCGGCGGAGATGGCGCCTTCGTCCGCGACCGAAGAAGCGGGGGCGCCGTCCTTGTCGGCAGTACCGGGCAAGGCGGAGACGCCGGCGGATGAAACCCTTGCTTCGCCGGATGGCGATGACGAACCGCCGAAGAAGGGCGGGCGTCCGACGTTGACGCGCATCAAATAGCGTATAATCGTTGTTTCAAGATTAAGCCGGCTTAGCTCATCAGGTAGAGCAGTTGATTTGTAATCATCAGGTGGCGGGTTCGAGTCCTGCAGCCGGCACCAGTATCATCAAGCATTTGCCCAGCCTCATGGCTGGGCTTTTTGCTTCATGCGGTCTAAATAAGCACCATGTGACCCAGCCGGTAGCTTCCTCCATGCGTCTGCAAAACGTCGACAGCTTCCGCTACTGAGCGGCAGCAGCGGCCGGGAGCGGTCGTTCCCGACATGCTGCGATTGCAAATGGTAACGCGGTAGTAGCAATAGAGAAATGATACTATCTGTGCAATTAATGAACTGATAATCTTGTTTCTTGCACGCTTCAACCTCTTGACTACGACAATGTTCAATCCGCGTCCCCTCGTTCGGACCATTGCACTACCTGGCTGTAAACCATGCGTGGTCATCGACGACTTTCTGCTCAAGCCTGAAGACATGCTGGCGTTTGCGGCTACAAGACGTGCTGCCTTCGCTGTCGATGGCGGGAATTACTTCCCCGGGCCCGAGGTGGCCATGCCGTCGGACTTTACGGCACTGCTCAGCGAGTTCTTTACCTTGCATATACGGCGTCTGTTGGGCGGGCGGCGTACATTGCAGGCTGCAAGCCGACTTTCCATGGTGACCAAACCTGCAGAGAGCTTGCAACCGCTTCAGCGCATGTGCCATAAAGACATGATGGTTGGCTCACGACGTATCGACCCGCAGTCTGGCGAGGCGATGGCCGCCATGGTTCTGTACTTGTTCCGTGATCCGGGCCTTGGCGGTACGAGTTTCTACAAGCCCCGTAGACTGCCGGAGGAGATGGCCGACCTCAATGTGAAGGCCCGTGCGTTAAGCGGAGAGGCGTTCAGCCGGCTTCTCGGTGGGCCGCCCGGCTACCTTACTTCCAGCAATGACTATTTTGAGCAGATCGGTACAGCTCCTGCCGCCTACAACCGCGCTATTTTTTATGATGGAGGGATTCTTCATTCGGGGCAGATCGACCATCCGGAACGCTTGTCGAAGGACCCGGAACGAGGCCGCCTTACGCTCAACGGTTTCTTTCTGCATCGTCGCACTGTCACTGGAGCCGCGTGACCTCTGGTCGAACACTTCATCCTTGCGGTTCGTATCTTGAGTAAGGAAGAGCTGATCATGCCGAGCCTGAAACTTGCTTTGCCCTACTCGCACAACTTGTGATGCGGGTTCGATGTCTGTCGTCGGCACGAAGTAAGCGGCAATAAGCCCAGCCCATCCGGTTGGGCTTATTGTTTTGCGCTGTGGCAATGCGGACGAGCCGGGATACCAAGGTGAACCATTGCCAAATCGGGACAATGCTAGGTCAGCCGTGCAGGTTTTCTAATCATTAACACGCTATAATAAATTGTTAAATTTTTTCTAACGGCTACGATGAGCTCCGATATCCAGCTTCGCAACAACGTCCGAGTGTCCGGAAATGGTGCTGCATCCATGGTGTTCGCGCATGGATTTGGCTGCGACCAAACCATGTGGCGCTTCCTCGCACCAGGCTACCAGGACCGTTTCCGCACCATCTCGTTCGACCTGGTCGGCAGTGGAAGCTCCGACCTGTCGGCCTATGACCGTACGAAGTACGGCAGCCTGCATGGCTACGCCGACGACCTGCTCGAGATCCTCGACGCGTTCGCGACCGGACCTGTCATCTTCGTCGGCCACTCGGTCAGCACCATGATCGGCATGCTGGCCACGATCAAGGCGCCCGAAAAATTCGTGGCGCAGGTCATGGTGGGACCATCGCCCTGCTACATCAACGATGGCGACTATGTGGGCGGGTTCAGCCACGAGGACATCGAGGAATTGCTGGAAACGATGGATGCGAACTACCTCGGCTGGTCGAGCAGCATGGCGCCGGCCATCATGGGCGCGCCCGGACAACCGGCGCTGCGCGAGGAACTGACCAGCAGCTTCTGCCGCAACGATCCCGAGATCGCTAAGCACTTCGCCCGCGTGACCTTCACCTCCGATCACCGTGCGGACGTGCCGAAGTCGACGGTCCCGGCCTTGATCCTGCAATGCAGCGAGGATCTGGTGGCCCCCCTGGCCGTGGGCGAATTCCTGCAACGGCAGCTGCCGTCCAGCACTTTGCACGTCATCGACAACGTCGGCCACTGCCCGCACATGAGCGCGCCGACAGCCAGCTCGCAGGCCATCGATCAATTCCTCGCGCAAACCCTGCGCTGACACCGGTGCCGCCTGACCTTCCTTCAGGCGAACGCCTGTTCGACGATGCGGCCTGCGCGCTGGTGCTCACCGCCGCCGACGGCGTCATCCTGCGGGCCAACGGCACGGCCTGCACCTGGCTGGGCTACGCGCATGAAGAACTGGTGGGCAAGGTGCGCATGCGCGACCTGCTGCCGGTCGGTGCGCGCCTGTTCTATCACACCCATTGCCAGCCGATCCTGGAGGTGCAGGGCTCGGTGGCGGAGATCCAGGTCGACCTGCGTACCCGCAGCCAGGAACGCCTGCCCGTACTGGTCAATATCGTACGGCGCCTGGCCGGGGACCGGAACGTCGACCACTGGGCCTTCTTCAAGGCGTCCGAGCGCCGGGCCTACGAGCGCGAATTGCTGAGCGCGCGCAAGGCGGCCGAAACCGCCCTGGAAGCGCGCCGCAGCGCCGAGGAAGAACTCAAGAAGCTCAACGCGCAGTTGTCGGCGGCGGATCGCCGCAAGGATGAATTCCTGGCGACGCTGTCGCACGAGCTGCGCAATCCGCTCGCACCCATGCGCAGTGCGCTCGACGTGCTCACCCTGAAGTTCGCCCAGAGTGCAGACGGCCGGCTGGTGCAGGCCTTCGACCGGCAGTTGCGCCACCTGACACGGCTGGTGGACGACCTGATGGAAGTGTCGCGCATCACCCAGGGGCGTATGCAGCTACGCCGCACCCCGGTCGAGCTAAGCGCGCTGGTACGCAGCGCGGCCCAGGACCTGGCCTCCACCATGCAGGACGCAGGCCATACGCTGCGCCTGTCGATCGCAGCGCCGACGGTCACGGTAGAGGGAGATCCCACGCGCCTGTCCCAGGTCGTCCTGAACCTGCTGACCAATGCGGCGAAGTACACGCCGGACGGCGGCCTGATCGAACTGCAGCTGGCGTGCAAGGATGGCATGGCCGAGATCCGCGTATGCGACAACGGCATCGGCATACCGGCCGAGGCACTGGCCAACATCTTCGACATGTTCTCCCAGCTCGAGCCTGCACTGGAACGATCGAAGGACGGACTCGGCATCGGCCTTGCCCTGGTGCGCGGCATTGTGGAGCTTCATGGCGGCAATATCGCGGCGGACAGCCCCGGCGCCGGGAAGGGCAGCAGCTTTACTGTGCGCCTGCCGCTGTCGCTCGATGTGGTCCCTCCCGAGGCGGCAGCGCCGGCCGGCTCCCTGCCTGCCCCCATACGGGTGCTGGTCGTCGACGATAACGAGGACGCGGCGCAGATGCTGGCGATGGCGCTCGAATGGTCGGGCTGCGAGATTCGCATCGCCCATTCGGCGGCCCAGGCGCTGGCCCTGGTCCCTGTCTTTGCGCCCGTGCTTGCCCTGCTCGACATTGGCTTGCCGGACATGAACGGCTACGAACTGGCACGGCGCGTGCGCCAGCTGGACCAGGGCGCGCGGACCACGCTGATCGCCACCACCGGATGGGGGCAGCAAAAAGACCGCGAGCGCGCCTTCGAGGCCGGCTTCGACCACCATCTGACCAAGCCGATCGACTTCGAACTGCTGCGTCCCTTGCTGCATGGGTGCGCGTCGCGCAACCCCGACGGGCCTTAATCCGGCGCCGGCGTCCACATCAGCTGCGCCATGCGCAGCCGCGGCGCGAAGCCCAGCTTTTCGTACAGTCGCCCCGCCCCATGGGTTTCATCCGCCACGATCACCAGCTGCTCCGCCCGCGCCAGGCCAAGGCGGGCCACATGGTGGAGCAGTTGCGAGCAGATGCCGCGGCCGCGGAAATCCGGATCGGTCAGCACCGCCTGGAAGCGTCCTGTCTTCCCTTCGAAATACAGGCCGAGGTGGGCGACCTGGCAGCCGTCGAGAAAAGCGCCCCACCAGTGACCGCGGCCGGCCGCTTCCAGCCGCATGAACTGCGCCTGTTCGCCCTCGAGGAAGGTGTGCTGCGCGGCTTCGGGATACACCCCGGCCAGCTCGCGCAGGTTCATCGCGCGCCAGTCCGCCCAGTCGCGCTCGCTGGCAAAGGGCCGGATCTCGAGGCCAGGGATGGCATGCGCCGGTTCGCGCAAGCCGCCGCGTTCCAGGAGCAGGACCGGATGCGACGCATAGGCATAGCCGGCATCCAGGAAGCCCTCGAGGACGGGTGCTTCGCCCGGCGCTGGCGGCCAGATGAAGGTGCGGTGCGCGATGGTCGGCGGCGTGCCGACCAGGCGCGCGAAATCGGCTTCCAGGCGTTCACGGTCCTCGTCCCGCGGGCAGGACCGCAGGACCAGCGCATTCCCGGAATAGAAGTCCGGATTCGACGGCACCCGCATCACCACATAAGGCCCCTGCCGCGTCACCTCGCCTGCAAAGCGGATGAACATCAGGGAGGTGTCGATGCCGGGATGGCCCAGCCGGATGGTGTCTTCTTGCATGCTGAGGATTGGCGTCACTGCCGGAATGTCCTTGGGAGTCTGGCAGGATCCTACGCAATCGCGCCGCCTGCCCGCAAGTAGGCCGAAAGGAAGTGCTCGTAGCTGACATGGCGCTGCGGCGGATAGTGACCGCCCTGCCCCGGCCCCATCGGCAGCGCCGCCCAGGTGCGCGCCGCCTTGGGCATGACGGCGGCGATTTGTCCCGCCTCGATCAGGCCGATCACGCCCAGGCTGCGCAGGATGTCGACGGCAATCAGGTCTTGCGTGCGCGGCGAAAAATCCCGCAGTCCCAGTTTGGCGCCATGGTGCTGCCAGGTCGGCCGGGTGATCTGGTACATGCCGGCGGCGGTGGACTTGCCGTCGATGCCCGGCCCCGGATGGGTGGACATGTCAGTGAAGCGCCAGCGGTCATCCGCCCGTCCCTTCAGCGCGCCATACTTGAAGTCATAGTCCCCACCTTCGGCTGCCGCGATCGCCTTCAGGAAAGCGGCGACATTGGGATGCGCCAGGTGCGCCAGGTTGGTCTGCACGAGCGCTTCGCTGCGCGATGCCCGGGGTGCGGAGTCCAGCGAAGCCGTGCGTGTTGCGTCGCTCATGATTGCCTCCCAACTCGTGCCGGCAAGGCCGGCGCGGTGTCGGGGCCGCCGGCTATTCAAGACTTATCATAGGAAGGAAGCGTGCCCGGCAGTTGCGCGCGCGCAGATGGCATACCGCTTGCGCACAAATTCCTTGCGCAAACACGGTGCAGCCGGACAAAAATCTGGCAAGAAATTCCGGTAGCCAATCACCGTTACAAGTCTGTTGCGAATTCCCCAGGTAGACAGGCGCAAGCGTTAAAACTGATCTTGCAGGCATCGAAGTGTGCAAGAATCCAAATTGCAATATTTGTTTGACCCTGATTTCACCCGATGCTATAGTCGGGCAAAGCCGATGGTAACGTTTCCAACTTACCGAAAATAACGGCATCAACGGAGACTCGATGTTCACACCACGCACCCTGGCGACAGCCTGCGCCTGGCTCGCCGTCGCCATGACGCCTGCCGCGACTGCGCATGCCGCGCCGGTACAGGGTGCGCCGAAGGCGGAAGTGATCCACTGGTGGACCTCGGGCGGCGAGTCGGCCGCCGTGAAGCAGGTCGCCCAGGCCTACCGCAATGCCGGTGGCGTGTGGATCGACACGGCGATTGCCGGCGGCGACCAGTCCCGCGCCGTGACCATCAACCGCATCGTCGGCGGCAACCCGCCCACCGCGGCCCAGTTCAACACCTCCAAGCAGTTCCTCGACGTGATCGAAGCGGGCATGCTCAACAATGTCGACCTTGTTGCGCGCGCCCAGAACTGGGACCAGATGCTGCCCACCCCGATCATCGATGTGATCAAGGTGCAGGGCCATTATTATGCGGTGCCGCTGAACATCCACATGCAGACCTGGTTCTGGTATTCGAAGTCGGCCTTCCAGAAGGCCGGTATTACCCGGGAGCCGGAAAGCATGGCCGAATTCTTTGCCGCGCTCGACAAGCTCAAGGCAGCCGGCATCATCCCACTCGCCCACGGCGGCCAGTCGTGGCAGGAAACCGTGCTGTTCTCGGCGATCGTAGCCAACATGGGCGGCAAGGATCTCTACCTGCGCGCCTTCCGCGACCGCGACCAGGCGACCCTGCTGTCGCCGCAATTCCGTCAGGTGCTGCTGGCCTTCAAGCGCTTGAAATCCTACGTGGACGCCGGATCCCCCGGACGCAACTGGAACGACGCCACCGCCCTGGTAATCAGCGGTAAGGCCGGCTTCCAGGTAATGGGCGACTGGGCCAAGGGCGAGTTCACCAATGCCGGGCAAATCGCAGGCCGGCACTACGGCTGCATGGCCGGCTTCAGTGCATCGACCCCCTACCTGATCCAGGGCGACGTGTTCGTCTTCCCGCGCACCGACAACAGCGGGGCCGTGCGCGCGCAGCAGCTGCTGGCCAAGGTGGTGTCGCAGCCGGCCCTGCAGGTGAGCTTCAGCAAGCTGAAAGGCTCGATCCCGGTGCGCACCGACGTCGACGCGTCGACGCTCGACCTGTGCGCGCAGAAGGGCATCGAGATCATGAAGGACCGCGCACGCCAGGCCGGCGTCACCGAGGTCTACCTGACGCCGGACCAGAACGGCGCCATGCAGGACGTCCTGACCGCCTACTGGAACACCAACATGCCGGTGGAACGCGCGCAGAAGAGCATCGCCAACGCACTCAAATACTGACCCCATGCTCACCCTGCGCGCCCATCGAATCAGTCCCCACCTTGCCCTGCTGCCGATGGCGCTCACGGTGCTGGTCGCCTACATCGGCGCGGCGCTGTGGACCTTCCGCACCTCGTTCACCGCCTCGCGCACCTTCCCGTCGGATACCTTCATCGGCGCCGCCCAGTACGTACGCCTGTTCGACAACGAACGCTGGCTGATCTCGCTGAACAACCTGGCCGTCTACGGCGCGCTGTTCATCGCCGCCTGCATGGTGCTCGGCTTCCTGCTGGCCGCCTTCATCGACCAGAACGTCAATGGCGAAGGCTTCCTGCGCACGGTCTTCCTCTATCCGTACGCGATGTCCTTCGTCGCCACAGGCCTGGTGTGGCAGTGGATGCTGGCGCCGGGCGCCGGCATCGAGGGCGCGGTGCGCCAGCTCGGCTTTCCCAGCTTCAGCTTCGACTGGATCATCGACCAGGAGATGGTCATCTACACCATCGTCATCGCGGCCGTCTGGCAGGCTTCGGGCCTGGTGATGGCGATGATGCTGGCCGGCCTGCGCGGCGTCGATCCGGAAATCTACAAGGCGGCGCGCCTGGACGGCATTCCCGCGTGGAGGGTGTACCTTCAACTTGTGCTGCCGATGCTGGGCCCGACGGTGGCCACCGTGTTCCTGCTGCTGTGCACCGCCGTCGTGAAACTGTACGACGCGGTGGTGGCGATGACCGGCGGCGGACCGGGCACGGCCAGCGAAGTGCCGGCCAAGTTCATCATGGATCACCTGTTCCTGCGCTCGAATATCGGACTGGCCTCGGCCGGCGCCGTCACCCTGCTCATCCCGGTGCTGGCCCTGCTGGCGCCCTATGCCTACGCACGCAGCCGGAGGAAACGCGCATGAGCCACACCAGCTTGCAGGCTTCCGCCATGCCTTTCGACGCCGTACCAGGCACCGCCCCGGCCGCGCGCCGCCGGCGCCTGTCCCCCGCCCGCATCGGCGTGTATGCTTTTCTCTTCAGCGCCGCGCTGTACTTCCTGCTGCCGCTGTACGTCATGATCATCACGTCCTTCAAGTCGATGGACGAGATCAGGAGCGGCAATGTGTTCGCCCTGCCCCTGATGGCCACCGTCGAGCCGTGGCGCAACGCCTGGAGCCAGGTCAGCGGCGGCTTCTGGAATTCGGTGGCGATCACGGTGCCGAGCACCATCATCCCGATCCTGCTGGGCGCCATCAACGGCTATGCGCTGTCGTTCTGGAAGCCGCGCGGCGCCAACCTGCTGTTCGGCGTGCTGCTGGCCGGCGCGTTCATCCCGGTGCAGGTCATGATTTATCCGCTGGTGTGGATGATGGCGCGCGCCGGCGTGTTCGGTTCGCTGCCGGCCATCGTGCTGGTGCACGTCATCTTCGGCATGCCGATCATGACCCTGCTGTTCCGGAATTACTATGCCTCGGTGCCGCACGAGCTGTTCCAGGCGGCGCGCATCGACGGCGGCGGTTTCTGGCGCATCTTTTTGCAGGTGATGCTGCCGATGTCGCTGCCCATCGTCGTGGTGGCCGCCATCATGCAGGTTACCGGCGTGTGGAACGACTACATCCTCGGCCTGGTGTTCGCGGGCCGCGACAATGCGCCGATGACGGTGCAGCTGAATAACGTGATCAACACCACCACCGGCATCCGCCTGTACAACGTCAACATGGCCGCGACCATCCTGACGGCCGCGCTGCCGCTGGCGATCTACTTCATCTCGGGACGCTGGTTCGTGCGCGGCATTGCCGCTGGCGCCGTGAAAGGCTAAGGGTTAACAAGCATGTCGAACGTCCATCTGCGCAAGCTGTGCATCACCCGCGGCAGCAACCAGGTCATCCGCGACCTCGACCTGCACATCGAGCCGGGCGAGTTCCTGGTCCTGCTCGGGCCCTCCGGCTGCGGCAAGTCGACCCTGCTGCACAGCATCGCAGGCCTGATCGACCTGGCCGGCGGTTCCATCGAGATCGGCGGGGTTGATATGAGCCATGCCGACCCCAGCGAGCGCGGGATCGGCATGGTGTTCCAGTCGTATGCGCTGTACCCGACCATGACGGTCGAGAAGAACATGTCCTTCGGCCTGCGCATCTCGGGTGCGCCCAGGGCCGAGATCAACCGGCGCGTGCAGAAGGCGGCCGAGATGCTGCAGCTGGAGTCGCTGCTGGACCGTAAACCCGCCCAGCTGTCGGGGGGCCAGCGCCAACGCGTGGCGATCGGCCGCGCCCTGGTGCGCGAAGCGGGGGTCTACCTGTTCGACGAGCCGCTCTCGAACCTGGACGCCAAGCTGCGCGCGGAACTGCGGCGCGAGCTCAAGATGCTGCACCAGGCGCTCGGCTCGACCATGATCTACGTGACCCACGACCAGGCCGAGGCGATGACGCTTGCCACCCGCATCGTCGTGATGCAGGGCGGGCGCATCCAGCAGATCGGCACGCCGGGCGAGGTCTACGAGCGCCCGGCCAACCGCTTCGTGGCCGGCTTCCTGGGTTCCCCCTCGATGAACTTCGTCGACGGCCGGCTCGAAGGCGAACTGGACGTACAGCGCCGCTTCAGCGCCGGTGCGCTGGCCTTGACGCTGGCGCCGGACTGCGTGGCGCCCTCGGGCGCCGTGACGCTGGCGGTGCGGCCGGAAGACATCCACCTGGTCGCGGACGGTCCCTTGCACGCATCGGTGACGCTGGTGGAACCGATGGGGAACCACCAGGTCGTCTGGCTCGACTGCGGCGGCCACCAGCTGTCCAGCATCGTGCACGACCCGCGGCCCCTGGCCACCGGGCAGACGGTGCGCTTCGACATCGACGCGGCGCGGGTGTCGCTGTTCGATCCCGCGAGCGGCCAGCGCCTCTAAAGACAGGTGCCAGTGTCAGACGAATGCAGTATGCTTCAGTGTTTATCGAAATACTAAACAAACAGGACAGGGAACGTTAGTGGCAACCATCAAGGACGTAGCGCGTCTCGCCGGGGTCGGTCTCGGCACCGCCTCGCGCGTGGTCAGCGGCAAGGGCTCGGTCTCCCCGGCCACGCTGGAACGCGTGCGCAAGGCGATCGACGAGCTGGGTTTTCGCCCCTCGCACGCGGCGCGCGCCCTGCTGTCCGGCACCAGCCAGATGGTCGGCGTCTACATCCCGGTGCTGAGCGGTACCTTCTATACCCCGATCCTGCAGATCATCGACACCGAGCTGCGCGCCGCCGGGCTGCACATGGTGGTGGCCTTCGGCGTCGGCCTGGGCGACGCGCGCCGCCAGGCCATCGAGGGCATCGAGTTCCTGATCGAGCGCGGCTGCGACGGCATCATCATGATGACCAGCGCGCTGACCGATGACGATCTGGCGGCCCTCGGCGCCAAGCAGCGCCAGATCGTGGCGCTGAACCACGAATTCAGCGCGATCCCCGACCAGTGCTTCATGGTCGACCACGCGCTGGGCGGACGCCTCGCGGCCCGCACGCTGCTCGACTACAAGCACCGCGACATCGCCGTCATCTCCGGTCCGGCGGCGTTTGCCGACAACGTGGCCCGTATCGACGGCTTCATGCACGAGCTGGAGGCGGACGGCATCGACGCCAGCAAGGTCTGGCTCGCCGAAAGCGACTTTTCGCCCCAAGGCGGCTGGTCCGCGGCCAAGGCGCTGGTCGATTCCGGCTACACCTGCAGCGCCCTGTTCTGCGCCAACGACGAGATGGCGGTGGGCGCGCTGGCCTACTTCCAGGAAGCCGGCATCAGCGTGCCGCGCGACCTGTCGGTAATCGGCTACGACGACACGCCGAGCGCCGCGTTCTCGGCGCCGCGCCTGACCTCGGTGCACATGCCCTGGCGCGAAATGACGCTCAATGGCCTGAATGCCCTGCTCAACCGCTGCTACGACCTGCACCGTCCGGTGACGCGCACTTTCCCGGTGAGCGTGACCTTGCGCGCTTCTCTCGCCAAAGTACCGACCAGGGCTGCCGGCGCGACGCGGAGTAAAAAGAAATAGGGGTAGGGCCGCTTGCCGGCCTTTTTTTTAGATTGCAAATGGAAAGCTTTCCAAATATCCTTGCGTAACGAATACATAAACATCACACCATGACAAAAGCTACCCCTCCAGAGCCGACTGCAGCTTCGCGCGGCGATTTTGCCCCCGACTTTTTGTGGGGCTGCGCCACCTCGTCGTACCAGATCGAAGGCGCCGGCCAGGAGGATGGCCGGGTCGAATCGATCTGGGACCGTTTTGCCGCCACGCCGGGCAAGATCAAGGACGGTTCCAACGGGATGGTCGCCTGCGACCACTACCACCGCTGGCCGGAAGATTTCGACCTCGCCCGCGACATGGGGCTGAACGCCTACCGCTTCTCGATCGCCTGGCCGCGTATCTTCTCGGAAGTGGACGGCAAGCCGAACGAGAAGGGCCTGGATTTCTACTCTCGCCTGGTGGACGGCATGCTCGAACGCGGCATGCAGCCCTGGGCCACGCTCTACCACTGGGACCTGCCGCAGTTCCTGGAAGACCGCGGCGGCTGGAACAATCGCGCCACCGTCGACGCCTACCTCGCTTTCGTGGATGCGGTGACGCGCCGCCTGGGCGACCGCGTGCAGCACTGGATCACCCACAACGAACCCTGGTGCACCGCGATCATCGGCAATTTCGAAGGCTGGCACGCACCGGGCAATACCGACTTCAAGACCGCGCTGCAGGTGGCCCACCACGTGCTGCTCTCGCACGGCAAGGCGGTGCCGCTGATCCGCGCCAACGTGCGCAATGCCAAGGCCGGCATCGCCCTCAGCCTGCACCCGGTGCGCGCGGCCAGCAACCGGCCGGACGACATCGCCGCCGCCGAGCGCCATGACGGCCTGCGCTACCGCTGGTTCCTCGACCCGCTGTACGGCCGCGGCTATCCGAAGGCGACCCTGGAAGCCATCGGCGACGCCGCGCCGATCGTGCTGCCGGGCGACCTGGAAGCGATCGCCGTGCCAACCGACTTCCTCGGCGTGAACTACTACTTCCCCGAAACCATCCAGCACGACCCTGGCCACGCGCCGCTGTCGGCGCGCGTGCTGCCGCCGGCGGACGGCGTGGAAACCACCTACATGGGCTGGGAAGTGGCGCCGCAGGGCCTGGCGGAACTCCTGCTGCGCATCGAGAACGACTATCACCCGGGGCCGATGTACATCACCGAGAACGGCTCCTGCTATGCAGACGAAGTGGGGCCTGACGGCGAGATCGACGACGTACAGCGCCGCCACTACCTGATGCGCCACCTGGCCACACTCAAGTCGGCCATCAAGGACGGGGTGCCGGTCAAGGGTTACTTCGCCTGGAGCCTGCTCGACAACTTCGAGTGGGCCGAAGGCTACCTGAAGCGCTTCGGGCTGACGCACATCGACTACACGACCCAGCAGCGCCGCCTGAAGGGCAGCGGCAAGTGGTACCGGTCCTTCCTGCGCGGCGAATAAGACAACGACACGATCACACCAGCGAGACAGCCTATGAAACCCATGCTTCGTAATCCGGTGATGGCGCTTGCCATCGCCCTTGCCCTGTCCCCGGCGATGGCCGCCAACGCGCCCCTGGCCGACTGGCCGCGGGTCACCAGCGCCATCGGCAAGGATGCCGCGCTGGAGAAGCGCGTCGCCGAGATCGTGAGCAAGATGACGCTCGCGCAGAAGGTCGGCCAGATGACCCAGCCCGAGATCAAGAGCGCCACGCCGGAAGACGTGAAGCGCTACTACCTCGGCTCGGTGCTCAACGGCGGCGGCAGCTGGCCGAACAACAACAAGCATGCCAAGGCGGCCGAATGGCTGGCGCTGGCGCAGCGCTACCACGAGGCCTCCCTCAGCACCGACATGGCGATCAAGGTGCCGGTGGTGTGGGGCACGGATGCCGTCCACGGCCACAACAACGTGTTCGGCGCCACCCTGTTCCCCCATAACATCGGCCTGGGTGCGGCGCGCAATCCGAAGCTGCTGGAAGAAATCGGCGCCGCCACCGCGAAAGCCACGCGCGCTAGCGGCATCGCATGGGTATTCGGCCCGACCCTGGCCGTGGTCCGCGACGACCGCTGGGGCCGCACCTACGAGAGCTATGCCGAGCACCCGGAAGTCGTGAAAAGCTATGCCGGCGCCTACGTGCGCGGCATGCAGGGCAAGCTGAAGGACGACGCCAATACCATCGCCACCGCCAAGCACTTCATCGGGGACGGCGGCACCGAGTTCGGCAAGGACCGCGGCGTCAACAAGTCCAGCACCTCGCAGATGATCAACATCCACGGCGCCGGCTACTATCCGGCGCTGCAGGCGGGTGTCCAGACCGTGATGACCTCGTTCAACTCGTGGAACGACGTGGCCGGAGCCACCGACTACGGCAAGATGCACGGCAGCCGCGCCATGATCACCGACGTACTCAAGACGAAGATGGGCTTCGACGGCTTCGTCGTCACCGACTGGAACGGCATCGGCGAAGTGCCGGGCTGCCGCAACGACAGCTGCGTGCAGGCCATCAATGCCGGCAACGACATGATCATGGTGCCGGACGACTGGAAGGCCTTTATCGCCAACACCATCAAGCAGGTGGAAAGCGGCGCGATCCCGATGTCGCGCATCGACGACGCGGTGAGCCGCATCATCCGCGTCAAGCTGCGCGCGGGCCTGTTCGACAAGAGCCCGGCGCAGAATGCCTACGCCGGCAAGGACGATGTCATGCAGTCGCGCGAGCTGGCGCGCCGTGCGGTGCGCGAATCGCTGGTGCTGCTCAAGAACGACAGCCCGGTACTGCCGATCGCGCGCGGCAAGAAGATCCTCGTGATCGGCAAGACAGCGGACGACATGTCGAACCAGACCGGCGGCTGGTCGATCACCTGGCAGGGCACTGCCAATACCAATGCCGACTTCCCGAATGCCGACACGGTGCTGGCCGGTATCCAGGCAGCAGCCGGCAAGGACAACGTGAGCTTCAGCGCCGACGCCAAGGGCGTGGATGTGTCGAAGTTCGACGTGGTGGTGGCCGTGATCGGCGAGCGCCCGTACGCGGAAGGCGACGGCGACATCGGCCCCAACGGCACCCTGCGCCACAGCAGCCGCTATCCTGAAGACCTGGCCGTATTGCAGGCGGTCGGCGGCAAAGGCAAGCCGGTCGTGACCGTGTTCGTGTCGGGCCGCCCGCTCTACGTCAACGACCTGCTCAACCTGTCGGACGTGTTCGTGGCGGCCTGGCTGCCGGGCACCGAGGGCAAGGGCGTGTCCGACCTGCTGGTGGCCGGTCCCAAGCGCTACGAGTTCACCGGCAAGCTGCCGTTCTCGTGGCCCAAATCGGCCTGCCAGACCGACCTGAACGTGGGCGACAAGAACTACGCGCCGCTGTTCGCCTACGGCTACGGCCTGAAAGCGGCAACCCGCTCGAAGGTCGGCAAGCTGGACGCGACCTACCCGGCCGGCGGCTGCGGCGTGAGCAACAGCTTCCCCGTGTTCAGCCAGGCCGACCGCGCCAGCTTCCCGCTGACGATCCGCAGCGGCCAGCAAACGCTGGTGCTGGGCGCCGACCTGAACTCGACCTTCGCCCTGCCCGGCGTGACGGTCCAGACATCGCAAGTCAATACCCAGCAGGACGCCAAGCTGGTGACCTGGACCGGCCCCGCCACCGTCGAGGCGCGCGGTGCACGGGCGATGGTGCTGCCGGCTGCCGCCAGCAGCAATGCGGCGCTGCGCTTCGACACCATCGTGTCTAGCTCGCCGGCGGGCAAGGTCAGCATGGGCATGGGCGGCGGCAGCGTCGACACCACGGCCCTGTTCAAGCGCCTGGCCGGCAAGGGCAAGCAGACCGTCAAGATCCCGCTGGCCTGCTTCCAGGCCAAGGGCACCGACCTGGCCAAGGTAGACACGCCGTTCAGCGTCACCAGCAACGCCGCCTTTGCCGCCGCCTTCACGAATATCGAGATCGCCGGCGGCGCCGCAGGCGAACCGGATGCCGTGCGCTGCGAGGAACTGCGATGAGCGCAGGATTGAAGCTGCTGGCCGACATCGGCGGCACCAATGCCCGCTTCGCCCTGCAATCTGGGGAAGGCTTCGACGACATCGAAGTGCTGGCCTGCGCCGACTATCCGACCCTGGGCGAGGCCATGCAGGCCTACCTGGGCAAGGCTGCCGGCCGGGGGCTGGCGGTGGACAGCGTGCGCCATGCGGCGCTGGCGATCGCCAACCCGGTCGAGGAAGACCGGGTCAGCATGACCAACCACCACTGGAGCTTCTCGATCGAGGAGCTGCGCGTCCGCCAGGGCCTCGAAACGCTGCTGGTGGTGAACGATTTCGCGGCGCTGGCGATGTCGCTGCCGCACCTGTCGCCGGCACAGCGCGAACGTGTCGGCGGCGGCGTCGAGCTGCAGAACCGCCCGATCGGCCTGATCGGCCCCGGCACGGGCCTGGGCGTGTCCGGCGTGATCCCGGCGGGGAAGCGCTGGATCGCGCTGGCCGGTGAAGGCGGCCATGTGAGTTTCGCACCGGCGACGAAGGAGGAAGTGGCGATCCTCGAAGCGCTGTGGGGAGAATACGGCCACGTGTCGGCCGAGCGCCTGCTGTCGGGCATGGGCCTGGAGCTGATCCACTGGGCGCTGACCGGCAAGCGCATCGACGCGCCCGCCATCACCGGCGCCGCCCTGGACGGCAGCTCGGCCGACTGCGCCAGGACGGTCGAGGTGTTCTGCGCGGTGCTGGGCAGCGTCGCGGGCAACGTCGCGCTGACCCTGGGCGCCACCGGCGGCATGTACATCGGCGGCGGCATCGTGCCGCGCCTCGGCAAGCTGTTTACGCAGTCCGCCTTCCGCGCGCGCTTCGAGGACAAGGGGCGCCTGAGCCCCTATCTGGCGCGCATCCCGACCTACGTCATCACCGAGCAGTACCCGGCGCTGCGCGGCGTGTCCGCCATGCTGTCGGATCGCGTCGCAGCAGTGCAATAAACGAATGTAATAACAACACGGAGACACCATGCAGAACACGGCACCCAATCCCGCTCCTCCGGTGGCGCAGACCCTCGATGCGGAACGCAACCCGCACACCGGGGCGCTCGTCATCGTCACCATCCTGTTCTTCATGTGGGGCCTGCTCACGTCGCTCAACGACGTCCTGATCCCGCACCTGAAGTCGATCTACACCCTGACCTACCTGCAGGCGATGCTGGTGCAGTTCTGCTTCTTCGGCGCCTATTTCATCGTGTCGCTGCCGGCCGGCATGCTCATCAAAAAGATCGGCTACCAGAAAGGCGCCGTCACCGGCCTGATGATCGCGGCCGCCGGCTGCGCCCTGTTCTACCCGGCCTCCACCAGCGGCTACGGCCTGTTCCTGTTCGCCTTCTTCGTGCTGGCGAGCGGCATCACCATCCTGCAGGTGGCGGCCAATCCTTTTGTTACC
This sequence comes from Telluria sp. ZB4P34, assembly GCF_059686055.1. Taxonomy (NCBI): domain Bacteria; kingdom Pseudomonadati; phylum Pseudomonadota; class Betaproteobacteria; order Burkholderiales; family Oxalobacteraceae; genus Telluria; species Telluria sp. ZB4P34. The sequence goes on along the minus strand of NZ_JCASIF010000003.1, from coordinate 149,289 downwards.
GTGCTCGGACCGGCGCGCACCGCGTCCAGCCGCCTCACGCTCACCCAGGCCTTCAACTCGCTCGGCACCACGGTGGCGCCGGCGCTGGGCGGCATCCTGATCCTGTCGACCGTCGCGCTGAGCGCCGACCAGCTGGCCGCGCTGCCGGCTGCCGAGCAGGCGGCGCACAAGGCGGCCGAAGCGGCGGCGGTGCAGGGTCCTTACCTGGGCCTGGCTGCGGCGCTGGCCGTGCTGGCGGTGATGTTCGCGCTGGCCAAGCTGCCGAAGATCAGCCACGTCGACGACGGCAAGCCGGCCGTCGACGGCAAGGGCGGAGCCATGGCCTACCGCCACCTGGTGCTGGGTGCGGTCGCGATCTTCCTGTACGTGGGCGCCGAGGTGAGCATCGGCAGCTTCCTGATCAACTTCCTCGGCGAGGGCAATATCGCGGGCCTGAGCCACGCGGACGCGGCGCAGTACGTCAGCCTGTACTGGGGCGGCGCGCTGGTGGGCCGGTTCATCGGCTTTGCCGTGATGCGCTACGTCAGCCCGGGCAAGTCGCTGGCCGTCACCGCGCTCGGCTCGATCCTGCTGGTGCTGACGGCCACCTTCGGCGAGGGCTCGCTGGCGATGTGGGCGATCATCGCGGTCGGCCTGTGCAACTCGATCATGTTCCCGACCATCTTCAGCCTGGCGTTGCACGGCCTGGGCAAGTTCACCGGCCAGGGTTCGGGCATCCTGTGCATGGCCATCGTCGGCGGCGCCATCGTGCCTTTCATCCAGGGCATGTTCGCCGACACCATCGGCCTGCAGCCGTCCTTCCTGGTGCCGGCCGTGTGCTACCTGTTCATCCTGTACTTCGGCATGAAGTACGCGAACCTGCACAGGCAGCCGGTGGCGAACGCCTGATTCTGACCATTCGGTAAAAAAAGCCCGCTCTCGACCAGCGGGCTTTTTTTCGGCCGTTTACCGGAGCCCGCGCCACCACGCCTTACCGGCATGCGGCTGCGCCAGGGCCATCGGCTCGCCCATTTCCGGCGTGGTGATCCGCACGTTGTTCGCCGCGGCGAGCGCCGAGATCCGTTCCAGCGGATCCTGCCAGCGGTGCAGCGCGAGGTCGAAGGTGCCGTTGTGGATCGGCAGCAGCCACTTGCCCTTCAGGTCGAGGAAGGCCTGCAGCGTTTCTTCCGGCTGCATGTGCACGTCTGGCCACTGTCTGTCGTAGGCCCCGGTTTCCACCATGGCCACATCGAACGGCCCGAAGCGTTCGCCAATCTCCTTGAAACCCTTGAAGTAACCGCTGTCGCCGCTGAAGAACAGGCGCAGGTCGTCGTGCAGGATCACCCAGGAAGCCCACAGGGTCTTGTCGCGGTCGTTCAAGCTGCGGCCCGAGAAGTGCTGGGCCGGGGTGGCGATGACACGCAATCCGCCGATGCTGGCTTCCTGCCACCAGTCGAGCTGGCGCACCTTCGCGGGATCGATGCCCCACTCGACCAGGCGATCGCCCACGCCAAGCGGCGCCAGGAAGTGCGCGGTCCTGGCGCTCAAGGCCATGATGGCAGCGTGATCCAGGTGGTCGTAGTAGTCGTGCGACAGGATCACGGCCTTGATCGGCGGAAGCTCGTCGATGGCGATCGGCGGCGCATGGAAGCGCTTCGGCCCGGCAAACCCGACCGGCGAGGCGCGCTCGGAGAAGACAGGATCGGTCAGGAAGAACTCGCCGCCCAGCTTGATCAGGATGGTCGAATGGCCGAGGCGGTACAGCGTCCCGTCGGCGGCGGCCAGCAGCGCCGCGCGGCTCAGGGGTCGCACCGGGATTGCCTGCGCCGGGATCGTCCCCTCGGGCTTGTTGAGCATGGCGTTCCACCATAGCCCGACCATCTCGCCAACACTGTACTCGCGCATCTTGATGGCATTGCGAAATTTCCCGTCTACATAATGGGGAGACGCGGGGCGCGGTGTTGCCGGCGCGGCGGCAGAAGCAAGGCTGCAATAGGTCATGATGGCGGCAATCCCAAGGATGAGTGTGGTCAAGAGGAGACGCATATGGTGTCGATCCGGTAAAAGTACACTACACAGTGTAGTTTCACTTTTTGGAAAAGTAAACTACTCAGTGTAAAATTTAGGGATGAACACTCCCCGCCTCACCGACCTCAAGCGCAAGGCCATCGTCACGGCCGCCGCGGCCCAGTTCCGCGCAAACGGCTTCGAAGCCACCAGCATGGACCGGATCGCCCTCGAGGCGGGCGTGTCGAAGCGCACGGTGTACAACCACTTTCCCAGCAAGGAAGAATTGTTCGCGGAAACGATCGTGCAGCTGTTCGAGAGCAGCGCGGCGCTGCTGGAGCTGCCCTACCGCAGCGACGTGGGCCTGCGCGAGCAGCTGACGGAGCTCATGAGCTTGAAGATGCGCACCCTGGAAGACCGCGACTTCCTCGACCTGGCCCGGGTGGCGATCGCCGAGATGATCCATGCGCCCGAGCGTGCGGGGCCGGTATTCGCGCGCCTGAACGAGCGCGAGGAAGGCGTCACGCGCTGGATCCGCGCCGCGCAGGCGGACGGCCGCCTGAAACCCGGCGACCCCGCCTTTGCCGCCACCATGCTGCAGGGCCAGGTCAAGGCCTTTGCCTTCTGGCCCCAGGTGGCAATGGGCGCCGCCCCGCTGACGCCTGCGCAGCAGGCGCCCGTCATCGAGGCGGCGGTGTCGATGTTCCTGGGTTACTTTTCCTGACCTACTTCGGCGCCGCGCAGTAGCGCTCCACATAAGACTGGTGCGAAGGCAGGCCGGCCACGGTGCGGTCGATCTGTCCCTTGATCCCGCCCAGGAAACCAGACAATTCCTCGTCGCCCATCAGGTCGGCCGTCTGGTGATGACGATAGGGCATGATGCCCTGTCCCAGCATCACCTGGATCCACGAGTTCTCGGCGAACAGTTCGGTCGGCGCACGGAACACCCGTCCCGTCTCGCGGAACAGGTCGATGCGGTGCTGCAGCGACTTCGGCACCGCCATGTTGCGCGCATCGACCCAATAGGGCGCGTCGATCCGGTTGTTGACCTTGTAGTGCAGGATGATGAAGTCGCGGATGTGCTCCACCTCGCCCCAGGTCTGCCGGTTGAACTCGTCGACGTCGGTCTGCACGATGCCGCTGGTCGGGAAGATCTGCATCAGGCGGACGATGCTGCGCTGGATCAGGTGGATGCTGGTCGATTCGATCGGCTCGAGGAAGCCGCTGGACAGGCCGACCGCGACCACGTTGTTCTTCCACACCTGCCTGCGCTGGCCCGGCGTGAACTTGATGACGCGCGGCTTCATCAGGGCTTCGCCTTCGACGTTCCCCAGCAGCGCCTCGATGGCCGCGCCCTCTTCCACGTAGCGGCTGGAGAACACGATGCCGTTGCCGACACGGTGCTGCAGCGGGATGCGCCACTGCCAGCCGAAGGGGTGTGCGATCGAACGCGTGAGCGGAATCGCGTCGCCCACCGATGCCGTCTGCAGCGCGGCCGCGCTGTCGTTGAACAGCCACTCCGACCAGTTCTCGTACTCGACGCCCATGGCCTGCCCGATCAGGAGACCGCGGAAACCCGTGCAGTCGATGAACAGGTCGCCCTCGATGTCCACGCCGGAATCGAGCGTGATCGAGCGCACGTGGCCCGTCAAGGCGCTGGTCGTGACGTCGACGATCTTGCCCTCGATGCGCTCTACGCCGAAACGCTCGCTGAACTTGCGCAGGTAGCGCGCGTAGGCGCTCGCATCCAGGTGGTAGGCATAGTTCATGCCGCCGCGCGGCAGGTGGGCGAACTTGTTCTCTTGCGAGGCGCGCAGTTCCAGGCAGTAGTCGCCATAGTCGCCGGCCAGGCCGCGTTCGCGGCCCTTGTGCCAGAAGTGCTGGAAGCCGGCGGTCCAGTGGTCGGTGCCGGTCAGGCCGAACGAGTGGATGTAGTTCTCGTTCACGTTGCGCCAGTTTTCGAAGCTGATGCCGAGCTTGAAGGTAGCCTTGGTCTCGGCCATGAATTCCTGCTCGTTGATCTCGAGGAGGTTGTGGAAATTCAGCAGGGTCGGGATGGTCGCCTCGCCCACGCCCACGGTGCCGATCTCGTCGGATTCGACCAGTTTGATGTCGAGGCGCTTGCCCAGCACCTTCGAGATGCAGGCGGCCGCCATCCAGCCGGCGGTGCCGCCGCCGGCGATCACGACCCGGCGCACGGGTTTGCCCATGCCGCCCATCTGCGCGCTTGCCTTGTCCATGCTTGTCTCCTCAGCGATTCATTCTTTTTAATAATTGGGCGCGGATGCTGCGCACGGCTTCGGCGTCCATCGGTGCCAGCGCGCGCCGTGCGTCCGGCGGGATGTGGGCCGCGGTCTCCTCGTCCGCTTCGAACACGTAGTGGCGGAACAGCCCGGCCCAGGCTTCGCGCTGCGCCGGCGGCAGGTCGCGCACGCTCATCAAGGCGTGCATCAGCGCGTTCATCGGCGTGTCCATGTAGTCGGGCGACTGGCGCCACCAGTAGTTCGCCAGCACGTTGAAGTCTTCCAGCGCCTGGATGTGGTGCCACCACATGCTGGGGATGAACAGCGCGTCGCCAGGCGCCAGTTCGGCGCTCAAGGCGTGTTCCATCGCCGTCGCGAAGCGCGGAAAGCTTTCCAGGTCGGGTTTTAAAAAATCGACCAGGCTGATGGCCTGCCCGGCCGGCGTCAGGTCGAGCGGGCCGATGTACAGGTTCGCCACCTGGTCCGGGGGGAACAGGGTGAAACGGCGCCGTCCGGCCACCACGCAGGCCAGGTTGTCCGGCAGGTCGTAGTGGGCGGCGATGCGGGTGCGGTTGCCGATCCAGATCGAGCCCAGCGCATCGCGGCCGCCGAGGTCGATGAGGTTCTCGTCGTGGAAGCCCGGCAGGCAGGTGTCGATGGTGGTCGAGCCGACGTAGATCGCCGGTTGCTGGGCGACGCCGCGGTAGCGCGCCAGTTCCGCCAGCACCTTGTCGAGGCGCACCCGCACCGGCGCGAAGTTGAAGCCGTCCATCGCGTCGTTGTAGAAGAAGCGGCCTTCGATCTCGGGGGGGCCGAGCATGGCGTTGACGGTGGCGTCGCGGTAGAAGCGGCGCAGGTAGGCGTCGGCGGCGTCGGCCGAGGCGCGCGCAGCGGCGACGGCCGGCCACTGGGCCACCAGTCCGCGCAGCACCACCGGCTCGGTGGCTTCGAGAATGCCCGGGCCGAGGTCGCGCGGCCTCAGGCCGGCGAGCTCGCGGATCGGTTTAGCCGCGGGCAGCATGGCGTGCGTTCTTGCGGTCGATCAGGGCGCGGAAGTTCGACAGCGAGGCCAGCTGGAAGTAGATCGGGCCGAGGTAGCCGGACTTGTGCAGGCTGCCGAGGGCGGCGGCGTCCAGCGCGGCCAGGCGGTCCTCGTTGATGGTGTAGAAGCCGGCCAGGCGGTGCTGCGAGCCGTCGTCGAGGGTAACATCGAGCGAGAAGCCTTCGATCAGCTCGTGCTCCACCAGTGCCGCGATGAAGCCGGCGCTCGTCTGCATGCCTTCATGGATGCTCAGCAGGACCGAGTTGATGTGCTCTAAATAGGGGCTCATGCCGCCATGCGGCAGGAAGATCGGCTCGCCCTCGGTGCTGCTGACCCGCGGGCTGTCGAGGTCGATATGGATCATCAGCTCGTCGCCGTCGCGCCCGATCATGAAAGGCAGGCGTCCCACCAGCATCGGGATGGTGGAGGCGTCCCAGCCGCTGTCGCCCAGGAACAGGTTTTCGCCGTCCTCGAAGCCGAGCAGGGCGACCGGCTCGAAGGCCGCCGCTTCATTCTCCTTGCGGAAGATGATCGGGTAGTGGGCCTGCAGCAGGCGGAACTCGGCCGGGAAGGTCGGCACGATCGCGTGGTGCTCGTCCATGTCGCGGCCGTGGCGGGTGATCACACGCAGGTCCTTGTGATCGATATTATTCAGCATGACAGGCTTGGCCATCGGTGTCTCTTTTCGTTGTCGTTGTGATGGTGTGAGCGTTCTTGCTCACGCGGTCGGTAGTCCATGGCGCACGATGTGCGCAATGAGCATGCGGTTGTCCGGCAGCGCCGGCAGCATCCTGCGCGTCAGGTCGGCCGCCTGGCGGAAGAAAGCGTCGGCGGATTCGCCGTCCGGTTCCCCGGGACGGTGGCGCCGGGCCGGGCCCGGCTCGGGATGGAATCCCATCCCGTACAAGATGTACTGGTAACTCGCGGCCGGGAATACTTCCTGGATGCGATCGAAGTCGTAGCGCGAGGGAGGACGGTGCTGCCACAGCGCCAGCATGGCGCTCAGGCGCTCCGGAATGGTGTCGGCGCGGCGGTTGTCGCGCCAGTAGCCGCTCGCATCCAGCTCGCCGCTACGGCGGCTCAGCACGTAGTGCAGCTTGAGGAAGTCGATCACCCGCTCCCAGCGGTAGGTGAAGGTGGTGTTGAAGCGCGCGGCGCTGATGTCCATCTGCGCGCGCGTGACCGGCATCTCGTCGGCCAGCATCGCGGCCGACAATTCGACCAGCGCCAGCGCCGAGGCTTCCAACGGCTCGATGAAACCGGCGGACAGGCCGATGGCAACGCAGTTGCGATGCCAGAAACGCTCGCGGTAGCCCGGATCGAAGCTCAGCTTGCGCGGCGACGGGATGTCGTCCGGGCCGCCGGTGGCGCGGATGTAGTCGCGCAGCGCGGCTTCGGCCTGCTCGTCGCTCGTGTGCGCACTCGAGTAAACGTGGCCGATGCCGCGCCGGGTCGGCAGGCCGATGTCCCAGATCCAGCCCGCCTGCTGTGCGGTGGAGGTGGTCTGCGAGGCGATCGGATCCGCTTCGTTCCGGTACGGCACCTGCACCGCAAGCGCGCTGTCATTGAACAGGACGCCGCGCTGCGGGAGGAAAGGCACGCCATAGTGCTTCCCCAGCAGCAGCGACTGCATGCCGGTGCAGTCCACGAACAGGTCGCCCGCCAGGTCCCCGTGCGCTGTGGTGTGCAGGGCGGCGATGTCGCCATTGTCATGCGACCGGATGCCGGTCACGTGGTCCGGCACGAACCGGACACCCAGGCGTTCGAGGCAGTGCTTCTTGAGGAAGTGGCCGAACTTGCCGGCGTCCAGGTGGTAGCCGTAGTTGGCCACGGCCGCGAATTCCGGCGTCATGGCCTGCTTCGGCGCGCGCCCGTGCACGCACAGGTGCGGCTGGTAGCTCACCAGGTCGGCAAAGGGCACGTCGCGGTGGCGCTCGAGCCAGCGGCCGGCGATGTCGGCATCGCCCCAGCCCTGGGGCAGCACGAAGGGGTGGAAATAGTAGTCGTCTTCGGCGCCGCTGACCCAGCGGTTGAAGCGCGAGCCCTGCTTGAAGGCGGCGTCGCACTCGCGGAAGAACGCGGATTCGGACAGGCCGGCGGCGCGCAGGGTGTCGCGCATGGTCGGCCAGGTACCCTCTCCCACGCCGATGGTGGGCACGTCGGGCGATTCGATCAGGGTCACGCGCAAACCGCCGTGCTCGTCCTGCTGGAAGCTGGAAGCCAGGACGGCCGCGGTCAGCCAGCCGGCCGACCCTCCGCCCACGATGACGACATGCCTGATGGTGGTGCTCACCATGTTTGTTTCCAAAAAAACAGATGCTGGGTAAGTCTACCCTGAAAAACAGCACAGCGGACCGTGGAAGAGACCACGGCCCGCTGCTTTTTTCGCTCCGCACGGGCGGGCAGCCCGTGCGGAAAGCGTCGCCTTAGAACTTGTAGCGGGCCGACACCATGTAACGCGGACCGGACTGCTCCACATACAATGCCTGACGCTCGTTACGGCCATGCAGGCGCCGGATCTCATCGGTCAGGTTGATGCCCTCGAGCTGGACACTGATGTTCTTGTTGACGTTGTACCCGATGCTCAGGTCAAGCTGGCCGTAGGCTTCGACGTACTGCGGATTCGGACCGGCGCCGTCGTTGGTCGCTGCCAGGAACTTGTCACGCCAGTTGTAGGCCGCGCGCACGTTCCACTTGTCGTTCTCGAAGATACCCACCAGGTTGGCCGAGTCGCTCATGCCGACCAGCGCGAACTGCGCGCCGAGGCCAGCGTTGTCATACGCCAGGCCCGAATCGACCTTGGTGTAGTTCGCCTGGAAGCCAAAGCCCGAGTTGCTGAACATGTGCTGCACGTTGAACTCGAGGCCGCGCAGTCGCGCCGCCTTCTGGTTCGAGAAGGTCGTGATCCGGAAGTCGGCGATCGGGTCGTTCGGCTGGCCGACGATCGAACCGGTGGCGTTGCCGAGGGCGTCATCCGCTCCGCGCGTCACGCCAGGACGTCCTGCGAAGTTGCGGAAGATATAGTTGCGGATGCAAGTCGTGTCCGCGGTCGTGCAACCAGAGGCGATCGCCGCATTCCAGTAGGCGCCGCCCACCGGGGTGCGCAGGCCGAATGGCTGGGCGGTGACCTGCTCCTGGCCGGCGTAATTCTCCAGGCTCTTGCGGAAGTGGCCGACCGAGACGAAGCTCGACTTGTTGTAGTACCACTCCCAGGCCAGGTCGATGTTCTTCGACTTCACCGGCAGCAGGCCCGGGTTGCCCTGGTTGCCGGTACCGCCCTGGACACGGCCCTGGGTATCAAGCACCTGGCCGCCGGTCAGCTGGTCATAGCGGGCGCGGCCGATGGTCTCGCCGTAGCTGAAGCGGCCCTTCATGTCGGAACGCAGCTCGATGTCGGCGTCGAAGCTCGGCAGCAGGTGCTTGTACTTGCCGGTCAGGGTGGTGAAGGACGGCGCGCCGAAGCCCACGGCGAACTCGTTCTGCGACAGCCAGGTGTAGGACGTGGCGATCGGCACCAGCGCGGTCGAGGTGACGTCGGTCTTCTCGTAGCGCGCACCGATCGAGGTGTGCACCGGCATCGCGAAATCCCAGTCGGTGTTGAACTGCAGGTACAGGCTCTTCGACTTCTCGCGGGTGCGCTGGTCGGTGGTATAGCCCGATTTCGGCATGTACAGCTCCGGCTTGCCGGTCACCTGCGCGGCTAGCTGGCGCAGGGCGGCGAAGTCGAAGGTGTAGAACTGGTTGAACAGTCGCGGGTCGTCGTGGCCATCGATGCTGTCGAAGTACTGGCTCAGGCTCTCCTTGTGGAAGTAGCTGGCCGGGTAATCTGACGCCTTGGTGGCGCCGCCCCAGGTGTCATCGCGCTGCTGCACCGAGAAGGCCGAACGGTTCTTGGCGTCGGTGGTGCCGAGGCCGAACTTGAGCTCGGACGCTTCCAGCATCTTCCAGCTGCCATGGGTCTGGATCTGGCTGATCTCGCTCTTGACATAGGCATTCTCGAACACCGAACCGGTCACCTGCTGCGGAGCGCGCGCGAAGTCGGCGCCCTGGATGCTCATGACCGGCAGGTCCTTCGAGAAGTCGACGCTGGTGGTGCCGCGGCTGAAGCTGGCGGTGCCCAGCACGTTGGACGAACCGAATGGACTGTCCGGCTTCGATTCGGCGGTCGAACGGTGGGCATCGAGTTCGAAGCGGACGTCGCTGTTGACCTTCCAGACCGTATTGAAGCCGATCGAGTTGTTCTCGGACTTGGTGGCGAAGTCGGCGCCGCCCATGGCGATGTCGCTATTGGCCGGGTTGATGATCTCGGTGTAGACCAGCGGCGCGGCGACCGGGCCGTTGGTCCAGGTGCTCGACGACGGGCCGAAGTTGAACCAGGCCGACAGGTCCTGGCGGCGGGTCTGGATCTTGTTTTGCGAGTAGGTGTAGTCGAGGGTCGTGGTCAGGGCCTTGCTCGGCGCGAACTGCAGCGTCAGCTGGCCATTGGTGCGCTGGCGCTGGATGCCGTTCATCGCGTAGTTCATGTTCTGCGGCACCTGGTAGATATCACCCGGCTTCGGACGGTTGGTGATGTTTTCCGAGCCCGGCGCGCCAGGTTGCGGGATGCTGCCCCAGTTGTTCTCGTCGCCGCGGAACGGACCCCGCCAGCCGTTGCCCACCGAGGCCACGTTGTAGCCCAGGTTGCGTTCCTGGTAGCTGCCCGACAGGGCGATACCGAAGCGGCCGTCGGCCGAGGTATTGCTATAGAGGCCAGACACTTCGGGCGTGACATTACCGCCGCGCTTGATATCGCCCGGCAGGTTCGTAGCCGAGGTGTCATACACGCCCTTGACGCCAACGGTTGCCTGCATGCCTGGACGCGACAGCGGACGTGCAGTAATGACGTTGATGGTGGCGCCGATGCCGCCGGTCGGGGTCTCGGCGCGTGCCGACTTGTACACCTGCAGCTGCGAGATGCCTTCGGACGCGATGTTGGCGAAATCGTAGGCGCGGCCCGGACGGTCGCCCAGGATCGAGGTCGGCATCTGGCGGCCGTTGAGCAGCACCAGGTTGAAGTCGGGGCCGACGCCGCGCACGGTGACTTTGGAGCCTTCGCCGATGTTGCGCTCGATCGACACGCCGCTGATACGCTGCAGCGATTCGGCCAGGTTGGTATCCGGGAATTTGCCGATATCTTCGGCGACGATGCCGTCAACGAAGCCCTGCGCATTGCGCTTGAGGGCCATCGACGATTCGAGACTGGCGCGCAGGCCGGTCACGACAACCGTCTGGACGCTGGCCGGCGAGGACGGGGTGCTGCCCTCCTGCGGCGTCGTTGCAGCCTGGTCGGTGCTGGTGGCTGCGCCCGGCGTCGAAGCGACTTCCTGGGCGTAGGCCGGCATGAATGCTGCGCACGCGCTGGCAACTGCCAGGCTCATCAGTGTCTGTTTAGCCTTGGGGTAATACATGGTGCTCTCCTGTTTTTTTAAATATGACCGTCACCCATTCCAACGGTGTCTCCACTACTGTGCCGGCTGAACCCGGTTGCACGCTGCCGGCGATGCTGCTGTCGTCCCTAATCCTGGGCACCTCCTCGCCACGTTGCCGGCCGGTCTGGACCGCCGGCTGCGCGTGGCGCTTCCCGCCGCCAGGCAACACGATGAGGACATGCGACTGGTGCCGATGTCCTCGCTGCCGGGTGGCGGGTAAAGGGTTGCGCGTTGCGCTCGTTCATCTGTAATCGCTCAGCTCTGCATTCGGGATGCGTCGTTGATCAAGCAATCCGTCCGGTACATGGAAACGTTTCCACGTCAGTTGTTTGAATATTAGGGTTAGGAAAAAAAATTGTCAACGGAATATTCCACAGTGGTAGGAGTCGATATGCGGCTGATTTGCAACACCTTGTGCGTCGTAGAGTGAAACCCGTGCGCTGTCGAGGCGCCTGGTACGCGGGGTGATGCGATTGACAGCGAAAAATCGGCGGTGCTATAGTCGGCTTAACATTATGGTAACGTTTCCAATATCGACGCACAATGGAGGGTGGATGGGACAGGGTGACAGCACGGGAAACACACCTGGTCGCGGCCGCAAGGCATGCGTGGCGCGCCCGTTTCCCGGCGTCGCCCCGATGCCGGATGCGGCCCTTGCTGCAGGTTCGCCTGGGCATGCGCTGCGTGCGCCTGGCGACTATTGGCGCCGTATTGCCGGCACTGTCCTCGCACTGGCGATCGGACTGCATGCGGGGGCGGCGCTGGCCGCACCTGCAGCAGCACCGCCCGCGTTCGCCTGGCCGAATGGCGCACGCGCCGCCGTCAGCCTGGCCTACGACGACGCCCTCGATTCCCAGCTCGACCACGCCCTCCCCGCCCTGGACAGGCATGGCCTCAAGGCCAGCTTCTACCTGCAGTTGTCGAACCCGGCGGTGGCGCGGCGCATGGATGCATGGCGTGCGGCCGCGCGGCGCGGCCACGAGCTCGGCAACCACAGCCTGTTCCACCAGTGCGCGCGCAGCAAGCCGGGGCGCGACTGGGTCGAGCCGCACCGCAACCTCGATACCACGAGCGTCGAGCAGATGCGCGACCAGATACTGCTGGCCAATACCATGCTGACGGCGATCGACGGCCGCCGGGAACGCAGCTTCACCGTACCCTGCGGCGATACCGTGGCCGGCGGACGCGACTATCTGCCCGCCGTAGGTGACCACTTCGTCGCGGTCAAGGTGGGCGGCGGCAGCGGCGTCGTCGATGCGATGGCGACGCTCGACCCGCTGGCGGTGCCGGTGGCGGCCCCGAGCGGCAGCAGCGGCGCCGAGCTGATCGCCATCGTGCGCCAGGCGATGCAGCGTGGGACGATGGTCAACCTGACCTTCCACGGGATCGGCGGCGACTACCTCGGCGTGTCGACGCAGGCCCATGACGAGCTGCTCCGCTTCCTGGCCGACAACCGTCGGCAAGTCTGGACCGACACCTTCCTCAACATCATGAAACACGTCAGGCAGCAGCAGGCGCGCCCGCCTGCGGCGCCATGACACCACAAGGAGACCCATGAAACCGATCCGCGCCCTGCTCGCTCCCCTCGCCGCGCTGCTGGCCCTGGCCACCGCCGGCTGCGCCACGCCGCCCGCCGCCCTGCCTGCCGCCACGTCCGCTACCCTTCCCGCATCGGCCGGCTGGACGCTGGTGTGGAACGACGAATTCGATGGCGACCGGCTCGACCGCACGAAGTGGGTGGCGGAAATCGGCGGCCATGGCTGGGGCAACAAGGAGCTGCAGTACTACACCGACCGTCCCGAGAACGTGCGGGTGGCCGACGGCAAGCTGATCATCGAGGCGCGCAAGGAACGCCATGGCGAGAACGAGTACACTTCGGCGCGCCTCAAGACCGCCGGCCTGATGGAGCAGATGCATGGCCGCTTCGAAGCGCGCATCAAGATACCGCCGGGCCAGGGGATCTGGCCGGCGTTCTGGATGCTGGGGGCAAACATCAAGCAGGTCGGCTGGCCGCGCAGCGGCGAGATCGACATCATGGAAATCATCGGCAAGGAACCCTCGCTCGTACATGGCACGCTGCATGGGCCCGGCTATTCGGGAGACAAGGCGTTCACCAAGTCCCTGCCGCTGGAGCGCGGCATCTACGCCGACAATTACCACGTGTTCGCGGTGGAGTGGGAGCGCGGCGAGATCCGCTGGTATCGCGACGGCATTCACTTCCACACGGCGCGCCCGGACCTGGTCAAGGGCGAATGGGTCTTCGAGCATCCCTTCTTCGTGCTGCTGAACCTGGCCGTCGGGGGCCTGTGGCCGGGCTACCCCGACAGCACCACGGTGCTGCCGCAGCGGATGCTGGTGGACTACGTGCGCGTCTACCGGCGCGCGGTAGCGGGCCGGTAGCGTCCGATCGGGCCGGTAGTCCGGATAAGGGAGGATGTCCGCAGGCATCTTCGCGTTCCGCAGCAGCCATTCCGGCTTTTTTACGCTCCAGGCCGCGGATTGCGCAGTCCATCGCAATCGCCCGGAGCGCGACGCGGCAGCGCCCTATAGTGCTTTCATCGCATTCCTACCGGAGAACAAGCCATGAAAAAACTGTTGAGCGCCGCCGCCGTTGCCGCCACCTTCGCACTGGTCGCCAGCCCCGTACTGGCCGATGAGACCGTGCGCGAGAATCGCAACGTCGACGCCAAGGTGACCAAGGTAAAACTGGACGGCATCGTCGACCTCGTCGTCCGCCAGGGGAACACCCCTTCCCTCGTCGTGTCGGGCGACCGCCGCTACGTGCAGCGAATTACCACCTCGCAGCGCGGCGACACGCTCGAAATCGGTACCGAATCCTTCAATACCCGCCGCGGCGACATGCACGAGAAACTGCGCGCCGAACTGACCGTGCCGAACCTTGCGGAATTTACTTCGCAGGGCGTGGGCGCGACGACCGTTACCGGCTTCTCGGACAACAGCATCCAGGTCGCACTCGACGGCGCCGGCTCGGTGACCATGAACAGCAGTTACCGTAACATCGATGCGCGGCTGGGCGGCGTAGGCGGCCTGACCTTCAATGGCGTGCGCGCCGAACGCGTCGACCTGAGCCTGCGCGGCGCCGGCCGCATCAGCGTCAGCGGCGAAAGCAAGCTTCTGCGCGCCAAGCTGGCCGGCGTCGGCAGCCTGGAAGCACAAGGCCTGCGCGCAGAGTCGGTCGACCTCGACATGAGCGGCCTCGGCGGTGCAACGGTCCATGCGACCCGCGCGGCCGAAGTCGATCTGAGCGGCATGGGCTCGGCCACCGTCTACGGCAATCCGGCCAGCCGCAACGTCAACTCGAACGGCATGGGCAGGGTCGCCTGGAAATAAGCCCGGCGCGCGAATACGCTACGCAACCAAGGGCACAAGCGCAGCATGCCCGCGCACGCGCGCTGGCCTCGCCGCCGCCACAGGGCCACGCCCTACTGGCGGCGTTGCTCCCTGATCACCATGCTGTTGCGCACATCCCTCACCCCGGGCACCTCACGCGCAAGCTGCGCCGCACGGGCTGCGCTCTCGGACGAATCGACGAAGCCGCTAAGCTGCACGGTGCCCCGAAAGGTTTCCACCTGCACCTCGGTCGCCTTGACCTGCGGGTCGGTGGCGAGAGCAGTCTTGACCCGGGCGCTAATGGCGGTGTCGTCGATGTATTCGCCGGTGCCGCGGTGCGTGCCCGACGGAGCGCAGGCGCTGAGAATCGCCAGCAGCAGGCCGAGCAGGATCAGGTGGATGCGGTAGGAAAGATTCATGGAAAACTCCCGAGAGTAGGCAGATGAACCCATTCTCTCGAGCGAGACTCCCCGACGTTTGACGCCGGACAAACGTGCAAACGGACCTTTTTTCAATCAGATTTGTTCGCCGCCAGCACCGGTGCGGCTCCGTCGAGCGGCGCCGGCGGCCGCAGCACGAAACCGCGCCGCGCGACGTCGCGCCCGAGCACCACGCGCAGCCTGGCCGGGGCACAGCTGGCCACCTCCTGCAGCTGGGCGCCGCCGAAGCGATCGGCCAGGCGCTCGGCCGCCATGCGGTGGGCCGCCTCGTATTCGATGCGGGTGCGGCGCACGCGGAATCCCGGCTGGTTCGACAGGCGCGCCACCTTCAGACCGCCGGCTTCGACCTGGCGCGCCAGCATGCGCGCCATGCCCGGCACGCCGTTACCGTTGCGGATCTCGACCAGGGCCGGGCTGCCATTGACGGGGACCGCCGGCATCGGCGCGGGTACGGGCATGCTCGCCGGTCCCGGCTGGCGGCGCAGTTCGAACATGCCGTCCGCGCCGACATGCAGCTGCACCTGGGCCCAGCCCGGTTCTTCGCCCGCAGGCCCCTTGAGCGCACGGTCGATGGCCGCGACCGCGGTGCGGCCACCGGTGGCGGCCACATCGGCCCGGAAATCGTGGGCGCGCAGGGCATCGGCCTGGCTCAGCATCTGCTGCGCCCGCTCCTCTTGGCCCAGCTTGCGCAGGGTTTCGCCCAGCAGCTGCCAGGACCGGTGATTGAGCGGGTCCAGCAGGCAGGCTTTTTCGAGCGCGACCAGAGCCTCGGCATAGGATCCGTTGAGGAAATAGGCATGCCCGAGGTTGTTGAACAGGTAGGCCTTGCCGGGGCCGGAGGCCAGCGTCAGCGACTCTGTGAGCGCCTGCCACAAGGCGATCGCGGAGGCGAATTCGCGCTGTTCGGCATACAGTGTCGCCAGCCCGTTGCGGGCATTGACGTGTTGCGGGGATGCCTGCAGCGCAGCCTGGTAAGCGGCGCGCGCGTCGTCGTAGCGGCGCGCGAGGTGATGGTTGCGGCCGGCGAAGTATGCCTCGTCGGCTGCCGGCTCTCCGCCATCGAAGGCCGGGCGCCCGCCGATCGGCGCACAGGCGAGCAGGCCCGCGCCGGTGCACAGCAAGGCCAGACGGGTAAACAGGGTGGTCGTTCGCATGGCAGCCTCCTTCGTGTTCATTGGGCGCCGGGCAGTGCGCTCAGGGTCCGCAGCAGCTGGATCGTCGCGGGTCCAAGCAGCACCATCATCAGCGTGGGGAAAATGCAGAAGATCAGGGGGAACAGCAGCTTCAGGCCGATCTTGGCGGCGCATTCCTCGGCCATCATGCGGCGCTTGTAGCGCAGGTTGTCGGAATGCACACGCAGCGAGTCGCCCACGCTGGTGCCGAAGCGCTCGGACTGGATCAGCATCGCGACCAGGGTATCCACGTCCTCGACACCGGAGCGCAGCGCGAAGTTGCGCAAGGCTTTTTCCTTGCTAAAACCGGCGCGCATCTCCATCAGCACGAGCTGCAGTTCCTGCGCCAGCACGACGCTCTTGATGTGGATCTCGCCGGCCACCTTCACCATCGCCCGCTCCAGGCTCAGGCCAGCTTCGACGCAGACCGTCAGCAGGTCGAGCGCGTCGGGAATGGTCTCGAAGATCTCGCGCCGGCGCCGCTCGACGATCCGCCCCAGTACGATGTTCGGCAGGTAGTAGCCGAGCGAGGCCGCCAGCAGCAGCATGGGCAGCAGGTGTTTGCCCCCCAGCACGGCGCCATAGAGCATGGCAACAAGCGCCCCGAGTGCCGGCAGCAAGAGCGCGAGCCCGGTCTTGGACGCGAAATACAGGGTCGGGGCCGACGGGTTGCGCCAGCCGGCGTTCATGAAGCGCGTACGCAGGCCGGAATTTTCCCAGCCCTCGTCGGGAACCGAGAGTTTGCTCAGCGGCTTGGCCACGGTGGCCATCCGCTCGACCCAGCCATTGCCGGCTTCCAGCTGGCTCGGCTCGGCACTGCCGAGGAAGCGGCGCAGGCGCTCGCGCAGGGCCAGCGGTGCAAACAGCGCCAGGCCCAGCCACACGATGGCGAACACCACGCACAGGACGAGGAGCAGGAACAACAGCTGGGAAGAGTTCATGTTCACCTCAGATGCGGATACGAATGACGTTCCTCAGCCAGAGGGCGCCGACGATGAGCATGGCGGCGCCGAACCACAGCATGCGCACGCCGGCGGGGTCGGTCCAGAACAGGCTGATGTACTCCGGATTCAGCAGCAGCATCATGGCCCCCACGGCGAAGGGCAGCAGGCCGAGGATCCAGGCCGACAGCCTGCCCTCGGCCGACAGCACGCGCACGTGCGCCACCAGTTTCAGGCGCGCGCGGATGATCTGGCTGATGTTTCCCAGGATTTCCGCCAAGTTGCCGCCCGAGTCGCGCTGGATCAGCACCGCGATGATCAGGTAGCGCAGGTCGGTCAGGGGAATGCGCGCGGCCATGGCGTGCAGCGCCTCGTTCATCGGCACCCCGTAATTGATCTCTTCGCGGGCGATACGGAATTCGCTGCTGAGCGGCTCCGGGAGTTCGTTGCCGACGATTTGCAGGACGTTATTGAACGAGTGGCCGGCGCGCAGGGCGCGAGCGATGAAGTCGGCCGCCTCGGGCAGTTGCCGCTCGATGTGGATCAGCCTGCGCTGGCGCGCGCGCCGCACCAGCAGGCAGGGTATGCCCAGCCCGAGCGTGGCGAGGAACAGCCGCGCCGGCAACGGCAGCGGCCAGGCAAGCGAGAGCAGCGCGACGGCCGCCATGCAGCCCAGCGACCAGGCCAGGAACTGCTCCACCGAGGTGCCGACGCCGGCCTGCACCAGCAGCGCATCGATGCGGTGCGCCAGCGGCAGCCGGTGCAGGAGGCGGTCGAAGGTCCCATTACGGCTGTAGCGGCGCTGCTTGAGGATCGAGATCCGCTCGCCACTGCGTCCGGGCGAGCCCGACATGGTCTGCAGCCGGCGCGCGACGCGCCGTGCGGCCTTGCCGTGCGTCCCCATCCACCACAGGTAGACACCCTCGAACGCGAGGATCACCGCCGCGAACAGGAACACCACGAAAGCGTAGAACAGCGCGTCCATGCCCTCTCCTCCTAGAAGATCCGGTCGGGATCGAAGCTGTCTTCGGGCACCGGCACGCCGTACATCCTGAGCCGGTCGGCAAAGCGCGGACGCACCCCGGTGGCGCTGAAGCGGCCCTGCACCTTGCCGTCGGCATCGACGCCGGACTGCTCGAAGCGGAAGATCTCCTGCATCGAGATGATGTCGCCCTCCATGCCCGTGATCTCCTGCAGGCTGACGACCTTGCGCGTGCCGTCGGTCAGGCGCGAAGCCTGCACCACCACCGTCACCGCCGACACGATCTGCTGGCGGATCGCGCGCGCCGTCAGGTTCACGCCGGCCATGCTGACCATGTTCTCCAGCCGCGACAGCGCGTCGCGTGGGGTATTCGAATGGATCGTCGCCAGCGAGCCTTCGTGGCCGGTATTCATCGCCTGCAGCATGTCGAGCGCCTCGGCGCCGCGCACCTCGCCCAGGATGATGCGATCGGGGCGCATCCGCAGCGCATTGCGCACCAGCGCGCGCTGGGTCACCTCGCCCTTGCCTTCGATGTTCGGCGGGCGCGTCTCAAGGCGCACCACGTGCGGCTGGCGCAGCTGCAGCTCGGCGGCATCCTCGATCGTCACCACCCGCTCGCTGGCGGGAATGAAACCGGAGATCAGGTTGAGCAGCGTGGTCTTGCCGCTGCCGGTGCCGCCGGAAATCAGGATGTTGACCTTGGCCACGCCCAGGCTTTCCAGCACCCTGATCATGGGCGGCGTCAGGCTCTTGTAGTCCAGCAGGTTCTGCACCGTCAGCGGGCTGGCGCCGAAGCGCCGGATTGACAGCAGCGGCCCGTCCACCGCCAGCGGCGGGATGATCGCGTTGACCCGCGAGCCGTCCGGCAGGCGCGCATCGACCATCGGGCTCGACTCGTCCACGCGCCGGCCCACGCGCGAGACGATCTTCTCGATGATCTTCATCAGGTGGGCATTGTCATGGAAGCTGATGTCGGTGAGCTCGAGCTTGCCGCGCCGTTCGACGTAGACCTTGCTGGCGGTATTGACCAGGATGTCCGACACGGTCGGGTCGTTCAGCAGCGGCTCGAGCGGGCCGAAGCCGAGCATCTCGTGCTGGATGTCGAGCACCAGGTGGTGGCGCTCGTGCTGGTTCAGGACGATGCGCTCTTCCTCGATGATGCGCTGGATCAGCAGCGCCAGTTCGTGCTTGAACTGCTCGGCGGTGAGGCGCTTCAGGCGCTCCAGGTCGATGCGGTCCAGGATCATCTGGTGCATCAGTTTCTTGAGCTCCTGGTAGGCCTGGTTGCCGGCTTCCGCCGGCGCCGCGCCGGGCTGGCGTTCCTGGGCAGTACTCGCAAGGCGTTCACGTAGGGACATGGGTTGCTCCGTCGGTTCTTTGTCTGCTCAGTTATCTGCTTCACTGCGCCCAAACAGGCGGTCCAGCAGGCTGCGGCTCTCCTGGACGCGCCGGGTGGTCACCAGTTCGACCATGTCGGCCAGGCTGCGCGCGGCCGCG
Source organism: Telluria sp. ZB4P34 (assembly GCF_059686055.1). Taxonomy (NCBI): domain Bacteria; kingdom Pseudomonadati; phylum Pseudomonadota; class Betaproteobacteria; order Burkholderiales; family Oxalobacteraceae; genus Telluria; species Telluria sp. ZB4P34. The sequence goes on along the minus strand of NZ_JCASIF010000003.1, from coordinate 130,167 downwards.
CTCGAGCGCGACAATTGCAGCACCGGCACGCCCTGGTTGACCGAGTCGGTGACGGCCACGTAATCGTTCGGGAAGGTATGCACTACTTCGCAGCCGAGCGCCGCGTGCAGGTCCTGCAGGCGCAGCTTGCCGCCCTTTTCGTAGCGGTTGACGATCAGGCGGATATGGTCGAGCACGTAGCCGAGCGAGCGGAAGATATCGAGCAGCCGGCGCGCATCGCGGATGTCCGGCAGCGCCAGCTGCAGGACCGGATAAATGGTGTCGGTGACGTCCAGTGCGCGCAGCGACACCGCGTCGATCTGGCGGCCAACGTCGAGCAGCACGTAGTCGTAGTGCTGGCGTGCGACGCGCAGGATGGTGTCGATGTGTTCCGGCTTGGCTTCCCTCGCGTGGGCGGCGTCGTCGGCGGCGGCCAGCACCCCGAAGCCGGGCGTGACGTGCACCACGCACGATTCCAGGAAGGGGCCGTCGATGCGGGCGATCTGGGCGCAGACGTCGGACAGCGTCATGGCCGGCTTCTGGTCGGAGACGTACAGCGCGGCGTCGCCGAACTGGCCATGCAGGTCGATCAGCAGCACCTTCTTGGCGGCCAGCGTGGCGAGCGCGTAGCCGAAGTTGGTCGAGATGAAGGTGGCGCCGCTGCCGCCCTTGCAGGCGATGAAGGCCAGGACCTTGCCGTCCCGCAGGGCCGACACGCCGGCGGCGGTCGAGATGCGGTCCATCGACTCGTGGAAGGCGCGGTGCACGAGCGGCAGCTGCAGCACTTCGCGCACCCCGGCGCGCATGGCGCGGATCAGGAGTTCCGGCTGGTGCTGGGCGGTGAGCAGCATCAGGTGGGCCTCGGGATACTGGCGGCCGAGACGTTCGAGCAGTGCGGCTTCGGAAGGCTCGGTATCGGTGGCATCGACGATCACCAGCTGGGGGCTGTCGGCCTCCGGCCGGTCGAGCGCCTCGCGCAGGCTGGCGCGCACCGCGCCCAGGTACAGCGGCGGCACGCGCGCCGCACCCTGCGAGGCGATCTCCGCATAAAGCTGGCTGTCGCGGCTGATGAGTAGCGCTTTCATGGCGGGCCTTGTGGCGGACGCGTTCGGATGCGCGTTCGGATGAATGAAGGGCCGGCGCCTAGCGTGAGCTGCCGGTGTTGAGGATGAGTGCGGGCGGCATGCTTTCCGGCTGCGCGTAGCTGCGCTGGTAGCGGTCGTGCGCGCCCCTGGCGGCGCGCCCGTCGATGCCGGCGGCCGGATTCCTGTTGGTCGTCGCGGCCGGGTCGAGCACCTGGGCGGCCAGGTTTTCCCGTGTGGCGGCGCCGAACTGCCTGTCCCACTGCGGCGTCGTGTGCACGCAACCCTGCAGGCAGGCGCCGAGCAGCACCAGCGCGGTAAATCGGATGGTTGTCGTCACGATAAGCTCCTATTTGAGTTCGAAGCCGCCGGCGGTCTGCGCGGCGGGCGGCGCAACCTGCGGCGTGGACAGGGTGCCGGTGCTTGCGGCCGGCGCCACTCCCTCGAGCTGGCCGCCGAGCAGCACCTGCGCGCGCGTCGGGATACCTACCTTGTCGGTCGGCAGCGCGTAGCCGCCTCCCGGGATCGGCTTCACCAGGCGGGCGGTGATCACGAATACCAGTTCGGTACGGTCCTGCTGAAAATCGGTACTGCGGAACAGCGCGCCCAGGACGGGCACTTCGCCCAGCACCGGCAAGCCTTCCAGGTTGGCCACCAGGTTGTTCTTGACCAGGCCGCCGATGGCGAAGCTCTGGCCGTCGTACAGCTGCACGGTGGTGCTGGCGCGGCGCGTGGTCACCACCGGCAGGATCGCCGTGCCCGAGATGCCGACGGCCGACACCCCTACGCCTTCGCGCGACAGCTCCGACACTTCCGGCGCCACCCTCAGGTTGATGCGCCCGCCGGCCAGCACGGTCGGGGTGAAGCGCAGGCCGACCCCGAACTCCTTCTCCTCGAGCGTGATCTTCTTGTCGTCCTGCGCGACCGGGATGAAGAACTTGCCGCCGGCGAGGAAGGTGCCTTCCTGGCCACTGATCGCCAGCACGTTCGGCTCGGCCAGTACACGCACCAGGCTGTCCTGCTTGTTCGCGTCGCCCACCAGCCGGCCGCCCCTGGTCTGCAGGGTCTCGTCGCCCGGAAGCACGCGGCCGCTCAGGAAGTTCGACACCAGGGTGGTGGTCCAGCTGCCGCCGCCGAAGCTGAAGCGGGTCTTGGCTTCGAGCCGCTCGAGCAGGGTCTTCGATACCTCGGCGATCTTCACTTCCAGCTGCACCTGCTGCGGCGCGCTGACGTTGAGCAGATTGATCACGCGCGTGCTGGCCGGGGCATTGCCGCCGCCGGCCTGGTTGCCGGTGGCAAGCACGCCGCCCTTGTCCTGGTCCGCGGCGGCCGACAGCTGGCGCAGCGGGCGCTGCACGTAGGCGCTGGCCAACTCCATCGCGCGGGCAATCGCCCCCGTGTCGCTGACGGTGCCGCTCAGCACCAGCGAATCGGCTGCCGCGGACACCCGGATGTCCTTCTCGTCGGGCATGAGGGTGGCCAGGGTCGCCTGCAATGCGGCCGGGTCCATGGCGACCAGGATGTCGATCACGCTGCACAAGCCGCTTTTCCCCTGCACGATCATGTTGGTGCTGCCCACGTCGACGCCGGCGATGTAGAGCGTATCCGGCGCGACGAGCATGGCCTGCACGATGGCGGGGTTGCCGACGCTTCGGTGGGCCACCCTCTCCGGCAGGCGCAGCATGGTCGACTTGCCCATGTTGAGCGTCATGGTGACGGGCTTGGCGGCCTCGCCGCTGCAGCCGGCGGCCGGCTGGGAGCGCAATACCGGCGCCCTGGCGGAGCCAGGGGCGGAGATGGGAGCAAATCCGGCGGCGGCCGGCTTGGCGGCCGCGCCAGCCATCGGCGCGGCAGCGGGGGCCGAGTGGGCGGGCACGGCGGTGGCGAGCGCCAGGCCGGCGGCGAGCGGTGCAAGATTCAGGCATCTGTTCATGGCATCCATCCCGGATCGGTAAAGGTCAGAAACATTCCTGGGAAGCGTTCAGGCCGTTGATGACCTTGACGCAGTCGCGCTGCGGGGCCGGGGCCAGGCGCGGCGCCGGGGGCCGCGGACGCGGCGCGGGCGCCTGCAGCGCCACCGGCTTGAGCGGCGACGAGGCCGGCGCCGGCAGCAGGTTCTGCTTGGTGGCGCCCGCGGTCTGCGCCGCGGCCGGGTCGACCTGGTTGCGCAGCACCAGCGACAGCGTGCCGACGCTGCGCGCCAGGTCGAGCATCTCGGCCTGTTCCGGCGTGACCTCGAGCGTGACGGCATTGACCACCTTCGGCCTGGTCTCGTCGCGGTTGACTTCCTGCGCCACTGCCAGCACCAGGATCCGTTCCAGCACGATCTTGGAAATACTCTGCTCGCGCGGGGCGGCCGCCTGCGCCTGGGCGCCCGGCTGCGCCTCGGTCTCGGTACTGACGATGATGTCCACGTAGTTGCCCGGCAGGGCGAAGCCGGCCACGCCGATCACGTCGTTGACGCGTACCGTGATGGCGCGCTTGCCCTCGGTAATCAGGGCCGACAGGCCGCCCAGGGTCCCTGCCGGCGCCAGCTTGGCTTCGCTCACCGGGTCGCCCGACAGGATGCTGGTCTTGAGCACCCGGCCGCTCAGTTTCTGCGGTTCATCAAACGCGCCTTTCGGCACGCTGTGGGCCGGCCATTCGACCAGCTTGAGCATCTCGGGCGTCAGGCGCTGTCCGAGGTTGATGTCGGCCGCCGCCACCACGATGCGGCTGGCGCTTGCCGCCGGCTGCGTCAGGAGCCAGCGCGAAGCCATCACGACGGCGGCAAGGCCGAACAGGATCGCGAGCGCCATCACGATCACGGCACGCTTGTTTTTCATCGCATTTCTCCCAGGTTGCTTGATTCCGGCGCTGCCCTGGCGCCGAACAGGCTGCTCCAGGCCTGGGCCACGCTGTCCGCGTCGAAGCGCGGTGCGCGGCCTGCATAGCCGGCGAAGTCGGTGATCCGCCCGACCAGCTCATGCGGCCAGGCGGCCAGCAGCGGGCGCCGGCTGCGGCGGTGCAGTTCGTTAACCAGGTAGTCGATCGCCGCTTCGTCGGGACCGATGCCGCGCAGCTGGCATTGGCGGCGCACCGAGGCGCGGTAAGCCGTTTCGGACAGGGGGCCGAGCGCGATCCGGTAGCCGATGCGGCGCAGGCAGGATTCGTCCAGCACCGACTCGGGCGCAAGACTGGTCGCCACCACCAGGGTCACGTCGAAGGGCAGCGCGTGGGTGGCGCCGGCGGGCACCGCGACCTGGTCCACGCCGCTGTCGAGCGCACCGAGCCAGCGGTGCAGCACTTCACCGGCCGGCACGCGCTGGCGGCCGAGATCGTCGAGCACCAGCAAGCCATTGTTGGCCTGCAGGTGGGGCGGCGCACGCAGGACACCGCTGGCGGCGTCGGTGCGCAGCTCCAGCATGTCGCGTCCCAGTTCGGCGCCGATGTGCACCAGCGGCCGCTGGCACAGCGCCCAGCGCGCATCGCAGCTACGCCGTTCTTCCATGGCACGCTGCTGCAGGGGGGCCGGATGCAGGCCCGGGTCGACCACCTGCACGATCTCGTGGCTGACCAGTACCGCATAGGGAATCGCGACCGGTTCCTGGTGCAGGCGCGCGAGCCGGCGCGCCAGCGTCGTCTTGCCGCTGCCGGAGGGGCCGTACAGCATCAACGGCCGGTTCGCGTACAGCGCCGCGCCGATCAGTTCGCGCACTTCCGGATCGAGGCCGTCTTCCACCAGCGCTGCCTGCAGCTCGGCCGGCGTAATACGGGCGGCATCGGGCTGGCGCAGCGACTGGCCTGCGACCACGGCGCGGTAGGCTTCGAGGGTCACGGGGGCCGGGCCGAGGTAGCGCGATTCGGCCAGGCATTCGGTGGCGGCGCGCAGGCCGAAGGCGGTAAGCTGGTAATGCACGTCGATGTCGGAGTCGCCGCACCAGGCTACCTCGGCCAGCTGCTCGGCGACCAATCCCTGCAGCACTTCGCGCACCACGCTGATAGACAGGCGCAGGCGGCCGGTGAGCACGGACAGCGGGGTCTTGCCGCTGGCGTGCAAGGTCTTGATGACGAGGCCGGTGAGGAAGCGCGGCTCGAGACCGGTGTCGCGCACGGTCCGCGGCTGGCGCGGCAGGATGGGCGCCGGTTCCGCCCCGAATGCGCCCTCCAACCCGCCGCCTGGCGCCCGCCCCCCATCGAGGACGGCTGTTGGCGAGGACGCCGATAACACTTCCATAGGGAAACCTCCTGCTGGGTGCGGATATTTCTTACATTTGTTAAATTGATTCTAGCCATCGCCCCTTCCCCCCCATTTGAGTTCCAGCAAGGAAGGGGGATCAACAGGAAAGTCAAGCGTGGCGGCTCATCAGAACGTAGATCGTGCCTGCCGCAATCGCCACGCCATAGGGAATCGTGCCGCTGGTTTCACGCATGGCGTGCGGCACGGCGGGTAGTCGCAGCAGGGCCGGCCGCAGGATGCTCCAGATGTTGGTCAACGCCTGGCGCAGCCGGCCGCGGCAGATGATGAGGACCACGGCCATGAGGCCGCCAGCGCACCAGGCGAGCACCGCGATGTTCAGAGCCTCCATGGGCCCGGTGAAGGCGCCGATGGTGGCCATCATCTTGACGTCTCCGGCGGCCATGCCCCGCACCAGGTAGAAGGGCAGGAATATCAACAGCCCCGTGACGGCGCCGCCGGCACAGGCAAGCAGGGCGCTGCCGGGGTCGGGCGAGACCGCATGCAAGACGAGGGCCACTACGAGACCGGACAGCAGCAGGAGATTCGGGATGCGCCGGCTGGCCAGGTCATTGACCGCGGCGGCGGCTACCAGCAGCAACAGCGCTGTGTCGAGATAGGGAGCGACAACCATGATCCTCTCCAAAAAAAAAGCCCCCCAGGGCTCGTGGCACCGGGGGGCGTCAGCGATCAGGTGCTAGCGCCGCCGCCGGAGGCGGCCGGAACCACGATCGCGTCCTTGACAGCATTGAAGGCCGCGGAGATTTTCCCGCCCAGCAAAGTGGCCGCCGATGCCATCGCGATACCCACCAGCGCAGCAATCAGTGCATATTCGATCGCGGTAACACCGTCTTCGTCGGCAATGAACGTTTTGATGGCGGAGGTAATGGTGCTCATGACAAACTCCTTATGGTAGTTGAGGAACTTAAGACTGATTTACTGACAGACGGGGCCCCGTCTTTTGCTGCTTCGACTGCGTCTGTCAGTGAGTTCACTGTACCGAACAGTTCCATGCGGCAAGTTGATGTGAGGCAAGCTTGCCGTGTGGAAACCATTTATAGGGTGAGCACTTGCGTCGGCACAGGAAATCAAGTCGATCGATTATTGCTCCCGCATCAAAACGATAAATATTGTTAAGAATAGTTGCCTGCTATACAAAAACGCATTATGCTGTTCCGCTTGCTCGCCAGAAAAAGCAGCCTCCCGTGATGCCGACCGGCCGTGCTTTTGCTTGACTCAGTTTCTTTCAGTTTCTGTGAACGACATGGATTCCTTGCTGCGACACATGGTGGACATGACTGGCCACCGCGATCACACGATGCTCGACATCTCCGTGATCTCGGCGGTACAGGAACTGGCGGGCGCGGCCCAGACCCGCGTACTGACGATCGCCACGGTATGCGGCCAGAGATTCGTGCGGGCGCGCGCCTGCATCCGCGCCGGCGGCGTTGCCTGCCCGGACGAGTCGCACGACAGCGGTAGCCCGGGTGAGCCGATCACGGCCTATCCCGAACTGGCGCACTGCATCGAGCACCACGATTCGCGCGCGGAAGGCGTGGAAGCCGGCGGCCTGCGCCGCCTGTGGCTGCCGATCTGGTTCGGCGACAAGGCCGACACCTGCCTCGAAATCACGCACGAACACGGCTTTACCAGCGAATCGATCCACATGATCAGCGGGATCGTCAGCGTGTACCGCAACTTCCAGAACCTGCTCGACTATAGCGAGCGCGATTCGCTGACCGGGCTCCTGAACCGCAAGACCTTCGACGACCAGCTGGCGCGCATGCTGCATGCGAGCGACGCCGAGCTGCTGCTGCCGGGCCAGCCAGAGCGGCGCCACCACGTGGCCGAGGAAAAGCAGTGGCTGGCGGTGGTCGACGTCGACCATTTCAAGGGCGTGAACGACCGCTTTGGCCACCTGTACGGCGACGAAGTCCTGATCCTGATCGCCAACCTGCTGCAATCCTCGTTCCGTTCGCAGGACCGGGTGTTCCGCTTCGGCGGGGAAGAGTTCGTCGTGCTGCTGCGCTCGACCACGCTGGACAACGCCCGCAAGATCATCGACCGCTTCCGCACCAACGTCGAGTCGCACGTGTTTCCGCAGGTGGGGCAGGTTACGGTAAGCGTCGGCTTCACCAGCATCCGTGCCGCCGATTCCCCGGTGGTGACGCTGGGCCACGCCGACCAGGCGCTGTACTACGCCAAGGCGAACGGCCGCAACCGTGCCTGCCATTACGAGGAACTGGTCGCCAGCGGCCTGCTGCAGACCATCGCCACCAACGATACCGCCGAATTCTTTTGAGGTGCGCCGCATCCGCACAGCGGCCGGTAGCCCCTGGACGATCTAGGCGATGTTCAGGAACTGCAGCGGATTGACGTTCCACTTCTCGGGCGATTCGTGGCGCACGATCTTGTCGCCGCCGCCGAAGCCGAAGGGCTTGGACAGGTCGAGGGTCAGGGGCTTGATGTAGGTTTCGTTCTTGGTGCTGAAGAACACGTTGACCTTTGGCGTGAGCAGGCTGGTCTCGTGCGGCTCGATCACCACGCCCAGGCGCCCGGATTCGAGCAGCACCAGGGTGCCCACCGGATAGATGCCGACGCAACGCATGAATTCCTGCGCCAGCGTCGGATTGAAGTGAAATTTGCTCCACTCGTAGATCTTGCGCAGCGCTTCGGCCGCCGGCATGCCCTTGTGGTAGCAGCGGTCCGAGGTGATGGCGTCGTAGACGTCGACGATCGCCGCCATCTGCGCCAGTTCGCTGATGCCGCCCTCGTCCTGCCTGTCCGGATAGCCGCTGCCGTCGCGCCGTTCATGGTGGTGCAGCGTGATGTCGAGCGGGATCCGGCCGATCTCCGGGGTCTTGAGCAGGATGTCGTAGCCGTCGCGCGGATGGCGCTTGATGATGTCGAATTCCTCGTCGGTCAGCCGGCCCTGCTTGTTCAGGATGGCGTCCGGCACCAGCGCTTTGCCGGTGTCGTGCAGCAGGCCGCCGAGGCCGGCCTGGTAGATCGTGTCCTCGTCCATCTTGCGAGAACGGCAGAACGCCACCAGCAGCGCGCACACGCTGACCGAATGCAGGAAGGTATAGTCGTCCTTGTTCTTGATGCGCAGCAGGCCCAGCAGCGCCCCGGAATTACGCAGGATCGATTCGGTCACGCTCACGACCACCGGCCCGACCTTGTCCATTTCAACGGCCTTGCCGAGGCGGGCATCGGCCATCACGGTGCGCACCAGGCCCGCGGCCTGCTTGCGTATACTGGCGGCGCGGGCCAGTTCCTCGCCCAGCGAGACGCGCGTGACCACGACCGGCTTGGCGGCGATCGCCGTTACTTCGGCATCGATTACTGCTTCGGCCTGCGCCAGGGTAGGCGCGTCGTCCACGTCCATCCCCTTGCTGCAATCGATGACGACGCCGCGGATCTTCGCCGTGCGGATCTTGTAGATCTCGGCGTCGGTGGTCAGCAGGAAGCGGTTGCGCACGAAAGGGTGGTCCATCCAGCCGCAGTCGAGGTCGTGGATGAACATCCCGACCTTCAGCTGTGAGGCATCCACCTTTTTCAGCATATCTCTACTCTGCTCTGTAATAATGTCGGCGCCCGTCGGCCAATGTGCAGTATAACAATTTTGTTAAACGTCGTTATCATTTGTTGCTTTGCGGACACACCCCAAAAGATGGAATTTCGTCAACTCCGGTATTTTGTCGCTATCGTCGACCACGGTTCGCTGTCGCGCGCCGCGCTCGTGCTGCACGTGGCGCAGCCGGCACTGACACAACAGTTGCGCCAGCTCGAGCAGGAACTCGGCGCGCAGCTGCTGCACCGCTCGGCACATGGCGTGGTCAGCACCGATGCTGGCAAGATCTTCTATGAGCACGCGCAGGCGATCCTGAAGCAGGTAGCGGATGCGCGTTCGGCAGTGGTGCAGTCCACCACCCGGCCATCGGGCAGCGTCTCGCTCGGCCTGCCGCACAGCATCTCGGGCGCGCTGGCGCTGCCGCTCCTCACGGCAACACGGACCAGGTATCCCGAAATCACCCTGCAACTGACGGAGGAAATCTCGGGCAGCCTCACGGAACAGCTCAAGTCGGGCCGCCTGAACCTGGCCGTCCTGTTCGATGAGGTGCCGGCCGGGCATTTCGCCAGTACCCCATTGGTCGAGGAAGACCTGATGTTCATTTGCCGTGCCGACTCGTGCCTTGCGCCGGCGGCGGACAAGCTGACCCTGCGCGAGGCCCTGGCCAGCACGCTGATCCTGCCGGCGCGCCAGCATGGCGTGCGGCCGCTGGTCGAACAGGCGGCATTCGGGGCTGGCCTGGCGCTCGGCCCCATCCTCGAAATCAATTCGCTGGCCATCCTCCGTTCGGCCCTGCTGGCCGACCTGGGCGCCACCCTGTTGCCGGTGGCGCCGCTGCTGGCCGACATCGAACGCGGCGCCATCGCCGCCTGGCCGGTGGGCGAACCGGCAGTGACGCGCCACGTGACCTTGTGCGCCTCGCGAAACATCCCGCTGACGAACGCGGCCGCCGCCATCGGCAAGCTGGTGCGTGAAGTGACCGAAGTCCTGTGCGCGCGCGGCGCCTGGCCGGGTGCGAGGCTGATCGGGCCTTGAGCGCATAACGGTCATCAGATTTTCTTATACCCCCATCCGCATTCCCTATTGGCCCTTGCAGGGCTAAATCCCTACACTCCACGCGGAATTACAGTGCTGCGGCACCCCTGTCGCTACCGCGACCCGTTCTCCCGCCCCGCCTATCCGGCAGCCAGCGACGAACACCTGCACCGAACCACGATTTGGAGACACCCATGCCTGATACCGTCACGCCACAAGCGGCGACGCCGGACCATTCGTCCCGTTTGACCACCGTTACCCTCGACGACAAATACACTGCCAAGTCCGGCAACATCTTCCTGTCCGGTATCCAGGCCCTGGTGCGCCTGCCGATGATGCAGCGCGAGCGCGACGCCGCCGCCGGCCTGAACACGGCTGGCTTCGTGTCCGGCTACCGCGGCTCGCCGCTCGGCGGCCTCGACGAGACCCTGTGGAAGGCGAAAAAGCACCTGGAGGCGAACCACGTGCAGTTCGTGCCGGGCGTGAACGAAGACCTGGCCGCCACCGCTGTCTGGGGCACCCAGACCGTGGACCTGATCGGCCCCGCCAGGTATGACGGCGTATTCGCCATGTGGTACGGAAAGGGCCCGGGCGTGGACCGCTGCGGCGACGTATTCAAGCACATGAACCATGCCGGCACGGCGAAGAACGGCGGCGTGCTGCTGGTGGCCGGCGACGACCACGGCGCCTACTCCTCGACCCTGCCGCACCAGTCCGACCACATCTTCTCGGCCTGCATGATCCCGGTGCTCTACCCCTGCAACGTGCAGGAATACCTGGACCTGGGCGTGCACGGCTGGGCCATGTCGCGCTACTCGGGCTGCGCAGTGGCCTTCAAGGCGCTGGCCGATACGGTCGAATCGAGCGCCTCGGTCGACGCCAACCCCTTCCGCGTCGAAGTGAAGTATCCGAAGGACTTCGCGATGCCGGAAGGCGGGCTGAATACGAAGCTGTCTTCGGTACCGCTGGGCCAGCAGGCGCGTGCGCAGGAAGCGCTGATGCAGGACTATAAAATCTACGCGGCCCTGGCCTACGCTAGAGAAAACAAGCTCAATCACACCACCATCGACAGCCCGGACGCGAAGCTGGGCATCATCGCCTCGGGTAAATCCTACCTGGACGTGCTGGAAGCCCTGGAAGAGCTGGGCATCGACGAAGCCATGGCCGCCAAGGTCGGCCTGCGCCTGTACAAGGTCGCGATGATCTGGCCACTGGAACCGGACGGCGTGCGCGAATTCGCGCAGGGCCTGGAGGAGATCCTGGTGGTCGAAGAGAAGCGCCAGGTGGTCGAGTACCAGCTTAAGGAACAGCTGTACAACTGGCGCGACGACGTGCGGCCGCACATCGTCGGCAAGTTCGACGACAAGGGCGAGTGGGTCGCGCCGCGCGGCGATTGGCTGCTGCCGCCGAAGGCCGACTTCTCGGTGGCGCAGGTCGCGCGCGTGATCGCCGGCCGCATCGCGCGCCTCGTCACCGACGAGGCGACGCGTGACCTGATCAAGGCGCGCCTGACCTTCCTGGAAGCCAAGGACGCCGTCCTGCAAAAGGCGATCACCACGCCGTTCCGCCCAGCGTTTTACTGCTCCGGCTGCCCGCACAACACCTCGACCAAGGTGCCGGACGGTTCCTTCGCGCTGGCCGGCATCGGCTGCCACGTGATGGCGACCTCGATCTACCCGGAGATGAACAAGCTCACCACCCACATGGGCGGCGAAGGCACGCCCTGGATCGGCCAGGCCGCGTTCTCGCAGGTGCCGCACGTGTTCCAGAACCTGGGCGACGGCACCTACTTCCACTCGGGCTACCTGGCGATCCGCGCGGCGGTGGCGGCCAAGGTGAACATCACCTACAAGATCCTGTACAACGACGCAGTGGCGATGACCGGCGGCCAGCCGGTGGACGGCCAGACCTCGGTACCGATGATCGCCCAGCAGATGGCGGCCGAAGGCGTCAAGCGCATCGCGCTGGTCACCGAAGACCTGTCGCGCTACGCGGACCGCTCCAAGCTGCCGGCCATGGTCACCCTGCACGAACGCAAGCACATGGACGACGTCCAGCGCGAGCTGCGCGAACTGCCGGGCGTCACGGTCATCATCTACGACCAGACCTGCGCCGCGGAGAAGCGTCGCCGTCGAAAGAAAGGCGAGTTCCCCGACCCGAACCAGCGCATGGTGATCAACGAAGCCGTGTGCGAAGGCTGCGGCGACTGCGGCATCCAGTCGAACTGCGTCTCGATCCTGCCGAAGGAAACGGAATTCGGGCGCAAGCGCCAGATCGACCAGTCCTCGTGCAACAAGGATTATTCCTGCGCCAAGGGCTTCTGCCCGAGCTTCGTCACCGTCGAAGGCGGCACGCTCAAGAAGAGCAAGACGGGCGTGTCGAAGGCAGGCGCGATTGACGCCTGGGGCGCGCTGCCGGAGCCGACGCTGCCGAGCGTCGAGCACCCGTACAACATCCTGATCAACGGCATTGGCGGCACCGGCGTCATCACGGTCGGCGCGCTGATGGGCATGGCCGCCCACCTCGAAGGCAAGGGCGCCTCGGTGCTGGACATGACCGGCATGAGCCAGAAGAACGGCTCCGTCACCTCGCACGTGAAGATCGCCGCGACCCCGGACCGCCTGCGCGCCCAGCGCATCGCCACCGGCGAAGCGGACCTGATCCTGGGCTGCGACATCCTGACTACCGGCGCCGCCGATGCGGTCTCGAAGATGCGCCCGGGCCGCACGCTCGCCATCGTCAACCTGCACGAGCAGCCGACCGGCACGTTTGCGCAGCAGCGCGACTGGGAATTCCCCTCTGGCGACGTGCGCTCCCTGATCCTGGAAGCCGTGGGCGGCGAAGCGGGAGTCGACTTCGTCGACGCCACCAGGCTGGCCACCGCGCTGATGGGCGACTCGATCGCGACCAACCTGTTCCTGATGGGTTACGCCTGGCAGAAGGGCCGCATCCCGCTGTCGGAAGCCGCCCTGCTGCGCGCCATCGAGCTGAACGGCGTGGCCGTGGCCTCGAACAAGATGAGTTTCCTGTGGGGCCGCCGCGCCGCGGTGGATTCCCAGCGCGTGGAAAAGCAGGCGATTCCCTCGCAGACGGTCGTGATCCAGATGCCGCAAAGCCTGGACAGCGTGATCAGGAAGCGCGTCGAACACCTGACCGGTTACCAGGACGCTGCGTATGCGGCCGTGTATGAAGACCTCGTGAAGCGCGTGCGCGAGACCGAGGCTGGTCGTGGCCTGGGCAACAAGCTGTCGATGGCCGTGGCGAAGAACTACGCCAAGCTGATGGCCTGCAAGGATGAGTACGAAGTGGCGCGCCTGTACACCGACGGCCGCTTCGTCGAGCAGCTCAAGACCCAGTTCGAAGGCGACTTCGCCCTGAAATTCAACCTGGCCCCGCCACTGTTCGCCAAGAAGGATGCCAAGGGCCACATGGTCAAGGCGCAGTACGGCTCCTGGATGTTCGGCGCCTTCAAGCTGCTGGCGAAGATGAAAGGCCTGCGCGGCGGCGCCTTCGACATCTTCGGCAAGACCGCGGAGCGCAAGATGGAACGTGACTTGATTGGCGAGTACCGCGAGATGGTGGAAGCGCTGCTCGCCAGGCTGGATGCGGCGAACCATGCCGATGCGGTCGAACTGGCTTCGCTGCCGGAACAGATCCGCGGCTTCGGCCACGTGAAGGAAAAAGCAGTGGCTGAGTTCCATGTCCGCAAGGCGGAGCTGCTTTCAGGCAACGTCAAGCGGCGCGCTGCGTAATCGTAGCGTGGGCGGGAGATCCGCCCACGCTCCGAACCCCATCGTGCCCGGCTTGACGTTAACGTTAACGTCATATACCGTACCGAGATACCCCTGTCCTCCCGAACTCCCAAGGACCCAATCCAATGAACGACATCACCCCCGCCGCGAAACTCGACCTGCCGGAGCAGCCGAAGCTGGCCAACAAGGTGCGCTTCGTCACCGCCGCCTCGCTGTTCGACGGCCATGACGCCTCGATCAACATCATGCGCCGTATCCTGCAGTCGAACGGCGCCGAAGTGATCCACTTGGGCCACAACCGCTCGGTCGACGAAGTCGTCACCGCGGCGCTCAGCGAGGACGTGCAGGGCATCGCCATCTCCAGCTACCAGGGCGGCCACGTCGAATACTTCAAATACATGATCGACCTGCTGCGCCAGCGCGGCGGCGCCCACATCAAGGTGTTCGGCGGCGGCGGCGGCGTGATCGTCCCGAGCGAGATCGAAGAACTGCACGCCTACGGCGTCACCCGCATCTTCAGCCCGGAAGACGGCCAGCGCATGGGCCTGGTCGGCATGATCCGCTCGATGCTCGAAACCTGCGACGTCGACCTGTCGTCCTACGCCCCGACCTCGATCGAGGCCTTGAAACAAGGCGACATCGCCGAACGCCACCGCCCGCTGGCCCAGCTGATCACCGCGCTGGAAAACGGCAAGGCCGACGAGCAGCTGCGCAAGCAGATCGTGGAAGCCGCCGACACCGTCAAGGCGCCGGTCCTGGGCATCACCGGCACCGGCGGCGCGGGCAAATCCTCGCTGACCGATGAACTGATCCGCCGCATCCGCCTCGACCAGGGCGACCGCCTCAACATCGCCATCATCTCGATCGACCCGTCGCGCCGCAAGTCGGGCGGCGCCCTGCTGGGCGACCGCATCCGCATGAACGCGATCAATCCCTGGAACAGCCAGGCCCGGGTCTTCATGCGCTCGCTCGCCACCCGCGAAGCCGGCTCCGAGATCTCGCAGGCCCTGCCCGACGTGATCGCGGCCTGCAAAGTCGCCGGCTTCGACCTCGTCATCGTCGAGACCTCGGGCATCGGCCAGGGCGACGCCGCCATCGTGCCGCACGTCGACGCCTCGATGTACGTGATGACCCCGGAATTCGGCGCCGCCTCGCAGCTCGAGAAGATCGACATGCTCGACTTCGCCGACTTCATCGCCATCAACAAGTTCGACCGTAAGGGCGCCAAGGACGCGCTACGCGATGTCGCCAAGCAGTACCAGCGCAACCGCGAACTGTGGAGCAAGCAGCCGGACGAGATGCCGGTGTACGGCACCCAGGCCTCGCGCTTCAACGACGACGGCGTCACGGCGCTGTACCACGGGCTGCTGCCGAAGCTGGCCGAACTGGGCCTGCGGGTCGAGGCGAGCCGCCTGGACGCGCCTTCGCAGAAGTACTCGAGCGGCAAGAACGTGATCGTTCCGCCGGCCCGCGCCCGCTACCTGGCCGAGATCGCCGACACCGTGCGCGGCTACCACCGCAACGTCAAGAAGCAGGTGCAGCTGGCGCGCGAGCGCCAGCAGCTGAGCGCGACCCAGCGCATTCTGGCCGCCGCCAACCGCGAAGTGGTGCTCGACGACCTGATCACCGAGCGTGACAACGCCATGGAGGGCGGCGCCAAGAAGCTGTTGGCCATGTGGCCGGACATGCAGGCCGCCTATGCGGGCGACGACTACGTCGTGAAAATCCGCGACAAGGAGATCCGCACCCGCCTGGTCCAGAAGACCCTGTCGGGCAACCCGATCCGCAAGGTCGCGCTGCCGAGGTTCGAGGACCACGGCGAGATCCTGCGCTTCCTGATGCTGGAAAACGTGCCGGGCTCCTTCCCGTACACGGCCGGTGTGTTCGCGTTCAAGCGCGAGGGCGAAGACCCGACCCGCATGTTCGCGGGCGAAGGCGACGCCTTCCGCACAAACAAACGCTTCAAACTCGTGTCGACCGGCATGGACGCCAAGCGCCTGTCCACTGCCTTCGACTCCGTAACCCTGTACGGCGCCGACCCGGCGCTGCGTCCGGACATCTACGGCAAGGTCGGCAACTCGGGCGTGTCGATCGCGACCCTGGACGACATGAAGGTGCTGTACGACGGCTTCGACCTGTGCAGCCCGAGCACGTCGGTGTCGATGACGATCAACGGCCCGGCCCCGACCATCCTGGCGATGTTCATGAACACCGCCATCGACCAGCAGATCGACAGGTTCGTGGCGGACAACGGCCGCCAGCCGACCGACGACGAGGCCGCCAAGATCAAGGACTGGGTCCTGATGAACGTGCGCGGCACCGTGCAGGCCGACATCCTGAAGGAAGACCAGGGCCAGAACACCTGCATCTTCAGCACCGAGTTCTCGCTGAAGGTGATGGGCGACATCCAGGAATACTTCGTCCATCACCAGGTGCGCAACTTCTACTCGGTGTCGATCTCGGGCTACCACATCGCCGAAGCCGGCGCGAACCCGATCTCGCAGCTGGCGTTTACCCTGTCGAACGGCTTCACCTTTGTCGAAGCCTACCTGGCGCGCGGCATGCACATCGACGATTTCGCGCCGAACCTGTCCTTCTTCTTCTCGAACGGCATGGATCCGGAGTACACGGTGCTGGGCCGCGTGGCGCGCCGCATCTGGGCGGTGGCCATGCGCGACAAGTACGGCGCCAACGAGCGTTCGCAGAAGCTGAAGTACCACATCCAGACGTCGGGCCGCTCGCTGCACGCGCAGGAGATCGACTTCAACGATATCCGCACCACGCTGCAGGCCCTGATCGCGATTTACGACAACTGCAACTCGCTGCATACCAACGCGTATGACGAAGCGATTACCACCCCGACCGACGAATCCGTCCGTCGCGCGCTGGCAATCCAGCTGATCATCAACCGCGAATGGGGCCTGGCGAAGAACGAGAACCCGAACCAGGGTTCTTTCATCATCGACGAGCTCACCGACCTGGTCGAAGAGCAGGTGATGCAGGAGTTCGAGCGCATCGCCGAGCGCGGCGGCGTGCTTGGTGCGATGGAGACCGGCTACCAGCGCGGCAAGATCCAGGAAGAGTCGATGCTGTACGAGCACCAGAAGCACGACGGCACCCTGCCGATCATCGGCGTGAACACCTTCCGCAATCCGAACGGTCTGGGTGCACCGGCAACGATCGAGCTGGCGCGTTCGACCGACGACGAAAAGCAGTCGCAGCTGACCCGCCTGGAAGCCTTCCACGCACGCCATGCCGACAAGGCCCCGGCCGCCCTGGCCGCCCTGCAGCAGGCCGCGATCGACAACGAGAACGTGTTCGCCAGGCTGATGGACGCGGTGTGCGTCTGCTCGCTGGGCCAGATCACGACCGCGCTGTTCGAGGTTGGTGGGCAGTACCGCCGCAATATGTAATTCAGGTAGATGAATCTTGACCGGACTAGCGACAAAGTTCGGTCAAGAACTAGCTCAAGGCCGCAGCCTCGCTTGGAGCGCGGTCCGGATGTCGGAAATTTGCGCGACTGAAGCTTGCCTTACGTCGTGGTGGACCTCGAGCACGATTGGGCGATGCGCTAACCGAAGCTCACCGCATACACCGGCGGCAGCGTGGTGGACAGGGTCTGCCAGCTGTCGCCGCCGTTTTCCGAAATCCATACCCCGCCTGTCGTCGACCCCATCAGGAGGGTATTGCCGTCATTGCTGACCGCCAGTCCATGGCGATAGACCATGTCGTAGCAATGCTCCTGTGGCAGGCCATCGCGCAGCACCTCGAAGCTTTTTCCGCCATCACGCGTGCGAATCACTGCCAGCGCGGCGCCGACCGGGATGCGGCGCTGGTCCGCCTCCAATGGCACGAACCAGGCCGTGTTCCCGTCTTTCGGATGGGCCGCTGCTGCGAAGCCGAAACGCGACAGCGGCGCTGCAGTGATTTCCTGCCAGTACCGCCCACCGTCCATCGAGCGCCACATGCCGTTATGGTGCTGGCACCAGAGGACGGTCGGCTGGTCGATACAGCGCACGATGCGGTGCGGGTCCTGGATTTCTTCGTTCTCGTTCATCTCGGGAGGCATATAGTCGGCACGCATGCCGGTCGAGCTAACGGTCCAGCTCTCGCCGCCGTCCTCGCTGCGCCAGGCGCCGCCGCAGGACACCCCTACCAGCATCAGCTTCGGGTCGCGTGGGTCGACACTGATGCTGTGGATGCCGGGTACGTCGTAGCCGCCTCCGAACCAGTTGGCGCGCTGCGGTACGTCCCACAGCGAGCGTAGCAGCTGCCACGAGTCGCCATGGTCGCTCGAAACGAACAGGCCGCCGGGCAGGGTACCCGCCCACAGCAGGCCGGGCTGGCTGGCATGGCCTGCTTCCAGCGCCCAGATCATCCGGTTGTTCCAGTCAGTTTTGTCTTCGTTCTGTCCTGGCAAAGGCGCCGGCTTTGGCGGGTAGGCGGGCGCAGGCAGCTCGGTCCAGGTTTCGCTACCCGCACGGCGGCGATGCAGCTTGACCCCGAAATGGCCCAGGTTCAGCGCAGCATACACGCTGCCATCGCGCCGGTCCGGCAGCGCCATTGAAACCGGCTCGCCAAGGAAGTGAACCGGACCGAATTCCCAGCCGCCGTTCGCCTTGTGGAGCTCGAACAATCCTTTGCGGGTGGACAGGTAAGCACGCTCGCTCATGTTTAGCCTCCAGAAAGTGCTTGCAGCACATAGACCTGACTGCCCGACTGCAAAGGGTCGTCCAGGCACGCCGTATCGCGGCAGCGCCGGCCATCGATAAAGATTGTTACGTTGGCGCGCAGCCGGCCCTGGTCGTCCAGCACGTATCCACGCAGCAGCGGATTGATGGAAAAGGCAGCGTCTAGTCCGCTACGCAAGTCGTGCGCCGCCGTCTCGACTTGCGGCACAGTCGTAAAGCGTGCCAGTTGCTGGGTGAAGAATAGTCGTGCCATCGTGGCCGCCCTTCGTTTCTTGTACAAGATTCCTATCTATCTTCGCAGGATTGCCTGCACGCTGTCCAATCCCGTGGCTGTCACGGGCGGCGCTGACCTAGAATAGACTCACCGATACCAGCGGAGTCCACGCATGCCGATCAAGCCCGACCAGCTCGCCGCCCTGATGCACGAAGTCGAACAGGAAGACCCGATCGATTTCGCCGACCTGCCCTTCCCTGAAGACGAACTGCGCGCCCTCGTGGCCACGCATTTGTGCGAGATGGCGGCTTCCATGGAAAACTTCAGCACCGAAGACCGTTTGATGACCCTGCTCGCCGTGTCGGCCAAGCTGGTGCTCGAAAACCTGGTCTTGCACGTGCAACTGTTGCGCCGCCATGGCTTGCCGGTCGGCGACAATGTCGACGCCTTGCTCAGCCGCCTGCGCAAACCCTGACAGCCCAGGCCGGCCGCGATCTGCAGCGAACTGCTGCTATTTTTCCTCCAATCAATACTTATCATGCCACCAACGCCGAATAGCAACAGGCACGCGCTATTTGCGCGTACGGATGAGCTCATGGCCTTTTCAGCCGATTCCTTAGTGTATTATTAACACTCGGGAACTTCGCTTGCACCCATACCATTTGTAACGCAAGCGCCTTCATCAAAGGGAATGACAATGCCGGGTACTCTCACCAAGAAACAACTTGCCGTTGCCGTGGTTTCCGGCGCTATCCTGCTGAGTGCAGGCATGGCTGGCTGCAGCCGTACGCAGACTGCAGAGGAACTGATTGCGGAAGCGCAGCAGTACGAGCAAAAAGGCGACCGCAAAGCTGCCTTGATCCAGCTCAAGAATGCGGTTTCGCAAAACCCGGAAAACGCCGAAGCCCGCCTGCGCCTGGGCACCATGCACCTCGAACGCGGCGATATCCCGTCGGCGGACAAGGAATTGCGCAAAGCCGCCAGCCTCGGCGCCGCACCGGACAAGACGCTGCCTCTGATCGCGCGCACCCTGCTCCAGCAAGGCAAGGCCAAAGAACTCCTCGAAGAAATCACGCCGGAGGAAGCCAAGGCATCCCCGCTGCTGCTGGCCCGCCGCGGCGATGCCTACCTCATGCTGGGCGATAAAGACAAGGCCAAGGAAGCCTATGACGCCGCGCTGGCGGTGAACGCCAACGCCGGCGACGCGCTGATCGGCCTCGGTCGCCTGGCAGCAGCAGACAACAACCTGGAAGCAGCCAACCGTTTCATGCTGGATGCCACCACCCGCGACCCCGGCAATACCGAAGCCTGGATGATGGTGGGCCACCTGCAGCGCAGCCAGGGCAAGGTCAAGGAAGCCCTGGCCGCCTATGACAAGGCATTGGCAATCAATCCCGCACACCGCAGCGCCCACGTCGAAAAGGCCTATATCCATATCGGCGCCAACGACCTCGCCGCGGCGAAAGCCGATATCGATGCTGCGAAGAAGCACTGGAGCACCGACCTGAACGTGACCTATGCCCAGGCCCTGCTTTCCTACACGGGTGGCAAGCATGCCGAAGCGAAGGAATCCCTGCAGAAAATCCTGAAAGCCGCGCCCGAGCACATGCCGAGTGTCCTGCTTTCCGGCGCCGTGGAACTGAACCTGGGCAGCAACCAGCAAGCCGAACAGCACCTGCGCAAATACCTGGAGACGCTTCCGAACAATGTCTACGCGCGCAAGCTGCTGGCGCAGGCATTGCTCAAATCCGGTCAGCCTGCCGAGGCAACCGCGGTGCTGGCGCCGGCCCTGAAGAACGGCGACCAGGACGTGCAGCTGCTGGCCCTGACCGGCCAGTCCTACCTGCAGTCGCGCGACTTCGCCAAGGCATCCTCCTACCTCGAGCAGGCCAGTGCGCTGGCGCCGGGTGCGGCGAGCATCCGTACCTCGCTCGGCCTGTCGAAGATGGCACAGGGCGACTGGGACAAGGCGATCGGCGAACTGGAGCGCGCCACGACGCTCGATCCGAAATCGACCGAAGCCGGCCTTGCCCTGGTCCAGGCCGAGCTGCGCCGCGGCCAGCTCGACAAGGCCCTGGCGGCCGCGCTGGCGCTCGAGAAAACCCAACCCGACAATCCCGTCGTGCATCACGTGAAAGGCGGCGTCTACCTGGGCAAGCAGGACATCAAGAACGCCCGCGCCAGCTTCGAGAAAGCGGTCGCGTTGAACCCGACCTTCTTCCCTGCCGTTTCGAACCTGGCGCGCCTCGACATGAGCGAGAAGAACGTGGCAGGGGCGAAGAAGCGATTCGAAGCCATGCTCGCGAAGGACAAGAAGAATATCCAGGCCATGGGCGCGCTGGCGGCCG
Source organism: Telluria sp. ZB4P34 (assembly GCF_059686055.1). Lineage (NCBI taxonomy): Bacteria > Pseudomonadati > Pseudomonadota > Betaproteobacteria > Burkholderiales > Oxalobacteraceae > Telluria > Telluria sp. ZB4P34. The sequence goes on along the minus strand of NZ_JCASIF010000003.1, from coordinate 109,276 downwards.
TCGAGCTGTCGCAGGGACGGGCTGCCGAAGCCACCACTTGGCTGGAAAAAGCCCAGTCCGAGAATCCGCAAGAGGTCGCCCCGGCGCTGGCGCTGGCCGGCCATTACCTTAACGTGAAGCAACCCGAGAAGGCCCTGGGACTGATGCGCAAGACGATCACCGCGCATCCAGCTGATCCGGCCGTGCTGGACACGATGGGCCAGGTCCAGGTGGCCAACAAGGACCTGAACGGCGCCTTCGAGACCTATAGCAAGCTGACCGCGGCGATGCCGAAATCGGCGCCGGCGTTCATGCGCCTGGCTTCCGTGCAGGTATTGATGAAAAACGACAGCGGTGCGGGGGAAAGCCTCAAGCGCGCCTTGTCGATCGACCCCAAGTTCGTCCAGGCACGCATGGGGCAGATCGACCTGGCGACCCGCAGCGGCAAGCATGAAGAAGCGCTCGCGATTGCACGCCAGATACAGGCGGAGAACCCGAAAGCGCCTACCGGCCTGCTGGTAGAAGGAGAACTGCTGCTGGCGCAGAAGAAGACGGCGCCGGCATTGGCAGCGTTCGAAAAAGCGTTCGCGATGTCCAATTCGCCGCAAATCCTGACGAAAATCCACCAGGTGATGGTCCAGAACGGCAAGGCTGCCGAAAGCGAGGCGCGGCTCGTGAAATACCATGCCGCCAATCCCGGCAATGACATGATTGCCATGCTGGTGGCCGATAATTACCTGGCCAAACGCCAGTTCAAGCCAGCCATCGCGGCGCTGCAGGCTGCACTCAAGACCAATCCGTCGAACCCCGCCGCGCTCAACAACCTGGCCTGGGCCTACCAGGAGGAAAACGACGCGCGCGCGCTGCCGATGGCGGAACAGGCCTATAAGCTGGCCGGCAACAATCCGGCGATCATGGATACCCTCGGCTGGATCCTAGTCCAGCGCGGCGACACTGCGCGCGGCATCGAACTGCTGCGCAAGGCAGTCAATGCTGCGCCCAAGTCGTCCGATGTGCGCTTCCACCTGGCGGCCGCGCTTGCCAAAGCCGGTGACAAGGCAGGGGCACGCAAGGAAGCCGAACAGTCCCTTGCGGGAGGACAGCCATTTGCGGCGATGGATGAAGCAAGAGCTTTATTACGACAGCTGTAAAACCGGGCGGCCTTCGTGGCCGCCTTTTTTTTTGCCTGACGGCTCTAAATATTTCCTACGATGACTTCCCTTACTCGACAAGAAACATCTGAACGAGCCTCGGCGAGTCGATTCACGAGGCTGATTACCCTATTAAATGGCAAGCGCGATATTCTTATTCCCTATTTCACTTTTCAAAAAGTGCTAAAGGGAAATATCGATTCCTGTGTTCTAAAAGAAATATTTCGTCTGCGCTATGAAGTTTACTGCCTGGAAAGACAATATCTCGACGCAAGCGAATTCCAAAAAGAGCTGGAGACGGACGAATACGACGACTGTTCCATTCACTTCGCCGCGTACACGCTCGACAATAACCTGATTGGGACCGTGCGTCTCGTCCAGCCCCATCCTCATCAGGAATATCCGTTTGCCTCCCATTGCAGCCCATTCCCGGACTTCGTCGCCCCGGCGCGCGAGTCGGCAGCCGAGATTTCTCGTCTTGTCGTAAAGAAAGTCTACCGCCGTCGCCGTGGCGATTCGATGGAAGGCATTTCGCAAGATTTCCTTGAAAAAGGCAGCACTGGCGCCATTAAACCGTACTCAAGCGTACGGAGCGACAGGCGCCAAAATAGTCCGCTATTATTGTTGGGAATGTATCGGGAGATGTACCGCTATAGCCGCCAGAACGGGATTCGTTATTGGTATGCCGCTATGGAAAGGTCGCTGGCTCGCTCGCTGGAAAAGATGGGATTCAGGTTTGTGCCAATTGGGCCACAGGTCGATTATTACGGCCCTGTTACCCCGCACATGGCGGACCTGGATGAACTACTCGAGCGTTTACGAAAAGAAAATAAATTTCTTGCGGCCTGGTTCAACGACGAGCCCATTCCCTTCTGGATCATGGTGAAGACCATGGCCCGGAATCTCATGGGAGGGCTCAAGAAAAAATAACTTGGTTCCAGAACTGGACAAGGACAGATGGACAACGGAAAACTACGCGTCGACCCTGACGCCTTCTTGTCCCGCGTGGAATTCGGGGCTCATCAGGAAACAATCGATCACGTCAATCGCAAGATTTTTCGCGCCTACCGCGGCTGTAATCCCAGTAACATTCCTAACGATATCTTCAGGTTGCGCCACCAGGTCTACTGCCTGGAGTGCGCCTTCCTCCAGCCGGAACAGTACGTCGACGGAATGGAGCTCGACGACTACGATGATGCGTCGACCCACTTTGCTGCGTATACGCTGGATGAAAAGCTGATCGGGGCGGTCAGGCTGGTGCAGCCGCATTCGTCCAAGCCCTACCCGTTCGAGCTGCACTGCCAGGTATTCAGCGACTACGAGATGCCCAGCCGGGACCAGGCGGCCGAGATTTCGCGCCTGGTCGTGAAGAAAAGCCACCGGCGCCGGCGCGCCGATAGCGTGCTCGGCATCCCCGGCTTTGTGCAGCATGACGATCCATCCCAGGAATTCGATCCGGCCATCGACCGGCGCGACCGTACCTCACCCATGCTCCTGCTCGGCATGTACCGTGAAATGTACCGCCACAGCCTGGATTCCGGGATTCGTTACTGGTATGCGGCCATGGAACGCTCGCTGGCGCATGCACTGAAGAAGATGGGTTTCCGGTTCATGGCAATCGGCCCGGAAGCGAACTATTATGGATCAGTAACGCCCTATGTGCTCGACCTGCACGACCTGCGGCGTAAACTGGCGATGAGCAATCCGACGCTGGCGGCCTGGTTTGCCGAAAGGCCGCCGGTCGTCGAACATAGCCACCCGTCGCGCGTGCACGTCGTGCGCAAGCCGGGCATGGGCAACGATCACTAAATGCCTGTCCCGGTAGGCCGGGATAGGCACTAAGCGGCGATATTCACCATCCTGGTGACATGGTTGCGGAAACTGTGGATCACCATGTGCGGCGCTGCCGGCACGTCCATTTCGGCCAGCATGTCGTGCATCATCGCCATCGCTAGCGCCGCTACGGAAAAACTTCCCACCGCAATCTGCGACGCCGGGCACGCGGTGCCGTCTTCCATGATGGTCAGGGCCTTCGCGACTTCTTCCCTGACCTGTTCGTCCAGGTGCGCACCGATGCGCCCCATTACCCGCGTAAACACGGCCGTATAGTTCAGATTCCCCTCGGCGGCTGCAGCCTCGACGTCGCGCTGCAGGAGCTCCGGCAGCGAATTGCCGGAATGCGGAGGGAAATACAGTACACCGGCTCCGAAACCAATGTTCAGCGCCGTGAAGATCGGTTTGCCCTGGGCAGCCGCATTGCCGTGCAGGGCCAGCACCGCCTCCAGGTCGACGAAATCGATGGTGTCGAAGATGACGTCGACCTTGTTGACCAGTTCAGCCGCGTTGTGCTTGTCCAGCATGGCGACATGGACTTCGACCGTCGCTTCCGGATTGATGCGCAGGATGTGCTTCTTGAGTGCCTCGACCTTGGACATGCCCACGTCTTCGAAGTCGAAGAACTGGCGGTTCAGGTTGTGGGCGTCGACGGTATCGCCATCGATGAGCACGAAATGACGGAAGCCGGTCCGGGCGGCACAGATCACGGGTCCGCTGCCGAGTCCGCAGCCCGCAAACAGGATGCGAGTTTGTGCAATCTTATCCTGCGTCCCTGCGTGAATATAACCAGAGTTTCGTTTAGTAAATTCATTGTAATCAAAAGTAGTCATGGGATTCCTAATCATCGGTTAAGTTTCAGCCTAACTGCAGTATACCTGGTAGCAGACAGCACAAATTTTATCAAAAACAACATTATTTCGATTCGTAAATAAATTGTAATTGAAGGTAGCGACCCCGGTATCAATAACATTTCTATTTACCTTAATTAATATTTTTATTGCAGTGCAATATCTTTCCACTAATAAACTACCTAGAATCGAACGTTATTGCACTATATCATCTAATAAACGCTTGTGTTAAATAGCGCACTGTCGGCATCTTTTACAATCCGAGTGTGGATATAATAAATTCCATAAGGAAACCATACAATTTATCTTTATAATCAATTACTTACATTTCAACCTTAAAGCTGGCACAGATAATGCTAATTGTTTATCGTCGCTGTTGTGTATAACCACCTTGTGAGGATTAAGATGAACATGAACAAAGTTTCGAAAGCTGTTGCTGGTATCGCTCTGGCTTGCGGTCTGGCTGCCCCGGCAAGCGCCGCTCCGATCAATCTGAGCGTGGGCGACATCAAGATTACCTTCAACGCCTTCGATGCCGGCACCGTTGGCTACCAAGGTTCGGGCGAGGTGTGCAACACCCGCGAAAGCTGCGATGCAGCCGCAGCGATGAAATCGCCAGGTGGCATCGGTAGCGAAGATACCTGGGGCATCTTCTCGGTCGAAAGCATCAGCAATGAGTCGACCGGCGAGCAAATCTTCGTCGCTGGCCAAGGCGGTCAGTACCTGACCGGTGTCTTCGGCGGCCTGTACGACGTGTACGCCCAAGTGGTCAACGGCGGTGTCACCCTCACTTCGACCCTGAGCCAAGGTGGCTGGCTGAAGATGTACCTGAACGATGCCATGTATGATGGTTCCATCGGTCCGACCGGCCGCATTGGCGCCATGGGCTACGAAGGCATCACCGACATCGGCGGCACGCTGGCCCTCGACGCTATTTTCGCTCCGAATGCGATCGATTCGCCGGTGGGTGAGAATTCCTACGCTTCCACCTTCTTCAACAACGGTGAAACGGGCTTCGGTTCGGGCTACCTGGACGTGACCGGTGGCGCCTGGGCAAAGCAGTTCGATACCAACTCGCAAAAAGATGGCCACGATCTGCTGCTGACCACCACCTTCGACAACAACAACGGCCAAGGCCTGAACGGCTGGACCGTTGACGCCAGCGGCCACGTCGACGGCTCCATCGGCGAAGTCCCGGAACCGGGCTCGCTGGCTCTGCTGGGCCTGGGCTTCGCCGGCCTGGCCGGCCTGCGCCGCCGCCGCGCTGCCAAGTAATGTCTTGACTGCCGGGGAAACCCGGCAGCGCCAGACAGCCGAAAGGCCGGATCCTTACGGATCCGGCCTTTTCCGTTTACACGGCCGCTTCGGCGTGGCGCGGCGCGATGAAGGCCTTGTGGAACAGGTGACGCGCCAGCATCACCGGCGGCATGCGCAGCCAGTTGCCACGCAGGTAGAGGACCCCGAGCGCAAGCCGGGTGAAGCGGTCGGCGCAGCTCGGGTGCGGCGGGAGCAAGGCGCGCAGGAACAGCGCATCCATCAGCGCCAGCAAGGGCCAGGGCGGCCGGCCTGCGGCATCGGCCTGGGCCTGCACCGCCGCCGGCACCACGGTCCCGAACAGGCGGCTGCAATACCGCAGCGCGTAGAACAGCGGCCGCGCCAATTGCAGCTGCACGGCGCGCGCCGCGAGACCATCCCAGAATCCGGGTCTGGCGCCGAAGTGCTGCAACAGCCGGTGCAGGTCGAGCAGGTCGCGCAGGCCATGGTCCATCTCGCCCTCGGAAAACAGGTGCACGGCGCTGTGCAGCACCAGGTCATGCGGCGCCAGCATCCACAGGCCAGCACTGCCCGCAACCGGCTGCGCCGCCGCGCGCAGCAGCGCAGGGTCGGGCCGCATGCGCGCGGTTTCCGGCAGGATCGCATGGTGCACGTCGATCGTATTGCCGCGCTGGACGTGTTCCATCGGCGGCAGCTCGTGCATCCAGTCGCGGTAATAGCGCTGGTCGTAGGGATCCTGCTTGGTGCCGGCCCAACCGTGCAGCATCAGCGCCGCCTCGACCTCGCCGATGCGTTCCTTCGGCACCAGGATGTCGACGTCGGAAAAGATGCGTCCCTGCGCCGGCGGCAGCCCGGCCAACGCATAGGCTGCCCCTTTGAGCAGGATCAGCGGCATGCCGAGGCCCGCCAGGGCACGCCGGATCTGGTCGACCTCGAAGCGCACGGCGCCCCGGTGGCGGCTGGCCCCGGCAGCGGCCCAGTCCAGGTGGCGGCGCGGCGCAGCGGGCACCGTGTCGAGCAGTCCGGCCTGGTCCAGGCTTGCCGCCAGTGTTGCGACCATGCCGGCATTGGCCGCCTGGCGCAGCACCAGGTCCCAGCCGGACAGGTCGAGCCGCCCGATCCGTACCGGCTCGCGCAGGATCTCGACCAGCAGCGGCAGCGGCCTTGCGCCGGGCATCAGTGGCCGCCTTCGGCAAAGCGCTCGAACACGGCCATGGCATCGTCGAGCCGGCCGTAGCTGAACGTGTACCCGGCACAGTCATCGACCAGGCGCCCGAGGGTGTCGAAGCCCCGTGCGCCCAGCACCGGGTAGTTGAAATTGTTGTCGGCCATGCCGGTAAACAGGCGCGCCTTCGGCAGTGGAGTCAGCTGCGCCGGTGCGCCCGCAGCATACGCCGGGAACACGATGTGGGTCGCGCGCGCCGGCTCATCGGCGGCGGCGATGCTGGCCCTGGGCGCACGCATGTGGGCGATGGTGCCCTTGGTGGTGCCATGGATTTCCGGGCCGAACAGCGCATCCGGAGCGAACTCGCGGAGCACTCCGATCGAGGCATTCTTGAGGCTGACCGGGCGCGCCAGCGGAACCAGGGCCAGGTCGTGCGGCCGCACCAGGGTCAGCTCGTCCGACAGCAGGCGCCAGCCGCGGGTGGCCAGGGCGGCGCACAGCGTGCTCTTCCCGGAACCGGGCGGCGCCGGCAGGATCACGCCGGCATGGCCGCGCTGGAGCACGGCGGCGTGGAAAATCAGGTAGCCGTGCGCATGCTGCGTGACGCACCAGTTCATCACCCATTCGAACATGGCCAGGGCCTGGCCCAGCGGCAGGGGCTGGAACGGCGCCCGGCCGTCGCTGTCGAACCGCACCTGCGGGCGGTACCAGCGGCGCAGGCCGCCCGAGCGCCGGAAGCTCAGCTGGAAATCGGCGAAGCCATCTTCGCCTTCCACCGGAGAGTCGGCATACAGGAGCGCGATGGCGTCGGCGAGGTGCCCGAGGTCGGTACGGATGCGGTTGCGGAAAGGGCCGGTGCGCAGCACCAGGCCCGGCCCGGACAGGGCCAGGCGGCGGCGCACTTCATCGCGGCCGAGGCTGGCCACGGTCAGCATGGACAGGGCTCGATCAGGCTGAGCTGCGACAGTTCGCGGAGCAGCGTTTCGAGCTGGCTGCCGAGGGCCTCGTCATCGATGTCGAATTCCTCGAGCAGCCTGGAGGCCAGCACCGCCGGGGACGCAGGCCCTGGGCGCAGCGCTTCCAGCACACACAGTGCGGCCGGTCCCAGCAGGTGGGTGGCGCCGGACAGGTCGTTGTACAACACGGCTTCGTCGTCCCAGCAGCGGTAGTGCAAGGACTGCCCGTTCATCACACGCCAAAGCGGATGCGGCGAATCGACCCGCGACATGCTTAATTGCCGTTATAGGTAGACTCGAGGTAATTCTTCGTGGTCTCGACATTCCAGTAGATACCGCGTGCGGGCTCATAGTGGCCGGAACTCTGCAGCTGCGTCCACATCTGTATCAGGGTGCGCTCGGACAGGAAGCCGATCTTTCCCGACTTGACGTTCAGGTAAGCTGCCACCATGTGCATGCCGATGTTTTGCTTGTCCCAGCTTTGCGAACTAAGCATCTTCAGCAGCGACGTCTTGCCATAGGTGTTCATATTGGCGCTTGAGCAAGGGTATACCTCCCCGAACAAGGTCGAGGTCTCGACCGGCCAGCCCCCATGGTTTTTCCAGTAGCCCGGCGACCTGCCGATACAGGCCGGTCTCGTGTCGTCCGCATCGTTACTGCTCAGGCCGCTGGAGAGCGCGGACGAGGGCGACGCGCACTTGAAGTTGAGCGCATGGCTGCGCGTCGTCCATAACACGCCGGCCGCGCCGAGCCCGGCCTTGGCCAGGCGTCGACGCCCTGCGCCGCGCGGGCTCATCGGCGCTCCCTGCGCGGGGCGCTCTGCTTGGTCTTCGGTGGACACGGTGTCTATCCTCGCATTGGTGGTTCACTACAACGGCACAGTTACACTTAAGCAAGAAATATGCCGTTCCGCTTCGATTACGCAAAACTGTCTGCAAAAACAAGCGCATAGCGTGCCACGCTCATCCTGGCAAGCCCAGTCTAGCGAGATTCCTGGGCGCTGTGTCAAATTTTCCGACAGCTGTCAGGAATCTCTTAGAAAAAACTCTCCGGTATCACCAGCACGTCGCCTGGACGCATCGTGATGTTGGCGGAGATGTCCCCGTCCTTGATCAGGTCGTCAAGGCGCACCGCGTATTTCTGCTGTTTGCCATCCACGGTACGGATGATGCTGGCGCGGTTGCCCGAGGCGAATTCGGTGACGCCACCGACGGCGATCAGTACGTCCATCAGGGACATATCCTTGCGATACGGCAGTGCCTGCGGACGGGCAGCCTGGCCGATCACACGGATCTGCTCGCTATAATTGCCGACGAAATTCGTCACCACCACGGTGACTACCGGCTGCTGGATGAACTTCGCGAGCGCCGCTTCGATGTCGCGCGCCAGCTGGGTCGAGGTCTTGCCGGCAGCCGGCAGGTCTTCGACCAGCGGAGTGGTGATCTTCCCGTCCGGGCGTACCGGGACCGACATCGACACTTCCGGGTTGCGCCAGACGATGATGTTGATGGAGTCGCCCGGTCCGATCAGATATTCGGGGTTGACCGCCGCGGCTGACGGTACGGGAGCCGGGGTGGTGGCGCAGCCGGCCAGGACGAACAGGCAGCTGAGCGCCGCGGCCTGGGCAGCGTGCTTGATCTGATGGGTCATTTTCGTGCTCACGTCAAAATCCTCTGGTTGGCGGGCGCCGCAGGCCTTTCTGGCTAAGCGGCAACATGCTTGAGTCGGTCGAGCATAATTCTATACCATAGCACTTAGGCAACACGTGCACAATTGAAATACCGGCGCTGTCAAGGCATTGCCGGCACTAGGGCGCGCGCCTCAACAGCTCGCGCACGTGGCGCACCGGGATCGCATAGGTGATGCCGCTTGGATTCGATACCGCACTCTCCTTCAGCCCTTTCAGGTACACCGAATTGATCACACCGACCACATTGCCGTTGTCGGGCCGATACAAGGGACTGCCGCTGTTGCCGGGATAGGCCGTGCCGTCGAGCTGGTAGACCCCGAATGCCGAGCGCTGCAGCTGGGCGATCGCGCGCGCATCCAGCCGGCGCGAGTCGAGCGATGGCCTGACTGCCGGCGTGATCGCGGCCAGCAGCGCGCGGTGAGTCGCCGCGTGCAGGCCCAGCCGCATGCCAAGGGGGTAGCCGGTGAAAACCAGGTCCTGCCCCTCGGCCACGCTGTCGTCGGTGTCCAGCGCCAGCGCCGCCAGCGGCGCCCCTGTCAGGCGCAGGTGGGCAAGGTCGTGCTCGGCATCGAGTCCGGCCAGCCGCGCCGGGCGGAAGCTGACGGTTTCGCCTTCTCCACCAACCACAATGCCGAGCTCCTCGTTGCGCGCAAGGTCCAGCAGCTTCGGGATCACGTGGGCATTGGTGATGATGCTCAGGCCGTCGCCAACGGCAAATCCGGTTCCCACGAACACGACAGCAGGCTGCCGCGTCTTGAGCATGGTACCGACCCCGACTACGGACGGTTTTACCCGGGCCACCGTGCGCGGCAGGTCCTGGGCCCGCACTGCACCGACGATCGTACCGAGGCCGAGAACCAGTGCCGCCAGCGCCGCCCTGCGGCGTCGCTGGTGCCGGCCCGGGACGTTTCGGGGAAGAATCAATCGTGTGGGCACTTTTGTATTTCCGACATTAAAATACGTATTTGATACAGGGCAATTTTCGTTAAAGAAACGGTCACGAGTGTACGCGATACGGCCGCTGACTTGACGAAAAAATTGACAGTCGTGAAGCAATTTGCCAACTAAACGTTGCCATCTTGTAACTTTAAGGCGGCAAAAGCGGGTAAAAGCTGTCAAGTATGAGTTGCGTTTAGGAATTTATGTTGCAGAGAGGACTGGTTGTGTCGCCTCCCTCGGCTATTTTTCCGAACCGTAATTGCAATTGCTCAGTCAACAAGCGATCATGCAAACTATTTGACTAATTCATTGATGGATCAGCTTGCCAGCTTACTAAGGCAAGCGACTAGGCGAGAAAGCACGATATGGCAGATATCACAGCCGCAATCCTTACCTTCCTCAAAGCTATCGGGAAGTATCGCTGGCATGCAGTCTTCATTACCTGGGCCGTGGCCATCGTGGGCTGGGTAGTCGTCCTGAAACTGCCCAACCAGTATGAAGCGTCGGCGCGCGTCTACGTCGACACCCAGAGCATCCTGAAGCCGCTGCTGTCCGGCATGACTACCCTGCCGAACCTCGAGCAGCAGGTGCTCTACATGCGCCGCACCCTGATCAGCCGCCCGAACGTCGAGCAGGTGATGCGTATGGTCGACCTCGACGTCAAGGCCAAGTCCAGCAAGGAACACGACGCGATGGTCGAGGAGCTGATGGACAAGATCAAGATCGCCGGCACCGAGCGCGACGACATCTACACCATCAGCTACAGCGCGCCGGACCCGAAACTGGGCAAGGACGTGGTGCAGTCGCTGCTGACTATCTTCATGGAAGGCAGCTTCGGCGGCAAGAAACAGGATTCCGACAAGGCGGTCCAGTTCATCGACGACCAGATCCGCTCGTATGAAGAAAAGCTGGCGGGGGCCGAGAATACCCTGAAGGAATTCAAGATCCGCAACCTGGGCATGCTGCCACGGGAAGGCGGCGACTTCGGCTCGCGCATGATCGCGACCAGCGAAGCGCTGAACACGGCGCGCCTGGAGCTGGCCGAAGCCGAGCAGGCGCGCAACGCGATCCGCCGCCGTATCAGCGGCCAGGCCACGCCGGGCGACATCGCGGCCACGCCGATCACCGACCCCGAGCTCGAAGCGCGCATCGCTACCGTCGTGAAGAACCTGGACAACCTGCGCACCCAGTACACCGAAGCGCACCCGGATATCATCGCCAACACGCGCCTGCTCGAGCAGCTCAATGCGCGCAAGCAAGACCTGGCCAAGAACCGCAAACCGAGCGCCGACCCTGGCGCCGGCTACAGCCCGATGCTGCAGCAGCTCAACGTGTCGCTGTCGGAAGCCGAAGCGCGCGTGGCGTCGCTGCAGGCGCGCGTGGCCGAATATGCGTCGCGGGTGGCGCGCCTGCGCACCCAGAGCGTCCAGGCGCCGGAGATCGAGGCGCAGCTGGCCCAGCTCAACCGCGACTATGAAGTCAACCGCGAGAACTACCAGAAACTGGTGGAGCGCCGCGAGTCGGCCAGGCTGTCGGGCGACCTGTCGTCGGCCACCGACATGCTGACCTTCCGCGTGATCGACCCGCCGACCGCACCGGCGCTGCCGTCCGGCCCGAACCGCCTGCGCGCGTTCTCGCTGGTGTTCGTGGGTGCGCTGGCCGCCGGCCTGGCTTCCGCCTTCCTGATGAGCCAACTGCGTCCGACCTTCCTGAGCCAGGCCACCCTGCGCGAAGCGACCGGGCTGCCGATCCTCGGCTCGATCAGCATGAGTTGGACCGAACAGCAGACCATCCGCCGCAAGCGCCGCCTGGTCGCGCTCGGCGCTGCCGTGCTGGTGCTGCTGGCCATCTACGGCGCGGGCGTGACCGCCATCCTGGTCCGCCCGGGCCTGTAACCGATACAAGGAGCTGACGTGAGCATTATCGAAAAAGCAGCGCGCCGCATCGACCAGGAGCGCGGCCAGGCCGCCGCTGTGCCGGTGGCCGTTCCGGCGCAGGTGCTGCCTGCCGGTGTCGAGGTCCTGCCCGCCGATGTCGAGGTCGTGGAACCGCCTGCCGCGGTGCACACCTCGCCCCCGGTCTTGCCGGCCCCGGCCGCCGCCCCTGCCGCCTCTGCCCCTCCGGTCCTGGAGGCGGACAGCGCCGCTGCGGCGGTATCCAGCCCGGCCGCGCGCCAGACCCGCAAGGTCGACATCGACCTGGCCAGGATGCGCGCCAGCGGCATGGTCACCGCCGCCGGCGGCCGCACCGCGCTGGTGGAAGACTTCCGCATCATCAAGCGTCCGCTGCTCAAGCGTGCCTTCGCCGAGCGCAAGGAAGGCGAGAACCCGGCCAACCTGATCATGGTGACCAGCTCGCTGCCGGGCGAGGGCAAGACCTATTGCGCGATCAACCTGGCGATGAGCATTGCCATGGAACTCGACCATACCGTGCTGCTGGTGGACGCCGACGTGGCCCGTCCCTCGGTGCTGAACACGCTCGGCCTGTCGGCCCAGCGCGGCCTGATGGACGTGCTGGTGGACGACAAGCTCGACGTCTCCGACGTCCTGCTGCGCACCAACGTCGATACCCTGAGCATCCTGGCGGCCGGCACCAGCACCCCGCGCGCCACCGAGCTGCTCGCCAGCTCGACCATGGCGAGCCTGGTGCACGAGATCGCCAACCGCTATCCAGACCGGATTGTCATCTTCGACTCGCCGCCGCTCCTCCTCACGAGCGAAGCGCGCGCCCTGGCCAGTCACATGGGCCAGATCGTGATGGTGGTGGAAGCGCAGAAGACCACCCAGCACGCGGTCGGCGAAGCACTGCGCCAGCTCGAGGGCTGCGCCAACGTGAACCTCATCTATAACAAGACCAGGGACATCCCCGGCATCGAAGAAACGTATGACTATCACTATGGGTGAAGGGCGTGCCTGCCTGGCGCGCAGGTCGCGCCTGCCGCGCCTTGCCCCGCTGGCGCTGGCGGCCATGCTGCTCGCTTCCGAATGCCGCGCCGACTGGCGCGTGGTGCCTGCCCTCGCCCTGACCGAGCGCTACACCGACAATTTTTACCAGGAAGGCAACGACTCGAAACGCTCGCAGCTCATCAGCGAAGCGACTCCGTCGGTGACGTTCTACAACACCGGCCCGCGCCTTGCCCTGACCGGCACGGCGCTGTGGCGCCATTTCGCCTACCGTGACGACGCGCTGCGCGACAAGCTCGACCACAGCTTCGAATACGACGTGCGGGGCCGCGGCACGCTGGCCAAGGACCTGCTGTACGTCGACGCCAGCGCGTCGTCCAGGCCGAACGACATCTCCGCCTTCGGCCCCCGGGTCGCGGACGCGCCCTACCTGGCGGGCAACCAGGCCAAGGTCAAGACCTGGCGCATCAGCCCCTATCTGGAACAGCGCTACGGCCGCATGGCCACGCTGGCGCTGCGCTATGCGCGCGACCGGGTCGAGGGAGGACGAGGCGCGCGCGGCTTCGGCACCAGCGTCGGCGACAGCATCAACGCCAGCCTGGCCAGCGGCACCGCGTTCGGCAAGGTCAGCTGGGGCCTGACCCACTTCCGCCAGGACCTGGACGATACCTATAGCGGCGAAACCTCGAGCGAAGCCACGAACGCCAACCTGCGCTACGCACTCACCGGTCGCCTCGGCCTGACCGCCAGCGTGGGCTACGACAGCTACCAGTTCGAGGGGCTCGGCAGCGACACGGCCGGACGCAACTGGTCGCTCGGCTTCGACTGGACGCCTTCCCAGCGCACCCGCATGAACGCGGCGCTCGGACGCCATTTCTACGGCCAGACCGGCAACTTCTCGCTGCTGCACCGCAGCCGCCGCACCTCGTGGAACGTCGCCTACACCGACGGCGTGACCACCTCGCGCGAACAATTCCTGCTGCCGTCCACGATCGACACCAGCGCGCTGCTGGACCGCCTGTTTTCGGCCTCGATCACCGACCCGGTCCAGCGCCAGCAGGCAGTGGCCGCCTACATGCGCGAGAACGGCCTGCCCGACAGCTTGGCCGACAGCGTCAACTTCCTGAGCAACCGCTATTTCCGCAAGAAGGAACTGCAGGGATCGATGGCCTTCCTGCTGCCGCGCACCAGCGCCGTGCTGACCCTGTCGAGCAGCGAGCGGATCGCCCTGTCGAGCCAGCAGAGCGACAGCGTCCTGCTGGGAACCCAGGTCGGCTCGCGCAACGACAACGTGCGCCAGCACAGCGCAACCGCGACCGGCAGGTACCGCCTCAGCCCGCGCTCGAGCGCGACCGCCATGGCCAGCTGGGGACGTAGCCGCTCGCTCACCACCGATACCGTCGACACCCGGCGCGAGTTCCGGCTCGGGCTGAGCCACCAGCTCGGGCGCAACGTGCGCGCGGCGGTCGACCTGAACCGCCGTTTCGGCACCTTCGGCCGCCTCGGCCGGAGCAGTGGCCCGTACCACGAGCATTCCATTTCCGCCAGCCTGTCCGTCCAGCTTTAAGGAGCCAGCAAGCGATGTACGAGACCTACTACGGGCTGTCCGCCAAGCCTTTCCAGCTGCGCCCGGACCCCCAATTCTTCTTCGGCAGCAAGGGCCACAAGCGCGCCATGGCCTACCTCGACTACGGCCTGTCGCAGGGCGAAGGCTTCATCGTCATCACCGGCGAAGTCGGCGCGGGCAAGACCACCCTGGTGCGCAACCTGCTCAACAAGATCCCGACCGACCAGATCGTCGCCGCCCACATCGTCAACACCAGCCTCGATCCGGAAGACACACTGCGCATGGTGGTGTCGAGCTTCGGCCTGCCCTACGAGGGCGCCAGCAAGGCCGAGCTGCTCAACCGCCTGGAGCAGTTCCTGCGCGGCGTCGACCGCCAGGGCAAGCGCGCCCTGCTCGTGATCGACGAGGCCCAGAACCTGAACGCGCGCACGGTCGAGGAATTGCGCATGCTGTCGAACTTCCAGACCGACGACCGTTCGCTGCTGCAGACCTTCCTGCTCGGCCAGCCGGAGTTCCGCGCCACCCTGCACAGCCCCGGCATGCAACAGCTGCGCCAGCGCGTGATCGCCAGCTACCACCTGGGACCGATGGACGCGCAGGAAACCCGCGCCTACGTCGAGCACCGCCTGGCCACGGTCGGCTGGAAGGGCGATCCTTCCTTCACCGACGGCGCCCATGCCGCGATCTACGCCTATAGCGGCGGCATCCCGCGCAAGACCAATACGCTGATGGACCGGGTGCTCCTGATGGGCTACCTGGAAGAGATGCATGCCTTCGGCGATGCCGACATCCACACCGTGGTGAGCGACATCGCCGAGGAATTCGAGCTGCCCGAGGTGATGGGCACGCCCGCCCCGGCGGCCGCCCTGTCGCAGGGCGAAGCGCAGGCGCTGGACAGCGCCGCCGAGCGCCGTGCCGGCGCCAGCGTGGAGCTGCTGGACGAACGCATGATGCGCCTCGAGAAGTCGATCGTCTCGGTACTGTCGATCCTGAAGAAAATCGTCGCCACGCCGCAGGGCGCCGCGGCCCAGCACATGGATAACCAGGAATGAAACCCTACGAACCCGTCTCCCGCCCAGCCCCCGCTCCGGGCGAGCGCATCAGGAATGCCATGACCTGCGACGTCGAGGACTACTTCCAGGTCTCGGCCTTCGCCCCCTACATCGACCGCACGTCCTGGCCCTCGCGCGAATGCCGGGTCGAGGCCAACATGGAACGCATCCTCGCCATCTATGAACGCCACGGCGTGAAGGCCACCTTCTTCACCCTGGGCTGGATTGCCGAGCGCTACCCGGCCATGGTGCGAAAAATCGTCGCCGCCGGCCACGAACTGGCCAGCCACGGCTATGGCCACCTGCGCGCCTCGGACCAGGACCGCGCCCAGTTCGACAACGACATTCGCTCGTCCAAGGCGCTGCTGGAAGACATCGGCGGCCAGGCCGTGCTGGGCTACCGCGCGCCGAGCTTCTCGATCGGCCACGGCAACCTGTGGGCCCTGGAGGCCCTGCAGGAAGCCGGCTACCGCTACAGCTCGAGCATCTACCCGATCGCCCACGACCACTACGGCATGCCGGACGCGCCGCGCTTCGCCTTCTATCCGCACGGCCCGGACGGCCTGCTGGAAGTGCCGGTCACCACGGTCAACATGCTGGGCCGGAACCTGCCCGCCGGCGGCGGCGGCTACTTCCGCCTGCTGCCCTACGCGCTGTCGCGCTGGATGATGCAGAAAGTGAACCGCGAAGACCGCCAGCCGGCCCTGTTCTACTTCCACCCGTGGGAACTCGACCCGGGCCAGCCGCGCCCACAAGGCCTGGACGCCAAGTCGCGCTTCCGCCACTACGTGAACATCGAGCGCATGGAAGGCCGCCTCGAGCAGCTGGCGCGCGACTTCGCCTGGGACCGCATGGACCGCATCTTCCTCGACCAACGATAAACACCCTTCGCAGTACCGACGCAAGACAACAACACCAACAAGGCTTAGCACGGCATGAACTCGATCATTGAAGCGGCACAGGCCAAGCGCGCCGCCCCGGTGCTCGCCACCGGACCGCAAACCCTCCACCTCCTGCAGCCGCACGAACGCGCGCGCTGGGACGCTTTCGTGCGCGCCTGCCCGGACGCCACCTTCTTTCACCTGGCAGGGTGGCAGAAGGTCATCGAAGAATCCTTCGGCATCAAGACCTGGTTCTACTACGTCCAGCAGGACGGCCAGATCCAGGGCGTGCTGCCCCTTGCCGAGATCAAGAGCCGCCTGTTCGGCCACTCGCTGGGCGCGATGCCCTTCTGCGTGTACGGCGGCGTGGCGGCCATCGACGAGGGCGCACGCGTGCTGCTCGACGAAGCGGCCGACAAGCTGGCGCGCGAGCTGGGCGTGGGCCACCTCGAGTACCGCGGCATGACCCGTGCCCACCCGGACGACGCGAGCTGGCATACCAAGGAGCTGTACGTCACCTTCCGCAAGGAGATCAGTGCGGACGACGAGGCCAACATGAACGCCATCCCGCGCAAGCAGCGCGCGATGGTGCGCAAGGGGATCAAGCTGGGCCTGAAGGGCGTGGTGGAGAACAACGTCGACCGCATGTTCGAGGCCTATGCCAACAGCGTGCTGCGCCTGGGCACCCCGGTGTTCCCGAAAAAATACTTCGCGCTGCTGCAGCAGACCTTCGGCGACGAGTGCGAAGTGCGCAGCATCTACACCGAGGACGACCGCCTGGTGGCTTCGGTGCTGTCCTTCTACTGGCGCGACGAGGTCGTGCCCTACTACGGCGGCGGCATGGACCTGGCGCGCGAAGTGGCGGGCAACGATTTCATGTACTGGAACCTGATGCAGGCCGCCGCCGCGCGCGGTTGCCGCGTCTTCGACTACGGCCGCAGCAAGCTGGGCACCGGCGCCTACGACTTCAAGAAGAACTGGGGCTTCACGGCCACGCCGCTGCCGTATGAATACAAGCTTTACGCTTCCGACAAGCTTCCTGATAACAACCCGCTGAACCCGAAGTACCAGTTGTTCATCAAGATGTGGAAGAAGCTGCCGCTGCCGGTCGCGAACTTCCTCGGCCCCTACATCGTGCGCAACCTGGGATAAGACGTGGACGACCTGCTGCTGCTGATCCACCGGATCCCCTACCCGCCCAACAAGGGCGACAAGATACGTTCCTACCACCTGCTCAAGCACCTGGCGCGCGACTACCGCGTGCACCTGGCGACTTTCGTCGACGACCCCGACGACTGGCAGCACGTGCCGACCGTCGAGAAGATGTGCGCGAGCAGCCATTTCGCGGCCCTGAACCCGCTGCTCGCACGGGTGCGCAGCCTGGGTGCGCTGGTCAAGAACCGCTCGCTCTCGCTGGATTACTACCGCGACGCCGATTTGCAGCGCTGGGTCGACCAGACCGTGGCCGCCCATGGCATCCAGCGGGTGCTGGTGTTTTCGTCGGCGATGGCGCAATACGCGGATAAATACCCGGACGCGCGTCGCGTGGTCGACTTCTGCGACGTCGATTCCGATAAATGGCGCCAGTACGCCGAGAAAAAATCCTGGCCGATGAGCTGGCTGTACCGCCATGAGGCGCGCCAACTGCTGTCCTACGAGCGCCAGGTGGCGCGCGACTACGATGCCTCGCTGTTCGTATCGGCGCCGGAGGCGGACCTGTTCCGCCAGCTGGCTCCCGAAAGCGACGCGCGCATCGGTTTCTTCAGCAACGGCGTCGATACCGAATACTTCTCGCCCGATTGCGCCGGCCCCTCGCCCTTCAAGGAGGGAGAGCGCGCCATCGTGTTCACCGGCGCCATGGATTACTGGCCGAACGTCGACGCCGTGCAATGGTTCGCCGCGGACGTGATGCCGCTGCTGCGCGCGCGTTTCGCCGACCTGCGCTTCTACATCGTGGGCGCACGCCCGGCGCCGGCCGTGCTCGAGCTGGCCAAGCTGCCGAACGTCGTAGTCACCGGCACCGTGCCCGACGTGCGCCCCTACATCGCGCACGCGCGTGCCGCCGTGGCCCCGCTGCGCATTGCGCGCGGCATCCAGAACAAGGTGCTCGAAGCGATGGCGATGGCCACCCCGGTGGTGGTGTCGCCGCAGGCGCTCGAGGGCATCGAGGCCGAGCCGGGCCGCGAGCTGGTGCTGGCGCAGGATGCCGCCGGCTTCGTCGAGGCAATCGCGCTCCTGCTGGAACGCAGCAGCAACGACATTGGCCTGGCCGCACGCGCCAGGGTCGAACGCAAATACAGCTGGCCGAGCAACCTGGCCTGCATCGGGGAGCGACTCGAATGCTATTGAAACCTCCGCCCGGCATCGACCAGGCCGCCGGCGCTTCCTTGACGCTGCCCAGGCCGCTGGCGCGCACCGGCATCCTCGCCCTGGCCGTGGCCCTGCTGGCCCCGATCGTCCTGTTCTACGGCACGGCGCTGTCGATGGTCGGCATCTGGAACAGTTCCGAGACCTTCGCCCACGGCTACGTGATCCTGCCGATCAGCCTGGCGCTGATCTGGCGCGAACGCGCCTGGTTCGCCCGCCTGCCGGCACAGCCCTGGACGCCGGGCCTGGTGCTGCTGGCCGGCGCCGGCGCCGCCTGGCTGGCCGGACGCATGGGTGACGTGGGCGTGGTGATGCAGTACGCCTTCGTGTCGATGATGCCGCTGGCCGCGCTCACGCTGCTGGGCCCGCGCCTGGCGGCCAAGTTCACCTTCCCGCTGCTGTTCCTGCTGTTCGCGGTGCCCTTCGGCGAAGTCTTCGTCGGCCCCCTGATCAACTACACGGCCGACTTCACGGTGTGGGCGGTGCAGGCCACCGGCATCCCGGTGCTGCGCAACGGCACCCGCTTCGAGCTGCCGACCGGGAACTGGTCGGTGGTCGAGGCCTGCAGCGGCATCCGCTACCTGATCTCCTCGGTCACGCTGGGCTGCCTGTACGCCTACCTGACCTATCGCTCGACCCTGCGGCGCGCCGTCTTCATCGGCCTGGCGGTGCTGGTGCCGATCGTCGCCAACTGGCTGCGCGCCTACGGCATCGTCATGATCGGCCACACCAGCGGCATGGAACTGGCCACCGGTGTCGACCACCTGGTCTACGGCTGGCTGTTCTTCGGCATCGTCATGTTCATCATGTTCTGGATCGGCAGCTACTGGCGCGAAGACGACCTGCCTGCCACCAGCGGCAAGGATGCGGCCGAGGCCGAAGCCGCGCTGCAGGCGCCGCGCGGCCCGGCCCGCCCGGTGGCGCCGATGGCGCTGGCGGTGGTGGCGCTGGCTGCCGCATGGCCGGCCTTCGCGGCCTTCAACGACCGCGCCAACCATAATCCGCAGCCGGTCACGCTGGCCGCGCCGGCGGTGTCCTGGCCGCAGGCGCAGGGCTTCCCGGACTGGCGCGCCGACTACATGGAGCCGGATGCGCGCGTGGCCCAGGTCTACCGCTCGCCCGCGGGCAACCCGGTGCTGCTGCAAATGCTGTACTACCGCAACCAGAGCAAGCAGAAGGGCCTGATCAGCTCCGTCAACCGTCTCGCCGGCGAGAAGAGCGCCTTCCACGAGACCGCCTCGGCGGGACGCAGCGAGCAGTTCGGCGAGCGCCGCCTGCCCCTGCGCGAAGCCGTGCTGCACGGCCCGGGCGGACCGCTGCTGGTATGGCAGGTCATGTGGGTCGACGGCCACTACACGGCCAGCAACGTCGCCGGCAAGCTGCGCCAGGCACAGGGCAAGCTGCAATTCCACGGCGACGATGGCGCCATGGTGGCGGTCGCCGTGCCCTTCGATGGCAATGCGCCCGAAGCGCGTGACGCCGCCCGCGCCATCCTGCGCGCCTTCCTGGGCCAGCAATTTGCCGCGGTCGACGGCGCGCTGGTACAGGCACGTGCGCGCTGAACCGGGACCGCATCGCATGCACAACGATCTTGCCCGCCTGAGCGTTCCCGACCGGCAGCGTCCGCTGGTCGTGCACCTGACCTACTCGCTCGACGTCGGCGGGCTGGAAACCCTGCTGGTGGACTGCATCAACCGCATGCCGCCGGAGCGCTACCGCCACGCCGTGGTCTGCCTGACGCGCTACACCGACTTCGCCAAGCGCATCACCCAGCCCGGCGTCGAGCTGTACGCGCTGGGCAAGCCGCCGGGCCTCGGGCTGGGCACCCACCTGAAGTTCTGGAAGCTGATGCGCAAGCTGCGCCCGACGATCCTGCACACCTACAACCTGGCGACCCTGGATTACGCGTTCAGCGCGGCCATGGCCGGGGTGCCGGTGCGGGTGCATGCGGAACACGGCCGCCACGCCGACGATCCGCACGGGCTGAACCCGAAGCACAACTTCCTGCGCCGCCGCATGGTGCCCTTCGTCGACTGCTTCATTCCGGTCTCCGACGACCTGCACCGCTGGCTGGCCGATACGGTGCGGATTCCGCCGGCGAAGACCCTGTTCATCAAGAATGGCGTCGACACCGAGCGCTTCGGCGCGGCGCCTTCCGGCCAGAGCGGCGCCTCGCCCTGGGGGCCGGAGGACATCGTGATCGGCACCGTGGCGCGCATCCAGGACGTCAAGAACCACCGCGGCCTGGTCGAGGCATTCGTGCGCCTGCGCGAGCTGGCGCCGCAGCAGCGCGACCGCCTGCGCCTGAGCATCGTCGGCGACGGTCCCCTGATGCCGGCGCTGCGCGAGCAGGTCGCCGCGCTCGGCCTGCAGGACGTGGTCTGGCTGCCCGGCGCGCGCGCCGACGTGGCCGCGCTGCTGCACGGCTTCTCGCTGTTCACGCTGCCCTCGCTGGCCGAGGGCACGCCGGTATCGATGCTGGAAGCGATGGCCTGCGGCCTGCCGGTAGTGGCGTCGAAGGTCGGCGGCATTCCGGAAGTGGTCACCCACGGCGTCGACGGCAGCCTGGTGCCGCCGCGCGACACCGAAGCCCTGGCCGCCGCGCTGGCCGCCTATGTGCGCGACCCGGCGCTGCGGCGCCGCCACGGCGACGCGGCGCGCACCCGGGTCGAGGAGGCCTTCAGCATGCGCGCCATGCTGGCCGAATACGGCAGGCTGTACGACGGCCTGTGCGCGCGCAAGCTGCGCCAACCTGCCTGAAGGGCCGTAATTCAGTAAAACTGCAGCAACCCAGAAAAAGATTAAAGAAACTTAAGGATTATTTACCATGTGCGGAATTGTCGGCATCCTGGATACCCGCGGCGGTCGCCCCATCGATCGCGAAGCGCTGCGGCGCATGAACGAGAGCCAGCACCACCGCGGCCCCGACGAGGGCGAGCTGTACCTGGAGCCGGGGCTGGGCATGGGCCACCGGCGCCTGTCGATCATCGACATCGCTACCGGCCAGCAGCCCTTCCGCAGCGCCGACGGCAGCATGACCCTGGTGTTCAATGGCGAGATCTACAACTACCGTACGCTGCGCGACGAACTGGTGGCGCTCGGCCACGTTTTCCGCACCAAGTCGGACACCGAAGTGATCATGCAGGCTTACCAGGCCTGGGGCGAGGAATGCGTGCACCGGCTGCGCGGCATGTTCGCGTTCGCCCTGTTCGACCGCAACCGGCAGCTGATGTTCATGGCGCGCGACCATGTCGGCGTCAAGCCGATGTTCTATTCGCTGCTGCCGAACGGCCTGTTCGTGTTCGGCTCGGAACTGAAGTCGATCATGACCTTCCCCGAACTGTCGCGCGAGCTGAACCCGCGCGCAGTCGAGGATTACTTCGCCTTCGGCTACGTGCCCGAGCCGAACACGATCTACCACAATGCCTTCAAGCTCAGCCCAGGCTACAGCATCACCTTGCGCATCGGCGACACGGCCGTCACGCCGCGCCGCTACTGGGACCTGCCTTTCAAGGTGCAGCCGAAGCGCCCGCAACAGGACGTCGAGCGCGAGCTGATCGAGCGCCTGCGCGAATGCGTGGGCAGCCAGATGGAATCCGAAGTGCCGCTCGGCGCCTTCCTGTCCGGCGGCGTCGATTCGAGCGCGGTGGTGGCGATGATGGCGCAGCAAGATGACAAACCCGTGCAGACCTGCTCGATCGGCTTCGACCATCCCGACTACGACGAATCGGTCTACGCCAACGAGGTCGCGACGCGCTACCGCACCAACCACCATGCGCAGATCGTCGACCAAGACGACTACGGCCTGATCGACACACTGGCGCGCCTGTACGACGAGCCCTATGCCGACAGTTCGGCGATCCCGACCTACCGTGTCTGCCAGCTGGCGCGCCAGCGCGTGACGGTGGCGCTCTCGGGCGACGGCGGCGACGAGAACTTCGCCGGCTACCGCCGCTACCGCTTCGCGATGGCCGAGCAACGGGTGCGCGACAAGCTGCCGCTGGGCCTGCGCAAGCCGGTGTTCGGCACCCTGGGACGGCTGTATCCGAAAGCCGACTGGGCGCCGCGCGTGCTGCGCGCCAAGACCACTTTCGAGGCGCTGGCCCGCGACACGGTCGAGGGCTACTTCCATGGCGTCTCGAAAATGCCGGACCGCATGCGCAACGAACTGTTCTCGGACGGCTTCAAGCGCCGCCTGCAGGGCTATAGTGCGATCGAGGTGTTCCGCGAACATGCGGCCAATGCGCCGACCGAGGATCCGCTGTCGCTGATCCAGTACCTCGACTTCAAGACCTGGCTGCCGGGCGACATCCTGACCAAGGTCGACCGCGCCAGCATGGCCCATTCGCTCGAGGTGCGGGTGCCGCTGCTGGACCATACCTTCGTCGAATGGGCATCCAACCTGCCGACCGACATCAAGCTCGGCGGCGGCGAAGGAAAGTACATCCTGAAGAAGTCGCTCGAACCCCACCTGTCGCACGACGTGCTGTACCGGGCCAAGAAGGGCTTCTCGATTCCACTGGCGGCCTGGCTGCGCGGGCCGCTGAGCGACAAGCTGCGCGCCGCGGTGCGTTCGCCGCAGCTGCTCGACACGGGAATCTTCAATGCGGACTACCTGCGCACGCTGGCCGACCAGCACATCGCGGCCACCCATGACCACAGCGCGGCGCTGTGGCAGGTGCTGATGTTCGAGACTTTCTTGCGGGTGAACGTGGAAGCATGATCTTCCAGCACCGTTAAGAGAATATTAATAATTATTCCAGAACTTATGCGAGTCCTATTCTTAACCAATAACGCCTATTTACCGCAATTGATTGGTGGAGCCGAATGGTCGGTCCACCATTTCGCCATCGGCTTGCGGCGGAAAGGGTACGAGGTCGGTGTCGTCGGCCAGTTGCGCGACGAAGGCTGGATCGGCTTCCAGAACAAGCTGCGCCGTGCCATCACGCGCAAGCCCTGCGTTGCAGACTGGATCATGGGCTATCCTACTTACCGTGGATGGGACCTGGGGCTCGGCTTGGCATACGTCAAAGCCGACTTTAAACCTGACCTGCTGGTTGTCGCCGGCATCGGTGCAGGGCCAGTCAAGATGGCTAAGATAGCCGAAAAACTAGGGCTTCCCACGGTCTACATGGTGATGGACGTAAACTTCAGCGCCCACGGCGGTCCCCTGTCCGAATTGACGAACGCTGTGTTCGTCGCCAATTCAGAATTTACGGCAGCTAAGCTGAAGCGCGAATTCGGGCTCGACGCGAGCGTCATCCGGCCACCAATCGACCAAAAGCGCTGCCGGGTGGATCGACCAGGCGGCAAGGTCGTTGTAGTCAATCCCAGCCAGATCAAGGGTGGTCTGATATCGATTGCTGTTGCCGAAGCGCGCAATAACATCCCTTTTGTGTTCTTCGAATCGCGCGGTACCGTCACCGGCATCCGAGAACGTGCTCAAAAGGCCGGAAATGTAGAGTGGCGTTCGGCCGAGCTCGACTCGAGGAATCTGTACAAGGATGCGCGGATCGTCCTCATGCCGAGCCAGTGCGAAGAAGCATGGGGAATGGTTGCGTCCGAAGCGCAGGCTAGCGGCATTCCCGTCATCGGAAGCGAGATCGGTGGACTGAGCGAAGCGATTGGACCCGGCGGGATCCGCGTTAGGGCGGATGCACCGCTCGAGCAATGGCTGGTTGCCTTGGATAGCTTGTGGCTGGATCAAGCAGCATGGCATCGTGCGTCGGACGCGGCGTTGACCCATGCCGCGCGGGATGAGGTCCGGCTCGATTATCAGATCGCTCAACTTGACCGCCTGCTGTCGGCAAGGCTCGAGCCGGCGTCCACGTAAGGACGGAACGCCGCTACTTCGCTCCGTGATTGCCGCTTAACTTACCGAGCTGCCACTTAAGGATCGAGACAAGGCGCTTGCGGTTCTGGCGGATCCATGGCCTGAGTGGCTTGATTGGATGCCACAGCACATTCTGCCGCCGTCCCGGGCGTAGGCGGATATTCATCGTTCCAAAGCTGCCGTTCTTGTCAAAGCCGTCGTTAGGCAAGCCGTAATAGTGCCGGTTGCGATCCTCGTGCGCCACATACTTGCCGTCGCCGCCGATGTCAATGACCTCCATGCCAGCGTGTTTGAGGATCGTGGCCCACATGTTCTCACTATGACCGGCCCACCCTACGCGATAATAGCGATCAATTGTGTCGAGTGACGCTCCGCTAATGCGGAAAAAGGTCAGGAACACCAGCCAGCTCTGCGCCGGCTGTATGTCCACACCAGGGGAGCGCAGCTTCGAGGCATAGGTCCAACCATCGAACCCGTGCGCCAAGTGGGAGGCAAGCAGGTCGCCGGAGCGGCGGGCCAGATCTACGAACAGCTCATGAACGTCCCCCGAATACTCAACGTCATCTTCCACAGACCAATATTGTGCGTACTGAGGCTGGGCTTTCCTGAAAAGCATATGTACCAAGTCGCAATTGCCGGGAATAAGCCGGAACGGTCGCTCGGCGCCCTTGACTGGGTAGGCCAAGCTATCGATCGCATCCGGCCCGAATACATATTGGCTGACTTGGACTCCCTCGAGGACAAGCTGGTGGACGCAAGTGCGTGCCTTGGCGTCGTATGAGACGATGGCGAAATGGTATTCTGGCCCAAGCTTGAGGAAAGCTTCACGAAAACGTAGCAGGCGCTTACTAACCTTGGTGGGGTCGGTACCAAAGAAAAGCAGGATTTGCGGCATTGCGAACATCGTCTATTTACTATATTCCGGCAGGTTGCGGTTTGTGGAGAAAGGGTGGCTGTTCCGTTCAATCAGATTAGGCGCGACCATTCCTTGTACCAGGCGTAAAAGTGCGCCAAACCGGTCTTGAGCGGAGTTACCGGAGCAAAGCCGACCCAGCTTCTCAGCTTGTCGATCGAGGCATGGGTGGCGGGCACGTCGCCGGCCTGCATCGGCAGGAATTCCTTGCGCGCTTCGATGCCGGTGACTTCCTCGATGGTGCGGATGAAGTCCAGCACGCGCACCGGATTGTGGTTGCCGATGTTGAAGACGGTATGCGCCGCCTTGCCGCCTTGCGCCGGGGTCGGCTTGAACAGCAGCCGCACCACGCCCTCGACGATGTCGTCGATGTAGGTGAAGTCGCGCGTGAGCAGGCCTTCGGCGAACACCGGGATGGATTCGCCCTTCATCATCTTCTGGGTGAAGCTGAAGTAGGCCATGTCCGGACGGCCCCAGGGACCGTAGACCGTGAAGAAGCGCAGGCCGGTGGCCGGCAGCCCGAACAGGTGGCTGTAGGAATGCGCCATCAGCTCGTTCGACTTCTTGGTGGCCGCGTACAGCGACACCGGCTCGTCGACCTGGTCGTCCTCGCTGAACGGCACCTTGGCGTTGGCGCCGTACACGCTGCTGCTGCTGGCGTACAGCAGGTGCTCCACCTTGTGCTGGCGGCAGGCTTCCAGGATATTCCCGAAACCCACCAGGTTGGATTGCACGTAGGCGGCCGGATTCTCCAGCGAGTAGCGCACCCCGGCCTGGGCGGCCAGGTGCACCACCAGGGTCGGACGCACCTGCTCGAACAGCGCGCGCACCGCTTGCGCATCGGCCAGTTCGACGCTGAGGCACTCGACTCCGGCAGGCGCCAGCAGCGCATCGACCCGGTCGTGCTTCAGGCGCGGCGTGTAGTAGTCGTTGAAATTGTCGCAGCCGACCACCTGGTGGCCCATGGCCGCGAGCCGCGTCGCGACGTGGCTGCCGACGAAGCCAGCCGCGCCCGTCACCAGGACGCGATGCGTCCCGGCGATCATTGCACCGCTCATTGCACCGCTCATTGCACCGCGCTTCGGCTGACGCGGCCGATCCCTTCGTAGGCCAGGCCGGCTGCGGCCACGGTGGCCGGATCGTAGATGTTACGGCCGTCGAAGATCGCCTTGGCGCGCAGCGTCTGGGCCAGCGAGGCGAAGTCCGGCGCACGGAATTCCTTCCACTCGGTGACCAGCACCAGCGCATCGGCGTTGTCGGCTGCCGCCACCGCCGAGCTGGCGATGGTCAAGAGTTCCTCGCAACGCGCGGCGCCGTGTTCGCGCTGCAGGATGTGCAGCGCTTCCTTGCTGGCTACCGGATCGTAGGCGCGCACGCGGCAGCCCAGTGCGAACAGTTCGCGGATCAGGACCAGGCTCGGCGCTTCGCGCATGTCGTCGGTGTTCGGCTTGAACGACAGACCCCACAGGGCGATCGTCTTGCCGCTCAGGTTCTCCGTGCCGCCGAAGAAGCGGACCAGCTTCTTGAACAGGACGTTCTTCTGCGCTTCGTTGACGCGTTCGGTCGCTTCCAGCAGGTGCAGCACCTGGTCGTGCTCGGCGCCGGTCTTGACCAGGGCTTTCACGTCTTTCGGGAAGCAGGAGCCGCCGTAGCCCATGCCGGCGTACAGGAACTGGGAACCGATGCGCGGGTCCAGGCCCATGCCGTGGCGCACCGCTTCGATGTCGGCGCCCAGCCGTTCGGCCAGGTTGGCCAGCTCGTTCATGAAGCTGATGCGGGTGGCCAGCATGGCGTTGGCGGCGTACTTGGTCAGTTCGGCGCTGCGGATGTCCATTTCGACCAGTTTTTCGTGATTACGGCTGAACGGCGCGTACAGCTGGCGCATCAGCCTGGTGGCGCCGGCGTCGTCGCTGCCCACCACGATGCGGTCCGGGCGCATGAAGTCCTCGATCGCCGCGCCTTCCTTCAGGAATTCGGGGTTGCTGACCACCGTGAACGACACGGTGACGCCGCGCTTGTCGATTTCGCCCTGGATGGCGGCGCGCACCTTGTCGGCGGTGCCGACCGGCACGGTGGACTTGTCCACCACCACGATCGGCTTCTCGATGCGCTGGCCGATGCTGCGCGCGGCGGCCAGGATGTGGGTCAGGTCGGCGCTGCCGTCTTCGTCCGGCGGGGTGCCGACCGCCAGGAACACGACTTCGGCGTGCTGCACCGCTTCGTCGTAGCTGGTCGAGAACAGCAGGCGGCCGGCGGCGGCATTGCGCTCGACCATGCCATCCAGGCCCGGTTCGTGGATCGGAATCACGCCGTTCTTCAGCGAAGCGATTTTCTGTTCGTTGACGTCGAGGCACAGGACGGTGTTGCCGACGTCGGCGAAGCAGGCGCCAGAGACCAGGCCCACGTAGCCGGTTCCAATGATGGTGATCTTCATAGTGTTATCTCAGTAAGCGGGTGATGGATAAGCAGGTGATAAGCGTGCGAAAAACGATGATACGCGGGATGTGACCGAGCCACGGAGGCAGTCTCCACAAGGCTTCCTGCGTTTTGGAGGCCGAGCACGATTGCCGCGTAACAATGCTTTATGGAACTTGAATTATAGTATCATGGTTGTCAAATTTTTATGGGTTGTGATTCAACCGTGCTGCCCCCCGGCAAAAAATTTCACGTTTCCGCAACACTTCTATTGTCCAGCGGCGCCCCCGTAGTATCGTTGCCAACTCAGCGGTGCCGGACGCCCAGCAAAACGACCCTAAGATGAAGCTACTTACCTTTAGCACCTTGTACCCGAACACGGAGCAGCCCAGCCACGGCATCTTCGTCGAGACCCGGCTGCGTTATCTCGTTGCTAGTGGAAAAGTCGAATCGCGCGTCGTCGCGCCGGTTCCGTGGTTCCCCTCGGGCAACCCACGCTTTGGCCATTACGCCAAGCTGGCCCGGGTGCCACGCACGGAAGTGCGCAACGGCCTGTCGGTATCGCACCCGCGCTACGTGGTGCTGCCACGGGTCGGCATGAACGTCACGCCTTACCTGCTGGCCCACGCGGCCAAGCGGGACATCGGCCGCATCCTGGACGAGGGCTACGACTTCGATGCCATCGATGCCCACTATTTCTATCCTGACGGCGTGGCAGCCGTCATGCTCGGCAAGTATTTCCGCAAGCCGGTCGTGATCACCGCGCGCGGCACCGACATCAACCTGATCCCCCGCTTCGCCCGGCCACGCAAGATGATCCTCGACGCGGCCGGCCAGGCCGACGGCATCATCACGGTGTGCAATGCGCTGAAGGAGGAAATGGTGTCGCTCGGCGTGCGCGCCGACCGCATCACGCCGCTACGCAACGGGGTCGACCTGCAGCGTTTCCAGCCGATGGACCGCGCCGCCGCCCGTGCGCAACTGGGCTTGAAGCGCTTCACGCTGCTCTCGGTCGGCCTGCTCGATCCGCGCAAGGCGCACGACCTGACCATCCGCGCGATGCCGGCCCTGCCCGACGTCGACCTGCTGATCGCCGGCATCGGGCCGGAGCAGAACAACCTCGAGGCGCTGGCGCGCGAGCTGGGCGTGCAGGACCGCGTGAAACTGCTCGGTCCCGTGCCCCAGACCGAACTGAAGACTTATTACAATGCCGCCGACGCGATGGTGCTGTCCTCCAGCCGCGAAGGCTGGGCCAACGTCCTGCTCGAGGCCATGGCCTGCGGCACGCCGGTGGTGGCCAGCAATGTGTGGGGCACGCCGGAAGTGGTGGCCGCACCGGAGGCCGGCGTCCTGATGCCCGAACGTACCCCGGAGGGGCTGGTGCAGGCCCTGACCCGGCTGCGCGCCAATTATCCCGACCATGGCGCGACCCGGCGTTATGCCGAAGGCTTCGGCTGGGAGCCGACCACCCAGGGCCAGATCGACCTGTTCGGAAGCATCCTCGCAAGAAAACAAGACATGGCAAGGAAAGCTGCGTGAAAATCCTTTATCACCACCGTACCCGCTCCAAGGACGGCCAGTACGTCCACATCGAGGAAATGATCAATGCCCTGCGTGCGCAGGGCCATGAAGTGATCATCGTCGCCCCGCCCAGCGCCGAGACCGAATCCTTCGGTTCGGACGCCGGACCGGTGGCCCTGCTCAAGCGCTACATGCCGAAGACCTTCTACGAACTGATGGAATTCGCGTATTCGCTGGTGGCCTACCGGCGCCTGGTCAAGGCGATCCGCGAGCACAAGCCGGACTGCATCTACGAGCGCTACAACCTGTTCCTGCCGGCCGGCATCTGGGCCGCGCGCAAGTTCAAGCTGCCGATGCTGCTGGAAGTGAATGCGCCGATCCTCGAGGAGCGGACGCGCTATGACGGCCTGGCCTTGAGGCGCCTGGGCCGCTGGTCGCAAGCCTATTGCTGGCGCAACGCCGATGTCGTGCTGCCGGTCACCCAGGTGCTGGGCGACATCGTGGCCTCCTACGGCGTCGACCCGAAGCGCATCGTGGTGATCCCGAACGGCATCAACCCGGAGCGCTTCGACAGCGCCCCAGACGTACAGGCGGCCAAGCGCGCGCTCGGGCTGGAAGAATACCTGGTGCTCGGCTTCACCGGCTTCGTGCGCGACTGGCACGGCCTGGACAAGGTGATTACCCTGATCGCCAAGGATCCGCCGGAATCGCGCCGCCACCTGCTGGTGGTGGGCGACGGCCCGGTGCGCGCCCAGCTCGAGCAACAGGCGCGCGATCTCGGCATCGAACACCGCGTCAAGTTCACCGGCATCATCGGGCGCGACGAAGTGGCGCGCTACGTGGCGGCCTTCGACATCGCCCTGCAGCCGGCCGTGGTCAGCTACGCTTCGCCGCTCAAGCTGTTCGAATACCTGGCCCTGGGCAAGGCGATCGTCGGGCCGGACCAGCCGAATATCCTGGAAATCCTGCGCGCCGACGACAATGCCGTGCTGTTCGACCCGGCCACGCCGGACGGGCTGGCGGGCGCCGTCAAGCGTCTGTGCGAGGATGTCGAGCTGCGCAACCGGGTCGCCGCCAACGCGCGCGCCACCATCGCCTCCCAGCAGCTGACCTGGCATGCGAACGCGCACCGTGTCACCGACCTGTTCAGGGGATTGATGAGCCGTGCGTGACCTCCCGCTGTTCCTGGCCTTCTTCGCCGTCATCCCCTTCATCTTCAAGCGGCCGGTGGTGGGCGCGCTGGCCTATGCGGTCGTCAGCCTGATGAATCCGCACCGGCTCAGCTACGGTGCGGCCTACAGCTTCCAGTTCGCGATGCTGATCTGCGTGATCACCTTGATCAGCGTCGTGATGTCGCGCGAGCAGAAGAAGATTCCGCTCAGTCCTCCCGTCGTCATGCTCGGGCTGTTCTGCCTGTGGATGCTCATCACCTTCCTGTTCGCGCTCGATCCGCCGCGAGCCCTGGTGGTGGGCGACCGCGTGTACAAGATCATGCTGATGGTCTTCATCACCATCCTCACCGTGCGCACCAAGCAGGACGTGCAGGCGCTTGCGCTGGTGGTGGCCATCTCGCTCGGCTTCTGGGGCCTCAAGGGCGGCGTCCATACCATCCTGTCGGGAGGCCGCGGCGGCGTGCTCGGCCCTGCCGACAGCTTCATCAGCGACAACAATACCATCGCGCTGGCCCTGCTGGTGACGGTGCCGCTGCTGGTCTACCAGGTCACGCAGGCGCGCACGAAACTGGGCAAGTGGATCGCGATCGGGGCCACGCTGCTGACCGTGGTGGCGACCATCGGCTCGTACTCGCGCGGCGCCCTGGTCGGCTGCGCGGCCATGACCCTGTTCCTGTGGCTGAAGTCGACCTCGAAGATCAAGACTGGTCTCGTCATTGCCCTGCTGGCCCCGGCGCTCGTGCTGTCGATGCCGGACGAGTGGACCGGGCGCATGAACACCATCAACAGCTACGAAGAAGACCAGTCGGCCCAGGGCCGCCTGAATGCCTGGGGCTTCGCGATGAACGTCGCCAACCAGTTCCCCCTGGGCGGCGGTCCCGGCGTGTTCTCGCCGGAGATGTTCTCGAAATATGCACCGCATCCCGAGACCTACCACGTGGCGCACAGCATCTACTTCCAGATGCTGGGGGAACACGGCTGGTTCGGCCTGGCGCTGTTCCTGGCGATGCATGCCTGCACCTGGCGCACCGGGACGCGGGTCATCCGGCATTGCGAAAACAAGCCCGAGCTGGCGTGGGCTGGCATGCTGGCGCGCATGTGCCAGGTGAGCCAGATCGGCTACCTGGTGGCCGGCGCCTTCCTGACCCTGGCCTACTACGACCTCGCCTACTACGTCATGGCGATCGTGGTCACGCTGGACAAGGTGCTGATCCGGGCGCCCCAACCGGACGACACGCCGCCGCTGCGCCTGCCGTTCGGCAAGCGCAAGGCGGCGCCGCGCGGGCCCCTGAAACCGGCCGCTCGCGGACCGGCTTAAGCGCTCATAGCAGCACTTCCAGGGCTGCGGGATGGCCCAGGAAGTTGGCCGGGCTGGCGCTGGGACCGTAGGCGCCGGACTGGAACACGACGATCAGGTCGCCCTCTTCGGCATGGGCCAGGTCGAGCCGGTCGGCCAGGATGTCGAGCGGCGTGCACAGCGGTCCCGTCACCGAAGCGGGGCCGGTCTGCTCCGGCGTCATGCGGTTGCCCACGGCCACCGGATAGTTCTTGCGGATCACCTGCCCCAGGTTGCCGGAGGCAGCCAGGTGGTGGTGCATGCCGCCGTCGGTTACCAGGAACACCTCGCCGCGCGAGACCTTGCGGTCGAGCACGCGCGCCACGTAGATCCCGCACTCTCCCACCAGGTAGCGCCCCAGTTCCAGCGCCAGCCGCGCTTGCGGCAGGTCCGCCTGCAGGCGCGGCAGCCAGCTTGCCAGGTGTGCGCCGACCGGCGCGATGTCGAGCCGCGCCTCGCCCGGGAAATACGGAATGCCGAAGCCGCTGCCGATGTTCAGCTGGCGCACCGCCGCTGGCGCGTCGCCCGCCAGGCGCAGCGCCAGTTCCAGGCTCCTGGACTGGGCCTCGATGATGGCGTCGACCCGCAGGCTCTGCGAACCGCTGAAGATGTGAAAGCCCTGGAAGTCCAGGCCCATGGCCGCCACCTTGCGCAGCACCGCGGGCGCCTGCTCGGCGTCGATGCCGAAGGGCTTGGCGCCGCCGCCCATCCTCATGCCCGAGGACTTCAGTTCGAAATCCGGGTTGATGCGCAGCGCCACGCGCGGCGCGATCCCGAGGGCCTCGCCGAGGCGCGCCACGCAGGCCAGCTCGCGCTCCGACTCCAGGTTCAGGCAGACCCCGGCCGCAATGCCCTGGGACAGTTCGGCCTCGGTCTTGGCCGGCCCGGCGAAGCTGATGCGCGCCGGGTCCATGCCGGCGTCCAGCGCGGTGCGCAGCTCGTTCGAGGAGGCCACATCAAGCCCATCGACCAGGCCGGCGAGGTGCTGCACCAGGGCCGGCATCGGATTGGCCTTGACCGAATAATGCAGGGCCACCGCGCCAGGCAGCTGCGCGCGCAGCTCGCCCACGCGCGCCGTGCACAGCGCGCGGTCGTAGGCGAAGAAGGGGGTGCGGCCGACCCGCTGCGCCAGCCGGGACAGGGGGATGCCGCCCACTTGCAGCATGCCGTCCACGACGGGAAAGTGGATCTGGGGGGCGTGGCGGGGTTTGGCGGTGCTCATGTGGGTGTCCGTGCTTCGGTATACAGGGTCTGGCACAGCAGCTTGCGGTCGATCTTGCCGTTCGGGTTGCGCGGCAGGCTGGCGCACTGCAGCGTGACGTGGGCCGGCACCATGTAGGCAGGCAGGCGCCGCCGGCATTCGGCCAGCAGGGCCGCGGGCTCGAGCGCGCTCGCCTCGGGCACCTGCGCGACCAGAGCGATCGCCTGGCCGAGCTGGCCGTCGTCGACGCCGAACACGGCCGCCTCCAGCACCAGCCCGGTTGCCAGCACCACGCTTTCGATCTCGGTCGGGCTGATGCGGTAGCCGGACACCTTGATCATCTCGTCGCTGCGGCCGATGAAGTACAGGTAGCCCTCGCTGTCGCGGCGCACGGTGTCGCCCGACCACACCGCCAGTTCCGGCAGCGGCAGGCCCGGTTCCTGGCCCGGGGCCGGACGGAAGCGCTGGGCGGTACGGGCCGGGTCATTCCAGTAGCCCATGGCCACCAGCGCGCCGCGGTGCACCAGCTCGCCCGGCTCGTCGGCGTCGCACAGGCTGCCGTCCGGCCGTACCACCAGCACCTCGGCATTCGGGATCGCCTTGCCCATCGATCCGGGACGGCGCTCCAGTTCGGACGGCGGCAGGTAGGTCGAGCGGAAGGCCTCGGTCAGTCCGTACATCAGGAACACCTGGGTGGACGGCAGCCGCGCGCGCAGCGCCTCGACCGTCACGGGGGGCATGGCGCCGCCCGAATTGGTGATGAAGCGCAGCGTGCAGCCGGCCGGCCAGTCGAGGCGCGCGAGCGCGTTCCACAGCGGCGGCACCGCCGCCAGCCCGGTAATGCGGGCGCTCGCCACCATCGCCACGACGTCCTTCGGGAACAGGTAGTTCATCAGGACCACGGTGGCGCCGCAGCGGAAGGCCGTGGTCAGCTGGCTCAGGCCGTAGTCGAAGCTGAGCGGCAGCACGGACAGGATGCGGTCGTCGGCGCGCAGGCCCAGGTAGCCCGCGACGCTGGCGGCGCCCGCCACCAGGTTACGGTGCGACAGCACCACGCCTTTGGGCGAACCGGTGCTGCCGGAGGTGTACAGGATGGCCGCCATGTCGGCGTCGATACGGCGCGCCGCCCCGGCGGCGAAGCCTGCGCCGGCGCAGGCCTCGACGGCGCTCCAGTCGAGGAGACGCAGGGCGGTCGCGGGGCCCGCTCCCCCCGCCGGCAGGCTGTCGGCCAGCAGTACGGTCTGCAGGTCCGGGCAGGCCGCCAGCGCGGGGGCCAGGCTTGCCAGCCGGTCGGCCGTGGTGGCGAGCAGCCGCACGTTGCAGTCGGCCAGGATGTAGGCCACCTGCTCGGGCTTGAGCAGCGGGTTGACCGGAACGAACACGCAGCCGGCGGCGGCGGCGCCGAACATCGCGGCCACGTTCTCGATGCGTTTTTCCATGTAAACGGCCACGCGGGCGCCGGGCGCCAGGCCCTGCTCGCGCAGCAGCGCCGCCACCGAAGCCACCAGGCCGGCCAGCGCGGCATAGCTGCAGCGCCGTGCGCCGTA
The DNA here is from genome assembly GCF_059686055.1 of Telluria sp. ZB4P34. Classification (NCBI taxonomy): domain Bacteria; kingdom Pseudomonadati; phylum Pseudomonadota; class Betaproteobacteria; order Burkholderiales; family Oxalobacteraceae; genus Telluria; species Telluria sp. ZB4P34. Next base: position 74,729 of record NZ_JCASIF010000003.1, on the reverse strand, counting down.
TTCCAGGGCGACGGCATCGGGCGCGCGTTGCGCCGTGTCGAAAATGGTGTCGTGGATCAGATAGTTCATCAATGCTGGTTTCCCTGCCTGCGCGGCGGGCGCCGGCCGTCCGGCGCTGCGCTGCGGAAAGGCGCCATCTTACCAGTTCACGCCAGGCAAGGCGCGCCGGCCCGGGCGCGCTATCCTGCGCGTCCCCGCGGGGGCTGCATGTTATATTTAATGCATGTCGACAATAGAACATACTCAAGGCGTGCGCCGGGCGCTTCCTGGCGTCCCCGTCATGTCGCTGGCCGCTTTTTTCAAGCCCGGCAAGGCCGCGCTGCCCGGCCTGCTCGACGGGGGCCAGGTGCGCCTGGTGTCGAGCGGACGCATCGCGATCGGCCTGGCCCTGCGCGCAATGGGCGTCGGCCCGGGCGACGCGGTGCTGGTCCCGGCCTACCACAGCCCGTCGATGATTCCGCCGGTCCACTGGTGCGGCGCCTCCGTCGTGTTCTACCGGGTGCGCCCGGACTCCACGGTCGATCTCGACGACCTCGCCGGCAAGATCGATGGCAGCGTCAAGGCCGTCATGGCCACCCATTTCTTCGGCTTTCCGCAGGACTTCGCCCCCCTGCGCGCGCTGTGCGATGCGCACGGCATCGGGCTGCTGGAAGATTGCGCGCATGCGTTCTTCGGCCACCATGGCGGCACCCCGGTCGGCGCCACCGGCGACTACGCGATCGGCAGCAGCATGAAGTTCTACCCCATCTATGAAGGCGGCTGCCTGGTGTCGCGGCGCCACCAGCTGGCGCTGCCCCTCCATTCGGCAGGGGCCGGATTCGAGGCCAAGGCGGCGCTGGCGGCGCTCGAAGCGGCATTCGTCCACGGGCGCCTGCCCGCCCTGCGCCTGGCCCTGTCGCTGCCGCTGCGCCTCAAGAGCGCCCTGTGGAATGCGCTCAAGTCGCGCCGGCCCGCCGGCGCTAGCGCGGCGCTGGCCCCGGATTCCTCGGACAGCAGCTTCAATTTCGATCCGCGCTGGATCGACAAGCGCTCCTCGCTGTTTTCGCGCCTGGCGCTGCGCTTCGCCTCGCGCACGCGCATCGTCACGCTGCGCCGCCGCCACTACCTGCAGCTGCAGGAGGCGCTCGCGGGACTGCCGGGCTGCCGGCCGCTGTTCCCGGCGCTGCCGGACGGCGCCTGCCCGTGGATCTTCCCGCTGCTGGTGGACCAGGCCGACGCGCTGGCGGCCAGCCTGCAGGCCGAAGGCGTGCCGATGGTGCGCTTCGGCGCCAAGCTGTGGCCCGGCGTGGACGCCGGCGTATGCGCCAACAGCGTGGCGCTGGGGCGCCACCTGATCGGCCTGCCCTGCCACCAGGAGTTGCGCGAGGCCGAGCTCGCACGCATCTGCGCCGCCGTCCGCCGCGCATGCGGCGCCACGGCGGCGCTGGCGGCATGAGCTGGACCGTCGTCCCGGCCGCCGGACTGGCTGCCCACCTGCCCCGCTGGCAGGCACTGCATGCGGACTGCGCCGCCTCGCCCCTGCTCGCAGCCGACTTCCTCGCGGCCGCGCTGGACGCCTTTGCCCGCGGCGACGAACTACTGGCCTGGTACGAGGACGGCGGCGTGACGCGCGTGATGACGGTGGTGTCGCCGAACGGCTTCGGCCGCTGGAACACCTTCCAGCCCTCGCAGGCGCCGGTCGGATTCTGGCTGCAACGCACCAGCGAGTCTCCTGAACGCTGCATCCCCGGCCTGCTGCGCGCCCTGCCCGGCCCCGCCATCGTGCTCGGCATCACCCAGTGCGATCCGATGCTGTTGCCGCGGCCGGCCGACAGCGCCCGTGCGCGCACCCTCGACTACATCGAGACGGCGCGCATCAGCCTGGCCCCCGGCTTCGACGCCTACTGGAATGCGCGCGGCAAGAACCTGCGCAGCAACCTCAAGAAACAGCGCAAGCGCCTGCAGCAGGAAGGCTGCACCACCCGCCTCCAGGTGAGCCGCGCGCCGCACGAGATGGCGGAGGCGGTGGCCGACTACGGCAGGCTGGAAACCATGGGCTGGAAAGCCGCGGCGGGGAGCGCGGTGTCCGCCGCGAACGAGCAGGGGCAGTTCTACCGGACCATGCTCGAAGCCTACGCCCGGCGCGGCGCGGCGCGCGTGTACCGTTACTTCGTCGGCGAACGGCTGGCGGCCATGGACCTGTGCATCGAAGGGGGCGGCTGCGTGGTGGTGCTCAAGACCGCCTATGACGAAAGCCTCGGCGGCGCGCTGTCGCCGGCGCTGCTGATGCGTGAGGAAGCCTGCCGCGACATCTTCGAGGACGGCCGGTTCGAGCGCATCGAGTTCTATGGACGGGTGATGGAATGGCACCTGCGCTGGACCGACGAGGTGCGCACCATGTACCACCTGAACAGCTACCGCTGGCCCGGACTGGCGCAGCTGCATGCGCTGGCGGCCCAGCGGCAACGGCCGGGCGCGCCCGGCGCGGCCGCCTGAGCGCCCCCGGCCGTTGCCACTGCACCGCCGGCGATCATCCCAGCATCCGCCGTTTCGATTCCCTGTCGTGCGCATACAGCTGCGGCGCCGGCCGGACGCCGCCGACCATCCCGCGCAGCTGCGCCAGGCTGGCGAACTGTCCGCCCATCTCGTCGCGGAACCAGGCGCAGAAATCGTGCACGGTGGCGATAAAACGCTCCAGGTCGGCCGCGCTGCGCACATACGGCGTATGGCCGACCGCCATCGACGGGCTGTGGTAGGTGAGCGAGAACACCTCGCAGCCGCCGGCGCGCAGGGTCGTCGCCAGGCGCCGCATTTCGGCGCCGGTAGCCACTTCGGGGCTGAGACGGATGCGCTCGAGCGCGCGCAGGTGCGCCAGCATCCCGCCCATGCGCGCAGCGCGCGCCAGCGGATGCTGCGCCAGTTCATACAATTGCGGACCCATGGTCCGGAGCCAGCCCGCGTAGCCGGTCGTTACCGGCACTTCGAGCAGCTCGCCCTGGCCAGCCTGGAACCAGTAGGGGTGTTCGTCATGCTCCCTGAAGTCGGGACCGCCGTCGTAGGCAAACGAGGTGTACGGCACCACGCTGGCGTCGATGGCATAGCCCAGCGCGGCGATCGATGCGGCCGTATGCTCGCCGAGCCCGTAGCGGCCTGCCTTGAAGGCCAGCGGCCTGCGTCCGAAGGAGTGGGCGATCGCATCGGTAAGCCTGTGCAGCTTGTCGTACTCCAGTTCGCGCGGCAGATTGCCGGCATAGGAATTGAAGCGGGTGACCTGCTCGACATAGGGCGGCGAGACCCACGGATGCAGGTGGGCGCCGATGTCGCAGCGGCCCTCTTCCATCAGGCGCCGCAGCGTCGCCGCCGAGGCCGGCGCCGTGGTGACCGGCCAGTCGCACATATAAGTCGGCACGATGCCGAACTTGTCGAAGACGCGCTCGTGCATGAGCGGCTGGCTGGCAATCGAGGTGGTGCGGACGTTGACCCGGTCGAACGGGCCGTCCCAGGCGAACTCTTCCTCCGCGTCGACGACCACCACCAGCACCGGGCGCTCGCCGGAAGCCAGGCGGGCCCGGATACGACCCTCGGTTCCTAGCATGGCAAGCCGTCCTGTCGATTTCCGGTGCGCGAGGTCTGCCCGTCCGGCCTGGACGGGCAGGTACCGGCAGGCCTGGCCCTCGCGGCATGGCTTGGGCAGGCATAGCGCCTGCCGCGAATGCCGGAACGCTCGCGACTGACTACAAGAGCGGTGGAGGGGAAGCCTTTGCCGGAGGGTGACACGTTCTCGCCTTATGCGGTTGAGCGTAGCAGCCCTTGCCACTCGCTATATTTCCATCTTAACACAAGGGTCTTGTTGCTCTGCGCACAACAGAACAGGGGTGCATCCGACGCTGCCGTCGATAACATACAATAAACGGGATTTTTTCTGGTTTTTATTTATGCAATATTAAAAAGAGAATATCTTGAATTGTTTTATTTCAACAAACTAGACGGATTATCTAATTTAATTCATTTATAAGGATCATCTTGTGATTAATGCAAACCAGCATTTCATTTCCAGGCCAACGCTGCATCAAGATGACGTTAAGTGTATGAATTTAAACATCTAAATTGAAGATTTACTATTTTCTTTTTAAATGTCTGTGGTCTTCTGACACAATTCAATCGTGCGGCTTGACTTTGATCATCGAATAGATAGCGGAACACCAGTTTTTCGTTGTTTTTGCCTGGAAACTGCCTAAATATTGAACACGGAATTTGTTGAATCAGGTAAAGTAAAGTTCCTCAAAGAAATTCTTTCTTTGCGAACACTTGCCTATAATCATGAATTCCATAATGAGTGTCCTGAAATCGACCAATGCAAGCAAGACTGTACAGGGATCCCGCAACCCCTTTTCTTCCCGTCGTGGCATGGGCATGAGTGCGCTGCTTGCAGCTGCCTTGCTGGCCGGTTGCGGCGGCGGCGACGGTAGCGACCCGGCCATGGAGAAGAGCGTCACGATGGCGACGGTCATTTCCAACTATGTACCGAAACCGATCACGCCGGTCATCGCCACCCCGCTCCCGTCCAGCACCACGGCATCGATCGTCGTTGGCGCGCCGATCACCGACGTGCGCATCCAGAATACCGGCGCAGCCCAGACCAATGTCCCGTTTACCTTCGGCCAGGTGATCGCCGCCGGCGACATGCTGTCCACCGAGGGTCTCGTGGGCAAGCTGGCGGACGGCAGCCTGGTCCGCCTGCAGGCCGACATCAAGGCCAGCCATGCCGACGGTTCGGTGCGCCACGTGATCGTATCGGGCGTCCTGCCCGCGCTGGCCGCCGGCCAGACCCAGACCATGACGCTGCTGAAGTCGAGCGCTTCGGAAGCGAGCAATGCGAGCCTCGCACAACTGGCCGCTTCCGGCCTGGACAGCAAGGTGACGATCACCCTCGACGGTATCCAGTATACGGCCTCGCTGGCGGACGCACTGGCCGGCGCCAGCCCGGTCGCCTGGCTGTCGGGCGCGATCGCCAACGAATGGATCATGGCGACGCCGCTGAAGAACGCCGCCGGCAGCGCCCATCCGCTGCTGACCGCCCGTTTCGGGGTGCGCTGGTATGCGGCGCTACCGAAGAGCGCCCAGGTCTCGGTCAGCCTCGAAAATGACAAGACCTTCACTGCCAGTGCCCGCAACCTGACCTATGACGTCACGATCGATGTCGGCGGCCGCACCGTCTATGCCGCTCCCGGCCTGACCCATTATCGCCATTCCCGCTGGCGCCAGTCGGCGTGGTGGGATGCCGCGACCGCACCCTCGGTCCACCTGCAGCACAATCCCGCCTACCTGATCGCCAGCAAGGCCGTGTCGAACTACGACCAGTCGATCGTTCCGTCGGAGAAGGAACTGGCGCGCTTCGCCACCCAACTCAACGCCACGAATACCGGTCCGATGAAGATCGGCCCGATCAATTCCTACATGCCGACCACGGGCGGGCGCAACGACATCGGTCCGCTGCCGGGCTTCTCGGTGATGTACCTGCTGTCGCAGGACAAGCGCGCCAAGGACGTCATGATGGCGGTAGCGGAAGGTTCCGGCGCCTGGTCGATGCACCTGCGTGACGAGAAAACCGGCTATCCGGTGCGCACCGACAATACTGCGAACCGCGAGCTGTCGACCCACGGCAACCTGGCGCACAAGGGCCCGCTGCCGGTGCCGCGCTGCGCCAACAATGACGGCACCCTGTGCAAGACACCGTACTCCAGCGATACGGCGCACCAGCCGTCGATGGCCTATCTGCCTTACCTGGTCACGGGCGATTATTACTTCCTGGAAGAACTGCACTTCTGGGCGGCGACCAATTCGCTGGAAACCGCGCCCGGCAACTCCGGCTACGGGCAGGGGCTGGTCCGCTGGCAGCAAGTGCGCGGCCAGGCCTGGTCGCTGCGCACGCTCGGCCATGCCGCCTACATCACGCCCGACCAGCATCCGCTGAAGGCCTATTTCACCAAGCAGCTCGACAACAACCTGGACTTCTACCACAACGCCTACGTGGTCGGGAATCCTAACCAGCTGGGGGCCTACGACGGCTCGGGTGCGGGTTCGTTCAGCGTGACCGGCTCGGCGCCGTGGCAGGACGACTACTTCACCTGGAGCTTCGGCTACCTGAACGAACTCGGTTTTGCCAAGGCACTGCCGATCCTGCAATGGAAGGCGAGGTATGCCGTCGGCCGCATGACGGCGCCGGGTTTCTGCTGGATCAAGGGCGCCGCGTACGCGCTCAAGTTCCGGGAAAGCATGAGCACGCCGCTCTACGCCAGCTTCGACGAGCTGTACCGCGCCAACTTCAGCGGCCCCGGCATTCCGAACGACGACCGCAAGATCATCACCGATCCGCTCGGCATGCAGTACATCGACCAGCCCTGCGCTTCTGCTGCGCAGGCAGCGTGGCTGACCCGCGCCGACCGCCGCACTTGGGAACTGGGCCGCATGGCCGGCTACGCCAGCTCGGTACTCGGCTATCCGTCGAACATGCAGCCCGCCCTGGCGGCGGCGGCCTCGGCGAATATCCCGAACGCCGCCCAGGCCTGGTCCGTCTTCATGGGCCGTACGGTGAAGCCGGACTACAGCGTGGCGCCGCAGTTTGCGATCATCCCGCGCAAATAAGTGCTCGGCACCACGCGCCGGCACAGCGCCCAGGATTCCTGGGCGCTTTTTTTTACCATTCGTAAAAATTTTGGATTTCATGCACATGAGCAACAAACTGTGTTATCCAGGGACACAATGTTGAAAACTTGTCACGCGTAGCGTGTGCGCGCCGCGTTGCAGCATATAATGTTGTGCGTTATGGCAAGGAAGTTGCCGAAGCAAATCGAACCATCGATTCTTCACAGGGACACAGCGTGCGGTGTCCGCCAAAACCAATACAGGAGTCAGCAGGGATGTCTTTACTCAGCAGGGTAATCCAGCGTGTCAAGCGGGACTATTTTCGCGGCCAATACAACAAGGTCGTCCGGCAAGTCCTGGATACTGCGCCTCTGAAACAGGGGACGCTTCCCTTCATGCTACTGTCGATGGTGCACCAGCGTGACGTCCAGTCCTACCTGGTGGCAGTCAAGTCCTTCGCCCATTTCCTGAACCCGGAACGCATCGTCGTCGTCTGCGACCCGTCCATCAACGCGGCCGACCGCGCGACGCTGAAACAGCACGTGCAGCACATCGAACTGCGCGACGCCGACGAGTTCACGCACCCGGACATGCCGCGCGGCGGCACCTGGGAACGCCTGTTCGCGATCGCCAACTTCTCTCCCGAGAACTATGTGGTGCAGCTCGACGCCGATACCCTGACGGTCCGTCCGATCCCGGAAGTGCTGGAAGCGATCCGCGCCGGCCACGGCTTCGTGCTCGGCGAACTGCCGGAGACCCCGATCCGCTCGCTGGCCGACACGCGCGCCAACGCGCTGCCCAAGGTGCGCCCGGGCGCGCACATCCAGAGCATCTCCGAGGCCGAGATGGCCAACGTCGGCCTGCCGGCCGATGCCCGCTACGTCCGCGGCTGTTCCGGCTTCACCGGCTTTCCGCGCTCGGCCGCGATGCGCGAACAGATGATCGACTTTTCGCGCCGCATGGGCGGCAAGCTCGGCGAGGACTGGAAACGCTGGGGCACCGAACAGGTGACCTCGAACTACCTGATCGCGAACGCCACCGGCACCCGCGCCTTGCCCTTCCCGAAATACGGCACGCCGGATTGCGCGACGGGCGATACCGCCTTCTTCCACTTCATCGGCTCGATGCGTTTCATTAACGGCAAGTACGAGGCCACCTCGCGCCATGCCATCGAGCTGATCGGGAGCGTGCCGGCCTAAAAGCCAGCGTTACCGCCCTTCGAGTCAGGCAATCCATGGCAGATCTGCGCCGTTCGCTGGTCATCAATTTCTTCTCGTCGTCCGGCGCAACGATCATGCGCTTCGCGGTCAGCGTGCTGCTGGCCCGCATCCTGAGCCCGACCGAGATCGGCGTCTATTCGATGACGGTCGTGTTCGTCAATCTGGCGCACGTGTTCCGCGACTTCGGCGTTTCGACCTACCTGCAGCGCGAACCCAACCTCACGCCGGACAAGATCCGCTCGGCCACGGGCGTCGTGTTCACCTCGTCCTGGCTGATCGCCATCGCCATGTTCCTGTCGAGCGAATCGATCGGCCGCTGGTTCGAGGAGCCTGAAATCATCCCCGTGATGCAGGTGCTGTCGATCGGTTTCCTCCTGATTCCCTTCGGCGCCATCACTAATGCCCTGCTGACGCGCGAACTCGCCGCCGAGAAGCAGGCGATCGTTAACATAGCCGGTACTCTCAGTTTCTGCATCGCCTGCGTAGTGTTGGCCCTGCTCGGCCATGGCAGTATGAGCCTGGCCTATGCCAACTTGGTCAACATCATCGTGTGTGCACTGGCCTTAGTGCCCTTGCGCCCGAAAAACATGCCATGGCTACCGGCTTTCAAACACTGGCGCAGCGTGACGCATTTCGGCCTTGGTTCCCTGCTGTCGAGCTGTATGGTGGCAGTGAACAATGCCATCCCCGATCTGCTGCTGGGCAAGCTCGGCAACGCACGCCAGGTCGGCCTGCTCAGCCGCGCCAATTCGACGGTGACCATCTTCACCCACATCGCCGGCTCGACCGTCAGCTATGGGGCGGTATCCTATATGTCGCAGGCCCACCACCGCGGCGAATCGCTGGTGCCGGTGCTGACCCGCGCCACCACGCTGCTGACCGGGGTCGGCTGGACCGCGCTGGCCCTCACCACCGTGCTGGGAAAGGACATCGTGCTGGCCCTGTACGGCGAGGCCTGGCTCGAATGCGTGCCGGCCATCCTGCCGCTGTCGCTCGCGGCCGGCGTGACGATGGCCCTGCATTACATCCCGATTGCCGTGACCGCGATCGGCCGCCCCTACCTGAGCGCGGCGCCGGTGGCAGTGACCCTGCTGGCCCGGATCGGCTTCGCCGTCGTGCTGTTCGACGGCACCCTGGCCGGCTTCGGCTGGGTGCTCTGCCTGGCCACCGTGGCGGCCGCGCCGGTCACCCTGTTGCAGCAGCAACGCTACTTCGGTTTTGGCGCCACGGCCCTGCTGCGCGCCCTGCTGCCGAGCGCCTTCATCACGGCCGGGACCACTGCGGTCGCGGGGCTGCTGGCGCTGTTGCTGCCGTCTTCGCTGGCGCCGCTGGCGCGCCTGCTGCTCATGTTCCCGGTACTGGCCGTCGCCTGGTACCTGCTGCTGCGCGCCAGCAACCATGCCATGCTGGACGAAGTGCACCGGCTGGCGGGCATGGTGCGTGCGCGCCTGCCGCTGCAGCGGCCGAATATATAATCCGAAAGCTGTTTAAGGATCCCGACATGTATCTCGACGAAGTAAAGACCATCCTGATTGACGTACTGAGCCTCGGCGAGGCCGGACAGCGCCTGCAGGCCGATTCTCCGCTGCTGGGCAGCCTGCCCGAACTGGATTCGATGGCGGTGGTGAGCCTGGTCGGCGCGCTGGAAGACCATTTCGGCATCGTCATCGACGACGACGACCTCAGCGCCAGCACCTTCGAAACCCTGGGCAGCCTGGCGGACTTCGTCGCCCGGAAGAGCGGCGGATGACCCTGGCCGCGGACGAATCGCGCGCCGAACCGTTCTTCCTGCAGCGAGCCGACCGCCGGCTGTTCTGCCTGTACCACCCGCCGCGCGGCAGCTGCCGCGGGGCCGTCCTCTACGTTCCGCCGTTTGCCGAAGAAATGAACCGTTCGCGCCGCATCGCGGCGCAGCAGGCGCGCGCCCTGGCGGCGCTCGGCTACGGCGTGCTGCAGCCCGACCTCACCGGCACCGGCGACAGCAGCGGGGATTTCGGCGATGCACGCTGGGACACCTGGAAAGACGACCTGGCGGCCTGCTGCGCCTTTCTGGGCGAACGCCTGGGCCAGCCGCCGGTGCTGTGGGGCCTGCGCCTGGGCGCCCTGCTCGCGCTCGACTATGCGCAGTCGGCGCCGCATCCGCTGCGCGCGCTGCTGCTATGGCAGCCCGTGACGGGTGGCCAGGCCTTCCTGACCCAGTTCCTGCGCCTGCGCACCTTCAATGCGGTGCTGGCCGACAGCGCCTCGGAGCAGACCGGCACCAAGGCCCTGCGTGCGGCGCTGCAGTCCGGAGAGGTGCTCGAGATCGGCGGCTACGCCCTGGATCCCGCGCTGGCCGCGGCCATCGACGCGCTGGCGCCGCTCGATCGCCATCTGCCTCCCTGCCCGGTGCACTGGTTCGAGATGGCCGCAGGCCCCGGCCAGGACCTGCCTCCGGGCGCGGCCCGCACCGCGGACGCCTGGCGTTCCCGTGTGCGGCTGCAGGTCCACCCGGTTGCCTGCCCGCCGTTCTGGTCGGCGGCCGACGCCGGCGCCGCGCCGGCCCTGCTGGCCGCCACCACGGCGCTGATGCGGGAGGACCGGCTCGATGCTTGAAGAACGCGCGCTGGCCTTCCGCTGCGGCGGCGACTGGCTGTTCGGGGTGGCAAGCCTGCCGGCGTCCGGCGCCGGCCGCGGCGTGCTGGTCGTGGTCGGCGGACCGCAATACCGCGCGGGCAGCCACCGCCAGTTCACGCTGCTGGCGCGCGCACTGGCCGGCGACGGCGTGCCCGCCATGCGCTTCGATTACCGGGGCATGGGCGACAGCGAGGGCGAAGCCCGCACGTTCGAAGAGATCGGGGACGACCTGCGCGCCGCCATCGACGCCTTTTTCGCGGCCTTGCCCGGCATGCGCGAGGTCGTGCTATGGGGCTTGTGCGACGGCGCCTCGGCTGCCGCCATGTATGCGCCCACCGACCGCCGGGTAGCCGGCCTGGTCCTGCTCAACCCCTGGGTGCGCACGGCCGACGGCCTGGCGCGCACCACGCTGCGCCATTACTACCGCCAGCGCCTGGGGGAACGCAGTTTCTGGACCGGCCTGCTGCGCGGGCGATTCGACCCGGCCGGCTCGCTCAAGTCGCTGTTCGGCCTGGTGCGCACCGCGCTGGCGCCGGCCCCGGCCTCGCCGGCCAGGGCGGCGGCGCTGCCCGAGCGGATGCAGTCCGCCCTGGCCGCCTTCAAGGGACGCGTGATGGTGATCACGGGAGGCGCCGACCTGACCGGGCGCGAATTCTGCGACCTGGCGGCGGCCACGCCGGCATGGAAGCGGCTGCTGGACGCGCCGCGCGTGACGCGCCATGCGCTCGACGGCGCCGACCACACCTTCTCGCGGCGCGACTGGCGCGACCAGGTTGCGGCCTGGACCAGCGCCTGGGTGCGCTCCTGGTAGGAAGGATGCGGGCCGGCGCGCCTCAGCGTGCGGCCGCGTCGCGGCGCTGTCCGCAGCCGGCGATGCTGTCGAAGGCGCCGTAGGCAGGCGGCTGCAGGCGGCGCCCGCCGCACAGGTCGGCAATGCCGGCGTCGTCTTCGCGCGCACGTCCGCGCAGCGGCGCCTCGCCGCTCCAGCGGAAATCCCCGGCGCCCGGCGCCACGAACAGGCTGCGCACCGGATGCCGGCCGGCGAAGGCCTGCCACACGGGCGAGGTCCGGTTGTCGCCCTCTCGCACCAGGCCGCCGTCGCGGCTGCGGATCGGCCCGTCGACCAGGTTGCCGTCCAGGCGCGCGCTGCTGGTCGGGAAACGCACGTCGATGCCGGTGGTGTCGATCAGCGTGTTGTCCTCGACCCGGGTATTCGCCGCGCTGTTCAGGTAGATGCCGGCATCGGAGCAGCCGACCACCAGGTTGGCGCGCAGGATCCCGTTCTCGTGTTCGGTGATGCAGCGGCCGTCGCGGCACATCTGCGTGCCGGTGCCGCCGCCGCCGAAGGACAGGCCGATGCGCTGCCCCGGCTGGCCGCGCAGGCGGCGCTCGCACCACACCAGGTTACGCTCGAACAGGTTGCCGCTGCCGCCGCCCTTGGCGAAGGCGCCGTAGCTGACCCCGTTGCCCCCCTCCTTGACGAAATCGCTGATCACGTTGGCGCGGATGGTCCAGCCGCTTGCCGCCACCAGGTCGATCGGGGTGACCGGATTGGCGGTACGGCGCGGACGGCTGGCCTGCAGCGTATTCGATTCGATCAGGCCGGCGTCCGGGAAGCGTCCCTTCAGGCCGTTGATCTTGAAGTGGGCATTGAAGTCGCCGATGGTGTTGTTGCGCGCGACGAAATGGCTGGCCGCGCCGTAGACGTGGAAGGCGTGCTCGCACTTGGAATCGTCCTGGCACACGCCGCGGATCTCGAGGTTTTCGAAATGCCAGTGCGGCGCGCTCACGCGGAAACCCTCGACCATGTCGAATTCGAGCTGCACGCTGCCGGGTACGGCCGCGCGCACCACGATCGGCCTGCCGGGGGCCCCGGGTCGGTCGGCGTTCAGCCCCGCGCTGCCGCCGAAGCGGTAGGCGCCGGGGGCGATGGTGATGACCTCGCCCGGGTTCGCGCGCGCCAGCGCCGCGCGCAACGCATCGCCGCTGGCGACCACGGTGCCCACGCTGCCGCTGCCGGCCGGCCGGGCCTGGGCGCCGAGGGCCGGCGCAACGCCTTCCTGCGCTTCCAGCGCCTCGAGCGTTCCGCGGTCGAGGCGGTGCAGGGTATCGGCGGTATACTTTCCGGCAGCGACGATCGCGGCGTTGTGCCCGCTCGTGCGTTTTTCGATGTAGGGCGCAAGCTGGCGCGGCGCCACGCCGGCGGCGTCGACGGCGATGGCTGCGGCCACCCCGCCTGCAACAAGCAAGGCCGCCGCGAAGGCCAGCCGGCGGACCACACGGCTGCCGCCGCGCCTGGCGCTTCCCTTCGGTGCTGCCGGACGGGCAGGCCTCATGCCGCGCTCTTGATGCCGTGGCGGTTCATCAGGTCGTACATGGTCGGACGGCTGATGCCGAGCATCTCGGACGCCTTGACGATGTTGCCATCGACCCGCGCCAGCGCCTTGACGATCGCCATGTACTCGGCTTCGTCGCGCACCTGGCGCAGGTTCAACGGCTCCTCTTCCGGCTTGTCGCTGTCCGGCAGGCCAAGGTCATCGGCGACGATGGTCGCGCCGTCGGCCATGATGACCGCGCGCTTGATGCAGTTCTCCATCTCGCGCACATTGCCCGGCCAGCCATAGTTCTCGATCGCGGCGATCGCGTCGGGCGCGAAGTGCAGCGCGGAGCGCGATTCCTGGGCACAGAACTTGTTCTTGAAATGGTGGGCCAGCAGGGCGGCGTCGCCATGGCGCGTGCGCAGCGGTGGGATGGTCACCACGATCTCGGACAGTCGGTAGTACAAGTCTTCGCGGAAGCGTCCGGTCGCGCACAGTTCCTTGAGTTTCTGGTGGGTGGCGCACACGATGCGCACGTCCACGGGAATTTCCTCATGGCCGCCGATGCGCTCGATCACGCGCTCCTGCAGGAAGCGCAGCAGCTTGGCCTGCAGCGGCATCGGCAGGTCGCCGACCTCGTCGAGGAAGAAGGTGCCGCCGTGGGCCAGTTCCACCTTGCCCTTGGTCTGCTTGGCCGCGCCCGTGAAGGCGCCCTTTTCGTAGCCAAACAGTTCGCTCTCGAGCAGGTTTTCCGGGATCGCGGCGCAGTTGATGGCCATGAAGCGTTCCTTCGCGCGCGGCGACAGGGCGTGCAGGGCGCGTGCCAGCACTTCCTTGCCGGTGCCCGATTCGCCCAGCAGCATCACCGACGCGGAGGTCGGCGCCACTTTCTCGATGTTGCGGCAGACCTTGAGCATGCCGGCGTCGCGGCTGATCACGCCGGCCATCGGCGAATCGGCCTGCGACTGCTGCATGCGGCGGTTTTCCATCTGCAGGTTGTACAGGAAGAAGGCGCGCTCGATGACCAGCTTCAGCACGTCGGGCTCGCAGGGCTTCTGGTGGAAATCGTAGGCGCCCATGCCGATCGCCTTGACCGCGTTGCTGTGGTCCTGGTTGCCGGTCAGGACGATGACGCGGGTGTCCGGGGCCAGCGCCAGGATCTGTTCCAGCGTCGCCAGCCCTTCGGTGGAGCCGTCGGGATCGGGCGGCAGCCCGAGGTCCATGGTGACGACGGCCGGTTCGTGGCGGCGGATCTGGGCCAGCGCCGCTTCGCGGTCACCGGCAACGACCACGTCGTAGGCGTCCAGGCTCCAGCGCAACTGCTTCTGCAGGCCCGGATCGTCTTCGATGATCAGGAGTTTGGGTTTATTTTGGGTCACGGCAATCCTCGGATCATGCGGCTTGCCCGACGCTGCGAGCTTCCTCGCTGTAGAGCGGCAGGCTGACTGTAAAGGTGGTTCCGGCGGACGGCGCACTGGCAAGTTCCAGCTTGCCGCCCAGCTCGTTGATGTATTCCCGGCTTTCGAACAGGCCGATGCCCATCCCCGCCGGCTTGGTGGATTCGAAGGGCTTGAACAGGCGCTCGCGGATGAATTCCTCGCTCATGCCCGAGCCGGTATCCGCGATCTCGACCACCGCGCAGCCGCCGCCCTGGCGGATGCTGACGGTGACCAGGCCGCTCTTGGGCGTGGCCTCGATCGCGTTCTGGATCAGGTGGCCAAGCACGCGCTCGAGGCGCTCGTTGTCGGCCAGCACCTGCAGGCCGCCGTTCTCGACCCGCAGCACCGGGCGCGGCTCGAAGGCGTCCTTGAGGGCGATCGCCTGGCGCACCACGCGGTCGACCGTCAGCGGCAGCGGCGTGACGGGAGCGTCGTTGCGGCTGAGCTTTTGCAGCATCATCTTCATCTTCTGGATCGAGTGCGTCACCGTGTCGAGCATGTCCCGCTGGAATTCCGGATTGTCGCGGTGCTTCTCGGCGTTCGCGTTCATCAGGGAGAGCTGCGACACCAGGTTCTTCAGGTCGTGCACGACGAAGGTCGACATGCGGTTGAAGGATTCGAACTGGCGCGCCACCATCAAGTCGTTGGCGGCGTCCTGCAGGGCCAGATAGCTGGCGGCCTGGCTGCCGGCGATTTCCAGCAGGTCGAACACCTCCCAGTTCAGGGCCACCGAGCTGCGCGAGGTCTGCAGCACCACGAAACCGAACAGCTTGCCGTGCAGGATCAGGGGCACCACCACCCAGGCGCGCGGGAAGGCGGCCAGCCAGTCGGGCAGCACCAGGTCGCCGTATTTGTCGGGCAGCGCCCGGTATTCGTGCAGGTCGATCACCCACTGGGTGCTTTCCAGGAAGCGGCAGAAGTTCGAATCGGCCGGCTCGCTGTCCCTGGCGGTGGCCTGCCAGCTGGCCACCGGCTCGTACACGTCGTTGGCGCGGCGCTGCCACAGCACCCCGCCCGGGCTTTCCACCAGGGCCGCGACCGCCTCCACGGCGCGCTCGCCCAGGTTCGGGCCGTGCTCGGACAGGGTGCGGGTAAAGCGCATCCATTCCTCGCGATAGTCGTAGCCGTAGCTGTAGAAATGCTTGCTGATGAAGACCTTCAGCCAGGCACGGAAGGCGCCGGAAAACAGCACGCCCGCCAGCAGGATCAGCGCGCCGCACAGGAACACCACCTGCATCAGGGTGCCCCAGTCGCCGCCGAAGTATTTCAGGTAATAGCCGGCCGAACCCATGGCCAGCAGGTAGATGGCCGAACCGAGCAGTGCGGCGGAATGGAACATTACGCGCCGCGACAGCGCCAGCGGGGTGGCCAGCGACCTGCTGCGCTTGACCGCCGTGCCGATCAGGGGCACTGCCAGCGCATTGACCACGCCGCGCGCATCCCACACCTCGGGGCTCATCTCGTGGAACAGCATCGCGTGGGTGTACATGTAGAAGTCATAGCCGAACATCGCACCGATGCCGAGGCAGGCGAACTTCACCATCCAGCGTTCCTGCATCGTCTTGTTGCGGTACACCTGCTCGACCAGCAGCATGCCCAGCACGGCCATGCAGACCCGCCCCATGACGTTCGGCACCAGGCCGGACTCGGTCTTGTACATCAGGTCGAGCTGCAGCACCAGCTTGGCCAGCAACAGCAGCAGGTAGACGGCGATACCGGCCGCAACCACGCGGCGCAGGCCGAAGGGGCCGGCCGGGTCGCGGTAATGCCCGAGTATCAGCACCATCACGCCCGACCAGGCGCCGTTGCGGAGGATCTCGAGGGCTTCGGTCCAGATCGACACGGTCGGCCCGTGCGAGGCTTCCCAGGCGATGGCGCCGGCCCACAGCGCGGTAATGGCGCAGGCAGCCGCCATCGCCGTCACATGGGTGCCGCCGCGCCACAAGGCGAGCAGCAACACTCCCAGCAACAGGAAAGCGACGGCGGCAACGCTATAACTATAAACAGCAATACTGGTCAACGTGCGCCATCCATGAAAACTGCCCGCAAGGGCATGGAGAGTCGAAGCCGGGCGGCGGCGCCGGCTGGCGCCACCGGAATATCAACGGCCGCTACGGAAGAGCACGACCTTCAGGGTGTCGATCAACACCAGCACGTCGAGGAACAGGCTGTTGTTCTTGACATAATAAAGGTCGTATTGCAGTTTCTGCAGCGCATCCTCGGCGGACGAGCCGTAGCCGTAGCGCACCTGGGCCCAGCCGGTAATGCCAGGCTTGATGCTATGACGCACATTGTAATACGGCACCACCTCGATCAGCTGTTCGACGAAGTAGGGACGCTCCGGACGCGGGCCGACGAAGGACATCTCGCCCTTGAAGACGTTCAGGATCTGCGGCAGTTCGTCGATCCGGGTCTTGCGCATGAAGTTGCCGACGCGGGTGACGCGCGGGTCGTTCTGCGCCGCCCACTGTGGCTTGCCGCCTTTTTCGGCATCGGCGCGCATGCTGCGGAACTTGTGCACGCGGAAGGTCTTGCCGTCCTTGCCCACCCGTTCCTGCGAATAGAACACCGGGCCGCGGTCTTCCAGCTTGACCGCCAGCGCAGCCAGCAGCATCAGCGGGAAGGCCGCCAGCAGGATGATGGTGCTGCAGACCAGGTCGAAGCCGCGCTTCATGAAGGTGCGGATAAAGCTCTGGTCGAAGCCGCCGCCGAAGACGAGCCAGCTCGGCTGCAGGGAGTCGACCCGGATCTGGCAGGTTTCGCGCTCGAAGAAGGTGGCCGCATCGGTCACTTTCAGGCCGCGCAGCTTGCAGTCGAGCAGTTCCTTCATCGGGAAGCCGCCGCGGCGGTTCTGCACCGAGACCACGATTTCCTGGACGTTGTATTTGTTTGCCAGCGACACCAGCGAGTCGCCGTCGCGCACCTTCAGCAGTTCGTCTTCGGGAACGCAGAGTTCTTCGTTCGGGGTCGGGATGAAGCCGGCGATGTTGTAGCGGTGGTAATTCGACTTGCGCTCGGCCAGGTCGCTGCATTCCTTGGCCAGCGGTCCGCTTCCGAGGAACAGGATGCGCGACTGCAGCAGCTGCAGTTCGGAGGTCTTGAAGAACAGCATGCGCGCCAGGAAGATGCCGATCGCCGACAGGGCGAACACCAGCACCAGGATACCGCGGCCGAAGGACAGGTCCGGCGCCACATAGAACACGATGGTCAGGATCAGGAAGCCCATCAGGAAGGACGGCATCAGCTTCATGAAGAAGGGATGGCGCAGGCCTTCGTCGGCGTCGAGCTGGTACATGCCCATGGCGCTCATGCTGAAGATGATGGCGGTGGCGAACGCGACCGCCGATGTCAGGAAATGCTCGACATGCGGCGCCCCCGCATCCATGAAGCGCAGCGACGCGCCGGCATAGGCGGCCCCCAGCAGGATCATGGCCTCGATGAACAGCAGGACGAAGACAATCTTCGACACGTAGTGGTTAGAGATCCTAAACACGATACCCCCCCGAATTTCTTATTAGTTAACTGCTTGCAGAAGATGACTCAAACTTGTTCCAGGTGCCCGACATACCAGTCGAGCGCGCGCTCGAGCCCTTCGCGGATGCGATGGGTCGGCGCGTAACCGAGGCGCGACGCCGCTTTCGCGATGTCGGCCTGCGAATGGCGCACGTCGCCCGGACGGAAGTCCCCATGCTCGGGACGATGGCTGGCCACGTGCGGAAAGCGCGGGGCCAGCAATTCGCCCAGCATGCCGTACAACTCGTTCAGGCTGGTGCGCTCGTTCAGCGCCACGTTGTAGACCTCGTTGGCGGCCTCGTCCCCGGCCAGCGCGGCCAGCAGGTTTGCCTGCACAACATTGTCCACATAACAAAAATCACGGCTGGTTTCGCCGTCGCCGTTGATGCGCACGGGCTGGTTGCGGATCAGGGCAGCCACCCATTGCGGGATCACGGCGGCATACGCGCCATGCGGATCCTGGCGCGGGCCGAATACGTTGAAATAGCGCAGTCCGATCGACTGGATGCCATAGGAGCGGGCGAACACGCTCGCATACAGTTCGTTCACGTACTTGGTGACCGCATAGGGCGACAGCGGCTTGCCGATGACGTCTTCGGTCTTGGGCAAGGCCTGATGGTCGCCGTAGGTCGAGCTGGATGCGGCGTACACGAAGCGGCGCACGCCGGCGTCGCGCGCGGCGATCAGCATGTTCAGGAAACCGGTGACGTTGGTGGCGTTGCTGCGCGCCGGATCGGCGACCGAACGCGGCACCGAGCCGAGCGCGGCCTGGTGCAGGACAAAATCAGCGCCGCGCGCCGCGCCGGCACAGGTGTCCGGGTCGCAGATGTCGCCTTCGATGAAGCTGAAATTCTTCCACCGCTCAGGACCGACGAGTTCGCGCACCTGCTCGAGATTGCGCTGGTGCCCCGTCGCGAAATTGTCGAGTCCAGTCACACGCTGGCCAAGGCCGAGCAGGGCCTCCACCAGGTGCGAGCCGATAAAGCCGGCAGCGCCCGTCACCACCCAATGATAGGGGTGCTGGTGCAAGTGCTGCCTGACATCTTGAAACTTGTTCACGGATCCAATACTTTCTTAGTGAAAGCCCGATTCGGGCGCGCCACCGGCGGCGCCGAAACGGGCCCCTGATTTACAGTCGCCACACGGAAATGCCTGCGCGGCGGATTGCATCTCTATCAAATCTTGATTTCACGTCGATGAACAGGCCGCCTTCGTTCATTTTCGACACCAGCTCGTCCGTCGGACGAGACAGCAGATCCTGGTGAGGAACCGCCGCCACCATGGCGTCGGCCGGCGGCAGGCTGTCCCACTCTTCCAGCCTGATCCCGTACTCGTGCTCGGCTTCGCCCGGTTCTGCGACTGGATCGTAGACATGCACGTCGACCCCGTAGGACTCGAGTTCGTGGACGATATCGGCCACCTTCGAGTTGCGCAGGTCCGGGCAATCCTCCTTGAAGGTCAGGCCCAGCACGTTCACCTTCGATCCCTTGACGTGGAAACCGGCGGCGATCATGGACTTGACGGTTTTTTCGGCCACAAATTTAGCCATGCCGTCATTGATTCGTCGCCCCGCCAGGATGACCTGAGGGTGATAGCCGATCATTTCCGCTTTGTGCGTCAGGTAGTACGGATCGACCCCGATGCAGTGACCGCCCACCAGGCCCGGACGGAAAGGCAAGAAATTCCACTTCGTCCCGGCCGCCTGCAGCACCTCCAGCGTATCGATGCCAATCTTGTCAAAAATAATTGCCAGTTCATTCATCAGCGCGATGTTCAGGTCGCGCTGGGTGTTCTCGATAACCTTGGCCGCTTCCGCCACCTTGATGCTGGAAGCACGGTACACGCCTGCCTTGACCACGGACTCGTACAGCGCGGCGACCTTCTCGAGCGTGTCTTCGTCGTCCCCGGACACCACCTTCAGGATCGTCGTCAGGGTATGTTCCTTGTCCCCCGGGTTGATGCGTTCGGGCGAGAAACCGACGTTGAAGTCACGCTTCCATGTCATCCCCGAGCATTCTTCGAGGATCGGAATGCACACCTCTTCGGTGGCTCCCGGGTACACGGTCGACTCGTAGACGACGATTGCCCCGCGCTTCATGTGCCGGCCGACCGACTGGCTGGCGCCACGCAGTGGCGTGAAATCCGGATTGTGGGCGATGTCGACCGGCGTCGGCACGGCCACGACGATGAAGTCTGCCGCCGCCAGGGCTGCCGGATCGGTAGTGACCTCGAGCCGTTCGGCCGCCTTCAATTCCTCCGACGATACTTCTCCGGTAGGATCGCGAAACTGCTTGTACTGCTCGATCTTGGCGGCCGACAAATCGAAACCGATGGTCCTGAATTTCTTGCCAAACTCAACTGCTAAGGGAAGTCCTACATAGCCTAGCCCTACTATTGCGACGATCTGATCTGCTTTCATTGGGCTTCGCTCCAATTTTTGCAATTCTTTCAACATAAATATAGCACGGAAAGTAGACGTTTCTCAACGCAATAGAAATCGTTCCTCCAATAAACAACATGTCGATATCTTTCCGTACTGGCGATTGCCAATATTTCTACAGCGCAAGGAACCCACTCCGTCATGGAGCAGGGCTCTGGATCTCCGCTGCAAAACTGGCAAGAAATTTTAGCACTTTCCAAACAAATAACTCGTGCTCATCAGTAACGTGCGCACCTTCTTGCGACAGACCAGAATGGCTCCACGCAGGAGCCGACGCAAGCAATAATGACAGTGGGAAACACAATAAGGCTGGAATGCTGAGCAAAAAAACAACACTGAACGCGGAACAGGATGCTTGCGCATTTTCGCGTGTCGATATGCCGGGAGGAAGGAAACGCTTGCAAGAGCGTTCGAGGAAGGGAACTGAATGGCGCGGCTGGCGGGGATCGAACCCACGACCCTTGGCTTCGGAGGCCAATACTCTATCCACTGAGCTACAGCCGCGTAGTGTGAAGTGTGAAGTGTCCGAAGAATACAGTCTTTCCGGTCTCCCGTCCATGGTGGCGGCGCGAATTTCGTTACATTTGGGCAGCTTTACGTCTATAATCGAACGCTTGATGGCATGTCAAAAAAAACACGAGATGCCACGGTAGCAGGTTTTTTTATTGAATTAAGGAAATCATGAGCGACGCCCACAACGAACATCAATCCCTGATCCGTACGCCCAAGCAGCTCGCCGCCGCCGTCGCGGGATTTTTCCTCGTCATCGTCATCGGTATCATCCTGCTCGTCGTCTTCGCGACCAGCAGCCGCCTGACCGGCGCCGGCACCGAGAGCCAGGCCGCAGGCGCGGTCGAAGCGCGCATCAGTCCGCTCGCCGACGAAGGCTTCACCTTGGTGGATGCCAATGCGCCCAGGGTACTGCAGGCCGGCGACGCCGTGTATGCCGCCGTATGCGCCGCCTGCCATGACAGCGGCGCCGCAGGCGCTCCGAAAACCGGTGATACTGGCGGCTGGGCGGCGCGTCTCGGCCAGGGTTACGACACGCTGGTGAAACACGCCATCGAAGGCATTCGCGCCATGCCGGCCAAGGGCGGCAATCCGGACCTCGACAACGTCGAGGTGGCCCGCGCCGTCGTCTTCATGGCCAACAAGAGCGGCGCCAGCTTCAAGGAACCTGCCGTTCCCGCCGCCGCGCCTGCCGCCACGGCAAGCGCCGACGCCGCAGCGCCGGCAGCTGCCGCCACGCCTGCTGCAGCGCCTGCTCCTGCAGCCGCCCCTGTTGCCGCGGCAGCACCTGCAGTCGCCAGCGCCGATACCGGCAAGAACGTCTACAACGCCGCGTGCGTGGCCTGCCACGGCGCAGGCATTGCAGGCGCTCCCAAGTTCGGCGACAAGGCCGCCTGGACGGGGCGCTTGGCACAAGGTAACAACGTGCTGTACGAGCACGCCATCAAGGGCTTCCAGGGCAAAGCCGGCTTCATGCCGCCGAAGGGCGGCGCAGCCGTCAGCGATGCCGAGGTGAAGGCAGCGGTCGACTACATGGTCGCTTCGGTCAAGTAAACACGGAACTGCCGGCCTGGCCGGCGTTGATTTAAAAAAGGCATGCCGGTCGAGGGCATGCCTTTTTTTATGGCGAAAACCGCCGCGCCGTTCTCAAGCGCGCCTGGCCGGCAATGTGCGCCGCCGGGCCGCCACGAGCGCCAGCAGGCCGGCGCCGCTCAACAGCAGCATGCCGGGTTCCGGCACAGCCGACGGTGCGCTGTTGACGACGAACTCGAACGCGACGGTGCGCACGCCTTTGCCGCCGACCCCGCCGATACCGACCACCTCGAAGGCATTCGGAAAGAATCCATCCCAGGGCCTGGGCTGGCTGACCTCGGACAGCAGGTTGTCGGTCACGACGCTGTCTTTCGGACTGATGAAACTGATGCGCACGTCCTCGAGACGCACCGGGAGCAGCAGATCGATACCGTCGTTGAAGGTGCCGATGCCGAGGATCGCCAGCTCATCCAGTACGGGGAACAAGTCGGTATCGGACGACAGCGTGATGATGATCTGGCTGCGCGTGGCGTCGAGCTGCGTCTCGGTTTCGTTCACGGTCACGCGCGTCTGGTCGCCCGGGCGCAGGATGAACTCGGGCCTGCCGTCGAAGATGAAGATACCGGCCGCCGCATTCCCGCTCTGCTGCCCGTCCAGGTAGATCGAATAGCTCGTACCGGTGGCGACGACCGGGACTGCACTCGCCGGCGCCGCCAGGGCCATCCAGGCCATGACAAGAGAAACAAGGGATTGCCACTGCATTTTCATGATGCCTCCCGGTTGTGTGTGATTACCACACAGGCAAGCAAGCCGCATGCCCGGTAAAAATGCCTGAAAAATCAATGCCATGCACCAAATGGCGCGAACAGGATGCTGTTCTGTAAAAAACCTCGACAGCGCCATGGCCATTTACTGGCAACATGGGGTAGACTTGCCATACGGCAATATTGAATTTCCTTCGGTGCGCTAAGCTGGAAACATACAAGATAACTGATTGTCAATTTTGCAGCGAGGAAGCGTGACCTTATGCATTGCCGCTGATGCGTCATTGCAGTGAATAGAATGCAAGATACGCGCACCTTGCCGCCTGTTAGCAACACATTTGCCACCAATGAAAATTCTCTTAGACATTAATTTTCATAGGAAAGTGTTGTTTCTAGGCGGCCATTTCTTACAATTGGTTACGTATTTTCCCGTTCGCATCATATACTCTGGAACAAATGTGTCGCAAGGAAATTTCCTGCAGACACAAATATTAGCTGAACGACTAGAGGATTTTATGCGTCAACTCCGCCTTACCTTTACCCGTACCACGCTGGCGCTCGCATGCGCCACTGCCCTGCTGCCCGCGACGGCCGCCACCCTCTCCGTGGGTGCGGGTAAGACTTACGCACGTCCTTGCCAGGCATTCGCCGCAGCAAAGAGTGGCGATGTCATCGAAATTCAAGGCAACGCCACCTATAGCGGTGACGTGTGCGGTATCTCCACCAGCAACCTGACCATCCGCGGCGTGAACGGCCGTCCGAAGATCGACGCTGCCGGCAAGAATGCCCTGGGCAAAGGCACATGGGTCGTCATCGGCAGCAATATCGTGATCGAAAACGTCGAGATGTATGGCGCCAAGGTGCCTGACCAGAACGGCGCCGCCCTGCGCCTGGAAGGCACCAACTTCACGCTGCGCTCGTCCTACCTGCACGACAACGAAAACGGCATCCTCAGCGGCGCCAATACCGCCAGCAATATCGTGGTCGAGTATTCGGAATTCGCCCGCAACGGCTACGGTACCGGCTATACCCACAACCTGTACATCGGCAATGTCGGCAGCCTGACCTTCCGCTACAACTATTCGCACGATGCGCACGTCGGCCACAACCTGAAGTCGCGTGCCCGTGTCAACACGATTACCTACAACCGGTTCTCGAGCACGCCGGCCGGCCAGGAAGGCGCGCGCAAGCCGAGCTACGAGATCGACCTGCCGAATGCCGGTACCGCCCATGTCATCGGCAACGTCATCCACCAACCGGCGAGCCACAGCAATCCGGGCATGCTGGCGTTCGGCAAGGAAGGGGCGAGCAATCCTACCCAGGACCTGTACGTCGTCAACAATACCTTCCTGAACGACGACAGCTCGCGCGGCACCTTCGTGCTGATCGGCAGCGCCGTGACCAAGCCCGCCCTGATCCAGAATAATATCTTCAGTGGTGTCGGCACCATGGTGGACCAGGCCAGCGCCGTCAAGAAGACCAACTACAGCGCCCTCGCACCGGCGTTCGTGAGCCGCGCCCTGTTCGACCTGCGCCCGACCACCGTCGGCCTGGTGATCGATGCGGGTTCGGACCCGGGCAAGAGCGCCGCCGGCGTGTCGCTGGCGCCGGTTGCGCAGTACCGCCACGTGGCGGCGGCCGAGACGCGCCCGGTGGGCACGCTCGACATCGGCGCCTACGAAGCCGTGGCTGCCGTGACGAGCCCGACGCCTGTACCGACCCCGGCGCCGGCGCCTGCACCGGCGCCTGCCCCGTCGGCCGATGGCTGGACGCACTGCGCCAACGAGGGCGGCATCTGCTCCTTCACCGGCACGCGCCAGGTCCGCTACGGCGCCCCGGGCTACTACAACTACAAGACGGTCACCGGTTCGACCCCGTGCACCAATGCCGTGTTCGGCGACCCGAGGAAGTCCACCGCCAAGACCTGCAGCTACTCGAATACCACGAGCGGCAGCACCGGCACGGCAACGCCGACGACCACGCCGACGACGTCACCGACGCCGACCAGCCCGACTGCAGACACGGCGACCTGGACCTTCTGCGCGAAGGAGGGCGGCGTGTGCTCCTTCAGCGGTACCCGCGAAGTACGCTACGGCGCGCCTGGCTACTATTTCACCAAGGTGATCACCGCCTCGACCCCGTGCACGAATGCGGTGTTCGGCGACCCGAAGAAGTCCACTGCCAAGACCTGCAGCTACTCGAGCGTGACCCGCTGATTCCTGCCCTGCCGCAGGCGCGCTGCGCCTGCAAAAAAAAATGCCGTCCAGCTCACACTGGACGGCATTTTTCATTGGTGGCGCCGCATGCGGCGCCACGCGACGCTCATCACCAGATGATCACGCGGTCCTTTGGCGCCAGGTACATCTTGTCGCCTTCCTTCACGCCGAAGGCCTCGTAGAAGCCCGGCTGGTTCTTCAAGGTGCCGTTGGCACGGAACTGGCCCGGCGAGTGCGGGTCGGTCTTCACCTGGGCGATCTGGGCCGGCTCACGCATCTTCGAGCGCCACACCTGGCCCCAGCCCATGTAGAAGCGCTGGTCGCCCGTGAGGCCATTGATCACCGGGGCCTTCTTGCCCTTCAGCGACAGCTTGTAGGCCTTGTAGGCGATCGCCAGGCCCGAGTTGTCGCCGATGTTCTCGCCCAGGGTCAGCTCGCCGTTCACGTGGTAGCCCGGCAGCGGGCTGTAGCCGGCGTACTGGGCGATCAGGACCTTGGTCTTCTCGGCAAACTTCTTGCCGTCTTCCTCGGTCCACCAGTTGCGCATGTTGCCGTCGCCGTCGTATTGCGAACCCTGGTCGTCGAAGCCATGGTTGATCTCGTGGCCGATCACGGCGCCGATGCCGCCGTAGTTCACGGCGTCGTCGGCGTTCATGTCGAAGAACGGCGGCTGCAGGATCGCGGCCGGGAACACGATCTCGTTCAGTTCCGGGTTGTAGTAGGCATTCACGGTCTGCGGCGTCATGCCCCATTCGTCGCGGTCGATCGGCTTGCCCAGCTTGTTCAGTTCACGCTGGTATTCCACTTCGCGCGAGCGCATCACGTTGCCGGCCAGGTCGCCGCGCTTCACGCTCAGCGACGCGTAGTCTTTCCACTTGTTCGGGTAGCCGATCTTCGGGGTGAACTTGGCCAACTTGGCCTGGGCTTCCTTCTTGGTGGCGGGGCTCATCCAGTCGAGGGTATCGATCGACTGGCGATAGGCTTCCATCAGGTTTTTCACCAATACTTCCATGCGCGCCTTGCGTTCGGCCGGGAAGTGCTCCTTCACGTACAGCTTGCCCACCGCGTCGCCCAGCGCGCCCTCGATGGTCGACACGCCGCGCTTCCAGCGCGGTTCCAGCTTCGGCGCGCCCGACAGCGCCGTGCCGTGGAAGGCGAAGCGCTGGTCGACGAAGGCCTTCGACAGGTAGTTGGCATAGCCGTTCACGGTATGCAGCTGCAGGTAGACCTTCCAGGTCTCGAGCGGCACGCGGTTCACGATCTCCGCCATGCCCTTCAGGTAGCTCGGCTGGCTGACGATCACGTAATCGGTCTTGCCCTGGATGCCGGCTTCCTTCAGCCAGGCGTCCCAGGCGTAGCCCGGCGCGAGTTCGGCCAGCTTGGCGAGTTCCACCTTGTTGTAGGTCTTGACCGGGTCGCGGTTCTCGACCTTGGTCCACTGCACGCGCGCCAGCTCGGTTTCCAGGTCGACGATGGCTTTCGCATCCGCTGCGGCGTTGGCGTTGCCGGCCAGCGCCAGCATCTTCTCGACGTGCTGCTGGTACTTGGCGCGGGTGTTGGCCAGCTTGGCGTCATCGAGCTTCAGGTAGTAGTCGCGGTCCGGCATGCCCAGGCCGCCCTGGTACAGGTCGGCCACGTACTTGGTCGAATCCTTGGCATCCTGGTGGATATAGAAACTGAACGGCGTGGTCACGCCGATGCGGCCCAGGCGCGCGAAGGTGGCCGGCAGTTCGGCCTTGTCCTTGATGGCGGCGATTTTCGCCAGCTCGCCCTTGAGCGGCGTGATGCCCAGCTGTTCCAGGCGCGCTTCGTCCATGTAGCTGGCGAAGAAGTCGCCGATCAGCTGCTCTTCCGAGCCGGCCGGCGCGTTCTTCTTCGCGGCCGAGCGCTCGATGATCGCGCGCAGCTGCGGCTGGGTGTCGTCGTGCAGCTTGTAGAAGGCGCCCCAGCTCGACTTGTCGGCCGGGATCTCGACGGTCTTGAGCCACTTGCCGTTCAGGTGCTGGAAGAAGTCGTCCTGCGGACGCACGCCCGGCTCGACGTATTCGAGCGCGATGCCGGAGGACAGGGTAGCGGCCTTGCCCGGAGCCGCTTTGGCGGCGGAGGCGCCAGATCCGGCCAGGACCGGGGTTGCCGCCAGCGAAGCGGTGAAGGCGAGCGCCGCGGCGCCCAGCAGATGTCGTCTCATATATTTCTCTTTTTTTTATAGGTGGAATGCAAACGGGCCGGCGCTTGGCGCCGGCCCGTTCTCGTCAAGTGCTTACCAGACCAGCACGCGCTCTTCAGGGCTCCGGTACATCTTGTCGCCCGGTTTCACGCCGAAAGCCTCGTAGAACTCGGGCATGTTCGCCACGGCGCCGTTGGCGCGGTACTGACCCGGCGAGTGGGGACCGTTCTTGACCTGGTTGACCATCTGCTGGTCGCGCATCTTGATGCGCCATACCTGGCCCCATCCCATGAAGAAGCGCTGGTCGCCCGTCAGGCCGTCGATCACCGGAGCCGGCTTGCCGTTCAGCGACAGCTTATAGGCTTTGTAGGCGATCGACAGGCCGGCGTTGTCGCCGATGTTCTCGCCCAGGGTTAGCTCGCCGTTCAGGTTGTAGCCCGGCAGCGGGCTGTACGAAGCGAACTGCTTGACCAGCTTGTCGGTGCGCTGCTTGAAGGCGCTGCGGTCCTCGCCGGTCCACCAGTCGCGCAGGTTGCCGTCGCCATCCGACTGGCTGCCCTTGTCGTCGAAGCCGTGGCCGATCTCGTGGCCGATCACGGCGCCGATCCCGCCGTAGTTCACGGCGTCGTCGGCGCGCATGTCGAAGAACGGCGGCTGCAGGATCGCAGCCGGGAACACGATCTCGTTCATGGTGCTGCGGTAGTAGGCATTCACAGTCTGCGGCGTCATGCCCCACTCGCTACGGTCGATCGGCTTGCCCAGCTTTCCGATGCGGTAGTCGTACTCGAAGCGCGAGGCGCGCATCAGGTTGCCGACCAGGTCGTCACGCTGGATACTCAGCTTGCCGTAGTCGCGCCACTTGTCGGGGTAGCCGATCTTTGGCGTAAACTTGGCCAGCTTGGCGCGCGCTTCTTTCTTGGTCGTCGGGCTCATCCAGTCCAGCTTGTCGATCGACTGGCCATAAGCATGGACCAGGTTCTTGACCAGTTCTTCCATGCGTGCCTTGCGCTCCGGCGGGAAGTGCTCGGCCACATACAGCTTGCCCACCGCTTCGCCCAGCGAACCCTCGACGGTGGCCACGCCGCGCTTCCAGCTCGGCTCCTGTTCGGTGGCGCCGGTCAGGACGGTGCCGTAGAAGGCAAAGTTTTCGTCCTTGAAGGATTTCGACAGGTAGGGCGCGAATTCGCGCAGCAGCTGCCATTCGAAGTAGGACTTCAGGGTGGCCAGGTCGGTCTTGGCCAGCACCTCGTTCAGGCCGGAGAAATAGCTCGGCTGGTTGACGATGATGGTGTCGAGCTTGCTCCCAACGCCAGCCGCGCCAAGGGCCGCTTTCCAGTCATAACCCGGAGCCAGCTTGGACAGCTCAACCACGCTCATCTTGTTGTAGCGCTTGACCGGGTCGCGGTTGTCGACACGGGTCCACTGCACCTTGGCCAGCTCGGTCTCGAAGTCGACGATCGCCTTGGCCTGGGCCGCGGCATTCTTCTCACCGGCCAGCGTCAGGATCTTCTCGACGTGCACCTGATACTTGGCACGGATGTCGGCCAGCTTGGCGTCGTCCATCTTCAGGTAATAGTCGCGGTCCGGCATGCCCAGGCCGCTTTGGGAGATATAGGCGGCATGTTGTGTCGATGCGCGCATATCCTGGCTGACATAGATGCCGTAGGGAGTCGAGACGCCGATTTTCGACAGGTGGCCGACCAGGGCCGGCAAGCCCTGCTTGTCCTTCAGCGCCCGGATCTTGCGCAGTTCGGCGCCCAAGGGCTTCACGCCCAAGGTTTCGCGGCGCGCTTCATCCATGTAGCTTGCGTACAGGTCGCCGATCTTCTGGGTCTCACTCCCCTTCTTGGCGTCCTTGTCGGCCTGGGCGCGCTCGATGATGGTCCTGATCTGCGGCATGGTATCGTCGCGCAGTTTCATGAAAGTACCCCAGCTCGCCTTGTCGCTCGGGATCTCCGTCTCTTTCAGCCATTTGCCGTTGACGTGCGCGAAGAAATCATCCTGCGGGCGCACGCTGGTGTCGATGTAGTGGGTGTCGATGCCCGAAATCGGCGCGGCGACCGTCTTCGTGCTTGCAGCTGCTGCGGTAGCCGAATTGTCGGCCGCGTTGGCAAAGGCTGCCGCCAGGGACAGCGCCAGGGTGCTCAAAAGGATTCGCTTCACGGAATGGTCCTCGGTTGCTAAAGAATTGCTGGGGTTGGGAAAAAGCGGCCGGCTTGTGGCCGGTCTCATCGTTCGGCGCCACCAGGGGTGCCTGCTGGCTGTCTCACCTGCCGTCCTCGACGGTATAGGATTCAGGCATTCTAGCGGGTGGGCAAGAGGCAGCAACGGCCCCTGGGGCTTTTTTACTTTTCGATACATGCAGCCAGGGCCAAATCGTATATGCATGTGTTGGTACGTCACAACAACGGCGCTTGCGCTGCGAAGGCGTTGCTTTCGAGAATGTAGCATCCGGAGGCAAGCGGCAGAAGCGGGAATAAAAAAGCCCGCGGAGGGGGCCGCGGGCAAAGACCACTTCAAAAGTGGAGAGAGAGAAAAACTGAGATCGACTATAAATTCGCCCCCCCCGCGTCCGCTTCGACTCTTACAATTGCTTACCAAGCTGAGCAATCCTTAACGGGTGCATGCCTTTAGGATCATGGTCCTTGGTAACACATGGTTTGGCCTGCTTCGGAGCAGCCTCCCGGGCTTCGGGTTTATACTGGACTTGCGCTACCTCATGCATGACTGGGGCGACCGTGCTGCTTCACTGCGGCGCAACAGCGCTCACATCGGGTGAACCATGGGCTCCACTTTCAAGAATTCCTGTCTCGTCGGCCTTGGCGCCATTGCCGGGGTCGCGGTCACCATGCAGTTTTCGGCGCTGGCGCACAAGCCCGTCGACGCCGGCATGCCGCTGGCCGAGCTGCGCCAGCTGGCCGACGTCTACGGCGTCATCAAGTCCACCTACGTCGAGCCGGTCGAGGACAAGGCCCTGCTGTCGCAAGCGATTTCCGGCATGGTGGCGTCGCTCGACCCGCACTCCGCCTACCTCGATCCGCGCGCCTACCGCGAGCTGCGCGAAGGCACCGAAGGGCGTTTCGTCGGCCTCGGCATCGAGATTTCCGAAAGCGAGGACGGCTTCATCGAGATCGTCGCCCCGATCGAGGACTCCCCGGCCTGGCATGCGGGCATCAAGGAAGGCGACCTGATCACCCAGATCGACGGCCAGCCGGTGCAGGGCCTGCCGATCGACGAGGCGATCAAGCGCATGCGCGGCGAGCCGGGCACCAGGGTCACCCTCACGATTGCGCGCAAGGACAGCCCTGCGCCGCTGCGTTTCACCATCGCGCGCGGCGAGATCGTGCAGAAAAGCGTCAAGGCCAGGATGGTCGAGCCGGGCTACGCCTGGCTGCGCATCGCACAGTTCCAGGAGCCGACCGTGGACGACATGGCCGCCAGGCTGCAGGCCCTGTACCGCGACAATCCGGACATGAAGGGCCTGGTGCTCGACCTGCGCAATGATCCGGGCGGCCTGCTGCAGGGCGCGATCGGCGTGGCCGCGGCCTTCCTGCCCAAGGATGCCGAAATCGTCTCCACCAACGGCCAGTTGGCCGATTCGCGCCAGCGCTTCTACGGCCGCCCCGAGTTCTACATGCTGCGCAGCGGCGCCGACCCGCTCGCCAGCCTGCCGCCGGCCTTCAAGAAGCTGCCGATGGTGGTGCTGGTGAATAGCGGCTCGGCCTCGGCCTCGGAAATCGTGGCCGGCGCGCTGCAGGACTACAAGCGCGCCACCATCCTGGGCAGCCAGACCTTCGGCAAGGGTTCGGTGCAGACCATCCGCCCGATCGGCCGCGACGCCGCCGTCAAGCTGACCACGGCGCGCTACTACACCCCGGCCGGGCGTTCGATCCAGGCGCGCGGCATCGTGCCCGACTTCCCGGTCGACGAGACGCCGGACGGCGACGGCCTGAACGCGCTGCGCATGCGCGAGGCCGACCTCGAACGGCACCTGGCGAACGACCGCGACAAGGAAGACGCCACCCGCGCCGAGGACATCGAGGAGCAGATGCGCCTGTGGGCCGAGGCGCGCGAACGCAAGCCGGTCGACTATGGCAGCGCCGACGACTTCCAGCTGGCGCAGGCGCTGCGCCACCTCAAGGGCGAGAAGGTGCAGTTGTCGAAGCGCGCGGGGGCCGCGACGACGCTGGCGCAACACGCGCGCTGACGGGGTTTTTCCTTCCCGGCCTGCCAATTCCGACAATTCCCAGGCCCGGTCCGAGGGTGTAGAATCGCCGCATCTCCCGGCGATTTACCTGATTCGCCTGTTATTTCCTTTGAAAGTCCCGAACATGAAACCTGTCGTGATCAGCGGCACCGGCCTGTTTACGCCGCCGTATTCCATCTCCAACGATGAGCTGGTGACGGCCTACAATGCCTACGTCGAGCTGTACAACCAGGAACACGCCGCCGCCATCGCCGCCGGCGAAGTCACCGCGCTCGAGCCCTCGAGCAGCGCCTTCATCGAAAAAGCCTCGGGCATCAAGTCGCGCTACGTGATGGAGAAGGAAGGCATCCTCGATCCGACCCGCATGACGGCCCGCATCCCGGAGCGCGCCGACGAACAGGTGTCGCTGCAGGCCGACATGTGCGTGGCCGCTGCGCGCCAGGCCCTGGACCGCGCCGGCAAGCAGGCAAGCGACATCGACATGGTGCTGGTGGCCTGCTCGAACATGCAGCGTCCCTACCCGGCCATGGCGGTCGAGGTACAGGACGCGCTGGGCATCGAGGGCTTCGGCTTCGACATGAACGTGGCCTGTTCCTCGGCCACCTTCGGCATCCAGACCGCGGTGGATGCGGTGCGCAGCGGCCGCGCGCGCGCCGTCCTGATGCTCAATCCCGAGATCACCAGCGGCCACCTGAATTTCCGCGACCGCGACAGCCACTTCATCTTCGGCGACGCCTGCACCGCGGTGATCGTCGAAGCCGCCGAGACGGCGACCGGCGGCCACCAGTGGGAAATCCTGGACAGCCGGCTGAAGACCAAGTTCTCGAACAACATCCGCAACAACTTCGGCTTCATGAACCGCTTCGACGAAGCAGGCATCGGCGCGCCGGACAAGCTGTTCCGCCAGCAGGGCCGCAAGGTATTCAAGGAGGTGTGCCCGATGGCGGCCGAGACGATCGCCGACACCGTGAGCAATGCCGGCCTGAAGATCGAGGACGTGTCGCGCTACTGGCTGCACCAGGCCAACCTGAACATGAACCTGCTGATCGCGCGCACCCTGCTGGGCCGCGACGCCGGGCCGGACGAGGCCCCGGTGATCCTCGACACCTATGCCAACACCTCGTCGGCAGGGTCGATCATTGCCTTCCACAAGTACCAGGACGACCTGCCCGCGGGTTCGAACGGCGTGATCTGCTCCTTTGGCGCCGGCTACTCGATCGGCTGCGTAGTGGTTCGCAAGAAGTAATGCAAGTTCGTAGGGTAGGCGGGTCTCCCGCCCGCGCGTTCAACTAGCTCAAGAATGGACGCGCACTGGTTTTCATCCTTGATCTGAACGCGCGGACGGCATAGCCGTCCACCCTACAGTTTCGCGGCCAGTTCGGCCCCCTCCCGGATCGCCCGCTTCGCATCCAGCTCGGCCGCCAGCGCCGCGCCGCCGATCTTGTGGAAGCGCGGCCCGCCCGCCTGCGCCTGCCCTTCCGGCGGCATCAGCTCGGCCAGGCTTTCCTGCCCCGCGCAGATCACCACGTTGTCCACTTCCAGCACACGCCGCTCGCCACCGACGCTGATGTGCAGGCCCGCGTCGTCGATGCGCTCGTACTGCACCCCCGCCAGCATCTGCACGCCGTTGCGCACCAGGGTGGCGCGGTGCACCCAGCCCGAGGTCTTGCCCAGCCCCGCGCCCGGACGCGTGGTCTTGCGCTGCAAGAGCCAGACTTCGCGCGGCGGATGCGGCTTCTTCGGCGGCGCCAGCCCGCCCGGGGTGGACGATCGCGGATCGACACCCCATTCGCCCATCCAGTGCTCCTTCGGCACCGGCAGCGGCACGTCGGGATCGTGCACCAAGAATTCGCCCATGTCGAAGCCGATGCCGCCCGCGCCGATGATGGCCACGCGCCGCCCCACCGGCTTCCCTTCGCGCAGCACGTCGAGGTAGCTCAGCACCTTGGGGTGGCCGATCCCGTCGATGGCAGGCTTGCGGGTGGTGATGCCGGTGGCGACGATCACGTCGTCGTAGCCCTGCGCGAGCAGCTCCGAGCGGGTGACGCGCCGTCCCAGGCGCAGATCGACCCCGGTCAGCGCCAGCTTGCGGCCGAAGTAGCGGATGGTCTCGGCGAATTCCTCC
The DNA here is from genome assembly GCF_059686055.1 of Telluria sp. ZB4P34. Lineage (NCBI taxonomy): Bacteria > Pseudomonadati > Pseudomonadota > Betaproteobacteria > Burkholderiales > Oxalobacteraceae > Telluria > Telluria sp. ZB4P34. The sequence continues at coordinate 41,538 of NZ_JCASIF010000003.1, read as the reverse complement.
TTGCCGGGCACGCGCATGGCGACATTGAACTGGCCGCCGATGTAGTCCAGCGCGTCGAACAGGGTGACCTGGTGTCCCCGTTCGGCCGCCACGGTGGCCGCCGACAGGCCGGCCGGGCCGGCGCCGACCACGGCGATGCGGCGCGGCTTGCCGGTCTTGCGGAATACCAGCTCGGTCTCGTGGCATGCCCGCGGATTGACCAGGCAGCTGGCGCGCTTGTTCGAGAAGGTGTGATCGAGGCAGGCCTGGTTGCAGGCAATGCAGGTGTTGATCTCGTCGGTGCGCCCGCTTGCCGCCTTGGCCACCCAGTCCGGATCGGCGAGGAAGGGCCGCGCCATCGACACCAGGTCGGCGCTGCCTTGCGCCAGTAGCGCCTCGGCGTCAGCAGGCATGTTGATGCGGTTCGAGGCCACCACGGGAATGCGCAGCTCGCGCCGCAGGCGTCCCGCGACCTCGGCAAACGCCGCACGCGGCACCGAGGTGACGATGGTGGGCACGCGCGCCTCGTGCCAGCCGTAGCCGGTGTTCATGATCGTGACGCCGGCGGCTTCCAGTGCCCTGGCCACCGCGACCACCTCGTCCCAGGTATTGCCGCCGTCGACCAGGTCGAGCACCGAGTGGCGGTACATCAGGATGAAGTCGGGGCCCACTTGCGCGCGCATGCGGCGCACCACCTCGACGGCCAGGCGCATGCGGTTCCCGATGCTGCCGCCCCATTCATCGTCACGCTTGTTGGTGCGCGCGCACAGGAACTGGTTGAGCAGGTAGCCTTCGCTGCCCATCACCTCGACGCCGTCGTAGCCGGCCATTTTCGCCAGCCTGGCGCAGCGCGCGTAGGCGGCGATGGTGGCTTCGATGCCGGCGGCGTCGAGTGCCTTCGGCCTGAACTTCGAGATCGGCGACTTGACGCTGGAGGCGGACACCACGAAGGGCTGGTAGCCGTAGCGGCCCGCGTGCAGGATCTGCAGCACGATCTTGCCGCCCTCCTCGTGCACGGCGCGCGTGACGCGCCGGTGGTTGGGCACGTCGCCCAGGAAGTTCAGGGTGCCGCCGAAGGGCAGCAGCCAGCCCTGGCGGTTCGGCGAGATGCCGCCGGTGACGATCAGGCCGACCCCGCCGCGCGCGCGTTCGCGGTAGAACGCGGCCAGCTTGCCGTAGTTGTAGAAGCGGTCTTCGAGCCCGGTGTGCATCGAGCCCATGATCACGCGGTTCTTCAGGCTCGTGAAACCAAGGTCGAGCGGCGCGAGGAGGTGTGGATAAGGTGAAAGCGTCATCACGGCATTACACCGTGATTTCGTGGAGGCGTGTTTCTAAACGCCTTCGGCGGCGCCGTCCGGCTTCAGACCAGGTGGCTTTCGCGATCGCGCAGTTCGGCGAAGCCTTCGATGCTGCCGATGTTCACGGTGACCGGCCGCAGCGTGGCGCTGGGCGACATCGAGCGCCATGCGAACTGCCATTCCTGTTCCTGCGCATGCCCCAGGCTTTTGGTAAAGGCGGCGCCCAGGCGCGAGCGCGCACCGTATTCGACCGCACCGTCGATGCCGGCCCAGTCGGGCAGCGTGCGCTGCACCGCGCGGTGCAGGCGCTCGCCGAAGATTTCGGTGTTATGGATCACCAGGCAGCTGTCGGCCGGGCCGAGCACGTCGAACAGGCGCTTGTCCCAGGCCGTCGAAAACGACACGGTCAGGAAGAAGCCGGCGGGGACCAGGCGGAACTGGCCGCGCAGTGCGGCTTCGAGTTCGCTGCGCAGCGCGTAGCGGTGGAGGGTCGGGGGACGTTCGTAGTCGTGCATGCTGTACTCGATCATTCGGTGGGCGGATGCTGGCGCGGCTGCTGGAGGGACAGCGTGTGCTGCATGCGCATGAAACGCGAGGCGATGAAGATCTCGCGCAGGAAGTAGACGAAGCTGCTGATCAGGCCAAGCATCGCGAACACGAACAGTCCGGCGATGTACTGGTCCAGCGGCAGGTTGGTGGTATCGCCCAGGAACAGCAGCGCGATTACCAGGCAGACCATCAGGCCGCAGCCGGTGCTGGACGTGATCGCCGTGTTGATCAGGTGCGAGCGGGTGTACAGGGTTTCGAGTTCGGCCGAGTACTCGGCATTGGCGCCCTTCTTGAGGCGGTCTTCGAGCACGCGGGTACGGTCGATGATGCGCGCCAGCCGGTTGGTCAGCACGGTGAGCTTGGTCGCCACGCCGGTCAGCAGGAAGACCGGCGCGATCGCCAGCTGGATGACGTGGCCGATGTCGCTGATCTGGATATTCATGGAAGGCGTCGTTCTTGCAGGTTTTATTGGTAGTGTAACAGCCGCGGGGCGGCCGGGCGGCCGTCAATCGAAGCGGCCGTGGCGCTTGAACCCCTCGGTGGCGTTCACCAGGGCGCGGGCGATCCCGGTCTCGAGCGCGCCGTGGCCGCCGTCGGGAATCATGTGCAGCTTCGCCCCCGGCCAGGCCCCGTGCAGGCGCCAGGCCGACAAGGGCGGGCAGATCACGTCGTAGCGGCCCTGCACGATGGTGGCCGGCAAATGGGCGATACGCCCGATGTCGCGCAGCAGCTGATCTTCTTCCAGGAAGGCGCCATGCAGCATGTAGTGCGACTCCAGGCGGCCGACGCCGAGGTCGAGCGCGTCGGACGAGGGCTCGTCCGGCTGCGGCAGCAGGAACACGCGGCGGCCCTCGAAGCGGCTCCAGGCGCGCGCGGCCGGCCAGTACACCGCCGGGTCATTGCACAGCAGGCGTTCACAATAAGCCTTGAGCAGGTCGCCCCTTTCCTCTTGCGGAATGGGGGCCACGAATTCCTCGTACAGCTCGGGATAGAACCACTTCACGCCGTTGATGAACCAGTCGACCTCGGCCTTTGTGCACAGGAAGATCCCGCGCAGCACGAAGCCGAGGCAGCGCTCGGGATGCGCCTGGCCATAGGCCAGCGCCAGCGTCGAGCCCCAGGAGCCGCCGAACACCAGCCACTGCCTGATGCCGAACATCTGCCGCAGGCGCTCGATGTCGTCGATCAGCAGTTGGGTGCTGTTGTTGCGCCATTCGCCCAGCGGCGTGGACTTGCCGGCGCCGCGCTGGTCGAACAGGATCACGCGGTAGGCGTTTGGGTCGAAGAAGCGGCGGTGCTGCGGCGACAGGCCGGCGCCCGGGCCGCCGTGCAGGAACAGTACCGGGATGCCATTGGGGTTGCCGACTTCTTCCCAGTAGATCGTGTGCAGCTCGTCGACGGCCAGCATACCGTGGCGGATGGGCTGGATCGGCGGGAACAGGGACGGCGGCATGGCGGTCATACGGTCTGTACTCTCTGGGCGGGCGACGATCGATTGTAGCCTACCGCAGCACCGTTTCAGAAGAAGGTGTTCAGCGCCTCGGTCACGTTGTAGGCGTCGTCCACCGCCAGCAGCACCTGCCACTTGTCGAAGGTCGTGCAGGGATGGGAGATGCCGCAGCCGACCAGGTCGCCTACGCGCAGGCCGTCACGGATTTCGCCTTCCGGCAGCGACAGGTAGGCGTGCTGGTCGTTCATCTTGAAGATCGTGCAGCCGGGCGGCAGTGCTGCCGGTGTTGCTGCTGCGCTGCCCGGTCGGTGCGTGAACAGCGGCGTCGGCAGCGCTTCATCGTAGGACGCGTCGCGCTTGCCCATGGTGAGGATGGCGAGGCCCGGCTCGGGCCGCGACTGCACGGTGCTCCAGACTTCCAGTGCCGGGCGCAGGCCCTCGCCAGCCTGCGCCTCGCGCGCATCGAGCTGGGCCAGCAGGCGCTGGTAGGAGCCGTGGTCGCTGGTCAAATAGCAGCCGCTGCGCAGTACGGCACGGACCGGCCGCGACAGGCCGTCCACACCCGCAAAACCGCGCGCCACCAGGTCGAAATACGAGGAGCCGCCGGCCGACAGCAGGATCTCGGCAGCGCCGAACAGGCCTTCGCCGTCGGCCGTTTCCACCAGGTCGACCAGCTCGGCCAGGAAGGCGTGCACGGCGCGCAGGTCGGCCTCGCGGTCCTGGCTGACCAGCAGGCCTTCATAGCCTTCGAAACCGGCCAGTACCAGGCCGTCGGCGGCCGCGATGGCGCGCGCCACCGCCATCGCTTCGCTGCCGGTCCGGCATCCGGCGCGCTTGCCGGCCAGGCCGAGTTCGACCAGCACCGGCAGCGGCCGCGCCAGACTGGCTGCGCTCGCCGCCTCCGACAGCCGCGCGACACCGTCCAGCGAGTCGGCCAGCACGAAGCATTCGAAATCCGGATCCTCGTGCAGCAGCGCCAGCACGGCGGCGATGTCGGCGCGCCCCACCAGCTGGTTAGCCAGCAGCACCCGGCGCACGTTGAAGCGGTGCGCCACTTGCACTTGCGTGGCGCTGGCCAGCGTAATGCCCCAGGCGCCATTGGCCAGCTGGGCGGCAAAGAGCTGCGGGCTCATGGTGGTCTTGCCGTGCGGGGCCAGCGTGACGCCGTGGCGTTCGCAGAATGCGCGCATCCATGCCAGGTTGTGGCGCAGCGCGGAGGCCTTAAGCAACGCCACTGGAAAAGAGGTATCGCCGTGCAGTACGTTCCAGACCTGCACGCCGACTGCGCCCTGTCGCAAGGGTTCGCGCAGGGGCAGGCCCTTGGTGCCGGGCAGCAGAATGTGTTCGTCGAGGCTGGACAAAGCCAGCGCGTCCCGCGATAGGGTATGCATACAATTTCTAAGAATCATAGGGGTAAAGAAATCTATTCTAACCCCTAGTGACTATTTCACAGCGAACGATTGTGACGCACCAGTAAAATTTACTTAGGACGCGCGCTTTACCAAAATTTGCGATAAAACAATTTGCGCCACGGTCCAATGACTTTCTAATTGTAAACGCATATGTCTGATTAAACTGCAAACACCGATCTCGCTTATATATTAAAACAACCCCCCGGGCGTACCCGGGGGGGGGGGGTTGTTTTAATGCTTGTGATTACCATTACCAAAATAATGCACGGCTGCTGCAGCAGCAAAGGCGGCAATGAACCCGCCGGCCATCCAAAGACCATAAACAACGAGGGGGGCTAATCCACCACCAATTTGTTCTATTTCAGATTCGCCTAGCAGTTCTATTCCACTCAATCGATCCGAATTAATACTATGCATAGTATTATCTCCTAAAAAAATTGTAGGAAAATTATATTGAAACACCACAAAAAATTAATCTGCCAAGAGTCCAGCCTGAATAGACAGCAATAAAGAACATTACCGGCCCGACTGTTATTTTAAGTGGAATTTTTTTTTGCATTTCTCTCTCCGTATTAAACCGCTGCTTACCACGATATAGCTGAATTATTTATCACAGAAAAACGCACGACCAACTGTCCAACCTGCTGCTACTGCCGCTGTCCCGCCTGTAGCATAAAAGACCCAAAGGGGGATCATAACAAGACCACCACTAACTTCGTCAATTTCAAACATATTCATTTCTTGCATGATTATTTCCTTTATCAGTAATAGGATGCCGCTATTACAAAAGCATATCCAAGAAGTTCCTCTCGCGGCAGAAACAGTATTGCAAATCGCAAATCTTATAGTCAAGCAAAAATTTACCAAAAGAATGATTTATTGCTCTAGTGCAAAACCGCTCGTGGATAGTGTAGATTTCACAAAAAATTTGAACCTTAGGTGGTCACTCTACATTCGTACTTAACGTTGATATACGTCTATAGTCTCTGTTGATACCGAGACACTTCCTCTCGTCTTTCCTTCGTACAATAAGCTTGCCGCTAGAACTTTCGGGAGCTAGCTTTAGGATGAATTTCCTTTAATTAAGATATTAACTTGGAAGTGTATATGGGAATTACACAGCCAAAACATTCTTTGGGTCCTGCTCCAAAGTCATTGTTCCGCAAACAGGTTATCGATCATGTGACGATTTCTCAGTACGGCACCATTATCTTGACCCGTCCTGTTACCCATGTAATTCTCAGCTGCGTATTTGGCACATTGATACTCTTGCTTGTTGCATTTTTTGCTTTCTTTGAAACTACCCGAAAGACACCGATCCAAGGCATGCTCGTACCCATTTCTGGGGTAATTCGGGTTTATTCCAGTCAACCCGGCGTTATTAAAGAGGTGCGCATTCAGGAAGGCCAGTTCGTGCGCCAAGGAGAGATCTTGTTTATTGTGTCAAGCGAGCGCAGTACTTCCAGTCCGCGTTCCATTGAAGCTTTGATTTCCGAACTGCTAGCGCAGCGCCGCGATAGCTTCCATACGGAATTGCAACTGGCCAAGTCGCAGGCTGGGCAGCGTCGTGCGGCCCTACAGCGGCGGGCACAAGATTTGCGGAGCGAGCTTGAACGGTTCGATAACCAGGTCCTGATGCAAAAGCAACGTATATCCCTGTCTGAGCAGACTGTGACGCGCTTCGCGCAATTGAAATCCACTAATTACATCTCGCCTGCGCAAATGCAGGAGCGCGAAGCCGAACTACTTGATCAACATCAGCGTCTGCTTGAGATCGAACGTGTTCGTTCCATGACCCAGCGCGACTTACTCAGTACGGAAGCAGAGGTACAAGACATCGCGATGCAGGTGCTGCGCGACGAAAATGCATTACGCCGCAATGCTTCGATGCTCGAACAGGACCTCACTGAAAACGAAGCACGGCGGGAAATCCCGGTACGAGCGCGTCAGAGTGGTACGGTTACAGCGATTGCTTTCAATCTCGGCCAGACTATTGGCACCAACAATTCCCTGGCATCGATCCTGCCTGAAGGAAACAAGCTGGAAGCGGAAATGTATATACCATCTCGGGCGATAGGCTTCATCAAGCCGGGCATGACGGCTCTGGTACGTTACCAAGCTTTTCCATACCAAAAATTCGGTCAGCATCACGCCCGCGTTCGCGAGGTTGCTACCACTTCGGTACGTCCCGAGGAATTGCCCACATCGGCTGCAGCGATGCCTGGGGCTTCTCAGTCAGAGCCGGTTTACCGTGTCCGTCTCCAGCTCGATCATCAGGCAGTCCGGGCGTATGGCACCGCGATGCCACTGCGCTCCGGTATGCTGGTGGACGCCAGCGTCATGCTCGAACGTCGAAAGCTCTACGAATGGGTACTAGAACCGCTTTTCAGTATTTCAGGGCGTTTGTAAACGGGTACTACCGATTCACGCCATTCTGCTGGCGATCCTAATCGCATCAAACATGCAATTTTCTGTTCTTTCCCAGCTAGCTTTTTGGAACAGTCGCCGACTGCCCGTTTTGCTTCAGACCGAAGGCGCTGAATGTGGCTTGGCATGTCTGGCAATGATCGCCAGCTATTGGGGCCATCGAACTGATGTCCCGAGCATGCGTCGCCGTTTTTCGGTGTCGCTGAAGGGTGTAAACCTGAAGGGCATGATGGCAATGGCAAACGGCCTTTCCCTGCAGACCCGCCCTCTTAAACTGGATCTGCAGCACTTGCCTGAATTGAAGCTGCCCTGCGTCCTACACTGGGACCTGAACCACTTTGTCGTACTCAAGTCAGCCTCGGCAAAGCATGTTGTCGTGCATGATCCGGCCGTCGGCGAACGGCGCATGCCAATCGATGAGTTCGCCAAGCACTTTACTGGTATCGCGCTCGAGCTGACACCGAGTGCGAAGTTCGAGGCCAAGGAAGAACGTCAGCAGTTTTCCTTATTCTCATTAATGGGACATGTAGTGGGTCTGCGTCGCAGCCTGCTCCAAGTGCTGGCGCTCGGTCTGTCTCTTCAGGTCTGTGCCCTGATCGCGCCCTTCTACATGCAGTGGATTGTGGACGAAGCGCTGCTGGCATCGGATCGCGACCTTATCACGGTGCTTGGCTGCGGCTTCCTCCTGTTAGTACTGCTCCAGACCGCAATAAGCGCGGTACGCTCTTGGGTTACTACCGTGCTAGCCACAAACCTTAACCTGCAATGGCTGGGCAATGCGTTCGCCCATCTAATGAAGCTACCATTTCCCTACTTTGAGAAGCGTCATACTGGTGACATCGTGTCACGTTTTGGCTCGATCCAGCAGATTCAAACCAGCCTGACGACACAGTTTGTCGAAGGAATCATTGACGGTGTAATGGTGCTGGGCACCCTGATTATGATGGTGTTGTATAGCACCAAGCTAACCGCAGTGGCCTGCGTTGCTGTACTGCTGTACGCACTGCTGCGCTTGGCGATGTTTCGCCCACTGCATGATGCGAACTCCGAGGAGATCATCCATGCCGCGAAACAGCAGAGCCACTTCATGGAAACTGTCCGCGGCATGCAAAGCATTCGCTTGTTCGGGCGCAGCGAAGAGCGCCGTTCAGCCTGGATGAATTCGCTCACCGACGAGTTCAACGCTCAGTTGCGTATCGCCAGGCTGGCCGTCTCGTACCAGACAGCTAATACCCTTCTGTTCAATGGGGAGCGCGTGATCGTGATTTGGCTTGCAGCTTTCGCCGTGCTCAACAATGAATTTTCGGTCGGGATGGTATTCGCCTTTATCAGCTACAAGGATCAGTTTAGCCAGCGCATGGCTAGCTTAATTGACAAGCTGTTTGAACTTCGGATGATGCGCTTACATGGCGAGCGCGTGGCCGACATTGTGCTGGCTGAAGCAGAACGGGATGAAGACGTGGCCGAAGTCGAGGTAAACCAGATCATGCCTTCGATCGAGATCAAGAACCTGAGTTTTCGTTATTCCGACAGTGAGCCTGAAGTTATCCATGAACTGAACCTCACCATCCCAGCCGGTCAATGCGTGGCGATTACCGGGCCTTCAGGGTGTGGGAAGACGACGCTGATGAAGCTGCTGTTGGGCCTGCTCACGCCGACCGGGGGTGAAATCCGCATCGGCGGAGTACCCTTGGGTACGCTCGGCCTGTCGAACTACCGCCATCTGCTGGGCACGGTGATGCAGGACGATACATTGTTTGCCGGATCGATCTCGGACAACATCAGTTTCTTTGACCAGGTGGTCGACATACAACGGGTCCACGCATGCGCCGAACTCGCTGCAATCGCGCCTGAAATCGCTGCCATGCCAATGGCCTTCAACACTCTGGTCGGCGATATCGGCACCGGCCTGTCGGGCGGACAGCAACAGCGTATCCTGTTGGCCCGCGCGTTGTACAAGAATCCAAAAATCCTAGTGTTGGACGAAGCGACCAGCCACTTAGACGTGTGGAATGAACAGGCCGTTAACGCAGCCATCCAGAAAATTCCGCTCACCCGGATTATCGTCGCGCACCGTCCCGAAACGATTCAGATGGCAGGCCGCATCATTCTCCTGCACAATGGCCAAGTTGCCCAGGATTTCACCAAGCCGAGTCCCGAAGACAAAGAAGCAGCTTGACGACTGCAACCTACGAAAAAACCGGCCTGGGCGATCGCTCGTCCAGGCCGGCTTTATCGACTCAAGCGCCTTATCTGCGCGCCTTGCCAACAATCACTGCATGTGCTGTCCACCATTGATGGCGATGTTGGCGCCCGTCACGAACGCCGCTTCTTCCGACGACAGGTAAGCCACCAGGCCGGCCACTTCTTCCGGCTTGCCCAGGCGACCCATCGGTATCTGCGGGATGATCTTCGATTCCAGCACTTCGCTCGGGATGTCCATGACCATCTTGGTGCCGATGTAGCCCGGCGAGATGGTGTTGACGGTCACGCCCTTGCGCGCCACTTCATAGGCCAGGGCCTTGGTGAAGCCGTGCATGCCGGCCTTGGCGGCCGAATAGTTGGTCTGGCCGAAGGCGCCCTTCTGGCCGTTCACCGACGAGATATTGATGATCCGGCCCCAGCCGCGCTCGACCATGCCGTCGCAGACCGGCTTGGTCATGTTGAACACGGAATCGAGGTTGGTCTTCATCACCGCATCCCAGTTCGGCTTGTCCATCTTCTTGAAGGTCATGTCGCGCGTGATGCCGGCATTGTTCACCAGCACGTCGATCGGACCGACTTCTTCCTGCACCTGGCGTACGCAGGCCTGGGCCGAATCGTAGTCGGACACGTCGCAGGGATAGGCCTTGAAGTCGAAGCCCTGCTCTTTCATCTGGCTCAGCCAGGATTCCGCCTTCGTGTTGCCCGGCGAATACGTAGTGACGACCTTGTAACCCAAGGCGGCCAGCTTGATGCACACCGCTTCGCCCAGACCGCCCATGCCACCCGTCACCAATGCTACTCGTGCCATTGTCTTCTCCAGTTTTATTTTGTCAGTCACTACTCACCAATACGCCCGCGCAGCCGCGCTGCCCGGGCGGTAAGTCCTTGCTCAACGCTTGTCAGTCGCGCTCGACCGCCAGCGCCACGCCCATGCCGCCGCCGATGCACAGGCTGGCCAGCCCGCGCTTGGCGTCGCGGCGCACCATTTCGTGCAGCAGGGTGACCAGCACACGGCAGCCGGAGGCGCCGATGGGGTGGCCCAGCGCGATCGCGCCGCCGTTCACGTTGATCTTCGCGGTATCCCAGCCCATTTCCTTGTTGACCGCGATGGCCTGGGCGGCGAATGCCTCGTTGATTTCCATCAGGTCGATGTCTTCATGGCGCCATCCGGCCTTCTTCAGGCACAGCTGGGTGGCCGAGACCGGGCCCATGCCCATGATCGACGGGTCCAGGCCAGCCGACGCGTAGGCCTTGATGCGCGCCAGCGGGGTCAGGCCGAGTTCCTTCGCTTTGGAAGCGCTCATCATGATCACGGCCGCGGCGCCGTCGTTGATGCCCGAGGCATTGCCTGCGGTGACGCTGCCCTCCTTGTTGAATGCCGGACGCAGGCCGGACAGCGCCTCGAGGGTCGAGCCGTGCTTCGGGTATTCGTCGGTGTCGAAGATGGTCGGGCCCTTCTTCGACGGAATCTCGACCGGGATGATCTCGTCCTTGAACTTGCCCGCCTTTTGCGCAGCCTCGGCCTTCAGTTGCGATTGCAGCGCGAATTCGTCCTGCTCGGCGCGCGAGACATCGTACTTGCGCGCGACGTTCTCGGCCGTCACGCCCATGTGGTACTGGTTATAGACGTCCCACAGGCCGTCGACGATCATGGTGTCGACCAGCTTGGCGTCGCCCATGCGGAAGCCGTCGCGCGAGCCGTTCAGCACGTGCGGCGAGGCGCTCATGTTTTCCTGGCCGCCGGCGATGACGATCTCGGCGTCGCCGCAGCGGATGGCCTGTGCCGCCAGGTGGGTGGCCTTCAGGCCGCTGCCGCAGACCATGTTGATGGTCTGGGCCGGCACCATGTCGGGCAGCCCGCCCTTGATGACGGCCTGGCGCGCCGGGTTCTGGCCGGCGCCGGCAGTGAGGACCTGGCCCATGATGACCTCGCTGACCGAGGCCGGATCGATGCCGGTCCTGGCCAGCAGTTGGCGGATCACGTGCGCGCCGAGCTCGGCGGCAGGGATCTTGGCCAGTGTGCCGCCGAACTTGCCGACTGGCGTGCGGCCAGCGGCCACGATGACGACGTCTTCCATAGTGCTCTCCCTAGTCCCGGCTCCCCGGGGAATTGTTGAGACGGCATGATTACAAGACCATGCATGTTACGGTGCGTGCAGTGCTGATGTTTAAGCAAAATCAATCTTATCAGCTTATTCACCGAATACAACCGCTCCATCGCACCCGTGCAATGGGCTTGCGGCGTCTATTTTGAACAGCCACGGCAACACTCATTTCTACTAGGAATCATGCGTACGTAAAGCCCTTTCGGTCAAATTTCACAGTAGAATGCACGAGCGCAACGCCAACCAATCCGTTTATGCTGAAAACCCCAAGCTCTCTGCCCATCGAAATCAAGATCTCCACGGTTGTCGCCATTTCGACGATCCTGCATTCGGCCGACCCGGCCACGATCGACGCGGCGCTGCACCAGATGACCGGCGGCGTATCGGACTTCTTCGAGGACGAGTTCGCGGTGATCGACGTCGCCGCCATCGCCCATGAAGCGGCAGCGATCGACTGGCCGGCCCTGGTGGCGCTGCTGAAGAAATACCGGCTCAATGCCGTGGCCGTGCGCGGCGCCGGCCCGGAGCTGGCGGACGCGATCCGCGCCCACGGCCTGTCGCTGGACGACGGTTCGAGCGGCGTGCGCGCCCCCGCGGCGGACGAGGCGCCGGCCGCGCCGGCACCTGCGCCCGAACCGCGCCCCGTGCCGACGCCCGTGCCGACTGCGGCGCCAGTGGCGCCCGCTGCACCTGGACCTGCACCGGTGTCGGCCATGATCATCGACACCCCGGTGCGCGCCGGCCAGCGCATCTATGCGCGCGGCACTGACCTGATCATTACTGCGGTCGTCAACAATGGCGCGGAAATCATCGCCGATGGCAGCATCCATGTGTATGCGCCGCTGAACGGCCGGGCCCTGGCAGGCGCCTCGGGCAATCCGGAGGCGCGCATCTTCGCCCTGTCGATGCAGCCGGAACTGGTGTCGATCGCGGGCGTGTACCGCACCTTCGACGACGGTTTCCCGAATGACCTGACGCGGCAGCCGGCGCAAATCAAGCTGGTCGGCGACCGGCTTGCCATTTCCTCGCTGGCGCCGGCGCCGTCGCGCCCGTAAGCCATCCGTTTTAGACCGCAGATACCTGCTAGAACTGTAAAGGACCTTTTTGTGGCACGAATTATTGTTGTGACGTCCGGCAAGGGCGGTGTGGGAAAAACCACTTCAAGCGCGAGCTTTTCGAGCGGCCTGGCCCTGCGCGGCCACAAGACCGCGGTTATCGACTTCGACGTCGGCCTGCGCAACCTCGACCTGATCATGGGCTGCGAACGCCGCGTGGTCTACGACCTGATCAATGTGATCAATGGCGAGGCGACCCTGAACCAGGCGCTGATCAAGGACAAGCACACCGAGAACCTGTTCATCCTGCCGGCGTCGCAGACGCGCGACAAGGATGCGCTGAGCGAAGACGGCGTCGAGCGCGTGCTGAACGACCTGGTGCAAATGGGCTTCGAGTTCATCATCTGCGATTCGCCGGCCGGCATCGAGCACGGCGCGCTGATGGCCCTGACCTTTGCCGACGAGGCGATCATCGTCACCAACCCGGAAGTGTCCTCGGTGCGCGACTCGGACCGCATCCTCGGCATCATCCAGGCCAAGTCGCGCCGCGCCCAGAGCGGTTCGGAGCCGGTCAAGGAACACCTGCTCATCACCCGCTACTCGCCGAAGCGCGTGGAAGCCGACGAAATGCTGTCCTACCAGGACGTCCAGGAAATCCTGCGCATTCCGCTGATCGGCATCATTCCGGAATCGGAATCGGTGCTGCACGCCTCGAACCAGGGCAACCCGGCGATCCATTTCAAAGGCACCGACGTGGCCGAGGCCTACGAAGACGTGATCGCCCGCTTCCTCGGCGAAGACCGTCCGCTGCGTTTCACCACCTACGAAAAGCCGGGCCTGTTCCAGCGCATTTTTGGAGCCAAGTGATATGCCACTTCTGAACTTCCTCTTTCCCAAAAAAGAGAAGAGCGCGACAGCGGCCAAGGAACGCCTGCAGATTATCATCGCCCGCGAGCGTACCAACCGCACCGGTCCGGACTTCCTGCCGGCCCTGCACCGCGAGCTGATCGAGGTGATTTCGAAGTACACCAAGGTCAGCGCCGACGACATCAAGATCTCGCTCGACCGCCAGGGCAACCTGGAAGTGCTCGATGTGAACGTGGTGTTGCCGGATACCTGATCCGGCGATACCGTTAAACAAATGCCCGCAAAAGCGGGCATTTGTTTAACGTCCTTGCAACAAGCCGGCTATACCGGCGCCGGCGCCGCCCCGGTATCGATCAGTTTGATCTTCTGCAGCTCGCGCGCCACCTTGGCGCAGGCTTCCACGTGCTGGTAGCCCATCTTGCGGAACAAGGCGAAGCCGATCGCCGCCGAGGCGATCTGGCCGGCCACCGGCACCACCTTGCTGACCGTCCTGGCCGCGATCCGGATCCCGGCGCGCTGGAACAGCGCCAGCACCAGTCGTTTCGTCACCAGCTTCCCGACCAGCATGCCGCCCACCGAGGCCGTGGCCTGGTAGGCAAGCACCCGCAGGCGCGGATTGAGGCGCTCGATCTGCCCCTGGCTCAGGCCGAATTCCTGGTTGACTTGCTCTACCAGCATGGTAAAGGTGGTCAAGTCCGATAGCACGTCCACTCCCGGCAGGGGCACTGCCGCCACGCCTGCCGACACCAGGGCCCGCTTGCGCACCATCCCGCGGCAGCGTTCGCGCGCCAGCTCGATTCCGGCGCCGCTCACCGGTTCCACCGGCGGATCGGGCGAAACCTCGTCCTTTTTTTTGCGTCGAAACAACATGTTGCCTCCTCATGGCTCTGTCAGCACAAGTGTAACGCTCTCTGGCTTATCGCCTTAACACAACAGATTCAATTTCCGGAACGAAAAATTACTTACTTTGCTGTAGCGCTATTTTGTGAAAGTCTGCTATATTCGGTTTAACCCTTGTAGGACCCTTCCTACAAAGGCAACCCTACAAGTAGACGTCCTATGAAGATCGCCGTTCTTGAGCAAGACCGCAGCCAGGCAGAACTCATTTGCCAGGTGCTCACCACTGCCGGCCACAGCTGCCAGGCCTACGACAGTGCCAAGGAATGCCTTGCGCAGTTGCGCAAGGAGAACGCGGACATGCTGCTCATGGACTGGCATGTGCCCGACATGGAAGGCGGCGAAGTCCTACGTCGCGCCAAGGAAAAAATGGCGTCGACGGCCCCGATCCTGTTTCTGGTCGGCAACAATGCCGAGGACGACATCATTGCCGGTGTCACCGCCGGCGCCGACGACTACCTGGTGAAACCGCTGCGCCGCGGCGAGCTGGTGGCGCGCGTGTCGGCCCTGCTGCGCCGCGCCTACCCGTCGCAGAACAGCGCCGAGCAGCTGCAGTTCGGGCCCTTCACCTTCGAAACCCGCCCGGGGCGCCTGCTCAAGGACGGCTCGATCATCGACGTCACCCAGAAGGAATTCTCGCTGGCGCTGCTGTTCTTCCGTAACATCGGCCGCCCGCTGTCGCGCGCCTACATCCACGAATCGGTCTGGGTACGCGACACCGACGTGCCTTCCCGCACGATGGACACCCATGTCTCGCGCGTGCGCAACAAGCTCAGCCTGCGCCCGGAGAACGGCTTCCGCCTGGTGCCGGTCTATAGCTACGGGTACCGCCTCGAAAAGCTGGGCGCTTGACATCGCGCTAGCACGGGCGGCCGGCCCCGGCTGCCCGCTGAAACCCTTCTCGCGTCAGGGTATAATGCGTGCATACCCGTCGACCCTTCGTCCCACCATGCAGCTGCTTGCCGTTGGCCTGAACCACACGACCGCACCGGTCTCGCTGCGCGAGCAGCTGGCGCTCGCGCCCGACCAGCTCGGCCAGGCGGTGCAGGCGGCGCGCAGCTGGTTCGCGCGCCAGGGTTCTCATGAAGCTGGTGGCAACGAGGCCGCCATCCTGTCGACCTGCAACCGCACCGAGATGTACGCGGCCAGCGACATCGCCAACCCGCTCGACGCCTCGGCCCAGTTCCTGGCCCACTACCACGCGCTCAACTTCGCCGAGCTGCGCCCCCATCTGTACATGCTGCCGCAAGACAGCGCGGTGCGCCACGCCTTCCGGGTCGCCTCCGGGCTCGATTCGATGGTGCTGGGCGAGCCGCAGATCCTGGGCCAGATGAAGGACGCGGTGCGCACCGCCGAGGAAGCCGGCGGCCTGGGCACCTACCTGCACCAGCTGTTCCAGCGCAGCTTCGCCGTGGCCAAGGAAGTGCGCAGCACCACCGAGATCGGCGCCCACAGCGTGTCGATGGCAGCCGCCGCAGTGCGTTTATCGCAGCGCATCTTCGACCGCATCGCCGATCAGCACGTGCTGTTCATCGGCGCCGGCGAAATGATCGAACTGTGCGCGGCCCACTTCGCGGCGCACAACCCGAAATCGGTCACCATCGCCAACCGCACATTGGCCCGCGGCGAGGCGCTGGCGAGCCGCTACAACGGCAGCGCCATCCGCCTGGCCGATCTGCCCGATCGCCTGCACGGGTTTGACATCGTCATTTCCTGCACCGCCTCGACGCTGCCGCTGATCGGCCTCGGCCTGGTCGAGCGCGCGGTCAAGGCGCGCCGCCACCGTCCGATCTTCATGGTCGACCTGGCGGTGCCGCGCGATATCGAACCCGAGGTCGCGCGCCTGGACGACGTGTTCCTGTATACCGTGGACGACCTTGCCCAGGTGGTCCAGACCGGCATGGAAAGCCGCCAGGCCGCGGTGGCCCAGGCCGAAGCCATCATCGAGACGCGCGTGCAGTCCTTCATGCACTGGATCGGCGACCGCGCCGTGGTGCCGGTGATCCGCGACCTGCACGAGTCGAGCGAGGCATTGCGCATGGCCGAACTCGAACGCGCCCGCAGGCTGCTGGCGCGCGGCGAGGATCCCGAAGCCGTGCTGGAAGCGCTGTCCAAAGGCCTGACCGCCAAGTTCCTGCACGGCCCGCAGCAGGCGCTGCACCACGCCAAGGGCGACGAGCGCGCGCGCCTGGCAGCCCTGCTGCCGCAGCTGTTCCGCGGCCGCCGTTAGCGGCCTTCCCACCTTTTGCCGTGCGCTTCGCCTGAAGCGCTTTCCGGCCGCATTGCGGCTTCCAAGCAACCCTCGCACCCTATGAAACCATCCATGCTGGCCAAGCTGGACCAACTGGCCAACCGACTCGTCGAACTGGACGAACTCCTGATGTCCGAAGGCGCCACCGCCAACATGGACAGCTACCGCAAGATGACCCGCGAGCACGCCGAGCTGTCGCCGCTGGTCGCCCTGTACCGCCAGTACGGCGCCGCCCAGGACGACATCGCGGCTGCGCAGGACATGGCGCAGGACCCGGAAATGAAGGAGTTCGCCCAGGAAG
The DNA here is from genome assembly GCF_059686055.1 of Telluria sp. ZB4P34. Taxonomy (NCBI): domain Bacteria; kingdom Pseudomonadati; phylum Pseudomonadota; class Betaproteobacteria; order Burkholderiales; family Oxalobacteraceae; genus Telluria; species Telluria sp. ZB4P34. Next base: position 24,742 of record NZ_JCASIF010000003.1, on the reverse strand, counting down.
AAATCGAAGAAGCAAAGGGCCGCCTGGCCGCGCTCGACCTCGAGCTCCAGAAAATGCTGCTGCCGAAGGACGTCAACGACGAGCGCAACATCTTCCTCGAGATCCGCGCCGGCACCGGCGGCGACGAGTCGGCCCTGTTCGCGGGCGACCTGCTGCGCATGTACACCCGCTTCGCCGAGCGCAACCGCTGGCAGGTGGAAGTGGTGTCGGAATCGCCCTCCGACCTCGGCGGCTACCGCGAAGTCATCGTGCGCATCATCGGCAACGGCGTGTATTCGAAGCTGAAGTTCGAGTCGGGCGGCCACCGCGTGCAGCGCGTTCCCGCCACCGAGACCCAGGGCCGCATCCACACCTCGGCCTGCACCGTGGCCGTGATGCCGGAAGCCGACGAGGTCGAGGACGTGAACATCAATCCGGCCGACCTGCGCATCGACACCTACCGCGCCTCGGGCGCCGGCGGGCAGCACATCAACAAGACCGATTCGGCGGTGCGCATCACTCACCTGCCGACCGGCATCGTGGTGGAATGCCAGGACGACCGCAGCCAGCACAAGAACAAGGCCCAGGCGCTGAAGGTGCTGGCGGCGCGCATCAAGGACGTGCAGCTGCGCGAGCAGCAATCGAAGGAAGCGGCCACCCGCAAGAGCCTGATCGGCTCGGGCGACCGCAGCGAACGGATCCGCACCTACAACTTCCCGCAGGGCCGCCTGACCGACCACCGCATCAACCTGACCCTGTACAAGCTGGACTTCATCATGGACGGCGACCTGGCCGAACTGACCAATGGGCTGGCGGCCGAGCACCAGGCGGAGCTGCTGGCGGCGCTGGGCGACTGATTTGTAGGGTGGTCGGCTTCGCCGACCGCGCGTTCGACTCCGGCGTGAATCGACGCGACGCCATTGTTGACGAGGTGCTTGAACGCGCGGTCGGCAGAGCCGACCACCCTACCTATTAAGCAACGATTAAGTAGCTGACCGGGCTTCATGCGAGAATTGCCCGTCCCGAACAACCCTGATAGAACACACCGATGCTGCCCTCCAACCGCCAGATCCTGTTCGCCATCTCGTCGATCTGCTTCGCCCTGATCGCCGTCGCCCTCTACCTGCAGCACAAGCTCGAGATGCAGCCCTGCCCGCTGTGCGTGATCCAGCGCTACCTGTTCCTGGCGGTCGGCATCGCGACCCTGGTGGCGGCCATCAGCGGCAAGGTGCGCGAAGGCGCGATCCTGGCCCTGCTGGCGGCCCTGGGCGGCCTGTATGCGGTCGGCAAGCACCTGTACGTGCTCGCCAATCCCGGCTTTTCCTGCGGCATCGACCCGATGGAGACCTTCCTCAACAAGATCCCGACCGCCGAATACCTGCCCTGGCTGTTCCGCGCCGACGGCCTGTGCGAAGGCGCGACCGATTCGCTGATGGGCCTCGCGATCCCGCAATGGTCGGCGGTCTGGTTCGTGGTGCTGACCGTGCTGCTGGCCTTCGTCCTGCTGCGCAAGCAACGCGCATGACGCCCAGGGTGCAGGCCGGCGCCACCATCGGGCAGCTCCAGGCAAGGCTGCCGCTCGATCCGCTGGAGAACCGCATCCTGCTGTGCCATGTCCTCGGCCTGGCGCGGGTCGGCCTGATCACCCAGTCCGAACGCGCCCTCAGCGCCGACGAAGCAGCCCGCCTCGACGCGCTGGTGCAGCGCCGCCTCGACGGCGAACCGATCGCGTATATCGTCGGCGAACGCGAGTTCTTCGGCTTGCCGTTCCGGGTCGGCCCGGGCGTCCTGATTCCGCGCCCCGATACCGAACTGATTGTCGAGCTGGCACTGGCGCGCCTGCCGCCGGGAGGGCGCCTGCTCGACATGGGCACCGGCAGCGGCGCCATCGCCGTGGCCTGCGCCCACAGCCGCAGGGACGCCGGCGTGACGGCGCTCGACCTGAGCGAGGACGCCCTCGCCATCGCGCGCGCCAACGCCGCGGCCAATGGCGTGGCGGTGCGTTTTCTCCGCAGCGACTGGTTCGCGGCCGTGGGAGAAGAGCGCTTTCACCTGGTCGCATCGAACCCGCCCTACATCGCCGCTGGCGACGAACACCTGTCGCAGGGCGACCTGCGCTTCGAGCCGATCGGCGCCCTGACCGACCATGCCGACGGCCTGTCGGCCCTGAGCAGCATCGTCGCCGGCGCCCCGGTCCACCTGGAGCCGGGCGGCTGGCTGCTGCTCGAGCATGGCTACGACCAGGCCGATGCCGTACGCGCCCTGCTGGCGGCCCAGCGCTTCCTCGAGGTGCAGAGCTGGCGCGACCTGGCCGGCATCGAGCGTGTCAGCGGCGGCCGCCTGTCCTGACGGGCGCACGCCCGCAGGGCGTCTTGCTAAAATGACCATCTCACGAATCACCAGCCCGCTTCGCGGGCCCGGCATGCGCACGCTATTCGCCTCGTTCTTGCTGCTCGTCCCCGTCGTTTGCGGCGCCGCCGCCACGGCGCAGGAGAGTGCGCGCCGGCTGTTTGAACGCGAATGGCAGTGGCAGTTGCGCCAGCAGCCCGAATACGCCACCAGCCTCGGCGAGCACCGCTACGACGCCTACCTGAGCGACACCACGCTGGCAGCGCGCGCCGCCGCCGCCGAGCACGCGCGCCAGGTCCTCGTCGAGGCGCGCCAGCTCGACCGCGCCGAGCTCGCGGCCGGCGACCTGCTTTCCTGGGAACTGTTTGTCGCCCTGCGCGAACGCGTGCTCGCAGCGCACGCGTTCGCCCCCTTCGATCCGCAGCCGATCAGCAGCGCCGACGGCCTGCACCTGCGCCTGCCGCGGCTGGTCGCCGCGATGCCGTTTACCAGCGAAGCCGACTACCGCAACTACCTGGCGCGCCTGGCCGCACTGCCCGCGCACGTGGACGGCCTGGTCGAGCAGATGCGCGCCGGCATGGCTGCGGGCTGGACCATGCCGAAAGCGGTGGTGGCGCCGGTCCCGGCGGCCCTGCACGCGCTGCACGAGGAGATTGCCGCCGGGCCGCTGTACGCGCCGTTCCAGCGCATCCCCGCCACGATCGAGCCGGAGGCGCGCGAAACGCTGCTGGTGGACGGCATCACGGCGCTGGCCCAGGCCGCCGACGCCCTGCACCGGCTGGACGAGTTCATGCGCCTCGAGTACCTGCCGGCGGCGCGCGACACCATCGGCGCATCCAGCCTGCCGCGCGGCGCGGACTGGTATGCCTTCCGGGTGCGCGAGGCCACCACCACGCGCCTGACGCCTGCCCAGGTGCATGCGATCGGCTTGAGGGAAGTCGCCCGCCTGCGCGCCGCCATGGCTGCGCTGGCGCCGCGTACCGGCTTTCGCGGGGATCTGGAAGGTTTCCTGGTGTTCGCGCGCAGCGACCGGCGCCTGTTCTTCCCCGACCAGGAAGCCCTGTTGGGGCGCTACCGCAAGGCCGTGGCGCGCGCGCGGGCCAGGCTGCCGAAGGTGGTAGCGACGGTCCCGGAAGCGGACATCATGGTCAAGCCCCTGGCCGGGGATGGCGCCGGCCAGCCGCTCGCCTATTACGAGGCAGGCAGCGACACGCGCAGCGCAGCGCTGGTGGTGAACGTGGGCCAGCCGGGTACGCGGCCCATCTGGCAGGTCGACAGCGTGGCCCTGCACGAAGCCCTACCGGGCCATCACCTGCAGGTGGCGCGCGCCCAGGGGCTCGAGCTGCCGTCCTTCCGCCGCCACGGCTGGTACCCGGCCTTCGGCGAGGGCTGGGCGACCTATGCCGAGAGCCTCGGGCCGGAACTGGGCTTCTTCGGCGACCCGTTCTCGCGCTTCGGCCGCCTGAACGAAGAAATGCTGCGCGCCGCGCGGCTGGTGGTCGACACCGGCATCCATGCGCTGGGCTGGTCGCGGCGCCAGGCGATCGATTACCTGAACGTCCATACCGCCAATCCGCCGGCAGACAACGAGCTGGAGGTCGACCGCATGATCGCCCAGCCGGCGCAGGCGCTCGGCTACAAGATCGGCCAGCTGCGCATTGCCGCGCTGCGCGAACGGGCCGGCGCCGTCCTGGGCCGGCGCTTCGACCTGCGGCGCTTCCATGACGCGGTGCTCGGGAGCGGCGCGCTGCCGCTGGACCTGCTGGAACGCCAGGTCGAACGCTGGATCGCGGCCGCACAGGAAGCGGGGAAAGCGCCCGGCCGGGCGGCGCCCGCTCCAGCCGCCGCTGCCCCCTCGAGGGAATGAGGCAGCCGCCAACACGCCGCGCGTTTTTCGGTTACTCTCTGCTCCAATCCGCATTGGCAGTATAGAAAGGAAACAGCGTGTCCAATCCATCCGTGTCGAACCAACTGCAGCGCCGCCTGGCCCTGCTCGACGACGACGAGCACCGCGCCCTGCTCGCCCAGGGCCTGCGTGGCATCGAACGCGAAACCTTGCGCGTGGACCGGCACGGCCACCTGGCCCGCACGCCGCATCCGGTCCAGCTCGGTTCGGCACTGACCCATTCGCAGATCACCACCGACTATGCGGAAGCGCTGCTGGAATTCATCACGCCCGCGGAACACGACATCGCCACGGTGCTCAACCACCTCGACGCCATCCACCGCTACGCCCATGCGCGACTGAGTAGCCCCGATCGGGACGAGATGCTGTGGAGCGTGTCGATGCCGGGCGAACTGCCGCCTGAGGAAGACATCGAGATCGCCTGGTACGGCAAGTCGAATATCGGCATGCTCAAGCATGTCTACCGGCGCGGCCTGGCGCTGCGCTACGGGAAGGCGATGCAGTGCATCTCGGGCATCCACTACAACTACTCGCTGCCGGAAAAGCTGTGGCAGCTGGTGGCGGCCAACGAAGGCATCGTGGAAGAACGCCGCCATGCGCTGCGCGACTTCCAGTCCGAGAGCTACATCGCATTGATCCGCAACTTCCGCCGCTACAGCTGGCTGCTGATGTACCTGTTCGGCGCCACCCCGGCCTTGAGCACCAGCTTCCTGCGCGGCCGCCCGCACCAGCTCGAGACGCTGTCGAGCGACACGCTCTACCTGCCCTACGCGACCAGCCTGCGCATGAGCGACCTCGGTTACCAGAACGACGCCCAGGCCGGCCTGCGCCCGCACGAGAACAGCCTGGAGAGCTATGTCACGACCCTGATGGCCGCGGTAAACACGCCCTACGAGCCGTATGCGGCGCTCGGCACCAAACGCGACGGCGAATGGATCCAGCTGTCGACCAACGTGCTGCAGATCGAGAACGAGTACTACTCGACGATCCGTCCGAAGCGCGTGATCCGCACCGGCGAGCGCCCGGTACAGGCCCTGTGCAACCGCGGCGTGCAGTACATCGAGGTGCGCTGCCTCGACGTCGACCCGTTCGAACCGGTCGGCATCAGCCTGGAGACCGGCCGCTTCCTCGACGCCTTCCTGCTGTTCTGCGCATTCGAGGAAAGCCCCTTGATCAGCGCCCATGAGAGCCAGGTCCACGCGCGCAACTTCGCCCGCACCGTGAAGGAAGGCCGCGACCCGGCCTTGACGCTGACCCGCGACAGCGTCGAGGTGCCGCTCAGGGACTGGGCGCTGGAACTGGTCGAGCGCATCCGTCCGCTGGCGCAGCTGCTCGACGACGGCCACAACGACGGCAAGGTGCACGAGTCCTCGCTCAACCTGCAGAAGGCAAAGCTCATCAACCCGGCACTGACCCCGTCGGCGCGGGTGCTGGAAGAGATCCGCAGTCTCGGTTCGGCCACCGCCTTCGGCCTGCGCCAGAGCGCGCTGCATGCGGCGAGCTTCCGCGACAGCCCCCTGATGCCGGCCGAGGAAGCGCTGTTCGACGAGATGGCCGACAAGTCGCTGGCCGAGCAGGCCGTCATCGAAGCCCAGGACAGCGTCGGCTTCGACGACTTCGTGGCCGCCTACAACAGCAGCACCCTGTGCGGTAACCACTAGGCGTCCGGCGCCGGCCTGCGCATGCTCGCGTTCTATAACGAACACCACGGCCTGCAGCCGGACGATGCCGGCGCGGCGCCCTGGGACGGGCAGCCCGGCGCGCTCGCGCTGACGCTGGCCGAGTTCGAGCGGCGCGGCCTGGGCCGCATCGTCACCCCGCACGGCGTGTCGCTGGTATCGCTCGAGCGGGTGCACACGCCGCGCTACCTGCACTTCCTGCGCACGGCCTGGAGCGACTGGACCGCGCTCCAGGCCGCCAATGGAGCCGCGCCGGCGCAATGCCCTCCCCTGCTGCCCACCCTGTGGCCCCCGCGCGGCATGCACGGCGAGCCGGAACCGGACGATGTCCTCGCGCGCCTCGGCCTGTTCGCCGCCGACGGCTGCTCGCCCATCGTGGGCGGCACCTGGAGCGCCGCCAGGACCGGCGCCGATTGCGCCATCAATGCCGCGCACGCGCTGCGCATGGGCGAACGCGGCAGCCTTGCGCTGACCCATCCGGCCGGCCACCATGCGCGCGCAGACGGTTTCGGCGGCGGCTGCTTCCTGAACAATGCCGCGCTGGCCGCCCAGCACCTGCTGGACGACGGGCTGGCGCGCGTGGCCATCCTCGACATCGCGCGCCACCACGGCGACGGCACCCAGCAGATCTTCTACGGGCGCAGCGAGGTGGCGGTCGTGTCGATCCACCTCGACCCCTGCCATGCCTATCCCTACTATGCCGGGCACGCCGGCGAACAGGGCGCCGGCGCGGGACTCGGCGCCACCATGAACCTGCCGCTGGCGCAGGATTGCGGCAGCGCCGCCTGGTTCGCGGCGCTGGAGACGGCATGCCTCAAGCTGGCCATGTGCCGCCCCGAGGCGCTGGTAGTGTCGCTGGGCGGCGGCCTCGGCTCAGCGTTCGGCCTGCAGGACGGCGAATTCCTGCGCATCGGCGAACGCATCGCCCACCTCGGCCTGCCGAGCGCCTTCATCTTCGAAGGCAGCCACGGCGACAGCACGGCGGACGGGGGCACGGCTACAATCAACATCCTCGAAGCTTACGAAACCGCCGCGTGAGCACAAGCGCGCGGCCCATCACCTTTCCGGCTATCCCATGATCGACTGGCAGTTCACCCATTTCAACGACCTCAGTCCCGCCGACCTGTACGAAGTGCTGGCGCGGCGCCAGGACGTGTTCATCCTCGAGCAGACCTGCCTCTATCCCGACATCGACGGCCTCGACCCGCAGGCCCACCACCTGCTCGGCTGGCGCACGGTCGACGGGGAGCGCCGGCTGGCCGCCTACCTGCGCGTGCTGGGTCCGGGCGTGAAATACGCCGAGATGTCGCTCGGCCGCGTCGTCACGACCAAGGCCGCGCGCGGCAGCGGCGCCGGCCGCGCCCTGCTGGCGGAGGGCATTGCACGCGCCGAGGCGCTCTACCCGGGCCACCGCATCCGCATCGGCGCCCAGCAGTACCTGGAACAGTTCTACCAGGGCTTCGGCTTCGAGACCGTCTCCGCGCCCTACGACGAAGACGGCATCATGCACATCGACATGCTGCGCTGATATTCTGGCTAGGGTTCCAGCAGCACCGCACGGCAGTCGCCGACCTCGGTGCACGCATAGGCGGCGATCTGCCGGGCGTCGTTGATGCCGACCGCGTCGAGCACGGTCCAGATGCCGCGCTTGACGACCAGGTCGTTCAGGTCGTGCATCACCCCGTCGCGGTAGAGGAAGGCATGCGAGAAGCTGTCGCCGGGAGCGTCGCCGGCGCGGGTCGAATAGCCCACCACCATCCCCGCGTTGTTCAGGGCGCGCGCCTCGGTGGAGGCGCCGCCCAGGGAACCGATGTCGACCATCGCGCCGCCGCGGTACAGGAAGGCGTGCTGGACGTCGTCGTTCACGAAGCTCATGCCGGCCACGTCCCCGCGCTCGTTGATGGCCGCGGCCGCGCTCGAGGGTCCGCCCAGGGTGCCGAGGTCTTTCATCACGCCGTTCGCGTACAGGAAGGCGCGCTGGGCCGTGAAGCCGCGCAGGAAGGACACGCCGACCACGGCGCCGCCCTTGTTGATCCCGGTCGCGCGCGCCACCCCGCTGCCGAGGCTGCCGATCGCGGTCATCTTGCCGCGTGAATACACGAAGGCGCGGTCGTTGCCGTTTCGGTCCAGCGCGTACCCGGCCACCTGGCCGCTCGCATTGATGGCCGTGCCGAAGGTCGGCCGGCCGTTCAGCATGCCGAGGTCGCGCAGCGTGCTGCCGTTGTATACGAAGGCATGGGGAACCCCGTTCTTCGCGTCGGATGCGCCGGTAACCTGCGCGCCCGGGCCGATGGCCGTGGCCACGCTCGCACTGCCGCCGAGCGTGCCCAGGCTCGTCATGGCCGTGCGCGACCACAGGAAGCCGCGTCCATCGGTTCCGACACCCACGATGCGCCCGGTGGCGTCGATGGCGTGTGGTGTGGTGTTGGGGGGCAGGAAGCTCATCTTGTAGAGCGGCTGGCCATGCGCGAGCGACGCGGCAAGCGAAGAGGACAGCAGGAGGGCGAGCAGGGATGGACGCATGACTAACCTTGATGCTTGAGTGAAGGGGACTTGCAGCATCTCCGTTAGCCGAAGCATCAGGTTTGAGATATATCAATGTCCAAAATCTACGCTCTCAAAATCTACCCTCTATTTGTCGTCAGCTCCGGCGCGGCTGGGCCGCCAGCCGGCCTGCGATGCACACGGCCAATGTCGCAAGCAATAGCCAGCCGTCCGGCTCGGCGTGTTGCGCCTGTTGCGCCTGTAGCGGCTGCAGCGCCAGGCAGCGCGCAGGATGCGCCAGCGGCGCCGGCGCGATTTCAGCTGCTGCCGCGGATGCGCAGGCGAGGAGCAGGATCGGGAAGGAGGGGAAACGCATGGTCGCAGAGGGGCTTGTCGGGACCAGCAGCATGCGGCGTCAGGCGGCCCCGGCCTGTGCGCCAGCTCAGGCGTGCGCGCAAAAAAAAACCGGGCGATGCCCGGTTTGCGGCCAAGCCGGGGAGCTCGCCCCGGCCCGGAAGCTTTTTATTGGCACTGTTGTACCGTGCCCACGCAGGTCAGCGAGATCTCGAACACCAGGCCGTTATTCCGCGGAATACCGGTCGAGCCGTTCGCGCCGTAGGCCAGGCTGGCCGGCACTTCGATGGTGCGCTTGCCGCCGACCTTCATGCCGGTCACGCCCTGCTGGAAGCCGGGGATGATGCCCGGCTCGCCCAGGGTGAAGGCGAAGGAATTCGATTCCAGCTGGGCGCCCTTGTGGTTGGCTGCCGCTGCGCTGTACAGCCACAGGGTATAGGTCACCTTGACGGTCTTGCCGGCGACGGCCTCGGCGCCGGTGCCGAGCACGTTGTCGGTCTTGACCAGCGCGGCCGGGTTGTTGACGTTGACGGCTTCACCGCCGCCGGAATCCCCGCCGCCGCCGCCGCAGGCGGTCAGGCTGAGGATGGCAACGAATGCGGCGATGAGGGGGAACTTCAGCTTCATGGACGGTCCTTGTTTGGTGCGGAAAGTTTATGCAACGAAACCTCGCACCTTACCTGAGCCGCCTTCCAGCGTCTGTCCCCCGACTGTCCAGCATTTGTATTTTTTTGTAATCCAATCAAATCTCGACCTGGGTGCCCAGTTCGATGACGCGGTTCGGCGGGATCTGGTAGTAGTCCGCCGCGGCACGCGCATTGCGCGACAACATCGCGAACAGGTGCTCGCGCCACGGCGCCATGCCGCGTCCCGGGGTCGAGACGACGGTCTGGCGCGCGATGAAGAACGAGGTCTCCATCATCTCGAAAGGCAAGCCGAGGGCGCCGCACTGGCGCAGGATGCCGGGGATGTCCGGCTCGTCCTTGAAGCCGTACTGCACGTTCAGCTGGAAGCAGTTGTGGCCGAGTTCCACGATCTCGACCTGCTCATCCACGGGCACCCAGGGTTCCTCGCGCATGTGCACCGTGAGGAACACCACGCGCTCGTGCAGCACCTTGTTGTGCGACAGGTTGTGCAGCAGCGCATGTGGCACGCCGTCGCTTTCGCCGCGCAGGAACAGCGCCGTACCCGGCACGCGCGCCGGCGGCGCCACGAACAGCGAGTCCATGAAGGCTTCCAGCGGGATCGCATGCTTTTCCAGGTTCTCGAATACCAGCTCGCGGCCGCGCTTCCAGGTCAGCATCAGGGTGAGCAAGACGGTGCCGAGCAGCAGCGGGAACCAGCCGCCGTGCAGCAGCTTGAGCGAGGTCGACGAGAACAGCAGGATGTCGATCACCAGGAAGAAGCCGGTGGCGCCCAGGCACAGCGCGAGCGGGAGGCGCCAGCGGTAGCGGGTGACGAAGAAGGTCAGGATGGTGGTGGCCATCATGGTGGCGGTGACGGCGATGCCGTAGGCGCCGGCCAGCTCGTCCGAGGAACCGAAGCCGATCACGGCGATCAGCACAATGGCGAGCTGCGCCCAGTTCACCGCCGGAATGTAGATCTGGCCGATCTCGCTCTCCGAGGTGTGCAGGATGCGCATGCGCGGCAGCAGGCCGAGCGCGATGGCCTGCTTGGTCATCGAATACGTGCCCGAAATCGTCGCCTGCGAGGCGATCACGGCCGCCATGGTGGACAGGATCACCAGCGGGATCACGCTCCAGGTGCCGAGCTGGTGGAAGAAGGGATTCTCCACTGCGCTGGGGTCGGTGATCAACAGGCCGCCCTGGCCGAGGTAGTTCAGCACCAGCGCCGGGAAGGCGACCGTGAACCAGGCCAGGCGGATCGGCTTGCCGCCGAAGTGGCCCATGTCGGCGTACAGGGCCTCGGCCCCGGTAATTGCCAGCACCACCGCGCCCAACGCGACGAAGGCCAGCAGCTTGTTCTCCATCATGAAGCTCAGCGCATACCAGGGATTGAGCGCATTCAGGATCACCGGCGCCTGGATGATGTTGATGATGCCCATCACGGCCAGGGCGATGAACCAGACCAGCATGACCGGCCCGAAGAAGCGGCCGATGCCGGCGGTGCCGTGGCGTTGCACGCTGTACAGCAGCACCAGCACCACCACCGCCAGCGGCACCACGTAGTCCGACATGCCGGGCGCCGCCACTTCCAGGCCTTCGATCGCGCCCAGCACCGAGATCGCCGGCGTGATCACGCTGTCGCCGTAGAACATGGTGGCGCCGACCACGCCGATTGCCAGCAACGGGAAGTGCCAGCGTGAATGCTTGCTGACGGAGCTCGTGGCCAGCGCCATCAGGGCCATGATGCCGCCCTCGCCACGGTTGTGCGCGCGCAGCACGAGCGTGACGTACTTGAGCGAGACGATGATCGTCAGGCTCCAGAAGATCAGGGAAATGATGCCGAGGATGTTGGGGGTGGTGAGGGGGAGGCCGTGCTCGTCGTCGAAGATCGCGCGCAGGGTGTAGAGCGGGCTGGTGCCGATATCGCCGTAGACGATGCCGATGGCGGCCAGCGTCAGCGCTGCAACGCTGCTCTTCTTGTTTTCGGTACTCAAGTTTGCACCATTGTTTTGTTCTTGGTGCAGCGCACCATAAAATATCGAACAGAAAATTGCAAGAAGATTTCCTGTGACATGGACCATCCGCCGATAAATGGGCCTGGCCTGCAAAGAAAATGCGCATCAGAGATAATGTCACCCCAGCAATCGCCTCTTCCCTCCATGCGTTCCGGTATCGTCTCAGCTGCCCTTGCCTTCCTGTGCTGGGGCCTGTTCCCCATCTATTTCCTGGCGCTTGGCGATGTGGCCCCGATGCAGATCCTGTTGCACCGGGTACTGTGGTCCCTCGCTTTCCTCCTCCTCGTGCTGGCCTTCCGGCGACAATGGAAATGGCTGGCCATCGTGCGCCAGCCACACGTGTTCTGGAGCTTTGTTGCGTCTGCTTTCCTGCTCTCGGCTAATTGGCTGGTGTATATCTGGGCGGTCAAAAACGGTCACGTGATCGAGGCCAGCCTCGGCTACTTCATCAATCCACTGGTGAACATCATGTTCGGCTACCTGCTGCTGAAAGAGCGCATGCGCCCGGCCCAGTGGGGTGCGATCGCGATCGCCGCGCTGGGTGTCGCCTGGCTCACCTGGCAATCGGGCACGGTGCCCTGGGTTGCCCTGTTCCTGGCGGCCTCCTTCGGCGGCTACGGCCTGCTGCGCAAGACCGCCGCGCTCGGCGCGCTGGAAGGACTGTCGTTCGAGACCATGGTGCTGTTCCCGTTCGCAGCGGTCTGGATGGCCTGGCTGACGCTGAACGGCGAGAACGCTTTCCTGAACGCGAGCTCGGACACGACGCGCCTGCTCCTGATCGCCGCCGGGCCGACGACCGCGATTCCGCTGCTGCTGTTCGCCAACGGCGCGCGCAAGATTCCGCTGTCGATCCTGGGCCTGCTGCAGTATCTATCGCCGAGCCTCCAGTTCCTGCTCGGCGTGTGGCTGTTCAAGGAAGCTTTCAGCAGCGACCGCCTGGTCGGCTTCCTGATGATCTGGAGCGCACTGGCGCTGTACGCCGGCGAAGGCCTGTGGCGCAGCCGGAGCGGAGCCACCCCGGCTATCGATAAAACCTGAATCCGCCCGCGCCCGGACGACGAAAAGTCCTGTGTCGGGCGCGGGTTCTGTCGTATCCTCTGCACCTCAAACAACACCAGAGTTAAAACATGGCCAATTACGTCTATACCATGAACCGCGTGGGCAAAATCGTCCCGCCAAAACGTCAGATCCTGAAAGATATCTCCCTGTCCTTCTTCCCGGGCGCGAAGATCGGCGTGCTGGGCCTGAACGGCTCGGGCAAGTCGACCCTGCTCAAGATCATGGCCGGCATCGACACCGACATCCAGGGCGAAGCACGCCCGATGCCGGGCCTGAACATCGGCTACCTGCCGCAGGAACCGCAGCTCGATCCGGAAAAGACCGTGCGCCAGGAAGTGGAAAGCGGCCTGGGCGAAGCCTTCGAAGCCCAGGCCAAGCTGGAGGCCGTGTACGCCGCCTATGCGGAAGAAGACGCGGACTTCGACGCCCTGGCAAAAGAGCAGGAGCGCCTGGAAGCGATCATTTCGTCGTCGGATGGCGGCAACCTGAACCTGCAGCTGGAAATGGCCGCCGACGCGCTGCGCCTGCCGCCGTGGGACGCAAAAATCGCCGTCCTGTCGGGCGGCGAAAAGCGCCGCGTGGCGCTGTGCAAGCTGCTGCTCTCCAAGCCGGACATGCTGTTGCTGGACGAGCCGACCAACCACCTGGACGCCGAATCGGTCGAGTGGCTGGAGCAGTTCCTGCTGCGCTTCCCGGGCACCGTGGTGGGCATCACCCACGACCGCTACTTCCTTGACAATGCCGCCGAATGGATCCTGGAACTGGACCGCGGCTCGGGCATCCCATGGAAGGGAAATTACTCGTCCTGGCTGGACCAGAAGCAGGCGCGCCTGAAGCAGGAAGAGGCCACCGAGTCGGCGCGCCAGAAATCCCTGCAGAAGGAACTCGAATGGTCGCGCCAGAATCCGAAGGCACGCCAGGCCAAGTCGAAGGCGCGCCTGGCCCGTTTCAACGAACTGTCCGAATACGAATACCAGAAGCGCAACGAGACCCAGGAGATCTTTATTCCCGTGGCCGAGCGCCTGGGCAATGAAGTCATCGAGTTCAAGAACGTCTCGAAGGCCTTCGGCGACCGCCTGCTGCTCGATAACGTGTCGTTCACCGTGCCGCCGGGCGCGATCGTCGGCATCATCGGCCCGAACGGCGCCGGCAAGTCGACCCTGTTCAAGATGATCGCGGGCAAAGAGCAGCCGGACAGTGGCGAAGTCGTGATCGGCAAGACCGCCAAGGTCTCGCTGGTCGACCAGCACCGCGACGAATTGGCCAACAACAAGACCGTGTTCGAAGACGTCACCGGCGGTGCCGACATGCTGAGCGTGGGCCGCTTCGAGATGCCGTCGCGCGCCTATCTCGGCCGCTTCAACTTCAAGGGATCGGACCAGCAAAAGGTCGTCGGCAACCTGTCGGGTGGCGAACGCGGACGCCTGCACCTGGCCAAGACCCTGCTGCAGGGCGGCAATGTGCTGCTGCTGGACGAACCGTCGAACGACCTCGACGTGGAGACCCTGCGCGCGCTGGAAGACGCCCTGCTCGAGTTCGCCGGCAGCGTGATGGTGATCTCGCACGATCGCTGGTTCCTGGACCGTATCGCGACCCACATCCTGGCCTTCGAAGGCAATTCGCAGGTGACCTTCTTCGACGGTAACTACCAGGAGTACGAGGCCGACAAGAAGAAGCGCCTGGGCGAAGAAGGCGCCAAGCCAAAGCGTATCCGCTACAAGCCGCTCACGACCTGAGCTCAGCAGTAAGTGTTTGTTTCGTAAAGGAATCCCCGCCATGCGGGGATTTTTTTAATTCCGGAAACGAACGCAACCCGCCAAACCTCGTGTGTAAAATCTTCGTCGATAGGGCCGGATGGCCTGGGATGTATGCGGCCTTTGAAGGTACGCGTTGACGGAGCTTATGAGTGACTACCGCGACAACCGCGTCCCCGGCGGGACGTTTTTTTTCACGGTGCGCCTGCTGGACCGCGGCAGCACCCTGCTGACAGACCATATCTCCGCTTTTGGTGAAGCCATGCGGCTGGCGCGTGCGCGCAAGCCCTTCCATGTCGACGCCTGGGTGGTATTGCCCGACCATGCGCATGCCATGTGGACGCTGCCGCCGGGCGACCACGACTGTTCGAGCCGCTGGCGCGCGGTCAAGATCGCCTTTTCGAAAGCGCTGCGCAAATCCGGGCTGGCCCTTGCCAACGAAGGCGCTATCTGGGAACGGCATTACCAGCACTACCGCGTCGGCGACGACGAGGAATACACGGCGCTGGTCGACTACACCCATCTTGACGCCGTACGCCACGGGCATTGCGGCCATCCGCGCGACTGGCCATGGTCCTCGCTGCACCGTTTCGTCACTGCCGGCCATGCGATGCCGGAGCCGGAACTGATCGTGCCGCCCTGGGTGCACCGTCCGCAGCAGCAGGTGTTCGCCCGGCTGTGACCGCATCATTTGTTCTTACGAAACCACCGAATCGCTTAGCCAAACTGTAGGGTGGTTGGCTTGCCGACCGCGCGTCCAACTCCGGCATGCGCCGCGACAGCTCATGCATGCGCTGAACGCGCGGTCGGCGAAGCCGACCACCCTACGAAAAAAGGCCCCGCAGGGCCTTTTTGCTTAAGGTATGCGCTTTTTTAAAACGCGTACTTGGCGCCGATAGTCAGCACGTCGGCCTTTGCGCCGAAGTCCTTGCTCTTGCCATAGCGTTCGTACTCGCCGACCAGCGACACGTTCTGGTTCAGCCTGTACTCCGCGCCCAACGCGCCGTAGGCTTCGGTCTTGCTTCGGCTCATGTTCTGCGCGGCGTTGAGGGTTTCCAGTTCGCTCTTGGTGCGCGTGGCGCCCAACTTGCCGTACACCGAGAACTGCTCATTGAGCGGCAGCGTGGCTTTGGCTGCCAGATAAAGCGCGCGGCCATCGGTTTCACCGCGGGCGTTCACGCCGCCGATCGAGTAGTTGACGTCCGATTTGCGAAAATCGGTATATCCCGCTTCCACGCCCCAGGTCTGGTCGAACTCGACACCCCCGAAAAGTTTGCCGGAAGCCTTGTAGCCTTCGGTATTGACGTTGGTGGCGCCCGAGCGTTTGAAATCGTGGTCGGCGCTGGCTATGCCGACGCCGACATAGGTGCGGGGAGCAGTGGAGGTCTGGGCCTGGGCCGCCGACATGGTGGCTGCAGACGCAATCAATGCAACGATGAGTTTTTTCATGCGCGAATCCTTCTACTTGACTGGTTCGCGATTCCACATGAATCGCGATGTGGCCAAGATAGCATTCGAAGCAATCGTTATCCCCTTAAAACCCGCTTAACAGCCGAATGAACTGTAAGCAAATGTAAGGTAATGACCGACTGGTCATATATGTTCCAAAGACGATGTTGAAGAAAGTCCGCTTGTTAGTCGATGTTGCGAAAAGTTAGATTGATTCGCGGTCCAAGCGGCTTCGTCGTTTTATTGATCCCATGCATCCAGTTGGCCTGCGTTTTCCCGGCCATGAAGAGCAGGCTACCGTCGGTCAAAGGAAGTTTCAGGGTTTCCTTGCTGCGCTTGTGGCGCAGGATAAACGCCCGCGTAGCGCCGAAACTGACGGAGGCGATGGCCGGTTCGGGTCCCAGCTCGGCTTCGTCGTCGCTATGCATCCCCATGCTGTCGCGTCCATCACGGTAATAGTTCAGGAGCACGCTGTTGTAGCGCCGACCGGTCGTTTCCTCTGTCGCCTGGCGGATGGCGTCGAGCAGCGGTGTCAAGGGCGCGGGCGCCAGCTGCAAACCCGAATAGCGATAGGCCTTGTCGCCATACCAGGCGCTCAGGCGCGGCTGCAGGTGGCGCTTGCCATAGACGACGACCGTTTCCTCGCGCCAGTCGGTTTCCGAGATCAGGCGCGCCAGCACCAGCTCATTGGTCCAGGGCAGCGGCAATTGGGCCAGGAAGGCCAGCTCGCCATCGACGATGGGAATCGGAGACAAGCCCGGGGATGAGGCAAATAAATCCATTGTGCAAGTTTCAGTCGTATGATGAGCGTTTCCGCCATCACCTCATTCTCGCATGGACAAACGCCACTTCCTAGGGGCCGCACTTGCCACCGGCGCCCTGCCCCTTGCCTCCGCCAAGGCACCCGTTCCCGCGCAGGGGCCGACCCTGCTGACCATCACGGGCGCCATCGCGCGCAGCAACCGCGGACCGCTCCACCCGTTGCGCGACCAGATGATGGTCAAGCAAAGGCTGGCGTTTTCACAGGCCTTCGCACTGGATTTCGCGACCATCGCGGCATTGCCGGCACAGGCCATCCGCCCGACGCTGGAGTACGACAGCAAGGTGCACAGCTTGCGCGGTCCCCTGTTGACGGACGTGCTGGCCTTGGCCGGCCACAAGGCGTCCGACGCATCGAAGGTATTGCTGCGGGCGGTGGACGGCTATGCCGCGGCGGTCCCGATGAGCCAGCTCCGTGCCTGGCGCTTCATCGTGGCGACGCACCTGGACGAACGCCCGATGGCGCTCGGCGGGCTGGGGCCCTTGTGGGCCGTGTACGATGCCGACCGCGTGCCGGAGATAGCGGCGCGGCCAGTCAAGGAACGGTTCGGCGCCTGCCCCTGGGCGCTGTATCACATCGAGGTACAGGCCTAGAACAGGCTCAGGTACTCAGGCGTAGGCTTCGGCCAGGCTCATGACGCGCGGCGTGACGCTCAGGCCGACGTTGCCGAACAGCGCTTCGATCGCGGCCAGGTTGGCTGTGCACTCGTCGGCTTTCCAGCCGTTGAACAGGTCGGTGCCATCCTTCTGGAAGTGCAGGTCCAGCACCTTGCCTTTGTCCTTGTGCACGTAGCTCTGCTGGTGGATGTTCTTGAAGCCGAGCTCGGCCAATCCTGCCAGCACCGTCTGCGGTGGATTGTCCGGATCGGTAGCAAGAAAGACGCCGAAGGTCTTGCCGGGAGGTTTGGCGGCAATGTCTACTTCGTAGATGCCTGGGGCTTTGGTAACGCTCGTACTCTTCAAGAACAGCATGTCATCTCCTCCTTTTCCGGTGACCCGCAGCGGCGCGAACGGCGCCTGCAAACGGGGATCGGTATCTGTCAGCGTTCTAGCTTATTGCCCTCTGGGAACTTTGTCGATCATTGTCTGCGCTTTTTTCGTTCTAGCGCAGCAATAAGCCCCAAACCGTGCCTCCAATTAACAACGCACAAGCCACCAGGCCCGTCACGAAGCCCGCTTCGCGCCGGGCCGGATCACGGACATAGCCGAGCGCATACGCCACCCGGCCGGCGCACCACAGCAGGCCACCCGCTGCCGCCCACAGGTCGCCCAGGTAGAAAGCGCACATCCACAGCGGTACCAGCAGAAGCGGCAACTGTTCGAGCGTATTGGCCTGCACCCGCTGGCAACGCTGGAAGTCTTCAGGACCGTCCATCATGGGCGCCGGGATGCCGTGGCGAATGCGGGCGCGGCCGGCATTCACGCCGGTCCAGAAATAGACGCCGAGTGCGGCCAGCGTGGCCCAGGCAGTGAAAAACATGGAAACTCCTGTGGATAAAGCTATGGATAAGCCGGTGAAGAATGCCTGGACAGGCGCGGTATAAACCCTGGACAAGCCTGGTATAAGCGAGGGATAAGGGCTGTATAAGCGGTGGACAATTCTTGAACGAGTCCGCGCTCAGGCTTCGCCGCGTCGACGGCGCGCCAATGCGGCGGTGGGCTCCACCAGGGCTTCGTACAGGCGGCCGGTGGCCGGCTCCCAGCGCCTCACGGCGTCCTGCTGGCGCGCCACGGTGGCGAAATCGCCGCGCGCGACCGGACCGCTGAGCGCGGCTTCGGGCCCGAGGCGGAATACGTTGGACAGCGCTTCCTGCGCCAGCGGCCGCGCCAGCTCGCGCGCCACTTCCGGCGGCACCCCGGCCGCCGCATAGGCGCGCAGCGCGGCATCCAGCACCGTCACCAGGTAGTTCGACGCGAACACGGCGGCCGCGTGGTACACCGTCTTGGCGGCCGGGTCGATGCGCACCGGGCGCGCCCCGAGCGCCACGAAGGCCGGTTCAAGCAGCGCCAGCGCGCCGTCGTCGCCTTCGATGCCACAGAAGGTGCCGGCAAAATCCGCGGCCACCGCCTGCGGGTCGGCGAAGCTGCGCACCGGGTGCACGCTGGCGACCAGGGCGCCGGCATCGCGCGCCGCCTGCAGTTCGCTGGAGGCCTTGGCGCCGCTGCAATGGAACACCACTGCGCCCGCCAGCTGCGCCCCCTGCGCCGCCGCCAGCGCCCGGCAGGCCGGTTCGATCGCATCGTCGCTCACTGCCAGCATCCACACCCGGGCCGGGCGCATCTGTGCGACGTCCTCGCAGGCGCGGCCGGCGCCGATGAAGTCAACTGCAGCACGGGCGCTGTCGGGGGAACGTGTCAGGACGTCCTGCACGCTGGCGGCGCCGTTGGCGGCGAACAGGCGTCCGAGCGCGCGGCCGACATGGCCGGCGCCGACCAGGTTCAGCGTCGCCACGTCAGAAACTGGAGCCGGGCAGTTCCAGGAACGCCAGCTCTTCCGCGGACGACGCGCGGCCGAGGATCACATTCCGGTGCGGGAAGCGGCCGAAGCGGGCGATCACGCCGCGATGGCGATGCGCGTAATCGAGCGCCTCCGTGAAACCTTCGTGCTGCGCGGCCAGCTCGGTGAACAGGGTCACGGCCTGCTCCTGCATGCGCGCGTCTTCGGCGTGCTCGAAAGGCATGTAGGCAAACTGGCGCTCGACCGGCGACAAGTCCAGGTGCCGGCCCGCGTCCACCAGCTGGATCGCGCCGGCCAGCGCCAGCGTGTCGCCGGCGAAGGATTCCGGCTTGCCGCGGAAGGCATTGCGGGTGAACTGGTCGAGCACCAGGATGCGCGCCAGCGTGCCGCGCGGCCCGGTCTCGTCCCATTCGCGCAGCCCGCCCGCCACCGCCTGCGCGATCAGGGCGCCGAAGCGCTCGCGCAGCGCGGTGTCGAAGGCTTCGTCCTTGCGGAACCATTCGATGCGTTGCTTGCCATGTCCCTCGCTGCCTTCCGGCAGAAACCAGAAATCGAGAACGTCTTGTGCTTGCATGGAAAACCCCAGTGTGGAATGGATGTTCTTGCTCTTAATTGCGTGCGTGGGAGAGCTGGAAGGCTTCCAGTCCCTCGAAAGCGGCCAGCTCCTGCGCCAGCTCGGACAGCGGCGCACCGCTGCGGTTCGACAGCGCCAGCGCCACGAAGCGCCACTCCTGGCGGCCGTCGTCGCTGCTGATCGTGAGCGAGCTGCCCGCGATCTCGTAGCCGCGCTCGAGCGCGGCCTTGCGCAGCAGCTCTTCGCGCGGCAGCACCTGCGGCTTGAAGCGCATGCGCACAGCCACTGCGTGGCGCGACGGCAGGATGGTTTCCAGGCGGTGCAGGTAGATCATGATCATGCTTGAAAAAAAGGCCAGGCCCATCGCCGCCAGGTAGAAGCCGACGCCTACCAGGATGCCGATCGCGGACGAGGCCCAGATCGAGGCCGCCGTGGTCAGGCCGCTGATATTGAAACCTTCGCGCATGATGACGCCGGCGCCGAGGAAACCGATCCCGGTGACCACGCCCTGGATGATGCGGGTCGGGTCGACCGGCGCCAGCACGCCGCCATGGCCGCCGTACCAGAAGTCGGGATAGCCGGCCAGGATGGTCAGCGCCGCCGAGGCCATGCACACCAGCCCGTATGTGCGCATGCCTGCCGCACGGCCGTGGTAGGCGCGTTCGTAGCCGACCAGCAGGCCGAGCGCCAGCGCGCCGGCCAGGTGCAACAGGATCAGGCCATTGGTGACGATACTGGACTCGCTCCAGTAGACGGCAAGCAGGTCGTTCGCGGGTACGGGAGACATAGGCGGATCGTCACGCCCCCGGCTTCTTGCGCACCAGCTGCTTTTCGAAAGCCTCGTCGTTCTTGGTGAGGCGCCTGACTTCCTGCGGGCCGAGGCCGTTCACGAAGGCGACGAAGTCGTCCAGCTCGAGCGGCGCGTTGAGCGCCGGCGCACCTGGCGCCTCCGCCAGGTAGAACAGGCCGTCGCCGGTGCGCGCCATTGAATACAGGACGTTCCCGGTGCGCTTCTTGAGACGCTCGACCGCCGCGCTGGCACGGGTGGAACGGGAGCTCGCCATCAGATCGCCTCCGTGCGCAAGATGAGCCAGTCGCGCGCGGCGCCTTGCACGAGCGGTTCGAGGCGCGTGCGCACGGTGGCGTGGTAGGCGTTCAGCCACGCGATCTCGTCGGCGCGCAGCAGGGAACGGTCGAGCGGCCGGGTGTCGATCGGGCACAGGGTGAGCGTCTCGAAGCCCAGGTATTCGCCGAACTCGGTGTTGTCGACCACTTCGTTCAGCACCAGGTTCTCGATGCGGATGCCCCAACGCCCGGGGCGGTAGATGCCCGGCTCGATCGAGGTGATCATGCCCGGTTCCATCGCGGTATGCGGGTCCGGCGGGACCGCCGGGGAAATCGTCTGCGGACCTTCGTGCACGTTCAGGAAGTAGCCGACGCCGTGGCCGGTGCCGTGGCCGTAGTCGATGCCGGCGGCCCAGATCGGCGCGCGCGCGATGGCGTCCAGCAGCGGCGCGCGGGTGCCGCGCGGGAAGCGCGTCGAGGACAGGTTGATCAGGCCCTTCAGGACCAGCGTGTAGTCGCGCTTTTGCGCTTCCGAGGGCTGGCCGACCGGGACCACGCGCGTGATGTCGGTGGTGCCGCCCAGGTACTGGCCGCCCGAGTCGATCAGCAGCAGGCCGTCGCCCTCGATCGTCGCGCAGGTCTCTTGCGCGGCGCGGTAGTGCATGATCGCGCCGTTGCTGTTGAAGCCGGCGATGGTCGAGAAGCTCGGGCTGACGAAGTGCGGACGGCGCGCCCGCGCAGCCGTGATGTGGGTGTCGATCGCCACTTCGTCCAGCGGCATACGGCCCGGGTTCGCCAGCTCCGCTTCCAGCCAGCTGAAGAATTCGCACAGCGCCGCGCCGTCCTGCTCCATGGCGGCGCGCACGTTGACGGCTTCCGCTTCCAGCTTGCGCGACTTGGCGAAGGTGGTGGGGTTGATCGCTTCCACCACGTTCACGCCCTGGCTGACCGCGGCGCGCATGCCGGCCGTCACGCGGCGCGGGTCGAGCAGCAAAGTAGCGCCATCCGGCAGCGCCGCCAGGGCAGTGGCGGCGTTCGCGTAAGGCGCGAGATGCACGCCGTCGGATTCCAGGCGCGCGCGTACGTCCGCCGGCACCTTGCCATCGCCGACGAACAGCGTCGCGTCTGCGCGGCCGACCAGCGCGTGCGCCAGGAACACCGGGTTGAAGCTGACGTCGGCGCCGCGCAGGTTGAACAGGTAGGCGATATCGTCCAGCGTCGAGATGAAGTGAAAGCCGGCGCCATGCTGCTCCATCGCGGCGCGGGTGGCGGCCAGCTTGTCGGCGCGGCTCATGGTCGCATAGGGCGGCAGGTGCTCGAACACCGGGTCGCCGGGCAGCGCCGGACGGTCCTGCCAGACTTCGTCGAGCAGGTCGATATCGGTGCGCAGCACGATGCCCTTGGCCGACAGCGCGTCCGACAACAGGCGCGCGCCGGCCAGGCCCAGCACGCGGGCATCGACTGCGACGGTCTGCCCGGCCGACAGGTTTGCCGCCAGCCAGTCCACGTGCATCTGGCTGGCCGCGCCGGGGATCTTCATGAGGGCGATCTTGCCCAGGCCTTCGCTGCCGGCCAGCTCGGTTTCCGCCTGGGTCCAGTAGCGTCCATCGGTCCACACGCCGGCGAAACCGGCGGTGGCGATGAAGGTGCCGACCGAGCCGGTGAAACCGGACAGCCACTCCCTGCCCTTCCAGTGTCCGGGCAGGTATTCCGACAGGTGCGGGTCGCTCGACGGCACGACATAGGCGTCGATGCCGGCGCGCGCCATCGCGCTGCGCAGCCGGGCCAGGCGTTCCGTGCGGGTTTGTTCGAATTCGGGAGTGGACATGGCTTGGTGGTTCGTTGTTATCCAAGCCACGTATGATACGCCGCAATGCCGCCCCGTGTCGCTTCTGGTTATTGCGCTATGACATCATCCGCTACAATGTCATCAACAAGGAAATGACCGGCGCACAGCCGGCCCAGGAGACAAGCATGGATTTCGAAGCGGCCAAGGCCCTCTGCCGCAGCTTCCCCGGCTGCACGGAAGACACCAAGTGGGACCACAACACCGTGTTCTCGGTGGGCGCCAGGATGTTCGCCGTGACCAACAAGGATGGCCCCTCGACCGGCTTCAGCCTGAAGGCGGACGACGAGCGCTTCCTCGAATTGACCGACCGGCCCGGCATCATCCCGGCCCCCTACCTGGCGCGCGCCAAGTGGGTCTTCGTGACGCCGGAAGCCCGGCTCGACGAAGACCAGTTCGCGGCCCTGCTGCGCCGCTCCTACGAGCTCGTCTTTGCCAAGCTCACCCGCAAGCTGCAGCGCGACATCAGCGGCGCCTGAGGCGCCCCATCCATGCGCCATGCCATGCACACCATTCCAACAGGAACGTGGCTGCAAGGGCGAATGGCGCATAATCGACCGATCCTTTTGAAAACAGAACGCCCATGCAAGACTACCACCATGACCGCGCCCGCGCACTCCTCGCCAACGCCACCCAGATCGTCACGCCCGAAGAAGTCCAGGCCTCGGTAAAACGCGTCGCCGACCAGCTGAACGCGCGTTTCGGCAACAGCAAGGACAAAGCCTTCCCCCTCGTGCTGGGCGTGATGGGCGGCGCCGTCGTCTTCACCGGCCACCTGCTGCCCCAGCTCGACTTCCCGCTCGAATTCGACTACATCCACGTCAGCCGCTATGGCGACGCCGACCGCGGCGGCAAGATCGTGTGGAAGGTCATCCCGCGCCAGGACGTGAGCGGCCGCACCATCGTGGTCGTGGACGACATCCTCGACGAAGGCGAGACACTGGCCCACGTCAAGCAGCGCCTGCTCGACATGGGGGCGGCCGAGGTGGTCGTCGCCGTGTTCGCGGACAAGGACCTCAAGCGCGCCAAGCCGATCAAGGCCGACCTGGTCGGCCTCACGCTGCCGAACGAGTTCGTGGTCGGCTTCGGCATGGACGTGTACAACTACTGGCGCAACCTGCCGGGGCTGTGGTCGATCAATCCGGACGACCTGAGTGCGGCGGAGCCGCCGCCGCCGTTCCCGACGCCGGACGCCAAGCGCCTGGATTGATTTTCGTAGGGTGGTCGGCTTTGAACTGACCCCAGAAAGTTGGACACTAACTTTCTGGGGTTTTATGGGGAAGTACACACCTGCCTTCAAGCTGATTGTCGTGCAACGGTATCTTGAAGGCTCGATGGGTTACCGGACGCTAGCCGAGGAATTTGGCATATCGAATCCTTCACTTGTACAACGGTGGATTGAATTTTTCCGACTTCATGGCGAGGATGGGCTCAAGAGGAAACGTACCTCATATGACGCCGCTTTCAAGCTCACGGTTCTGCATCACATGTGGGAAAATAAGCTATCAAAGGGTCAAACTGCCACGGCATTCAATATTCGGCGTCATGCTACGGTGGGTGCGTGGGAGCAGGCTTATCGTGAGGGCGGCGCCGCAGCCCTGGAGCCCGGCCCGACAGAAAGACCAAGAATGCAGCCCGAGAAGAATAAGCCTGAGCCCTCTGAAAATCTTGATACGCGCAGCCGTGAGGAGCTACTCGATGAGCTGCTTCATCTGCGTGCGGAGGTTGCTTACCTAAAAAAGCTCGATGCCTTAGTTCGCTCGCGACCGCAAGTGAAAGCCCAACCGAAAGCGCCGCAGAAAAAGCGCAAGTAGTGCACGAACTAAGGCCACAATTTCCACTGCATGTCCTGCTCAAGGCGGCCGAGCTGCCTCGCAGCGTCTTCTACTATCATCGACAAGCACGACAGGTACAGGACAAATACGACGAGGTAAGAAAGCGTATCCGCTGCATCTACGATGAGCACCGGGGCCGGTACGGCTATCGACGTATCACTGCAACGCTCCATCAGCTTGGCGAGAAGATCAACCATAAGACTGTTCAACGGCTGATGGGTGAGCTGAACCTGAAGTCGCTGGTCCGTCCCAAAAAATACTGCTCTTTCAAGGGAGACATGGGAGTTGTAGCGCCTAACGAACTTGCGCGAGAATTCGAAGCTACTGCGCCTAATCAGAAGTGGACAACCGACGTTACCGAATTCAAGGTCGGCGATGAGAAGCTGTACTTGTCGCCGATTCTTGATCTGTACAATGGAGAGATTATCGCTTTCAAAACCTCCAGGCGACCTGTCTTTGAGATGGTCCGTTCGATGCTGAACAACGCGCTC